>CP032507.1:2355000-2955000 GCA_008375315.1 Ectothiorhodospiraceae bacterium BW-2 | reverse complement strand
AAGTCGCTCTCGGCCACCGCACTCGCCAACCCCTGTTCACTGAAGGCATCGACCAAAATCAGATCGTAGTGCGCTTTAGGTCGATGACGGCGCTGATAACGGCGAATATCCTCTTGATAGAGAGTTAGCTGCGGCTCATCGGGGAGCATAAAGTAGCTCTGTGCGAGCCTGACCACGGCTGGACGCAGCTCGACGATATCGATCTCTTTAGCACGACAGTAGTTCACCAAATAGCGCACCAGCGTTCCGCCGCCTAAGCCTATCACCAGTACCCGTTTCGGTTCGGGACAGAAGAGTAGCGCGGTCAACATCGCCCGAATATAGCTCAAATAGGGGTAGTCGGGATCGTGCAGTAGCATCGAGCTCTGTACCGGCGGGGAGCCGAAGTGGAGTGAGCGCTCAATACCGTTATCGACCACCTCCAGCACCCCATAGCGATCTTGCCCACAATAGATCAACTCACCGCCATACCGCTTTGCCATGTCGGCTCTCCCTTAAAACCCCTAAAAGATTGCCCAATGATTGTTCATTCCAATCTAGTTAATAAACATAAACGATTTTACCTATGAAAAAAGCGCCCCTATACTAGCCCCATAGATTGAGCAGACACCTTAACATCTCAAATTCCTTTAACCTAAACGACAGGAGAAATTTATGTCACACAAAGAGGGTCAAGCCGTTCCACAGGTCACATTTAAGCAGATTTGTGATGGCCAGTTAACCGATGTTAGCTCCGATGAGCTGTTTAAGGGGCGTACCGTGGTGGTATTTAGCCTCCCCGGTGCCTACACCCCTACCTGCTCCTCCAGCCATCTGCCGCGTTACAACGAGTTAGCGGCGGCGCTGCACAGCAACGGCGTCGATGAGATTGTCTGTCTATCGGTTAACGACGCCTTCGTCATGCACGCCTGGGGCAAGGATCAGCAGGCCGAAAATGTCACCCTGCTCGCCGATGGTAACGGCGAGTTCTCTGACGGAATGGGAATGCTGGTTGATAAAAGCGCCCTCGGTTTCGGTAAACGCTCCTGGCGCTACTCGATGCTGGTCAAAGATGGCATCGTTGAGAAGATGTTTGTCGAGCCGAACGAGCCGGGCGATCCCTTTAAGGTCTCCGATGCCGATACAATGCTGGCCTATATTAACCCCAACGCCGATAAACCGGCCGATATCGCTATCTTTACTAAGCCCGGCTGCCCCTTCTGCGCCAAGGCCAAAGAGATGCTACGCGAGCGTGGTAAAGATTTTGAGGAGATTGTGCTCGGTAGTGATACCAGTGAGCGGGCGGTACGGGCGATCACAGCTCGCAATACCGTACCGCAGATCTTCATTAATGGCCAACATATCGGCGGTTCGGACGATTTAGCCAACTATCTTGGCTAAATGCCATTCTGTCCTGTTTTTTGCTCTTAACTCCCTCCCCTAGCTAGGGGAGGGACTCCGATCAGCCACTCTTTAGCCTAGCCCCCCTGCACCACAATCTGCAGCATCCGCCGCAGCGGCTCTGCCGCTCCCCATAGTAACTGATCCCCTACGGTAAAAGCGGAGAGGTACTCCGGCCCCATACTCAGTTTACGCATCCTACCGACAGGCACGGTTAGCGTACCGGTCACCGCAGCGGGAGTTAGCTGCCGCATGGAGAGCTCTTTATCGTTCGGCACCACGCTCACCCAATCGTTATGGGCGGCGATTAACTGCTCTACCTCACTTAACGGCACATCCTGCTTGAGCTTGATCGTGAGCGCCTGAGAGTGGCTACGCATCGCGCCGACCCGAACACAGAGCCCATCAATCGGCACTGGCCTGTCGCTACGACCCAAAATTTTATTGGTCTCGACCTCCGCCTTCCACTCCTCACGACTCTGGCCACTCGGTAGTTGTGAGTCGAGCCACGGAATTAGCGAACCGGCCAAAGGAACCGGCCACTGCTGTAGCGGATAGTCATCAGAGCGAATAAACTCCGCGACTTGGCGATCAATATCGAGAATGGCGCTGGCCGGATCGTTGAGTTTATCGGCCACATTGGCGTGAATCGCCCCCATCTGGCTAATCAACTCGCGCATATTGCGAGCACCCGCCCCAGAGGCGGCCTGATAGGTCATCGGGGTAACCCACTCAATGAGATCCTGTTCAAACAGGCCGCCAATGGCCATTAACATGAGACTAACGGTACAGTTACCGCCAATATAGCTCTTAACCCCCTCACTCATACCGCGATCAATCACGGCTCGATTGACTGGATCGAGGATGATAATCGCCTCATCTCTCATCCGCAGTGTCGAGGCGGCATCGATCCAGTAGCCACTCCAGCCGCTCTCTCGTAGCGGTTGATAGACCTTTTCGGTATAGTCTCCCCCTTGGCAGGTGACGATAGCGTCCATCTGCTGTAGCTCGCTAATCTCATTGGCATCTTTTAGCGGGGCGACAGGTTGGCCAATGTCGGGGCCGGCCTGACCCACCTGGGAAGTGGTAAAAAATATCGGCTCAAATGAGGCAAAATCACCCTCCTGCTGTAGTCGCTGCATCAGCACCGAACCGACCATGCCACGCCAGCCAATGAGGCCCACTTTTTTCATATTTATCTCCTGAAAGTTGCTTCTACAATGTGTCTAATGTGCGGCCAATTGCCGCAGCTGCTCACAGACCGCCTCGCCCATCTGGGTCGTCGAGATCGGCTCACACCCCGGTGCCATAATATCGGCAGTGCGTTTGCCACTATCGAGCACCTGTCGGGTCGCCTGCTCAATTTTAGCGCAGAGATCGCTACGATTGAGACTATATTTAACCAACATAGCGACCGAGAGGATGGTCGCGAGTGGATTAGCGATATTTTTGCCGGCGATATCGGGCGCTGAGCCGTGAATCGGCTCATACATCCCCTTGCTGTTCGCATCGAGTGAGGCTGAGGGGAGCATCCCAATCGAACCGGTGAGCATCGCGGCACAATCTGACAGAATATCGCCAAACATATTGGTAGTGACCATGACATCGAACTGTTTTGGTGCCCGCACTAGCTGCATGGCGGCGTTATCGACATAGAGATGGCTAAGTTCGATGTCAGGATAACGCTTCGCCTCCTCACTCACCACTTCGCGCCATAGCTCGGTACACTCCAACACATTGGCCTTATCGACCGAGCAGATCTTTTTATTGCGCTTCATGGCAATCTCAAAGGCGACTTTGGCGATACGGCGAATCTCATGTTCGCTATAGACTAGCGTGTTGTAGCCCTGCCTCTCACCGCTATCGAGGTGGCGCACCCCCCGTGGCTGACCAAAGTAGATCCCCCCCGTTAGTTCGCGCACAATCATGATATCGAGTCCAGAGACTATCTCATTTTTGAGGGTCGAGGCGTCGGCTAACTGCGGGTAGAGAATCGCTGGACGCAGATTGGCAAACAGCCCTAGCTCTGCTCGCAGCCCGAGTAATCCCCTCTCTGGTCGCACCGCGATTGGCAGCGACTCCCACTGATACCCCCCTACCGCACCTAAGAGTACCGCATCGGCCTCTTGCGCTAGCTTTAGGGTCGAGTCGGGCAGGGGGTGGCCGGCGATATCATAGGCGGTACCGCCGACCGGTGCCTCTTCGGTCTCAAGGTTAAGACCATACTCCTGCTGCAGTACCTGCAGCACCTTGACCGCTTCAGCGACAATCTCCTGGCCGATACCGTCACCGGGCAGGATGGCAATTTTATGACTCATTTTTGCTCCAAGTAGTTCAAACTATATTCGGGCGACTTAACCAAATAGCCACGGTGCTTGCTGCTGCCTTTTTGCCTCATAGGCGGCGATCTCCTCTCGGTGCTGTAGCGTTAAGCCGATATCGTCTAGCCCCTCTAGCAGAGACTGTTTTCGAAACGGATCGATCTCAAAGGGAAAGGTAACGCCAGCGGATGCGATTAGCTGCTGCGCCTTTAGATCGACCACCAGCCGATACCCCACCTCCGCCTCACACTGCCAAAAGAGCTGCGTTACCTGCTCTGGCGTTAACACGAGCGGCAAGATACCATTTTTAAAGCAGTTGTTAAAAAAGATATCGGCAAAGCTTGGGGCAATAACCACCCGAAAACCGTAATCTAATAGCGCCCATGGGGCGTGTTCGCGTGACGAACCACAGCCGAAGTTCTCCCGCGTCAGCAGCACGGTCGCCCCTTGGTAGCGCGGCTGATTGAGAACAAAGTCGGGATTAAGCGGGCGCGAGTGACTCTCCCTCCCCGGCTCGCCGTGGTCGAGATAGCGCCACTCATCAAACAGATTAGGGCCAAAGCCGCTGCGCTGAATCGACTTTAAAAACTGCTTCGGAATAATCGCATCGGTATCGACATTACTGCGATCTAACGGTGCGACCAAGCCGGTAAAGGGGTGTGGAAATTTATCCATGAGTTATCTCCCGAAAATCGATAAAGTGGCCACGAATAGCAGCGGCGGCGGCCATCGCCGGACTCACAAGATGGGTGCGTCCCCCCTGCCCCTGTCGCCCCTCAAAATTACGATTTGAGGTCGAAGCGCAGCGCTCCCCAGGTTCGAGTCTATCGGCATTCATCGCCAGACACATAGAGCAGCCAGGCTCACGCCACTGAAAACCGGCCTCAATAAAGACTCTATCGAGCCCCTCCGCCTCCGCCTGCTGTTTGACCAACCCCGACCCGGGCACCACCAGCGCCTGCTTAACCGATGCGGCGACTTGATAACCTTTAGCGACTGCCGCGGCCTCGCGCAGATCTTCGATACGGGAGTTCGTACAGGAGCCGATAAAGACTCTATCGACGGCAATATCACGCATAGGGGTGCCTGCCGTTAACCCCATGTAGGCTAATGCACGCCGCATCCCCTCGGCTCGAACGCTATCGGCCTCAGCGGTCGGATCGGGCACGGTTTGGTCGATGGCCACCACCATTTCGGGGGAGGTTCCCCAAGTGAGCTGCGGTTTTAGGGCGGTGGCATCGATAACTAGCTCCCGATCAAACACAGCCCCCTCATCGGAGTGGAGCTGCCGCCAAGCGGTGACGGCGCGATCCCATAGCGCCCCTTTGGGGGCATAGGGGCGATCACGGAAGTAGTCGATACTCTTCTCATCGACCGCCACCATGCCGGCGCGGGCACCGGCCTCAATCGCCATGTTACAGAGGGTCATTCGGCCCTCAATCGATAGCTCCTCAATCGCACGACCGGCAAACTCAATCGCATAACCGGTCCCCCCGGCGGTGCCAGTGACGCCAATAATGGCCAACACGATATCTTTAGCGCCCACCCCCTCCGGCACCGGCCCATCGACCCGAATGCGCATATTTTTCATCTTGCGCTGTACCAGACACTGCGTAGCCAACACATGCTCCACCTCAGAGGTCCCTATTCCGTGCGCTAGCGCTCCAAAAGCGCCATGGGTCGAGGTATGAGAGTCGCCACACACCACACTCATCCCAGGGAGTGTCGCCCCCTGCTCAGGGCCGATGACATGAACAATCCCTTGGCGAATATCCTCCATCGCAAAGCGGGTGATGCCAAACTCACGACAGTTGCGCTCTAGGGTATCGAGCTGAAGTTTGGCGATAGGATCACTCACCCCCAAGGAGCGATCTGTCGTCGGCACATTGTGATCGGGTACGGCTAAGACCGACTCGGTACGCCAAGGCCGCCGTCCTGCTAGACGCAAACCCTCAAACGCCTGTGGTGAGGTCACTTCGTGCACCAGATGGCGATCGATATAGAGCAGTGAGGTGCCATCGGCTTCAGTTCGCACCAGATGGTCATCCCATAACTTATCGTAGAGTGTTTTGGCTTGCATGGTCAGCTCCGCTAATTTGTAACAGTTGGAGCCGCATAGTCTATGCGATCAGGCCTCGTTGCATCAAACGCAACTTGCCATCAGGCGCGATTAACAGGAAACAGCCCCCCCTAGCGGGAGGGAGGGGATGGGGAAGGTAGCTTACTGCTCCTTGATCTGACAGGTATTGATCCCTAGGAGTGGATAAAGGGCACAAAAGCCGATCGCTCCGGTCGCTAGCGGCACCACCCCAATCCAGGCCCAAATCGGCCCACCCATCAGCGCCCAGCCGATAAGCGCGGCACCCGCCACAATCCGTACTCCCCGATCAATCCCACCAACATTCATCTTCATACTGCACCTCATTTACTCATCAACAATCAACTACCGCCTAATAGTGCTTTAAAAGGGATAGTTCAACGGTTAACGGCTCCAATTTTTTTCGATTGCCACATAAACAACGCTAACGAGACAAAAAAATTGCTCCGCACCACTGGTGCCTATGGGCTAGCTGATCTATGATGCCCCCTTTCACTATATGTTTATATAGCGATACACGAACCGAGATTAAGGAGAGAAGTATGGCGCGGGTTACCGTGGAGGATTGTTTAAAGTATGTCGATAACCGTTTTCAATTGGTGCTGGTCGCGGCCAGACGCGCTCGCCAATTGAGCAATGGTGCCGATACCGATCTGCCGTGGGAGAACGACAAGGCGACGGTAATGGCGCTGCGGGAGATAGCCGCTAACAAAATTGACGCCGCCAGCTATAGTGCCCCGCCACGGCGCAGAACCTTTGCCGATCCCACCGGATAGCTCGCTCTACCGGCCCTTTTGCCATGTTTATGATGAGCGACCTCTGCGATCTGTTAGAGAGCTATCTGCCCAAAGAGCAGGTAACAGAGGTCTATCAAGCCTACCTATTTGGTGCCGAAGCTCATGAGGGGCAGCGCCGAGTCAGTGGTGAGCCCTATATCTACCATCCACTTGCCGTTGCCCGAATTTTAGCCGAGCTACGGCTCGACTATCAGACGGTTATCGCCGGTATCTTGCACGATGTGATTGAAGATACCCCCACAGCGAGAGATAAGCTGGTAGAGGACTTTGGTGAGGAGGTCGCCTACCTTGTTGATGGCGTTAGCAAACTAAACAATATTCAGTCACACTCTAAGCTAGAGGCGCAGGCGAAAAATTTTCGCAAAATGGTGCTAGCGATGGTAAAAGATGTTCGAGTCATCATTATCAAACTTGCCGATAGGCTGCACAATATGCGTACTCTTTCGGTGATGCGTCCCGACAAACGGCGTCGTATCGCGGTAGAGACGCTGGAGATATATGCCCCGATAGCCCTTAGACTCGGCATTAACCAAATTCGGCTTGAGCTAGAGACCTTAGGTTTCGCCGCCTACCACCCCCGCCGCTATGAGATACTAGAGCAGGTGCTGCGGCGCGTCTGCGGTAACCGCCGTCCGCTGTTCAAGAAGATTATCTCCGCGATTGAGGAGCGACTGCAACAGGAGGGGCTAGAGGCGACGGTCATCGGTCGTGACAAACATCTCTACAGCATCTATCGGAAGATGCGTGATAAGCATTGCTCCTTTAAAGAGGTGACCGATCTATTCGGGGTTCGGATTATTGTCACGAATGTCGATGCCTGCTATCGTGCCTTAGGGATCATTCACAATCTGTTTAAGCCGGTACCGGGAAAATTTAAAGACTATATCGCTATTCCTAAAATTAACGGCTATCAGTCGCTACACACTTCGTTGCAGAGCAGCTACGGTTTCCCGATTAATGTACAGATTAGAACCGAAGAGATGGAGCGGGAGGCCGAGTACGGTATCGTCTCCCACTGGCTCTATAAATCGGGAGAGCAGGCGATTCACGCCACCGAATCGCGGGTGCGGGAGTGGATGCAGAAGCTGTTGGAGATGCAGCAGAACGCCGGTGATCCGCAGGAGTTTCTCGAAAATGTCAAACTCGATCTCTTTCCCGATCAGGTCTATCTCTTTACCCCCAAAGGGGAGATTACGGTTCTACCACGGGGGGCGACTGTGGTCGATTTTGCCTATAGCGTCCATACTGGGGTAGGCGATCACTGTATCGCTGCTCGTATCGATGGCCGCCCCGCCCCGCTCCATCTCTCGCTCCATAATGGACAACGGGTAGAGATTATTACCGATCCTAAAGCTCACCCCAACCCCTCATGGCTTCAGTTTGTCGCCACGGCCAAGGCGCGGTCTAGTATTCGCAACTATCTGAAGAACATTCAACGCCATGAGGCGATTCAACTAGGTTGGCGGCTGCTCGACTCAGCCCTAAAAGCGATGCACCATAGCCTAAAAGAGTTAGAGCAGGCTCAATTAATCGAGCCTCGTCTCTCTAAATGGCAGCTCAACCAGAGCGAACAGCTCTTTGCCGAAATCGGCTTTGGCAATCATCTAGCGCCGCTTATCGCCAAAGAGCTGCTACAGCGGGAGGGGGAGTCGGGAGGATCTGAACCTGCTAAGTCTGAACTTGACTCTGAGCTGCTCACGCCACCCTCTGCTGATACCAAAAGCGCTCTCGCGATTCACGGCACTGAGGGGAGCATTGTAACCTACGCAAAATGTTGTCGTCCGATCCCGGGTGATCCTATCTTCGGCTACCTTACTTCGGGGCGTGGCGTGGTGATCCATACCTGTCAGTGCAATAATCTGGCCACCTACCAAAAACATCCGCAAAAGTGGGTCGATGTGACTTGGGATTCGGTTGCCGGTTCGCTATTTCTGACTGATCTGCGCGTGAGTGTCACTAATAAGCGTGGTGTCTTAGCCACCGTTGCCGCTACCATTTCGGCCTTAGGGATTAATATCGACAATATTAATATCGACAAGAGTGACGGCGTTACGGCTACAATGAATCTAACGCTAGCGGTTCATGGCCGCGAGGAGCTAGCCGCTGTCATGCGGCGCCTGCGTCGAGTCGATAATATCTTGAAGATTAGCCGTGGCAGTTAATCTCCCCCTCAGGATCATATTATAGTATTGCTAACTAGACTGGAGATGAGGATGAAAGAAGTTATCTACACCGACAAAGCGCCACAGGCCATCGGTACTTACTCCCAAGCGGTGCGTTGCGGCAGTACGGTCTATCTGTCGGGGCAGATTCCGCTGGTTCCGGCAACTATGACGCTAAACAGCGGTGACATTGAGGCTCAAATTCGCCAAGTCTTTGATAACCTAGCGGCGGTTACTGAAGCGGCGGGCGGTTCGCTACAAGATATCGCGAAACTGACTATCTTTCTTACCGATTTAGGCCACTTTACGCTAGTGAACCAAGTGATGGCCGACTATTTTACCGAGCCCTATCCGGCGCGGGCGGCCATCGGGGTTGCTTCGCTGCCTAAGGGGGCGCAGGTAGAGATGGATGGGGTGATGGAGTTGTCATTGTAGTTGGCGTTGGAGATCAAGGAGGATTTTCCCGATAGGCCCATTCAGTTACCAAAGGAGGTGTGCGAATGAGGGTCACGCGAATTCTGAACGCAAAACGCCCGAATAAGGGCAAAGTCGCCGCATTGCGCGAGCAGGCGCGTCGGCTTGGCTAAGTGCGTACCGAGGTCTGGCAGAGGTTTGGGTCTGTCGGTGGCGTGGGTCTCTCGGATCGCCAGATTGGTGATGGCTGGCTGAAGGAAGGTCGCGCCATTCGGTTCATAAGGTTGTTGATAAAGCCGCCGTGATTGCGGCAAAAGACCTCACCGCCCCGATATCGGGCATTTACTGTTTCGACGGGGTTGTGTTACAGGCAGACCAGAACGCTGCACGAAATGTGCTGGCACGGTTGTCCGACCCTGAAAAACTGCCATGAGCAACTTTGCGTAGGTTTTTAGGAACAGTTATAGTCGTGATCGTGGTCATAGCGCAGCACAGCGCTATTGAGCAATGGAGCTGATCGGCAACCCCGCCGCCTTCCACTCAGGATACCCATCTTCTAGCCGTCGTGCTTGCAGGCCGTGCGCACGCAGCCGCTCCACTGCGCTGTAGGCGAGTACGCAATAGGGGCCACGACAGTAGGCGACAATCTCCCGCTCAGGGTTGAAGCTCGACCACAATCGCTCTAGTTCATCAAGCGGGACATTGACGGCACCCGGTAGGTGGCCAGCGGCAAACTCCTCCGGCGGTCGGACATCTAGTACGGTCACCAACCCTTCGCGCACTCGCTGTAGTAGCTCTTTAGCTGGGATCGGTTCTAGCTCATCTTTGGTTTTTAGGTAGCTATTGACTAGTCTATCGACTTCGGCCAAATTGCGCTCGGCGACTCGCCGCAACACTCGCATTAGCTCAATAATATCTCTGTCGGCTAGGCGGTAATAGACATGCAGCCCCTCTTTTCGAGTCGCGACTAGGCCCGCTTGGCGTAGGTGTTGCAAGTGCTGCGAGGCGTTGGCCACGCTTAAACCGCCGAGTCGTGCTAGACTCTCTACATTGTATTCACACTGCGCTAAAAATTCGAGAATTTCGAGCCGGTGACTATTACCCAGCGCTTTGCCAATACGGGCAAACTGACCGAAAATATCTTGCTTAAAGTTGGTGTTTGCCATGCGTAAAACCTTGCTCTACTCTGCTCTACTTTTAAAGTGGTTACTTGTAGTGACTTGATAGACTATCACGGCCATTAGTGTAGCAAAATTAGCCCTCCCCTACCATGCGAAGCAGCGTTAGGAGGGATAACTATTGAATTTGCGCAGTAAGGGGTAGATCAGCATCTAGTACCGCGCTAAACGGTCGCGCCGTGTCACATCAAAGGGAAGATAGCTTGCTGCTGTGGCGTTGATTATTAATGAGTTGTTGTTGGGTAGAGTCGCTATTAAATGGTTAAATGGTTAAGTATTTATTGGACAAACATTTCCCGATGTCTTTGGTGTCTTAATCCCCTACAAAACGGGGAAGGTCTCATACCCTTGAGTGGTACGAGGAGGCTACCGGAAATCCGGTCTTAATCCCCTACAAAACGGGGAAGGTCTCATACCTCCCTTTCTGTTAAAGCCGCTTCACGAGGCCCGTCTTAATCCCCTACAAAACGGGGAAGGTCTCATACGTTATCTGCCGTCAATGGAGATGTAATGTCTCACGTCTTAATCCCCTACAAAACGGGGAAGGTCTCATACCGTATCGCCTGACAGATTGTAGGCGGGAAGTGATGTCTTAATCCCCTACAAAACGGGGAAGGTCTCATACAAAAATGAGTTTTCTAAACACCTGAAAAGTAGTGGTCTTAATCCCCTACAAAACGGGGAAGGTCTCATACCCTGCCAGCAACGGAGGAGTATCACCTTATGGTCGAGTCTTAATCCCCTACAAAACGGGGAAGGTCTCATACCGCCAATATTTGACGAGGAGCTCATAGAGGCCTTCCGTCTTAATCCCCTACAAAACGGGGAAGGTCTCATACATTCATTTTACTTCGACATACAGGAGGAGTGGTGCGTCTTAATCCCCTACAAAACGGGGAAGGTCTCATACCCCGCCACTGGGGTTGACTTTTGGCCTGATTTTTCGTCTTAATCCCCTACAAAACGGGGAAGGTCTCATACCTCGAAATACTGTAAAAATTGGAGTTATTGCCATGGTCTTAATCCCCTACAAAACGGGGAAGGTCTCATACCGAAAATGGTAGCGTCATAAAAACAAATGTATTGTCTTAATCCCCTACAAAACGGGGAAGGTCTCATACGAAGACTTTTCAGCGGTATCTGAAGATATCGCGGTCTTAATCCCCTACAAAACGGGGAAGGTCTCATACGAGGAAGCCACGGGAAATAGCGTTGAACTCGACCGTCTTAATCCCCTACAAAACGGGGAAGGTCTCATACGATCGGAGCACGACTAACCATCGAGGATTTTCTCGAGTCTTAATCCCCTACAAAACGGGGAAGGTCTCATACCAATGTGGTTTCAACATCACACTCCCCGGGCATGTCTTAATCCCCTACAAAACGGGGAAGGTCTCATACGGTGCCCACTACGTGGGGTTACGCGTTTTTTAACGTCTTAATCCCCTACAAAACGGGGAAGGTCTCATACTGGTGCCGGGAGCAGAAGATTGAAATAGTAGAGACGTCTTAATCCCCTACAAAACGGGGAAGGTCTCATACCCAGTAGCAGAACGAAGGTGAGGGTCGTTGGAAGGGTCTTAATCCCCTACAAAACGGGGAAGGTCTCATACGATACGCCAGACCCGAGGGTGCCAGCCTGTGGCACGTCTTAATCCCCTACAAAACGGGGAAGGTCTCATACGGTATTCACTCAAAAAATCATTGGGCGAAATCGAGTCTTAATCCCCTACAAAACGGGGAAGGTCTCATACCAAAACACAGTGCGCTGTATGAGCGCGATTAGTTGTCTTAATCCCCTACAAAACGGGGAAGGTCTCATACCGCCCAGGTTGGCGGCGTGTGCAGCGCATAGAAACGTCTTAATCCCCTACAAAACGGGGAAGGTCTCATACCGATATAGATCAAGATAGCAGGGACAAATAAGTCTTAATCCCCTACAAAACGGGGAAGGTCTCATACCGATATAGATCAAGATAGCAGGGACAAATAAGTCTTAATCCCCTACAAAACGGGGAAGGTCTCATACTCGGAAGAAAAGCGAAGTAGTGGATTACCTGGAGGGTCTTAATCCCCTACAAAACGGGGAAGGTCTCATACTGGACAACCTCATGACAACCACCTGGGGGTATGGGTCTTAATCCCCTACAAAACGGGGAAGGTCTCATACCGCTACCCTTAATTTCAGCTTAAGAATCAAACGGTTATGAATGGGCTTGGCGGAAAATCCCGCCGTCAAAAAGTTGACGATTTTTTCAATTACCATTTTTTACCAAATTTTAAATGAGCAGCAGTGGAATAACTATACTGTTCCCAAAAACCTAAGCAAAGTTGCTCATGGCGGTTTTTGGTAATTCGCTCTCCGTTGATAACACCCTTGCGGGCGAGCAACTGGAGTCCTGGTTGAGCAGTCCCAACCGGATGGCCGGTCAACACCGGCAACATGGGCAGTTTCAGCCATCGAAACCCAGCTTGCGCCATAAAAATTGCCTCGACGTTCATCCTGAACAGAGAACAACCTTGCGATTCGACTTCGACTCTAACCATGGCACGCAAAACTTTCGCGCTTGTAGATAACCTATCTACGGTGGAAAATTCTAATGACAAATAAATAAAAAATCAAGAACTGTTTTTTGCTCCACTCGAACAGTGGCCCCAGAATACCAGAAATGTTCTAAACCACAACCCCCCCACAGCAATTTTTTTAACCCAAAAGAGACAAAAAAATTAACCAAATAAATTCATTAACTTAACTTAACTTAAACTTAGCTTAACTCCCCCCACCCCCATCCCCTTCACCAGAATCATCACGCCCCTAATCTCCAAAGCACCGACCCATCGCATAGCCAGACCACTGCGCCCTCTCTGCAACTCCCCCCACCCCCTCCTCTCTCAACTACCCTAAGAGCCTGAAATAGCTGAAGCAATTCACAGCAGAATAAGCGCTTGACATCCCCCCTCCCCTGACTATACTCAACTATTCAACAAATAAATTGAATACCAAAAGGAGCAGACAGAGTGGAGAGAAAAGCGCACTGGGAGACGGTGTATCAGCAAAAACAGCCCGGCGAGGTTAGCTGGTATCAAACTATGCCCGAATACTCCCTGAATCTAATTCATAATACAGGCATAAAACAGACCCAACCTTTGATTGATGTCGGCGGTGGTGCCTCCTATCTAGTTGATAAACTGCTAGCCGCAGGCTATCAGGATATTAGCGTATTAGATATTGCAGCAGCGGCTTTAGCACACGCCAAAGCTCGCTTAACTCCTGCACAGACGCAACAAGTGACCTGGTTAGAGAGTGATATTACCGCGTTTACCCCCCCTAAACGCTACCAACTATGGCATGATCGAGCCGTATTCCATTTTTTGACCACCGCAGAGGAGCGCAAACAGTACCTGACTGTACTAGAGAGAGCCCTACAGCCTAACGGCCACTTGATTATCGCCACCTTCGCCCCAGATGGGCCAGAGCAGTGCAGTCATCTGCCGGTAGAGCGCTACGATGCCGAAAAGCTGACCCAAACCCTAGGTGCCGATTTCTCTCTACTAGAGACACAACGAGAAGCGCATCAGACACCGAGTGGCAAAGTGCAGCACTTTTGCTATTTTCGTTTACAAAAACAGAGTTAAGGAGAAAAATATGGTGAAAATTTACTTACCCTTACTGGTGGGCAACTTACTGCTTGCCCCGATAACACCACTCTACGCCGAAGCCGATCCGATCGTGAGTGATGCTTTGCAGGAGTATTTCGACTTTATCTCTTATGGAGCAGGACAGATCACAGCGGAACAGATTCCCGAGGCAGATTATGCTAAATTTTACATTCTCGATGTTCGTGATGCGGAACAGTATGCCAAGGCCCATATCCCTAATGCGGTCAATATCGAATGGCGCCAAGTCTATGCCAATCGGGATAAATTACCACGAGACAAACCGATTTTAGCCTACTGTAACAGCGGCTCATTCGCCTCCCAAGTCGCTTTAGCGCTGCGTTTAGATGGCTTTGAGAATGTCAAACTTCTCTACGGCGGCTTTGAACGCTACCTACTCACCACCCATCTAGTGGCGCGTCCCTAATCTCAGCCCCACCACTCCAACCCTCCCCCCAGCGGAGGGAGGTTGGAGGGGGGGGCATAATAGCAATCGCAAACCTGACGATCATGAAACACAAGGCCGAGTTACAGTTAGCAAAATGATTCACCTGTTCGGATTAGTCCTAATCGCCTCCGTCACAGGAGTGTGGCATCTGCAATCTAAACGACGACAACAAAAAGCGACGGCCCCAACTCACGCCCCAATGGAGGCGTTACTGCCGGCCCAGCGTATTGAGACCGAAATGGCAGTGGCTCCCCACCCCAGCGACGATACCCCACAAATCGCCGCGATTGTCTCTGCCGATGAGCAGCACTTTAGTAAAGAGAAGATTTTGCAATATAGCGCCGCTGCCGAACAGAAGTTCTCCCATTCGATAGCCAAGGCTATCTTAGAACAGGCAAGACGATACGAATTAGAGCCGCCAGCGCAGCATGAGTCGAAATATCATCTCAGTCTCGGCATAGAGGTAGAGATTAACCACCAGCAGATCAAACTCGGTAGCGCCCGCTACATGGAGCAGCAGCAGCTTAGGATACCGCAAAAGATTCAAACAGCGCTCGAATCGACCCGCGAACGAGGCCACAGCGCCATTTTGATGGCTATTGACGATCAGATCGCCGGCCTCATTGAGCGATAGACCACTCACCGCCACACTATAGCGAGCTTCCCCCCAACACCCGCAGCACCGCTTTAATCTCATCCTTCGCCTCTTCCAAAATCTCGACCCCCCCTTCGGCACCTAACGCCCCTAGCGGGAACTTGTTAAAAGCGGGCAGCGTGTGTAGCGGCGGCCCACTGTAGCGCTTAGAGCGACCAAAGTTAGCAAAGATATTGGCTAACAGCACCACATCGGCATAGTCTGGCATCGCTCTTGGATTGCGCTGCCAGCGATCGACCTCCATCGGTATGATCGCAATTGAGTCGGCAAACTCCCACCGACGCAACAGCATCACCCCTAAACGACCCCGCAGCTTCTCTATCAACTGCTCTAATAGTGAGGGTTGATAGATTAACTCGGGAGAGGATTCGGCATAGATCAGTACCGGAATCGCGCCAATATCGTGCAGCAGTCCGGCTAATAGCGCCCTATCTGGCTCCAGCTCAGGGCCGATGCGCCCTAAGACGCGGCTAATAGCGGCGACATAGACGCTGTGCTGCCATAGCTGGCGCATTTTCAGGGTGATCTGCTCATTAGAACTCTCCATCACCTGCTGCATCGAGAGGCTGATGGTTAGATCGCGCACAGTATTTAGACCGATACGAGCGACAGCCTCAAGGGTGTTTTCGATCTTACGGCTGCCGCGAAACAGGACGCTGTTAGCTAGCTGTATCACTCTGGCGGCTATGGCCGGATCAAACTGAATAATTTCGGCGATATGGCGGGCAGAGTGGTTCTCCTGCTCAATCGCCTGCCGCACCCGTAGCGCAATATCGGGCAGAGAGGGGATCCGTAGCCGATTGGCCTCAAAATCGCGCCGAATGGTGGCAACGAGCCGCTGAACCTCTTTATCGACCGTTAACATCGGCATCATTCATACCTCTGTACCAACACCCACGGCCTAACCACCACCGCCCAGAGCAGCGTATTGTCGCGATACCATGTCGCCGCTTGGCAGTCGGCCACCGCGCGAACTAGCCCTAGCTGTAGCCACTGTTGCCACATCGGCGAGTTATCGAGCGCCATTTGGGTCGCCACCTCAATGAGATCGAGAGTTTTGGCCACCTGTAGCACCCTACCTGCCGCAAAGAAGCGCTGTAGGTCGTGCCAGCCGATAACCGCCGTCTCTAGGTTAAGTTTTTGTCGCTCCAGTTGTGCGAACGGCTCTAGCTCCTCTGCCATCGGTTAAGCTCCTACCATCGCACGGAGATTGGCTAACTGCGCTAAACCGTGCGCCTGCTGCTGCTCGGGTGTCCGTTCGACCCCAACCCCTGAACGCTGTAGATCTTCAGCCGGTAGTTCGGCCAAAAAGCGGCTCGGTTCACGCACCTCCATCTCCCCTCCCCGACGGCGCTTTTTAGCATAGCTCAACACTAACCGCCGCTCTGCCCTCGTGATGCCGACATAGGCGAGCCGCCGCTCCTCCTCTATAGTATCGGCCTCAATACTATTGCGGTGGGGCAGACTCTCCTCCTCCATGCCGACCAGATAGACCGTGGGGAACTCCAGCCCCTTTGCCGAGTGGAGAGTCATTAAGCGCACCGCATCACTATCGCTCTCCTCATTCTGCCGCTCTAAAATATCGAACAGACTTAATCGAGCCACTAAGTCGCTTAGTTTCACCTCCCCCTCGGCCTCATCAACCATCTTCTGCAACCAGCTCTGTAGCTCCATCACATTCGCCCAGCGCTTCTCGGCCTGTTTGAGCGATGCGGCGCTATCATTTAACCAGCTCTGGTAGTCGATCGCCTTTAATAGCGCCTCAAAGACCACCATCGGCTCCCCACGCTTAGCCTCATCACCCAACGCCACTAGCCAATTAGCAAAGGTGTCGAGCCGACCCCAGGCCCGTTCGCTTAACTGCTGCTTTAACCCCAGCTCAAAACAGGCGGTAAAGAGGGTCACCCCCCGTTCACCGGCATAGTGACCCAGCTTCTCCAGGGTTGACGCACCGATCTCCCGTCGGGGAGTATTGACCACCCGCAAAAAGGCGGTGTCATCATCGGGGTTGATCAGCAGCCGTAGGTAGGCCATCACATCTTTTATCTCCATGAGTGAGAAAAAAGAGGTGCCGCCACTTAGATGGTAGGGGATACGATGCTCTCGCAGCGCCTTCTCAAATAGTCGCGATTGGTGGTTACTACGGTAGAGAATCGCAAAATCGCGATAGCCAGAGGCAGAACGCACGGTTTGGTGCATAATATCGGTCACGACCTGGAGCGCCTCATCCTCTCCATCGACCGCCGCGACCACCTGAATCGGCTCGCCATGCCCCTTATCAGACCACAATTTTTTCTCAAATAGGTGCACATTATGGGCGATTAAGGCATTGGCGACCTTTAAAATACGCCCCATAGAACGGTAGTTCTGCTCCAGTTTGATCACCCTTAGACGGGGAAAGTCCTCTTTTAGCAGCGATAGATTCTCCGGCTGCGCCCCGCGCCAAGCGTAAATCGACTGATCATCATCGCCAACGACGGTCAAATTCTGCCTCGGCCCGACTAGGAGGCGGACTAACTGGTATTGGGTCGAGTTAGTATCCTGATACTCATCGACTAGCAGGTAGCGAATTCTGTTCTGCCACCTCTCCCGCACCTCGCTATGTTGTTGCAGTAGCTGTAGCGGCAGGGCGATAAGATCATCAAAATCGACCGCGTTAAACGCCTTTAGGTGGCGATTATAGTCACCAAATAGCTCGATAATTGCGCTATCGACTCCGTCA
The DNA here is from genome assembly GCA_008375315.1 of Ectothiorhodospiraceae bacterium BW-2. Taxonomy (NCBI): domain Bacteria; kingdom Pseudomonadati; phylum Pseudomonadota; class Gammaproteobacteria; order Chromatiales; family Ectothiorhodospiraceae; species Ectothiorhodospiraceae bacterium BW-2. The sequence continues at coordinate 2,937,168 of CP032507.1, read as the reverse complement.
GGGGGGTGGCGGTAGAGCGCCTCCTGCGTTAGAGCCTCCCCTTTCCAGCTCGAAAACTGCTGCTGTAGCTCCTGCGCCAACTCTTCATTCGCTTGGTGGCGTCTTAATAGCTCTTTAATTAACGCCACGCTATCACCGGTATCGAAGATCGAAAAACCGGCTTTATAGCCGAGTTCGCCTAGCTGCTGGCGAATCATATCGAGCCCTAAGGTATGAAAGGTAGAGACTCTGAGACCGCGACTATTTTTGCCCGCCATCAGCTCCCCGACCCGCTGCTTCATCTCTCTAGCCGCTTTATTGGTAAAGGTCACGGCGGCGATATGGTGCGGCGCATAGTCACACTGATTGATTAGCCAAGCGATTTTGCGGGTAATGACGCGGGTCTTACCGCTACCGGCACCAGCCAACACCAGTAGTGGGCCATCGATATAGCGCACGGCCTCCTTTTGGCGCGGATTTAATGTATCACTCACGGACAGCCCCCTTTGATGAGAAGTCAATCAAAAAACGGCTCCGAAGAGCCGTTTTCAAGCGGACTAAAAATTAAGTTTAGTTAATTTTCGGATCCAGCTCACCGGAGGCATATCTGCCAAACATCACCTCAAGTGAGACTGGCTTGATTTTGGAGGCCATCCCCGCCGTACCAAAGGCTTCGTAGCGGGCTTTACAGATTTCGCTCATCGCTTTGGTCGCCTCTTTCAGGAACTTACGCGGGTCGAAATTGCTGCTATTTTCGGCTAAGTGGCGACGAATCGAACCGGTTGAGGCCATTCTCAAGTCGGTATCGATATTGACTTTACGCACACCACTTTTGATGCCTTCAACAATCTCTTCTACCGGTACGCCATAGGTCTGCCCCATGTCGCCGCCATAGCTGTTAATAATCTGTAGCCAATCTTGCGGAACCGAAGAGGAGCCGTGCATCACCAGATGGGTATCGGGGATACGGGCGTGGATCTCTTTAATTCGGTCAATCCGCAGGATCTCACCAGTCGGCTCCTTGGTGAACTTATAGGCACCGTGAGAGGTCCCAATCGCAATCGCCAGCGCATCGACACCGGTCTGCTTGACAAAGTCGGCTGCCTGCTCGGGGTCGGTCAGCAGCATATCCATATCGAGCTTACCCTCAGCACCGTGCCCATCCTCTTCACCCATCTCACCTGTTTCGAGTGAACCGAGGCAACCGAGCTCCCCTTCAACCGACACCCCGCCGGCATGGGCCATCTCAACCACCTTGCGAGTTACCTCCACATTGTATTCGTAGGTTGCGGGGGTCTTCGCATCGCTCATGAGTGAGCCATCCATCATCACCGACGAAAAGCCAGATTGAATCGAACGCAGGCAGACATCGGGGGAGGCGCCGTGATCTTGATGCATCACCACCGGAATGTGGGGATACATCTCGACTGCTGCCGAGATAAGGTGGCGCAAAAACGGCTCGCCCGCATAGGAGCGAGCACCGGCGGAGCCTTGCAGAATAACGGGGCTGTCAACCACGTCGGCAGCCATCATAATCGCATGAACCTGCTCCATGTTATTCACATTAAAGGCAGGCAGACCATAACCGTTTTCAGCAGCATGGTCGAGAAGTTGACGCATTGAAACGAGAGCCATATAAACTCCTTCGATTTTAGGGTTGGATTAAAAACAGATATTTGAACCAAAAGAGGCGCTAGCCGCTAGCTTAACTCCCCCACTTTAACAATTTTCATCGCATTGGTGCCACCATTGACACCCATTAGATCACCTTTGGTAATAATCACTAAATCGCCGTCACGCACCGCACCGCGACGCAGCAGCTCATCGATAATTTCACGATTAACTTCAGCATGGTCGCTATAGGTGGTCGGATCAAAACTGACCGGATAGACCCCGCGATAGAGGCTCACGCGACGACGGGTACTGACTCGTCGAGTCAGGGCGTAGATGGGGATACCGGAGCTAATCCGAGACATCCATAACGGGGTCGATCCCGATTCGGTCATAGCCGCAATCGCTTTCACATTAAGGTGGTTAGCGGTGTACATTGTCGCCATCGCAATCGCCTCATCGACATAGTGGCAGTCGCTATGAATCCGCTGCTGATGGCTCTCAGTGACCGCCTCGGGCTGCTTTTCAGCCTCCAGACAGACTCGGTGCATCGCCTCAATCGCCCGATCAGGATAGAGTCCGACGGCGGTTTCGGCACAGAGCATCACCGCATCGGTGCCATCGAGCACCGCATTAGCGACATCAAACACCTCCGCCCGAGTCGGCAGAGGGTTGCGTTGCATCGACTCCATCATCTGAGTGGCGGTAATCACCACCCGATTGAGCAGCCGCGCCCGCTGAATTAGCCGTTTTTGAATCGGCGGCAGCGCCGCATCACCGACCTCAACCCCTAACTCCCCCCGCACTAACATAATGGCATCGGAGGCGCGAATAATCTCATCGATCACCTCTAACGCCTCGGCCCGTTCTATTTTGGCGACAATACGACTCTTGCCGCCAGCATCAAGCAGTAACTGCCGCGCTTCGATCACATCATCGGCGCTACGGGCAAAGGAGACGGCGACATAGTCGGCCTTCATCTCTGCGGCAACTGCAATATCGGCCCGATCTTTTTCGGTTAGCGCCGCCGCCGAGAGGCCACCGCCTAAGCGATTGATCCCTTTGTAGCTCTTAAGTAGGCCGCCGACGACGACACGGCAGCTAATCTCGAACTCATCAACGCCATCGACCCATAGTACGACTCGACCATCATCGAGCAGCAGCGTATCACCGCGAACCACATCGGCGGGTAATGGGGGATAGTTAACGCCTACCCTATCGACCGCCCCATTCGCCTTGTCGTGACGGCTGTCGAGAGTAAAGCGATCCCCCTCGGTCAGCTCAATCGAGCCGCTATTAGCAAACGCCTCAATACGAATTTTAGGCCCTTGTAGATCGGCTAGGACACCGAGCTGTCGTCCGTGCGCCTGAGCGCGGTTACGAATCTTCTCCGCCCGCTGTAGATGCTCTTCGGGGGAGCCATGAGAGAAGTTGATTCGCACCAAATCGACCCCCGCTTCGATAATTCGATCCATCACTTTAGGATCGTCGGTCGCCGGCCCGAGAGTGGCGATTATTTTGGTACGACGCTGCACAAGCTCTCTCCCTAACCCTTGTTAGCACACTCCTCAAGCATGGCGACTGCCGGTAGCGTTTTGCCCTCTAGGTACTCTAGGAAGGCACCGCCTGCGGTAGAGATATAGGAGATTTTGTCATAGATACCATACTTTTGAATCGCGGCAATGGTGTCACCGCCGCCGGCAAGACTAAAGCCGTCAGCATTGGCAATCGCCATTGAGATGGTTTGAGTCCCCTCACCAAATTGATCAAACTCAAACACCCCAACTGGGCCATTCCAGACGATGGTGCCCGCTTTGGCGATAATATCGGCTAGTGCTTGCGCCGATTTGGGGCCGATGTCGAAAATCATATCGTCATCAGCCACCTCATCCGCCTCTTTTAGGGTCGCTTCGGCATCTTCACTAAACGCTTTACCGCAGACAACATCGACGGCGATAGGAATTGAGGCACCCCGTGCCTCCATCTTCTCAATGAGTGCTTTAGCAGTCGGGATCAGATCGTGCTCACAGAGCGATTGACCGACATTTTTTCCGCTAGCGGCCAAAAAGGTGTTGGCGATACCGCCACCGACGACCAGTTGATCCACCTTCTCCGACAGCGCCTCTAAGACGGTCAATTTGGTTGACACTTTAGAGCCGCCGACAATCGCGACCATCGGGCGAGCCGGCTGTGCTAGCGCTTTAGCTAGCGCATCTAGCTCTTCGGCTAGTAGCAGACCGGCACAGGCGACAGGGGCAAACTTACCGACGCCGTGGGTCGAGGCTTGGGCGCGGTGGGCAGTACCAAAGGCGTCCATGACGAAGATATCGCACAGGGCGGCATATCGCTTCGCTAACTCTTCGTTATCTTTACCCTCGCCGCTATTAAAGCGGACATTCTCTAACAGGACTACCTCCCCTTCGGCAACCTCAAAATCGCCCTCAAGGTACGCTTTAATCAGCCGCACCTCTTTGCCCATTTTGGCCGAGAGATCAGCGGCAATCGGCTGCATTGAGTTCTCTTCATCCACTTTGCCCTCTTCCGGACGACCGCGGTGGGAGAAGAGCATCACCTTAGCTCCCGCTTTAACGCAGTGCTCAATAGTCGGCATGGAGGCGGTAATGCGGGCATCGGAGGTGACCCTCCCCTCTTTGACCGGTACATTCAGATCGGCACGAATGAGTACCCGTTTTCCAGCTAGGTCGAGATCAGTCAGCTTGATGAAAGACATGGAGAGCTCCTAATAAACATTAAACAAAAAACAATTTGCCAATAGTCAACTGTTTGAATTTGGCAAATTATTCTCCCTCGGGGTGAGAGTCAATTACCCCGAGTAGAGAGTTCAAACTAGAGTCGTTTAGTACTAGTTTTTAGCGACATGCATCACAAAGCGGAGCATATTGCAGGTGTAACCCATCTCGTTATCATACCAAGAGACGACCTTCACGAAAGTATCATCTAGCGCGATACCGGCACCGGCATCGAAGATAGAGGAGAAGCCGTTACCACGAAAGTCGGTTGAGACGACCTTTTCGTCAGTATAGGCCAGCGTTTCGCCAATGCCGGGCTGCTCGGAGGCGGCTTTCATAGCGGCACAGATCTCATCGTAAGAGGCCCCCTTCTCTAGCTCAACGGTTAGGTCAACCACCGAGACATCAGAGGTCGGGACGCGGAAGGCCATGCCGGTCAGTTTGCCGTTAAGAGCCGGCAACACCTTGCCTACCGCCTTAGCCGCACCGGTCGAGGAGGGGATGATATTTTCCAAAATACCACGACCCCCACGCCAATCCTTCTTAGATGGCCCATCCACCGTCTTTTGCGTCGCTGTCGCCGCATGAACGGTTGACATCAGCCCGCGCTTAATCCCCCAATTATCGTGCAGCACTTTAGCAACAGGAGCGAGGCAGTTAGTGGTGCAGGAGGCGGCAGAGACGATGGTCTGACCGGCGTATTCGTGGTGGTTAACGCCATAGACGAACATCGGCGTAGCATCTTTCGACGGTGCCGACTGCACCACTTTTTTAGCGCCAGCATCGATATGCTTCTGGCAGCTCTCTTCGGTCAGGAAGAAGCCGGTACACTCTAGCACGATATCGACATCGACTTCGTTCCACTTCAGATGAGAGGGATCGGTCTCGGCAGTGAGGCGAATGGTCTTGCCATTGACCACCATGTTATCGCCATCGACTGAGATTTCGCCAGCAAAGTTGCCGTGTACCGAGTCATATTTGAGCATATAGGAGAGATAGTCGGCTTCGAGCAGATCGTTAATGGCGACCACTTCTAGTTCGGGAAAATCTCTTGCAATCGCACGAAAAGCCATCCGACCAATACGACCAAAACCGTTAATACCTACTTTAATTGCCATAAATAATAATCTCCTGATTTAGTTAAGGCTAGGGGCGGCAGAGTTAACTCACTCTGCCAGCGGACAAACAATGGGATGAATGAGCGTTATAGAATACTCTTAACCGCTTCGGCAACACTCTCAGCGGTAAAACCAAACTCTTTAAATAGTAGCCCCGCCGGAGCCGACTCACCAAAACGGTTAATGCCGACCACCTTACCGTTTAAGCCGACATATTTGTACCAACCATCGGTAACAGCCGCCTCTACCGCCACCCGAGCGGTACAGGATGAGGGGAGTACCGACTCTCTGTAGTCGGCATCCTGGGCGTCAAAGAGATCGGTCGAGGGCATGGAGACGACACGAATGTTGTGACCACTCAGTGACTCGGCCGCCTGCATGGCGATCTCTACCTCTGAACCGGTAGCGATAATAATCGCCTCGGGAGCGCCATCACAGTCGCGCAGGACATAGCCACCACGGGCAATATTGGCGATCTGCGCTGCGGAGCGAGCCATCGGGGTGAGAGCCTGACGGGTGAAGATGAGGCAGCTTGGGCCATCTTTGCGCTCAATTGCCGCTCTCCAAGCAACCGCTGTCTCAGTCCCATCACAGGGGCGCCAGTTGGACATGTTGGGAATCATTCGCAGCGTTGGGATCTGCTCAATCGGCTGGTGGGTCGGCCCATCTTCGCCCAGACCGATAGAGTCGTGGGTATAGACGAAGATGGGGTTAATCTTCATCAGTGCCGCCATCCGCAGTGCGTTACGCGCATACTCAGAGAACATCAGGAAGGTCGCCCCATAAGGACGCACGCCCCCATGTAGCGCCATGCCGTTCATTATCGCTGACATACCGAACTCACGCACACCGTAGGAGAGGTAGTTACCCCCAAAATTCTGCGGCTTGCCGTGGTCGGCGTTAATGTAGTTAGAGCAGCTATTGAAGGTGTTATTAGAGGGGGTTAGATCGGCTGATCCGCCAACCAATTCGGGCAGTAGCGGCGCAAAGCCATCTAGGGACGCTTTTGAGTGTTGACGGGTGGCCATCTTCTCTGCCTTCTCAGCCACGCTCTGGATAAAGGCGTTCGCTCTCTCGTCCCAATCAGCGGGTAGCTCACCGGCCATGCGGCGCTCAAACTCAGCTGCCAACTCTGGATGAGCCGCTCTATAGGCGTCAAACCGCTGCTGCCAGCTCTGCTCAACCGCTGCGCCAGTCGCTTTCGCATCCCAGCCGACATAGATCTCATCGGGGATCACAAACGGCTCATGCGCCCAGCCTAGCGCTTGACGGGTTAGGGCAATCTCATCGGCACCTAAAGGCGCTCCGTGGCAGTCATGGCTACCGGCCTTGTTCGGCGAACCAAACCCGATGGTGGTCTTACAGCAGATGAGGGTCGGTCGGTCGCTATCGCGCCTCGCCTCCGCAATCGCGGCGTCGATGGCGGCGGCATCGTGGCCATCGACACCACGAATCACCTGCCACCCATAGGCGTCAAACCGTGCGGGGGTATCATCGGTAAACCACCCTTCGGTGTCGCCATCAATGGAGATGCCGTTATCGTCCCAAAAGGCGATGAGCTTGCCGAGCTTCATGGTGCCGGCAAAGGAGCAGGTTTCGTGGGAGATCCCCTCCATTAGACAGCCGTCACCTAGGAAGACATAGGTGTAGTGATCGACAATTGAGTGCCCCGGCTGGTTAAACTGACCCGCCAGAATCTTCTCCGCTAGCGCCATACCGACGCCGTTGGATATCCCTTGACCTAACGGGCCGGTGGTGGTCTCAACGCCTGGGGCGTAGCCATACTCAGGGTGACCTGGGGTCTTGGAGTGGAGTTGACGAAAGTTTTTTAGATCCTCCATGCTCAAATCGTAACCGCTCAGATGGAGCAGAGAGTAGATTAACATTGAGCCGTGACCGTTGGAGAGGATAAATCGATCACGATCAGCCCAGTCAGGATTGGCGGGATTGTGTTTTAGGTGGCCATTCCACAACACCTCAGCGATGTCGGCCATTCCCATAGGGGCTCCGGGGTGACCCGAGTTGGCCTTTTGCACCGCATCCATACTTAGGGCACGAATCGCATTGGCTAAATCTCTACGACTTGGCATAGTCTCTCCTCAAAAACAGAAAATTGAAAAACTGTTACCACACCTGACAGTAACAGCACTAAATCCCTAAAAAAACCGAAATTTAATGTTCCAGGTGGACACGCCATCCATGCTGTGCCTCAATGGGCGCTAGATTCTCTCCGAAAACGGGGGTGAAAACAACCGCTTTCACTAAAATTTAATCCTCGCACTGTGGTATTCGGCAGGCACGCAACTCACTGTTGCAGCGCTAACAGCCGTTGATAGCAGAGATTTTTACTCTTGCCGCTATGGCCTGACATAACTCTTGCCGCCTGTTTTAACGCTACTTTTTCCGCCAAGAGGAGTTGCATTAGCTGCAACTCCTGTGGGGTAAACACCTCACTCTGGGCCACCTTATCGGCGGCGGCAATGAGAATCACAAACTCTCCCCGCTGCTGCTCACTATCGAGCCGTAGCTGCTGCTGTAGCTGTTCGAGTGAGCCGTGCAGTACCGTCTCATACCGTTTCGTCAGCTCTCGTGCCACGACGGCTAGTCGGCTAGCGCCGAAAATGTCGGCCATGTCGGTGAGGCTATCGAGAATACGATGGGGCGACTCGTAGAACACCAGCGCCTCCTCCCTATCGGCCAGTTGCTGTAGCTGCTGTCGGCGCTGCCCCGCTTTAGCCGCCAAAAAACCGTAAAAGCAGAAGTGGGTCGTGTCGATAGCGGCGACTGAGAGCGCTGTGGTCAGTGCCGAGGGGCCGGGGATCGGCACCACCTTTAGCCGGTGCTGGTGTAGCTGCTGCAATAGCCGAACCCCCGGGTCACTAATCAGTGGGGTACCGGCATCACTAATCAGTGCCACCGACTCACCGGCTAAGAGCCGTTTAAGTAGCTGTGCCGCGGCACTGTTTTCGTTGTGTTGGTGCAGCGCTAGCAGCGGGCGGTTAATAGCGTAGTGGTGCAGCAGTCGCAGGCTATGGCGGGTATCTTCAGCGGCGATACAATCGACCTGCCGCAACACCTCTAGCGCCCGCAGGGTAATATCACCCAAATTACCGATGGGGGTGGCGACAATATAGACCGTTGCCGCATCGACCTTAACACTGCTGTTTGACACGCTCACTCCTCATGCCGATACTATGGAGCCTCCCATTGTGCCAAGCTGGAGCTCTATTTACACCTCATGCAGCAATTTTTTATCTCTGTCACTCTCATCGCTACCCTACTGATATTCGGCTGCGGCAACCGAGTTGAGCGGCCCTCCTCCAATCCAGCGCTCGGTATCAGTTCCAGTGGCGAGCGGGTGATTAGCCCCGATCCCCTCCCCTACGACACCCCCTCTAACCGCCCCCAAACGGCCTCAGCTACCGATGCAGATCGTAGTGCGACGCCGTTTCAGCAGCAGCTCGATCGCGCCGCCGAGGCGATGGCTCGACAGAGTCTGGAGGAGGCGGAGCAGATTTTATCGCAACTCAATCCCGCCTCTCTGCCTCCTACCACCGCCGCCGCCGAACGACAGGCCTACCATCAACTTCGTAGCGAGCTATTTAAGCGACAGTTTGATCCCCTCGAAGCGGCCCGAGAGCTCATTCAACGCGAGCGCTATCTCACCCTGCCAGAGGAGATTGAGGCTAACCAGCGGCAGCTATGGGGCTACCTCTCTGAGCTAATGCGTGAGGAGCTAGATACCCTCGACTATCTTATCGACCATGAACCCACCCTACAGGGGTGGTTAGCGCTGCAAAAGATATATCAAGATCTGCGTCACCAACCCCAAAAGCTAGCAACCGCCCTACAGCAGTGGCGAGCCGACTATCGCGACCACCCCCTAACCGATAGGCTACTTGAGACTTTCACCACAACCGAACAGCAGCTCGCGCTCTCGGTCAACCATATCGCCGTCCTCCTCCCCTTTAGTGGCCGATTTAGCCAAGCGGCTAATGCCATTCGTGAGGGGATTCTGTTTCGTTATCTGCAACCGCAGGAGCCGAACTCAGCCACCATACGCTTTTACGATACAGGCGGCGATCCCAACCTAGGTGTCGATGCCTATTTCAAAGCCATCGACAACGGTGCCGAGGCGATTATCGGACCACTGAATCGGGAGGTGGTTAACGCCATTGTCGAGCTCTCTGACGAGGGGGGTAAGCGGCCACAGCTACTACTCAACCACGCCTCAACTGAGCGAGAACTACCGCCACACACCTACCAGTTCTCGCTACTACCGGAGGATGAGGCCGATAATCTAGTCCGCCGCGCCTGGTTTGATGGCCATACCCGTGCCGCGCTGCTACTGCCAAAGAGTAGCTTAGGGGATCGCATGGCCACCGAACTGCAACAGGAGTGGCAGCGCTTAGGTGGTACGATCGTCACTGAGCAGCGCTTTGATCCCGATAGTCAAAACCATGGCGACGCGATTAAGGCGCTGTTAGGTATTGATGAGAGCTATAAACGGCTCGATATCTTCCGCGCCATTATCGGCTATAACCTGCAAATAGAGTTTGAGCCGTGGTTGCGACACGATATCGATGTTATCTTCCTGACCGCTCTGCCCGATGAGGGGCGGCTCATTTGGCCGCTACTTAAGTTTCACCGTGCCGATACCATCCCACTATTAGCGACGAACCACATCTATGCTGGCCGGAGTGAACCTAAAGCAGATAGCGATCTCAACGGCATTCTGTTTGAAGATATGCCGTGGAATATCGATCCTGACATCCAACAAGAGCCTATCTATCAGCTATTAAAGCGCCACTATAGCGGTCAGTTAGGGCGACTCGCCGCGATGGGAGCCGATGCCTATGGCCTGCTGCCACAGCTCCCCTATCTGAGTGAGAATCGTCGCCACCACTACAACGGCCTCACCGGTCGTCTGCGACTCTCAGAGGAGGGTAAAATCGTGCGTCAAAGTCGCTGGGCTACCTTTATCGATGGCAGTGCGGTCGCCGAACCGGAAACCGAAAGTAGCCTAGATGAGTATGGAGCGATGTTTTGAGATCGGCACCACAACAGCGGGGAGACCACTATGAACAGCAGGCGCTGACCTACCTACAGCAGCAGGGGTGTCGGCTACTACAACGCAACTTTCGCTGCAAAGTCGGCGAAATTGATCTCATTATGGAGCTAGGTGAACAGCTACTGTTTATTGAAGTGCGCTACCGACATACCCTCTCACACGGCACCAGCGCTGCCACCGTTACCCGCAACAAACAGCAAAAGTTGATTCGAGCCGCAAAGTTTTGGCTACAATACCACCCCATGAATCGGCCGTGTCGCTTTGATGTCATCGCGATTGATGGGGGTGATCTTAACTGGATACAGCACGCCTTTGAGGCAAGTTAACCTTAGAATGAAATGAGAGCAATTAACCATTTATGAACACGACTAACGATAACGATAACGATACCCTAATCCGACGGCAGTTTGAGGCCAGTATTGCTGCCAAACAGCGCACCTTAGAACAGCTAGCGGCCAAGATCGCCGCCGCCGCTGCCGTGCTAGTTAAGCGGCTAGAGTCGGGGGGTAAGCTGCTTATCTGCGGCAATGGCGGCTCGGCTGCCGATGCCCAGCACTTCGCCTCGGAACTCCTTAACCGCTTTGAGACCGAGCGCCGCGCCCTACCGGCCATCGCCCTAACGACCGATAGTTCAGTGGTGACCTCAATCGCCAACGACTACCACTACCGCCACATCTTTGCCCGACAGATTGAGGCGTTAGGCCAACCGCAAGATACGCTGTTTGCTATCTCCACCAGTGGTAACTCCGATAATATTGTCGCCGCCATTGAGAGCGCTCAACAACAGCAGCTACAAATTATCGCCCTTAGCGGCAAAGAGGGGGGGAAGGTGGCGTCGCTGCTAACCCCTAACGATATCGAACTGCGCGTCCCCTCCAACACCACCGCCCGCATTCAGGAGAACCATCTACTGATTATTCATGCGCTGTGCAGCGTCATCGATAGCCACTTTAGCCCATGACCCCCCCCTCCTCCCCCCCCTGGGAGACGCTACGGCCACTTTTGAGCCCGAAGGCGGTACTACAGAGCGATCCGACCTACTGTCTCGCCTATAGCTATGATAATAGCCGACTGCACTACCGCCCCGAGGCGGTTGTGCTACCTAGCTGCGAAGCCGATGTTATCGCCACTGTGCGTTGGTGCTATCAGCGACAGATCCCGCTCACCTGCCGTGGGCACGGTACCGGCACCACTGGGGGGGCGGTGGCCATCCACGGTGGTATAGTGCTCTCATTTGAGAAGATGCAGCGGCTCGATGCGATCGACAGCGCCAACCGCATGGTGACCGTTGAGCCGGGAGTAACCAATCAGGCACTCCAGCAGGCGGCCGCCGCAGACGGTTTTTTCTGGCCACCCGATCCGACCAGCGCCGCTGTCTGTACTATCGGTGGCAATTTAGCCTGTAACGCCGCCGGCCCCCGAGCGGTTAAATATGGTACCCCGCGCGACAATAGTCTCGCGCTAAGAGCTGTCACCGGCACCGGCGAGCTGATTACCACTGGCAGCAAAACGACTAAGGGGGTGGTCGGTTACGATCTGACCCGTCTGCTCATCGGCTCCGAGGGGACTTTGGCGGTCATTACCGAAGCGACGCTAAAGCTCCATCCCCTGCCGCAGGCACGACAGCTAATGCAGATTAGCTTCGCTTCGCCTGAAGCGGCGGCCGAGGCTGTGGCGGCAATTATGGCTCAACCGCTTATCCCCTACTCGCTAGAGTTTATCGATCAGCAGGCGATTGAGATGATTCGCGACTACAGCCGAGCCGATCTGCCATCGCAAGCGGCGGCGATTCTATTAGTCGAGGTAGAGGGGAGCCCCGCCACCCTATCTGACGCGGTACTGACCATAGAACAAGCGGTGAGAGCGTCGCAGCCGCTGGAGGTTAAAAAGGCCGCCACAGCGGTTGAAGCTGAGGCTATCTGGCGTACCCGCAAAGCGCTCTCACCGGCGCTACGCAAAGTCGCCCCGAAAAAGATTAACGAGGATATTGTCGTGCCTGTGAGTCAAATCCCAACGCTACTTCGTCAGCTAACAACGATGCAGCAGCGCCACGGGATTAAGATCGTCACCTTTGGTCACGCCGGCAATGGTAATCTACATGTCAATCTGTTAATCGATCCCGACGATCCGGCCCAACGGCAGGCGGCAAAGATCGCCCTGAACGAGCTGTTTGATCTGACCCTTAAGCTCGGCGGAACGCTATCGGGTGAACATGGGATCGGTCTGGTTAAACGAGACTTTGTTAGCCGCGAAATCCCCCCTGCAACACTGGCGCTGATGCATGCAATTAAGGCACAGTTTGATCCGGCAGGGATCCTTAATCCGGGTAAGAGCATTTAACAGCCTGTCCTGTAACCGTTCACTCTCCCTGCAGCTCCTCGTTTAGCATCTGCGTAAAACTCAGTCCGGCTAACTGCCGTACCGAGCGGCCGATATACCAGAGGATAATAAACATCATCACCATCGAGGGGAGCGCGATCATCGGATAACTTAGCAGAGTAAGCCGCCCTAACTCCTCATTAAAGGCCTCGCTCCCTGAGGGGCTGGTCACAATCCAAGTGGCTAAGAAATAGTTCATTACCGATGAGAAGAAAAAGGTCCCCCCCAAAAACCAAGTCGAGCGCGTTAACCGCCGCTCAAATAGCTCTCGATTGCCGCGCTGCTCCAGCCGCTGCATCACTAAGGGGAGATTAATGAGCTGCGGATTAAATAGTAGCAGCCGAATCACAGAGTAGCGGGTAAAGGTAGAGGCGATCACAAATAGGCCGATCAGGCCCGGAATCGCCGCCTCTTTAACCGCCAGCCACTCATTATCGAGCTTTAACAGCCCGATCCCCCCGGTCAACAGCACGCTAATGAGCCCTAAGATAGCAAAAAAGTTAAATTGACGGTGTCGTAGCAGATCATACCCCCCCCACCCTAACGGCAGCGATAGCGCCACAATGAGTGCCCATACCGGCCCTAACGCCTCCTCACCACTTAGCTTCATTAGGATGATCGACGGAATCACAATCGTGATTAGCAGCTCAAGGAAGGGGCTATTTTTTTTCTGGCTCATACTCAATTCACTATCTTTGGGTTAGTGGCTAAAAACATTGTGGCAGATCTTACCTCAATTCAGGGATGCAAGCGAGCAGGGTTAACGCTACACTATCTCCCTACACACTTGACCGACTGTGAGAGAGAGATGAAATTAACCCCACAAGAGTTTACACAGTGGCCAGAGAAGCGCATTACCCTGCTCGGTATGTCGGGCGTCGGTAAGACCCACCTCTCGACCCTGCTGCGCCGCCACAACTGGTTCCACTACTCAGGCGACTACCGTATCGGTACCCGCTATCTGGATGAGCCGATTATCGATATGATTAAGCGGCAGGCGATGCAGGTGCCGTTTTTGTGTGATCTGCTGCGCCGCGACTGGATTTCGATTCGCAACAATATCAAAGTACACGACTTAGGGCCGGTGCTAAGCTATGTTGGCAAACCCGGTAATCCACAGCTCGGCGGTCTGGAACTAGAGACCTTTATCGAGCATCAGGCTCGATATCGGCAAGCGGAGGTGGATGCGATGCTCGATGTGCCCGATTTTATTCGCAAAGGGCAGGAGATTTACGGCTACCAACACTTTGTCAACGATGTCGGCGGCAGTCTGTGTGAGCTCGATGACGATCGGGTGCTAAAGACGCTGATTGATCATACCCTCATCCTCTATATTGAGGTGACTAATGAGGCGGAGGCGCAAAAATTGATCGAAAGAGCCCAAAGCGATCCTAAACCGCTCTACTATAACCCCGACTTTCTGCAGCAGCAGCTAGCGAGCTATTTAGAGCAGCAGCAGTTACAGTTTGCCGCCGAAATGGATCCCGATGAGTTTACCCGCTGGATATTTCCGCGCCTATTCCACTCCCGTATCCCTAAGTATGAAGCGATTGCCGCACCACACGGCTACACCGTTACCTCAGAGCAGGTCGGCCAGGTGCGAGATGAGGCCGACTTTATCGAACTGCTTGAGTCAGCCATCGCGGAGGTTTGCTAATGCCACTGGTTGCCCATAATCACCTCCCTACCTTTGAGCGGCTGCGTCAGGAGGGGGTACGGGTACTGACCCCGGAGGCGGCTCGACATCAGGATATTCGCGAACTCCACATCGGGTTACTCAATATGATGCCCGATGCGGCACTGGCAGCGACTGAACGCCAGTTTCTGCGCCTCATCGGCGAGAGTAACCCGATTGCTCAGTTCTATGTCCACCTGTTTACCCTTGATGAGCTGCCACGCAGCGATGAGGCCAAAGCCTATATCAGCGCCTACTACGATCATTTTGCCACGATTCGCCAACAGGGGCTTGATGCGCTCATTATTACCGGTGCGAATGTGGTTGGTGCAGAGCTGGAGCAGCAGCCGTTCTGGCACCCATTAATCGAGATCGCCGACTGGGCTTGGCACCATGTCACCTCAACCCTCTGCTCCTGTCTAGCGACCCATGCGGTGTTGCAGTTTCGCTACCAGCAGACGCGGGTGCGCCAGATGCAGAAGAAGTGGGGGGTCTTTCCCCATCGGGTTGTCGATCCCAGCCATCCGCTGGTATGCGATATTAATAGCCGCTTTGATGTCCCCCACTCGCGCTGGAATGCTATCTCGGCAGAGCAGTTACAGCAGGCGGGGTTGCGGCTATTGGTGAGCGGCGATGACGGCTGTCTCCACCTCGCCACCAGTAGCGATGGCCTACGGCTGGTGCTGTTTCAGGGCCACCCTGAGTATGACACCATCTCGCTACTGAAAGAGTATAAACGCGAAGTGATCCTCTACCAGCAGGGCAAAAATAGCCACTACCCCCCCTTTCCGCAAGACTACTTCGATAACTACTCACAGGCTATCCTCAATGAGTACCGCTACCGTACCGAACAGGCGTTAGCTAGCGGCGTGACCCCGCCCCCCTTTCCGGAGCGGCTGTTAACCCCTAGACTCAATAACACTTGGCACGATAGTGGCGCGGCGGTGGTCGGCAACTGGATCGGGCTGGTCTATCAACTAACCCACAGTGATCGAGATAAGCCGTTTATGCCGTGGGTCGATCCCGATAACCCGCTTATGCTCGCACATCAGGCCCGCCGCCAACCAAACGACAGCACCTGATCTATCTGGTCACTCTCGCTGAGCTGCATCAGCAGTCGATCGACTCCGACAGCCACGCCGCTACACTCAGGTAGCCCCTGTGCTAGCGCTGCGAGAAGATGTTGATCGATAGGGTAGAGCGGTTTCGCCTCATCTCGCCGCTGCCGCCACTCCGCCTCAAATCGCTGCCGCTGCTGCACCGCATCGGTCAGCTCCCCAAAGCCGTTGGCTAGCTCTACACCACGATAGAAGATCTCAAACCGCTGCGCCACGGCAGAATCATTCGGCTCTAACTGCGCTAAAGAGGCTTGAGAGGCGGGGTAGCGAATGAGCGCGACCGCCCTCCCCTCCCCTCCGAGCTGCGGCTGAATATGTTGACTAAAGAGCCAGTCGAGCCACCCCGATCTCGATAGCCGCAGCGCCGTAAGATCGATCTTAGGGCTCAGCGCCTCTGCTAGCTGTTGTAGCTCCTGGTCGGTCGCGGCAACAGGATCGATAGTCAGTTTAGCCATAAATAGCTGCCGATAGTCGAGCGTATCGACTGTCGCCAGAGCCACCAGCCCCACCCTCTGTAGCAGCTCACCCACCTCATCAATTAACTGCCGGTAGTGCCAGCCGGTTCGATACCACTCTAACAGCATAAATTCGCTGTTATGGTAGCGCCCACTCTCCCCGACCCGAAAGACATGGCTTAGTTGATAGATATCGCCGCTGCCGGCGGCTAAGAGTCGCTTCATAGCAAACTCAGGCGAGGTGTGAAGGTAGCGCCTCTCCCCTCCACCAGGCGCGGTCACAACAAAGGAGTCGATATGGGGATCGACCGTGGCAAACTGTGATAGCGCCGGGGTATCGACCTCCATCACCTCCCGCTCGGCAAAAAATTGGCGCAGAGAGTGTAACAGCCTAGCTCGCTGACGCAGTCGGGCGATATCAGCCGAGGGTTGCCACATCGAGGGGGACGGAGGCTAATCGCGTACTCGGGAGATATACTCGCCACTGCGAGTATCGACCTTTAACATCTCATCGATCTCGACAAACAGCGGTACCTGAATCACGGCCCCCGTCTCCAGTGTGGCCGGTTTAGTCGCTCCGGTAGCGGTATCGCCGCGCACCCCCGGCTCAGTCTCCGCCACCCGCAAGATGACATGATTAGGTGGCGTCACCGAGATCGGTTGCCCATTCCAGAGCGTCACGGTGCAGATATCTTGATCTTTAAGCCACAGCCTCTCCTCACCGACAATGGCCGCATCGGCGGCAATCTGCTCAAAGCTCTCCTGATCCATAAAGTGCCACATCTGACCATCGTTGTAGAGATACTGCATTTCGCTATCGACCACATCGGCAGCCTCTACCGAATCGCCCGACTTAAAGGTTCGCTCGACCACCCGACCGGTTTTCAGGTTACGAATTTTGACCCGACTAAAGGCCTGCCCCTTGCCCGGCTTAACAAACTCGTTGTCGACAATCGTGCAGGGATCGCCATCTTGCATAATTTTCAGTCCACGGCGAAATTCACTGGTACTGTAGTTGGCCATAACTATCGTTTCCTCAATTTGTATGCTTCAATTAAAACGCCTATTATCCCACAACTTGCCACCACAGAGAAAACTGCCATTGTGACCGCCTCCCCTTTTATCCACTCTCCAGAGTGTTTACAACAGCTACGCCAGCTCTCGGGGCTGAGCGCGACTGAGACGCCCTTCCCCTTTAAAGTCAGCCGCTCCTTTGCCGAACGGATCGCTAGCGGTGACCCGACCGATCCGCTGCTACTACAGATCTGGCCCCAAGCAGCAGAGCAGCACCACTCCCCGGGCGACCGCCAAGATCCAGTCGATGAGCTCTCCCACATGGTAGTGCCGGGACTTATCCATAAATATCGCCATCGCGCCCTGCTCACCTTAACGGGTCAGTGCCCGATCCACTGCCGCTACTGTTTTCGACGCCACTTTCCCTACCCCGAGGCGAACCCGAAACAGCAGCAGCTAGCCGCCATTATCGACTATCTCGGCGAACACCCAGAGATAGAGGAGCTAATTTTTAGCGGGGGAGATCCTCTGATGTTAAGCGGAGGTTTTTTGCAACAGTTCACCCACCGCCTGCTCGCACTCCCCTCTATTCAGCGGCTGCGGCTCCACACCCGAGTGCCGGTTGCTTGGCCAAAGGGGGTGAGTGAGGCCCATATCGAGTGGCTCTCCAGCCTAGAGCTGCCGCTGGCCATTGTCATCCACTGCAACCATCCGGCTGAAATCGATCCCGCTGTCGGTGCCGCGTTAACCCGACTACGCCAAACGGGAGCGGCGCTATTTAACCAAGCGGTGCTGCTGCGCCGCATCAACGATAGCGCCGAAATTTTGGCCGATTTGAGTAAAATACTATTCAAGCACGGTGTAATCCCCTACTATCTCAACCAACTTGATCGGGCGGTGGGGGTAGCCCATTTTGAGGTCAGTGACCAACAAGCCCAACAGATTATGGCGACACTACACCAGCGACTCCCCGGCTACCTCTTGCCGCGACTGGTTCGTGACACCGGCAGCGACGGCGGTAAGACCCCGTTAACCGTCCCCTTACCCATTTAGCTAGCAAAAGTACGGCGATTAAAGATTATGGCTCTGGAAGAGATACTGGAAATTGTCGTCATCGACGACTCTGCCAACCATGGTGAAGCGGTAGCTAACCAGCTACGCAATCAGGGGCTGGCGATTCATACCGAAAGCGTTGACTCGTTTGCACAGCTCACCACACTGCTACGGCAAAAGGCGTGGGATCTACTCCTGCTCACTCCCGAGTGCGAACACTTCGAGCCTATCGCCGTGATGCGCACAGTGTTAGAGCAGCAGCCCCAGCTAGGGATCGTCATCGTGGCGAATATGGCGACAGTGCGCATCAATCTCGATGATCTGCTCGAAGGGGGAGCCAAAGATATTATCGATATCGCCAATCCGTCCCGAGCCAGCCATATCTTTCGGCGCGAGAGCGCCGCCACTCGGTTTCATAATGAGCTACTCCACTGCCGCACGCTGCTGCAAGAGTCGAACCATCGGGCCCAAATTCTCGCCAACCAATCGAAAGAGGCGATCGCCTATATTGATGAGGGGATGCACATCTATGCTAACGACAGCTATCTTACCCTGTTTGGCTACGACGATTTCGATGATCTACTCGGTGTCCCCTTTCTCGATATGCTCCATGCCGACTCCCAAAACAGCTTCAAAAGCTATCTGCGTCAGTTTCAGCAGGGCAGACCGATAGAGGAGCTGTTTGAGGCTGAAGGGATCGATCTGGCCACCAAATCGTTTCCGCTACAACTCTCCCTCTCTCGCATCTCTTACGAAGGGGAGGCCTGTACTCAGATTGTGCTCTACAACAAAGAGGATAGTCAGGAGCTAGTGCGACGGCTAGAGGAGGCTAAACAGCGCGACAGCGTCACCGGTGCCTACACTCAGCAATACTTTGTGGAGCAGTTTCGCGCTATCGTGCACCAACAGAACCGCTCGGGGCATCTGCTGCTCATCTCCCCCGACAATCTTAACGATCTGCGCCAACGACTCGGCTTTTCGGCCATCGAGGCCTTAATGAGTGAAATTTACCACTTTTTAAGCCAAGAGCTCGACTCCTCCTCGATAAAACAGCTTATTTTACGCACCGAGGAGAGTGAACCGCTGCTACTAGCTCGATTCGGGGCTAGCGGCTTTATCCTCTCTCTGACCGGGGTCGATGCCCATCGCAGCGAAAAAGTGGCCGCCCTGCTGACAGCTACCGGTCGTGACACCATTTTTGATTTAGAGGGGCGTACTACCCAGACCACCTTCTCCATCGCCATCACCCCCTATCACGGCAAAGAGTCGAACTACCAGCAGGTCATTGGCGAAGCCGATAGATTACTAGAGCAGCTCACCGCCGCCGGCGGCAATCGCTATGAGCTCTATACCCCCGATGTCGATCAACTCACCCAGCGCGAAAAGGAGAAACTGCTGGCCATCGAAATTCGCCAAGCGCTACAAAATAACCGACTGCTGCTAGTCTATCAGCCGATTATTAGCCTCAATGACGATCCCCACGCCACCTATGAGGTCATGTTACGGATGCCCGATCTACGAGGGGAGCAGGAGTTTGTCGCTGCCAATGAGTTTTTTGCCGCAGTGCACCACTGTGGTCTCTCTGAGATCGTCGATCGCTGGGTGATAGCCCACGCGCTACTCGTGCTTAAAGAGCAGCGCCAGCGACAGCAGTATCCTCGCCTCTTTATCAAACTCTCTGAGCAGAGCCTAGTCAATCAGACCAAACTGTTCCACTGGATGCTACCCCGACTCAAGAGCGCTCAACTGCGACCTTGGGAGCTGGTCTTTGAGATAAGCGAGCAGGTAGCGACTGAGCAGTTAAAGCAGGTGAAGCAGTTTCGTACCATGCTAGAGAAGCTCAAAATAGCCTTGGCGATCAACCAATTTGGCGAACAGAGTAACCATCTCACTATTTTGCAACACTACGACTCGTGCTATATCAAAATATCCCAAGGGCTGATTAACCAACTCGCAGAGAGTCCTCAGGCGGTCGAACAGATTAACAATATCGTTCAACACGCGCAGCAATACGACATTCAAGTCATTGCCAACGCAGTCGAAAACCCGCAGACTCTCTCTCGGCTCTACGCTACCGGAATCAACTATATCGTCGGTTTCTTTATTCAAAAACCGAGCCGACAGATGGATTATGACTTTAACTCGTTTTAGTGATTGATGGCTACCACACCACTGACAGCGCCCGATCTCTTTACAAGCTACCGCCCCTACTGGGCTAAACGGCTGCTACCGGCCCCCGTGCTACCGACCACTCGGGAGGAGCTGGATCAGCTCGGCTGGGAGGCTTGTGATGTCATTATTATCTCAGGCGATGCTCTGGTCGATCACCCTAGCTTCGGGGCGGCCCTCATCGGCCGCCTCCTCGAAGCGCACGGCTTTAGGGTCGGCGTGATTCCTCAACCTAACTGGCAAGATAGCAGCGCCTTTCAAACGCTCGGCCCCCCGACCCTCTGGTTCGGTATTACCGCCGGTAACATGGATTCGATGGTCAATCGCTATACCGCCGATCGTCTCCCCCGTAGTGATGACGCCTATACCCCCAACGGCGCAGCCAATGCCCGCCCAGATAGAGCCACCCTTGTCTATGCCCAGCGCTGCCGAGAGGCGTTCCCCGAGATACCGCTTGTCATTGGCGGCATTGAGGCGAGTCTGCGCCGCTTTGCCCACTTCGACTACTGGTCGGAGAAGGTTCGGCGCTCCCTTTTGCTCGATACTCGCGCCGATCTACTACTCTACGGCAATGCAGAGCGGGCGGTGGTGGAGTTAACCCATCGCTTAGCGCGTAAAGAGCCTATCCATACCATTCGTGACCTTCGTGGCAGCGCCTATGTCTGTAAAAAAGCGCCCAATGAGTGGCAAATTCACACAGTAAACGACCCCGATAGCATGGGGCCGGCGGCAGCTCACCACCCTCACATCGCACTACAGCTCCCCTCTTATGAGCAGGTTCGTAGCGATAGACGCCTCTACGCCCAAGCCTCGCGTTGGCTCCACCTAGAGACCAACCCCCATAACGCCCGTCGCCTGCTGCAACCGCACCAAAATCGACTCCTAGTAGTCAATCCCCCCCCCATACCGCTCACCACCGATGAGCTCGATAGGATCTATGAACTCCCCTACACCCGCCGCCCCCACCCCCGCTATGGAGAGGCCCGCATTCCCGCCTACGAGATGATCCGCTTTTCGGTTAATATCATGCGCGGCTGCTTTGGCGGCTGCACCTTCTGCTCCATCACCGAACATGAGGGGCGCATTATCCAAAATCGCTCCCAAGGCTCCATTATGCGGGAGATTGAAACCATTCGCGATGAGGTGCCCGGCTTTACCGGCACCATCTCCGATATCGGCGGCCCGACCGCCAATATGTATCGCCTCCACTGCCGCTCCCCGCAGATAGAGGCCTCATGCCGACGACTATCGTGCCTCTATCCTGACATCTGTCCCAACCTAAACACGGATCACTCGGCACTGATTGAGCTCTATCGCGCGAGTCGAGCGATCGATGGCATTAAACGGGTGATGGTCGCTAGCGGGGTGCGCTACGATCTGGCGGTCACTAGCCCCGCCTATATCAAAGAGCTAGTGACCTACCATGTCGGCGGCTACCTAAAAATTGCCCCTGAGCATAGCGAGAGTGCAACGCTATCTAAAATGATGAAGCCGAGCTTAAGCAGCTACTACCGATTTAAGAGCCTATTCGATCGCTTCTCTAAAGAGGCGGGCAAAGAGCAGTATCTCATCCCCTACTTTATCGCCGCCCACCCGGGCAGCGATACCGAACAGATGGTCACACTAGCGCTCTGGCTTAAACAGCATCGCTTTCGCCTCGATCAGGTACAGGCGTTTCTACCCGCCCCCCTAGCACTCGCCACCGCGATGTATCACAGCGGCTACAACCCACTGAAAAAACTCGATCACCCCGACACCGTCTATAGCGCCAAAAAGCTCACCGAGAGGCGACTACAAAAGGCGCTGCTGCGCTACCACGACCCCAAAAACTGGCCGATCATTCGTCAAGCGCTGCAACAGCTAGGCCGTGCCGATCTCATAGGTCACGGTAAACAGCACCTAGTACCGCCCCCCAAAAAAACCGAGCCCCCTCACCGTCACCACTCTCGCCAGAGGACAATTTTGCCTAACAGACGCAGCAGACGGCGTTAATTTATATTTGAACTCTCATCATCACGCCAAAACATAGGAGAGAGACCCATCGACACGATGGCCATTGATTACCATAGATGAGGGAACAGAGTTATGTCAGACGAAACAGAACAGGAACTACTCGACGCCGAAGTGCTCTCCCAAGAGGAGCTTAGTAACGCCATCACCGTCTCTGAGGCGCGTTACCCCGAAGAGCTCCACCTCTTACCCCTATTTGAGCGCCCCTTCTTCCCCGCCCAAGCCTCGCCACTGCTGATGGAGGAGCAGCCTTGGCTGAGCACCATTGAGGCGATAGGCGAAACCGAACACCGAAGCGCCGGTCTGCTATTAGTTAAAGAGGAGCTCGATAACGAAACGCTCCCCTCCCCGGAACAGATGGCCGAAGTAGGGACGCTAGTACGGCTCCACCGCCCGAGTCGTTCTGATGGTAAGATGCAGTTTATCGCCGAAGGGATTACCCGTTTTAAGATCGTCAAATGGCTCAACGACACCCCCCCCTACCGAGTGCGAGTCGAGTACCCCCCTAAAGAGCAGAAACCGAGCGATGAGGTTCGCGCCTATGCGATGGCGATTATTAACACCCTCAAAGAGCTCATGCACCTTAACCCGCTCTATAGCGAAGAGATGAAGTTCTTCTTAAACCGTTTTGGCCCTAACGAACCCTCGCCCCTCTCCGACTTTGCCGCCACCCTCACCTCCGCCTCCGCCGACGAGCTACAGCAGGTGTTAGATAGATTTGATCTCGATAAGCGAATGCAGAAGGTGCTAGTCCTACTCAAAAAAGAGCTGGAGCTAGCCAAAATTCAGAGCCGTATTCGCGAACGGGTAGAGGAGAATATGAATGCCCACCAGCGCCGCTTCTTTCTCAAAGAGCAGCTAAAAGAGATCCAAAAAGAGTTAGGCTTAGAGAAGGATGATCGCACCGCCGAAATCGAGAAGTTTCAACAGCGACTAGAGAGGCTCACCCTCTCGGAAGAGGCGCAAAAGGTCGTCGAAGAGGAGCTCGATAAGCTAGCAATGCTAGAGTCCGGTTCAGCTGAGTTTAATGTCACCCGCAACTACCTCGACTGGATCACCTCGCTGCCGTGGGGCAATGTTAGCCAAGATAGACTCGATCTGAAACGGGCTGTGCGGGTATTGAACCGTGAACATGATGGGCTAGAAGATGTGAAAGATCGCATCTTAGAGTTTCTTGCCGTCGGTAAACTAAAAGGGTCGATCTCCGGGTCGATTATTCTGCTCATCGGCCCCCCCGGCGTGGGTAAGACCTCTGTTGGCCGCTCCATCGCCAACACCCTAGGACGCAAATTCTACCGCTTCTCGGTCGGAGGGATGCGCGATGAGGCCGAAATAAAGGGCCATCGCCGTACCTACATCGGTGCCCTACCGGGCAAAATCGTCCACGCCCTCAAACAGTGTGGTACCGATAATCCGGTGATTATGCTCGATGAGATCGACAAAATCGGTGCCTCCTACCATGGTGATCCGGCCTCGGCGCTCCTAGAGGTTCTCGATCCGGAGCAAAATAGCGAGTTTCAAGATCACTATCTCGACATTCGGCTCGATCTCTCCAAGGTGCTGTTTGTCTGCACTGCTAATCAACTCGACACCATTCCCGGTCCACTACTGGATCGAATGGAGGTCATTCGCCTCTCTGGCTATATTACCGAAGAGAAGCTGGCGATCGCCAAACACCACCTCTGGCCACGACAATTAGAGCGCAATGGTCTTACCAGACAGGAGATTAAAATTACCCCTACCGCGATTCGGAAAATTATCGAAGGCTACGCCCGCGAAGCCGGCGTGCGTAATCTGGAGAAGCAGCTAGGACGAATTATCCGCAAAGCGGCGCGGGAGATAGTCGAGGAGAGCGAGACCCCGATTAAAATCGCCGATAAAAATTTAACCCACTATCTAGGCAAACCTACCTTCACTAAAGAGAGTCCGATTAAAGGGATCGGTGTGGTCACCGGTCTCGCTTGGACAGCGATGGGCGGAGCGACGCTCAGTATTGAGGCGAGCCAAGTCCATACCAAAAATCGTGGCTTTAAACTGACCGGAAAGCTCGGCGAAGTGATGCGCGAATCGGCCGAGATCGCCTACAGCTATATTGCAGCTAACCTCAACACCTATCGAGCCGATGAGAAGTTCTTTAATGAGGCCTTTGTCCACCTCCATGTGCCGGAAGGAGCGACCCCCAAAGATGGCCCTAGTGCCGGTATCACCATGGCCACGGCACTACTCTCGCTAGCCAAAGGCGACAAGATCGCTCGCAAACTAGCGATGACCGGCGAGCTAACCCTCACCGGCCAAGTCCTACCGGTCGGCGGCATTCGGGAGAAGGTGATTGCCGCCCGCCGTATCGGTATTGTGGAGCTCATTTTCCCCGAGGCCAATCGCGGCGATTTCGAAGAGCTACCCGACTACATTCGTGACGGCATCACCGCCCACTTCGCTAAACACTATAGGGAGGTGGCGGCTATCGTCTTTGAGCAGTAGCGGCGGTTAGGGGGCTATCGACTCTGGCCCCTTTGGTTTTCCATGGATCTCGCTCCTTAACCGCTCCATCTGCCGCAAGATATTTTGCAAATAGGCGTTGGTTTTTAGATCTAGGTTAAGTTTGCCGTCCATCGCCTTCACCAGTGGGAACAGAGTGTTTTCCAGCAGAGCGACCATCGCCTGTAGAGTCGCTTCGACCCCCGCCGGAGGGGGGGTGTTGATCTCTATGGTGTAGTTCGGGGGGGGGAGTTCGAGCGGTGGGGCTACCGTGTGGTTAAGCGGCTCACGAAGCTGTTTAACCTGCTCGACCAGATCGTAGAGCTGCGCCACGATCTTATCGCCCACCTCCCCCTCGCCACCTAGACTCTGCTGACGCTGAAACTCCGCCTTAATCGCCTGCCAGCGCTGCTGCTGTTCGAGAGTGAGGCTACCTTGAAGCTCGGCTAGTTTGAGCAGATTAGCCTCTGTTCCCCCCGTCAGTAGCTGTGCTTCGCCCCGATAGTGGTCGGCAATGAGCTGTTGTAGCTCCTCATCGCTCATTACCGCTGAGATCTTTTCGGCCATTTTGTTCATATTGCGGTAGCTCCCCTGGAGCTTAAAGGGCGGTTCGGTTCGATAGCGCTCATCCTGCGCAGCGGAGCTGATATAGGCTCGATTAACCCGCAACACCACCTGCTGCACCTGTTGGAGCCGTTTTAAAGTCGCGACGATCTCCCCAATCTCAGCACCGCTATAGGGGTGGCTAAAGTCACTATCGGCGACCTCTTCGCCCCGAATGAGGGCGATAAAGCGGTAGAAGTCGGCCATCTCACGATTTGCTAACGGTGCTAATACCGCATTAGAGGTGAGGCAGTTTTCGATATAGCTTAGGGCAAATATCTCATCCATACCGCTTAAGACATCCCCCAAATTGTAGATGTCGGCGCGATTGGCCAACATATCGGGGATCTTAAACAGCTCGCCGCTTTCGGTATAGGGGTTACCCGCCATCACCACACAGAACTTCTTACCGCGCAGATCGTAGCTTTTCGTCTCGCCACGCCACACCCCCTCAATACGGCGAGTGGCATCGCATAGCGAGATAAATTTTTGTAAAAACTCCGGATTGGTGTGCTGAATATCGTCCAGATAGAGCATGGTATTGTTGCCCATCTCTAGTGCTAAGTTGAGCTTCTCCAGCTCTTGGGCGGCGGTGGCATTCGGTGCCTGCGCCGGATCGAGCGCATCGATCTGGTGCCCGATGGAGGGGCAGTTAATCTTCATAAAGATCAGCCCAAGTCGGTTAGCAACATACTCCATCAAGGTGGTTTTACCGTAACCGGGCGGGGAGATCACCATCAGTAGCCCCATAAGATCGCTACGACGCCCCTCGCCGACAGTTCCCATCTGTTTGGCTAAATTATCACCGATAATGGGCAGATAGGCTTCGTTAATCAGTCGGTTACGGACAAAAGAGGCGAGCGGTTTCGATTGGTACTGCGCCAGCCGCAGGCGGCGCTTCTGCTGCTCTATCACCTGCTGTCGTAGCGTTTGGTAGCCGCTCCACGCCGGCAAGATCACCTGCTGGTGGCGCGAAAAGCGGAGCAAAAATCGATCTAGCCGCCCCTCTAACCGCCCCTCGGTTAGAGTCTCATGACTCCCTAATAGCCCCTCAATGCGGTAACTGAGATCAAAGCTGTGGGGCCGCAGTCGTAGCTGGTGAGCACAGACGAGATCGGCCGCTACCTCATCGACCACCTCCTCCAGCGTACTTAGCTGGTGTTGCTCTACCACACCACGGCACCAGAAGCGTACCCACTGAAAGGCGGTTAGCGGCTCCTCCCGCCACTGCCGTAGCTGCTGCTCTAGTAGCTGCCATGAGGAGGCGGCACCTAGCTCTAATCGTAGCCGCTCTAATAGCTCGACCGCTTCACGACTCTGGCTAAACTCCGGCTGCTCCACCGACAGCTCGGTTAGCAGGTAGTCGGCGGCACGCAGTGCCACTTCATGGCTACACTGGGGTAAACGGGTTGTCAAAAACGCCTCTAATTCGCCCGCTAGCTGCTGCTGTAGCTGCTGTCGCGCTTCGCGATAGCCTAGCTGATGATTTAGCTGCGCCGCCGCTCGCGCTTTAAGCGGTAGCTCGGTCGCTAGTCGCTGTTGGGAGCCCCAGTAGAGTAGTGCCATCGCTCGTGCTTCTGGATCGAAGCGTAACTGCGCCGCCCCCACCAGTTTCGGTACCAAGGCGGTAAGAATGAGCGCCGCATCGTGGTCGTGAATACCGCGCTCATACCCCTCTTTATAGCGCGGGGCGGCAAATTGGCGTACCTGCTGCAACAGCTCTGCCGGACTATTTATCCACTCAGAGAGCTGCACTAGCGTGAAGGGGTGCTGCTGCTCTGCGGCGCTAAGCATGAGCCCGGCTAGATACTCGCCACGATAGAGGTTGTGATCCTCTGACGGCAGTGCCATCTGCCAGTAGGCTTTGGCCTGATCTAGCATCGGCTCACCGACCGCTTCATAAAACTCGGTGCCGGTTAGGTGGTAGTAGAGCCGCTGCCCACGCGGCAAAATCGTTAAATCGAGCGGCTGGGTGTTGACACTAAATTTGTGTCGGGGCCCCAATTTGATAACCGCTCCCCCCTCTTCGTAGATATCACGCCGATCCCGTAGCGAACGCAGCGCCTGATCCCGCCCCGTTTTAAACTGCGACTCTAGCTCCTCAGCCCGCACCGAGTCATCAAGTCCATGTAGCTGCTCAATGAGCTGCCGAATCTTCTCCACTAATGGATCGGCGGCAAATAGGGCGTTAAGCTCATCTTCGTCGGCTATCTTCTGACTACGGCGCAAAAGGGTGGCTAACATTCGGCCAGCGGCATCAAATAGCGTCTGCGCTCGCCGCTGCCGCTGTTCTATAAGCTGCTGCTTATGGCTCTCGAAGATCTCGACAATTTCGTCGCGCTTGTCGAGAATATCGCCTAAAAAGCGCTCAAAGTCGCCAAATTGACTCTCCAGCTCCTGTAGCTGCGCCATCATTCGCGCTAGCTGCTCATCGCTCCTATCAGGTGTCGTGGCCATCGATAGGCCGTTGGTGACACTTTGGGAGAGGAGTTTAAAACGGGCACCAAACTGCGCTTCGGCCTCAGCTAGCCCTAACGATTGGTGCCGGTTATCGATCCTCGCTCTGCTCTGATTGAGCTGGGCGTATAGCGCCGAAATCGCCTCAATAATGGCCGCTCTTACATTAGGGTCGGCCTCGGTCATGGCGCTCATGGTTTCGGTCAGCAGATCGAGCCCCTCCCCAAGCTGCGCTAGCCGCGCTAGTAGCGGCGTTAGTTCGGCACCACTGCGGCTCTGCTCAGCGGTGCGATTTAGCTGTGTTAGCTCACTGTAGAGGGGGGCTAGGGCCTCCTCTTTGGCCAGAAAATCGACCGCCTCTGTCGCTAACTGCTGCTGCGCCTGTTGCAGCTCGGTGGTGAGTTGATCGATCTGATCGGTATCGATATAGCGATAGCCGCGAATCGTCAGTAGATGGCCCCGCATCCGCCTCAGTGCCGCTAACCCCTCGACGAAGGGCTGTGGGGTGTGCCACCCCTCCGGCTCTAGCTGTCGTAGCTGCGTTTTTAGCTCATGCTTAGCCTGCTGTAGCGCCGCTTGCGAGCTCTTTTGAATCGTCTCGACCTTCTCATACTCATCGAGAATGAGCTCGGCACTCTCAAGTAGCTGGTGTAGTAGGGTGGCTATCGGCTGGTGCTGCGCCTCTGCGAGCCAGTAGTAGCGATCAAAGAGGGTCGAGCTGATCTTAATCAGCTCGTGGTAGTGGGCGGCGCGAACCTCATCCCGCGTGGCCAGTTTCACCACGCTTAATAGCTCCGAAATGCCGCGCACTAACTCCGCATTGCCTATCTTACCGTAGAGCGACTGCGATACCGGTTGGCGACTGGCAAAAAGATCAGAGACAAACGGCGTCTGCCAAATCTGCATCGGATGGACGCGGGTCGGCTCCCCCTCGGCAGAGAAGAGCACCATGCGGCCATCTTCAAATAGGCCATAGCCGTGGGCATAGAGGGGGGTGCGTAGCTGTTTATCGATTAAGTTATAGGGGTAGAGCGCCACTAGCCCCGCATAGGGCTCGTAGAAGAGGTAGAGCACATCTTCACCGTTAGGGCTGCGAATCATGCGTTTAAAAACCAGCTCTCGCCCCTTTGGTAGCTCTAAATCGAACTGTTTGTACTCGCCGCTTTGTAGATAGAGACCGCCGGGGAAGATAAGTCCGTGATCCTCCGGTAGTTGCCGACAGCAGTGGCCAATCGCATCAAGGCGCACAACCTGTTGTGTCAATCGATTAAAGAGCAGATAGCGCCATTTTGGCTCCTGATAGGGACGAATTTTTAATAGAATGAGCTGCCCGACTGCGGCGTAGTGAAACTCGGCATCATCGAGTGACTGGTGGCTATCTTCGACCGGTTCGGAGAAGATTCCCTCCCCTGAGGCGGTATTGTTTTCGACTTTAACCGTTAACTGGCCGCCAAGGGTATCGACAAATAGGGTATCGAGAATATTGATATGGGGATATCGCCCCTCCACCCGCGCCTCATGACCGGCGACTAACCACTCAAAATCGTATGGCGGCGGTAGCGCAATATCGCGCTCGCCACGATTATCGATATAGGTAATCTCTCTCCCATCGGCCGATAGTTGCCAGCGAAAGACTCGAATATCGCTTAACCGTTCCCCCATCTGAAAGCTAGCGAGTAGCCGGCCATCTATCACCCTTAACTGACTGAGATGGGTATCACGGTAGTAGGTGTGCAGCTCGTTAAACTCATTCACAAACCGCTCATCGTGTAAAAAGGTGTGGCGAATATCGACCGGCTCTAGCTCAATCCCATCAGGCTGCTCTAACAGCCGAAATAGCAGAAAAATATCTGCCACCTCTAGCTGCTGCTTGAGCCCTAGATAGAGGTTACACCCTAGCAGAAGATACTCCCCCACCCGCACCACATCGCGGGCGATCGCGCTGTTGTCGGTACGCACTCGCGCTCGGCCAACCACCTTCATGTCGGTGGAGCCGAACTCGGCTAGACGGGCGCGGTTGAGTGCCTCAATCTGCTGCTGTAGCTCTCCTGCCTGCTGTAGTAGCCGTTTACGAACGATCTCATAAGCGCCACCGGCGGCTACCGCGCTCTCGGCTCGATTCGCTGCTGCCTCAAAGCTCATGGCAGTTTACTCTTGCCGCTCTTTTGATGACTCTAATGATGACTCTAAGCTCCTCTCCCCTAGTGAGACTAAACGGTTGAGCGCCGCTTGCAGCATCGGGCTCTTACTGAGGGCACCATTCATCGCGTTGCCGACCGAGAGCGCCTTAGCAAAGTTGTTAAAGTAGTCACCATCCCCCCCGACAATCTCGATTTTAGCCCCCTCAAGAGCTTTGGCTAACACCTCAGCTTGCTCAACGGCGATACTCTTATTGGCCTCAATCGTCGCCATCGTCTCCTCAAAGGCCATTTCGAGCTTCATTCGCAGCTCTTCAAATTGGTGCGCTTCGGGGCTCATCTGCGCCATCGCCTCGAACTTCTCCGCTAACCCTTCGGCTTCGGCCTTCGCCTTTTCACGAATGACATCGGCACTCGCTAGCCCCCGCTCTCGCTCGGCTGTTGCGAGCGCTCGCCCTTTGCTCTCTTCCCCCTGCGCTTCGGCGGCCATTCTCGCCTCTAGCACTTTCGCCTCAGTTAACCCTTGGCGCTCTTGTGCCTCTATTTCGGCGACGGTCACTCGTACAGCGGCCATGCCAATCGCCTCATCTGCCGCCGCCTTAGCAAGGCCCTCCTTCTCTAGTGCTAGTGCCTTCGCCTCCTGTACCCGCGCTGCGGCTAAACCGCTCGCGGCCTGCTCCGCCTGTGTCCCCTCGGCCCGTTTAATCTTCGCTTCGGCATCTTTAGCCGATGCCTCTAGCTCCGCTTGGGCGATGGTGTTTATCTCTTTGGCTCTATGGATCGCCTTTTGGGCATCGGCCTCCGCTTGGCGTACCTCCTTCTCTAACGCCTCTTGCGCCTCGGCTTGGGCCTGTAGCAGTCGAACCTGTTTGGCTCGCTCGGCTTCGGAAATTTGACGCACCTCCTTAATCCGCTCCTCCTCTTCAGCGACCCTCTTTTCGACCGCAATCCGTTCACTAAGGGTGCTGGCAATTAATTTTCGTTCGATCTCTAGCGCCTTTTCGGCCTCAATTCGCTGTAGTTCGACTTCGCGCTCGCGGCTAACCTGCTCCATCGCCCGCGCTTTGAGCACCTTCTCCTCTTCGATAGCGATGGCTCGTTCACGATTTTTACGCGAAATTTCGACTTGACGCAGTTTGTTCTCCTCCCGAATCTGTAGCGCCTCATCGGTCTCCTGTTTCGCTTCGCCCGCCTTGCGGCGCTCCTCTTCGATCACTTTTTGGGTCTCGGCCTCCTCTCGCGCCTGAATCGTCCCTATCTCCCGCTTTTGCCGTGCGATGGCATCGGCCTGCTGTCGCTCTAGCTCTAGCATCGCCTCCTCGGTGGTGACATTTTTGCGCTTCATCTCTAGCTCTTCGTCACGCTCTAAGCGATTGGTTTCGATATTTTGGCCGGCGGTAATTTCGGTAATTTTACGAATCCCGAACGAATCGAGGATATTATTGGCATCGAGGGCGGTTTTTGGCGTCTGTTCCAGATAGTCGATCGCCACATCTTCGAGCACATAGCCGTTCAGATCCTGACCTATCACTTCGATAATTTGATCCCGAAACTGAATTCGGTTCTCAAATAGCTCTAAAAACTCCATCTTCTTGCCGACGGTCTTTAACGCCTCCGAGAATTTGGCGTTAAAGAGCTCATTCACTGCCGCTTTACTCGATGCTCGCTCTACCCCGACCGCCTTGGCTACCTTTAGTACATCGGCGGCGGTCTCATTCACCCGTAGATAGAAGGCGACGGTAATATCGGCACGAAGATTATCTTTGCAGATCAGGCCATCTTTGGCTCGGCGGTCGATTTCGAGGGTAATGACCGAAATCTTCATCACTTCGCGACTATGGATCACCGGTAGTATCATCGCTCCGGTAAAATAGACCTTCGGTGTGGCGCTAGTGTCGTTCTTAATCAATGCCTCCCCCTGCTTAACTTTGACATAGAACGCCTTAATCAACAGTAGCATCACAATGAGCACCCCAAATAGAATCGCTAGTGTTGTTATCACCAGCATAGCAATTGAGCTATCTAACATCTCCACATCTCCCAAAATAGTCGTTAAAAAGAAAAAATGATCTTGCCCTATCGTTCTATCGATCCCGTTTATTTCGATACATTCTCTGATCGGCTTTTCGTATAAGTTCAGCCATCGTCAGGCCATCATGCGGATAGATAGCAACGCCAAGGCTACACCCAACCGATAAGTGATCTCCCTTATATTTCACCGCCATCTGCTCAATACAGGCAGATAGCTTATCAGACAATGCAGTCGCCTCCTCGGTGCCGCACTCAGGCACCAGTATCAAGAACTCATCACCACCGATGCGGGAGATCACCTCCTCCATCCTCAGCGCATGACTCATAGCACTAGCGACGGCACAAAGCAGCTCATCGCCGGCCTCATGGCCATAAGTATCATTAATCGGCTTAAAGCGGTTTAAATCGACCATCAATAGCGCAAATGAGTGCTGGTGGTGTTGACTACGATGCAACTCCTGTAGAGCCAGCTCATCAAATTTTCTGCGGTTATAGAGCCCAGTCAAGGGATCGCGCTCAGAGCGATCTCTTAACTCCCGCAGCGACAGCTCAACTCGACCTAGGAGTAGATTAAACTGTTTACGGAGCCACTTAATCTCATAAAAAGCGGTTTTCATCGCTGGAAGGCGGCGAGAGATATCGTGACTTTCAGAGAGGGTATTTATCTCCCTAGCGAGCTGTTTTACCGGTTTAACCAGAAAAATATGGACAGCGACAAATAGCGATATCCCAAGCAAAATCGCAGCGCTTAAAAAAATGTAGATGATATTTAAAACCGCATACTCTAACGGTACCCGCAGCTTGGCAGTCGATTGATATATCTCTATCAAACCGAGTCGATCTCCTACCTCAACGGTCACATGGCAACCTAAGCACACTGCTTCAGCTATTATCGGGTACACAAAACGCAACTGATCATTTTCGACCACCAGTTGACTCCGGCCAGAAGCGAACACCTGCTCAATGAGGCTATCTGACTGCTGAGGATGAAACTCTGTCGGCGCTACGCCATACTGCTCAACCACAGCATCACTGCGATAGAGGTTAACTCGAATATCGGGAATTGTCTCCTGTATGCTACCTACAATTTGAACAATATCCTGCTGCGACCATCCGCGTCTCATCACTGAGTAGAGGCTCTGAAAAATCAGCTTCGAGGTATGGGTCTCCTCCTTAATCGCAATGTCGCCTATCGTTCTATCCATCACTGTATCGGATATGAGTATAAACAGCAGCACTGAAAAAATAAAAACGACTAAAAATATAATACCCAGTGACTTAGTAATCGGCAAATTAACCTACTCCTCTAACGGTGCAATCCAGTAGATATTTTTCGGCTCTTCTTGCTCAAAAATCAGCCCCTTATCGCCACGCTGAAACAGATGTGCTTCACTTCGAACCTGTAGCACAATCTCCGCTCCATTCATAGTAATGACCGCTTCACCGAAGCTAGCATCGACACGGCCACTGCGAACGGTACAAATGTTGCCGACAAACTGCTTTGGCTCAGGGGCTGCGTGCAGCGCTCGAAACAGCGGCGCTAACGGTTTCACTATCACCACCGTCAACGGCAGTGCGGCACTCATAGCAACGATTAGGCAGATCAGTGCCGGCAAAGCGGCAAAGGTATAACAGAGTAGAAAACTCACCACCCAGCCCCACAGAAACAGCAGCGTCAGCACAAGCGGTAACGGTACCCCCGTTAACCCTAGCGTAACCATCACCCCCCCCAGCCCGCCCAGCTCAGAGCCTCCTATATCGATATCGAGTAGTCCGATAACCGCCAAGAGCCAGTAGCCGCAGGCAAATAGCAGCAGCAGAGTAAAAATCAATGTAGGAAAAGAGAAGACTAGACTAAAAAACTGTTCCAAGTTAACCCTCCCATCGCTCTACCGCCATGACTGTCACCCTCTCCTCCTCAACTCGCCAACGAAAGTTAAACTGCTCTAGCCAAAGACCGTACTCTCGGCTATCCCCTTGGTAAGCAGGACGGGGATTTTGAGCGATAACCTGCTCTAGTAGCGGTCGGAGCGACTCGCCTCGGTCGCTCAATTGCGCTAGCTGTTGCAGCGCCGCAGGAGACCACTCAATTGAGAGCGTCGCTGTAGGAGGGCGTTGATACTCCCCACCTTTGGCATCGGTTACCGCATCGACCCACGGCAGATAGGGCTTAATATCGATAATCGGCGTCTTATCGATGATATCTTGTCCCCGAATCTGCAACTCGACCTGCGTTTTGGTAATCTCAATCGCAACTAACTCCACCACCGACAGACCAATCGGATTGGGGCGAAACATACTCCTAGTCGCCCAAAGACCGCTTTTGCGATTCCCCCCCAAGCGGGGCGGTCGCACCAGCGGTTGCCACCCCTTCGCTGCGGTTTGGTGAAATAGAAACAGTACCCACAGGTGGCTAAACTGCTCCAGATCACGCACACTCTCCGCGCTACCGTAGGGCGCAGGCAGCACGAGGGTCGCTTCAGCGGTCGCTATCAGCCCCGGCTGGCGCGGGGTGCCAAACTTCTCTCGAAAGCAGGACTCTACCCAGCCAATAGAGTGTAACAGCACAGCCACCAAAACGAGATTTAATTTAACTTAAATCAAACGGCTCAATATCGGCATCGACATTGCGTTCAGCCACCTTTTGATTGATCCGCTGCTCGAGTATCGCCCTATCTTTGGCAAGGCGCTGCTCCATCACCCCCTCTTTGAGCTTAATCTGCTCCTCGCCAAAGAGGACATGCTTTAAAAAGTCGAATCCAAACAGCATTAACGCCACATCGTCGAGCAGAATGTTGGCCATCCGCTCCTCTTCGATATCGAAGCTCTGTTGAAAACCGTCACTGGCGACAAAGGTACGAAATTGATCGATGTTATAGCAGGCCATAAAGAAGAGCTGGCGACTTCTTAATGATGGCTTACCAATCGTGGCTCCAGAGGACTTTTTCTTTAATATTAGCTGCCGCCAACCGCGACTATACTCATCGTAGTCGAATAGCCCCTGCTCTTCACGATACTCATCAATCGTTAGCGTACGATCCTCTTGATGACCTAAACAGTGCTCCTCCTCGACTAGAGCATAGGCATTACTATCGGTGTATTCATCCTGTTTACGCATCGAGACCATCCCGACCGGATAGTAACGGCAGGCGGTGGGGCGATCTTCATAGACCGAACACCCCTCCTCGGTCATAAAACGGCAAGCCGTGCCCCCCTCAACCGGCTTCATTTTAACGCCGGCAATGCCATCTTTCTCAAATTCAAACGGCACGGTGTACTCTTGCAGAAACTGACCTGAATCGACATCAAGCCGATTTTTAAGCCGAATAATATCGTAGGGAGTCAGGGTAATATCGATATTACTGCAACAGGCGTTAAAACATTTAACGCCTTTATAACAGCGAAAACTGATCTTTTTATCTCTCGCTAGCAGCGTCGGCACCACGGGGCTCTCGCTAAAGGGGGAGTCGTTAACACTAATATCTACATGAGATTTGGACATACATTCACCCATTTATATTTGCATACAAAAAGGCCGGATACCTCGCGGCATCCGGCCTCTTTTAGTCAAAGCTTAAATAGAGACTATTTGAACAGCTTAGACTTATCGACCAGATCCTTGTGAGCTCGCTTAAAGCAGGTCCACTGTTTGGTCTCTTTATCGTAGATGGAGTTTACAAAGCACTTCCAGTTCTCTTCATCAACGAAGTTCTTGTCCATGCGATAGTAGAAGCCAGGATAGCGACTCTCTTCACGGAACATGATGTGCTTTAGGTGCGCCTCGGCGGTCAGAATGCGGTGGTAGTTCTCCCACGCACGCAGTAGTTCGTGCAGATCCTTAGCACGCAGCTTCAGAGAGTCCTCTTTCAGCATCTCCAGCTTCTGCTCGGCCACAGCCATCATGTGCTCGTTAGTGGTGTAGTAAGTCGCTACACCCGCCACATACTCATCCATGATCTTCTGCAGACGGAACTGTAACATCTTCGGAGTGATGTAGTGAGGGTTAACATCAATCGCAGTAGAGTAGTTCTTGTGCTCCAGATAGGTCTGAACCGGACGCATAATTTCAGCCACTAGATCGTCAACTGAGGTGTCGAGCTCAGGTGAGTAGTCCTTGTTATCAAGCACATACTTAACCATCGACTTAGCTGCCATACGGCCTTCAGCATGTGAACCAGAGGAGAACTTGTGACCAGAGGCACCTACGCCATCACCCGCTGTAAAGAGGCCGCTAACGGTGGTCATACCACGATAGCCCCAGTTCCAGCCTGAAGGGAGGTGATCAGGAACACCCGCTTCGGTCTCTTCAGTCGGTGCGCCGACATCGGTAGGACCTGAAGTCCAGATACCGCAGCAGCCTGAGTGTGAGCCTAGCAGATAGGGCTCGGTCGGCATTAGCTCTGAGTTCTTCTTCTCAGGCTCAATGTTCTCACCCACCCAGATACCGCACTGACCGACACACATATCGAGGAAATCTTCCCAAGCTTCTGCTTCAAGGTGCTTCACTTCGCGCGGTGAGAGGGTCTCACGCAGATTAGCCAGAGCGGTGACGGTATCCATCCAGATTGGGCCGTGACCATCTTTCATCTCTTTGAGCATGAGGTGGTTACGCAGGCAAGAGGCGGGAACGGCTGCCTGACCATAAGGAGGATAGTCATCTAGCATATCCTTGTTCTTAACCATGTAGGCTTCGCCATAGGCGTTGGTCGCTTTCGATTTGAACAGCAGGAACCAAGCGCCCACAGGGCCGTAACCATCTTTAAAGCGGGTCGGGACGAAGCGGTTCTCCATCATGGTCAACTCAGCGCCCGCCTCAGCAGCCATTGAGTAGGTAGAACCGGCGTTCCATACCGGATACCAAGCACGACCAGTCCCTTCACCGACTGAGCGAGGACGGAAGATGTTAACACAACCACCGGCGGCTAGCAGGATAGTCTTAGCCTTGTAGATGTGAACTTTGTTATCACGAACAGAGAAGCCGGCAGCGCCTGCAATCTTATTCTTGTCATTCTTATCGTTCAATAGCTTAACGATAAAGACTCGCTCTTGAATACGCTCAGTACCTAGCGCTTTTTTAGCAGCTTCGGCCACAATCCACTTGTAGGATTCACCGTTAATCATAATCTGCCACTTACCAGAACGAACCGGCTTACCCCCATCTTTCAATGGTGTCAGGCCTTTAGAACCGTCGTGGCGCTCACCATTCTCATCTGTTTTCCAGATAGGTAGGCCCCACTCTTCGAATAGATGGACAGACTCGTCAACATGACGACCAAGATCGTAGGCGAGGTCATCACGGGTAATCCCCATCAGATCGTTAGAGACCATGCGAGCATAGTCAGCAGGATCCTGCTCGGAACCGATGTAGGTGTTGATAGCAGAGAGACCTTGAGCAACCGCACCGGAGCGATCCATTGCTGCTTTATCAATCAGTTTAATTTTTAGCTCGCGACCTAGCTCAGCCTCTGCCTGCTTGGCCCAAGGCATAATTTCGTAGGCTGCACCACAGCAAGCCATACCACCACCGATGAGGAGGACATCAACTTCTTCTTCAACGACTTCAGGTTTTCCAAATTCAGCCATGTTCTAAATACCTCTTACTTGGCGATCAGTTCGTCAGGGTTACCGGAGCGGTAGCCGTTCTGTTCCATATGGTTAAAGAAACCGTTTTCGGTAATCTTAGCCATATCGGCTTCCGGCTTGCTACCGTAAGGATCGATAGAACCTTCGGGAGTGGTACGGATGGGGAATTTAAACCGCTTTAATGTACCGTTGCGGAATTTGATAGTCCACATGATGGAGTCAGAACCACGCAGCGGCTGCACAGAACCACCGAGAGGGACAACATCAGCGTAATGACGCGCTTCGATGGCGTTCTGTGGGCAGATTTTAACGCAAGAGTAGCATTCCCAGCACTGCTCTGGCTCCTGGTTGTAGGACTTCATGGCATGGCCAGTCTCTGAACCATCTTTGTCCAGTTTCATCAGATCATGTGGGCAAATGTACATGCAAGCGGTCTTATCCTGACCCTTGCAGCCATCGCACTTATCAGTACGCACAAATGTAGGCATAATGTATGCTCCTGTTTTCTATCAACTGCAGTTGCACCGCTTTCGCGGCTCGTGAAACCTTAAATGTTGACGGCACTGCAGCTCGTCACTATTTAAAATTGGCAGGCTGGTAACTTCTCAGCGCTGCCCCCTTGTATGGGGCGCATAAGATAACCGCATCGTAACGCTTTTACCAAGCAGAACTATCTTGGCCACTCATAAAGATTCTTTATACCCCGTGCCATGACGACTCTAGTTTCAACCTAATTGACTAAAAATAAACTAAAAAATAGCCAATACAGCCCCCTGACAGCCCAGCCATGCTCCCCAAGGTAGAGTTCACAACATCGACGATTAGTGCGAGCAAAGATTCTCTCTTTCTATTGCAACGGGTATAATTGCCCCATGCAAACCAAACGCGATCAACTCTTCAGCCGGCCTCAACCGATGCTGGTCGATTTTCAATTTAATGAGCAGGTAGCTGCGGTCTTTCCCGACATGATCCGCCGCTCTGTGCCCGGTTATGGCGATATTATCGCCCTGCTAGGGCTGTTTGCCTCGCGCTATCTACAGCCGAAGAGCTACGGCTACGATTTAGGCTGCTCACTCGGTGCCTCAACCCTCTCTATGGTCAGCCGCACCCTCCACCACGACTACCACCTATTTGGGGTCGATAACTCCCTAGTGATGTTGCAAAATTGCCGCCAAAATCTGCAACGACAGGCTCCAGAGGCCCCTATCACCCTAATTTGCAGCGATATTCGCGATATTACCCCAGTTAACGCCTCGCTCGTGGTGATCAACTTTACCTTGCAGTTTATCCCCCCCGCTGAGCGCCTTGCGCTACTCCATCAGATCTATACCCAGCTACTGCCCGGTGGCGCTCTGATGCTAGCGGAGAAGATCTGCTTTGAGCAGCCCGCCGAGCAGCAGTGGCAAGAGTCGATGCAGCTCGCCTTTAAGCAGGCTAACGGCTACTCTAACATGGAGATTAGCCGCAAACGGGCCGCGCTGGAGAATGTCCTCTTTCCCGACCCCCTCACCACCCACTATCAGCGGTTACAGCAGGCCGGATTTAGCCAAATCCACCTCTGGTACCAGTGTTTTAACTTTGCCGCTTTGGTGGCGATTAAATAGCTTCTGCCTTTGATGTCATGCCCCTAGCTGAGCGCCCAATCCTCGACTACACCCCCCTCTACCACGGGTTAGCCGACTCCCCCTTAGCCCCTTGGCTTGAGTGGTTACCACAACAGGTGGCCTCGGCACTTGAGCCGACCCGCCACGGCGATGTTCCGCAGTGGTTACGAACTCTGCGCCAGTTTCCGGTTATCACCCCCTCCACGATTGAGCTAAATCGCGACACCATTCGCATCGGCCAAGCCGATGATCTAAGCGTCGAGCAGCAGAGTCAGCTACAGCAGCTACTGTTGCAGTTTCAACCATGGCGCAAGGGGCCGTTTGAGCTGTTTGGTATCGCTATCGATACCGAGTGGCGCTCCGACTGGAAGTGGCGTCGCCTCGCCGAGGCTATCGATCCGCTGCAAGATCGATTAATTCTCGATGTCGGCAGCGGTAACGGCTACTACGGTTGGCGGATGGTCGGCGCTGGGGCAAAACAGGTGCTAGGTATCGATCCCACTTTGCGCTATTTGATGCAGTTTGGCGCTATCGACCACTTTATCGCCCATCGAGCGAACACGGTGCTGCCGCTGCGACTAGAACAGCTTGCGACTCCCATTCCCTGCTTCGATACCCTATTTTCGATGGGGGTTATCTACCACCAACGCGATCCACTAGCTCACCTGCGCCAGTTAGGGCGCTATCTGCGCCCTGGGGGGCAGCTCATTTTAGAGGGGTTGGTGATAGAGGGTACGGTAGATGAGTGTCTGATACCCAAAAAGCGCTACGCTAAAATGCACAATGTCTATGCGCTACCTTCAGTACCGATGCTGTTAGAGTGGCTTAGGCAGAGCGGTTACCATAGCGTGGAGTTAGTCGATGTCACTCCGACCACCCCCGAAGAGCAGCGCCGTACCCGCTGGATGGTGTTTGAGTCTCTAGCCGACTATCTCGATCCGACTAATCCTGCCCTCACTATCGAAGGTTACCCAGCACCGATACGGGCCATCGCTACGGCTAAAGTTTAAGGGTAGGGCGATGAACAAGGCCCTAATCGGTTAGCTGAATCACGACACCGAGTGAAATGAGTCGCTCCTGACTCTGCGGCTGTGACACCGCCACGGCCTCGCCGCCGTTAACAAAAGGGACAAAGTCACCCGAGCTATTGAGCGATACCATCTCACCGGCTGCCGTACGGACATAGGCTCTATCCGAGGCGTCCCACTTTCGCTCCCGATACCCAAATTTAAGAGCCAAACGGGAGTTAATCTGGTAGCCCAACTGTAGATAGGGGACGCTCTTCGCTTCAGGCTCTAGCGCCGTATCGACTAAAGCCAACTCATCGGTTGAAAATGAGGAGCCGGCATAGAGCTCATCAATGTAGAAAGGATACTCCACCCCCGCCTCTATCTGCAGAGCAGAACGAGCCCAGTTGACCCCCAATCGACCAATCAGTGAGTCATAGTGCTCCAGATAGCCCTGTCCATAGGTCAGCTCGCTATCGGGGTTAATAATCGTCACATCCTGAATATCGCGATCCCAACGCTCGTAGATTAGCGCCGCACTCCAGCGCCAACTCTCTTGCCATAACGGGCCTAAGAGCTGACTACCCATCTGCCACCCCTCATAGAGGGTATCGCTCTGCGCCTCTTGCGGTTGATCACTATCGGTCTCCCCATCATAATCGACCTTACCGGTCATTAAACCGCCCGACAGCGCCAGCCTCACCCCTCGTCCAAGCGACCACGACTCCCCTACCCCAACACGGTAGCGCCAGCCACTTTCGGTCACAATGTCACGCCCTTTATCAAACTCCTGCCAACGCATCTGTTCGGCCTCTGTCTGTAGCTCCAGCGCCGAGAGCGCAAACGGCATACCCCACAGCACCACGGTCGTCAAAATAGCCTTTCTGTTTTGCATCTCTTTTCCATCCTCTTAATAATTGCGCTACCATACCCCAATTTATTCACTGAGAGCAATCATGACTGAACAAAATGAGACCCAAACCTTTGCCCACCAGTTTGAAAAGGATCTAGCTGAACTAGAGCAGCTAGTTCAACGCATGGAGCAGGGCAATCAGCCACTTGAGGAGGCTCTAGCCGATTTTGAACGGGGCATTACCCTAAGCCGCCACTGCCAACAGATTTTGCAACAGGCGGAGCAGCGGGTGCAAATTCTGCTGCAACAGCGCGGCAGCGAGGAGCTACGCGACTTTCTACAGCCTGAGCAGCGGCCATGACCCCACAGCTACAGCAAAAAGCCGAGAGCTACCGTCAACGGCTAGAGCAGCAACTACAGCAGCGATTAAACGGCGAGAGTCGTCCGCCAGCACCCACCCTCTCAGCCGCGATGCAGTACGCCACCCTCAATGGCGGCAAGCGGATTCGTGGGCTGCTAGTCTATCTTACCGGCGAGCTGTTTCAGACCCCTCTGCCACAGCTCGATCCGGTTGCCGCAGCGATCGAGATGGTTCACGCCTATTCGCTAATTCATGACGATCTCCCCGCCATGGATGATGACGATATCCGTCGCGGCCGACCCGCCTGCCATATCCAGTTCGGCGAGGCGGTCGCGATATTAGCCGGAGACGCGCTACAGACGCTAGCCTTTAGCCAACTAAGCGGCGATCAGGCACTCCAGCGACAACCCGACAGAGCACTACAGCTCATAGCCACACTCGCTCATGCTAGCGGTGAGTACGGCATGGTCGGAGGGCAGATGCTCGACATGGAGGCCGAACAGCGGCGCGTCTCCCTGAGCCAGCTACAGCAGATTCACCACCATAAGACCGGTGCCCTAATCCACGCCGCCATCGCCATGGCCGCTACCCTCTCGGCAGCGACCGCACAACAGCGGCAGCGGCTTGCCGACTATAGTCGCGCGATTGGGCTAGCTTTTCAGGTGCGCGATGATATTCTCGACGCCACTGCCGATAGCGATACCCTAGGCAAACCAGTAGGCTCTGATGCCGCAGCGCAAAAGAGTACCTATCCGGCGCTGCTCGGACTCGATGCCGCCTACAGTGAACTCAAAGCGCTACAACAGCAGGCGCACCAAGCGCTACAGGGGTTCGATCACCACGCCGCCCCCCTGCGCGATCTAGCCGACTACATTGCCCAACGCCCCTATTAGCCCCACTATTATGTTTAGCCCCATTCGCACCAAAAGCTGCTAACATAGGGCCTCCTTGATCTAACCACGATACTGAAACCGCATGACCGACTCCACCCCCTACCCGCTACTGCAAACCATTGATACACCAAAAGATTGTCGCAAACTCACTCCCCAAGAACTGAAACAGCTCGCCCAAGAGTTACGACAGTTCATGATTGAGAGCGTTAGCCGCACCGGAGGGCATCTAGCCGCCGGACTCGGCACTATCGAGCTAACCATCGCCCTCCACACCGTCTTTAACACCCCCTATGATCGCCTCGTCTGGGATGTGGGCCACCAGAGTTATCCGCACAAAATTCTCAGCGGACGGCGTGAACAGATGGCGAGTTTACGACAGCGACACGGTCTGGCCGGTTTTCCCAAGCGGGAGGAGTCGGAGTACGACACCTTCGGCACCGGCCACTCCAGCACCTCCATTAGCGCCGCCTTGGGGATGGCGCTAGCGGCCAAACATCGCCAAGAGGATCGTAAAGTCGTGGCGATTATCGGCGATGGTGCCATGGGGGCGGGCATGGCCTTTGAGGCGCTAAACCATGCCGGTGATCTCGATGCTAATCTACTGGTCGTTCTCAACGATAACGAGATGTCGATTTCACCGAATGTTGGCGGTATGTCAAACTATCTGTCACGGCTGCTATCGGGGCAGATCTACACCTCAGTACGGCAGAACAGCAAACGGGTGTTAAGCAACCTGCCGCCGGTACTAGAGCTAGCTAAACGGGCTGAAGAGCATTTAAAGGGGATGGTGGTGCCCGGTACGCTGTTTGAAGAGCTCGGCTTTAACTATATCGGCCCGGTCGATGGTCACGATTTGACCAATTTACGCAAAACACTCACCAACATGGCTCAAATCGATGGCCCACAACTGCTACATGTGGTCACTCAAAAGGGGCGCGGTTACCCCCCGGCTGAAGATAACCCCTGTAGCTACCACGGCTTAGGGC
The DNA here is from genome assembly GCA_008375315.1 of Ectothiorhodospiraceae bacterium BW-2. Lineage (NCBI taxonomy): Bacteria > Pseudomonadati > Pseudomonadota > Gammaproteobacteria > Chromatiales > Ectothiorhodospiraceae > Ectothiorhodospiraceae bacterium BW-2. Next base: position 2,893,772 of record CP032507.1, on the reverse strand, counting down.
CGTTCGATATCGAAACCGGCCAACCCATTAGCCGCTCTAATCGCCCCACCTTTACCGCCATCTTTAGCCAATGGCTAGTCGATAGCGGCCACGCCGAGCCCGATCTAGTGGCCATTACACCGGCGATGCGCGAAGGTTCGGGGCTAGTCGCCTTCTCCGAAACCTTTCCTAAGCGCTATTTTGATGTCGGCATTGCCGAACAGCACGCAGTTACCCTCGCCGCCGGTCTCGCCTGTGAGGGGTTAAAGCCGGTAGTCGCTATCTACTCCACCTTTTTGCAGCGCGGCTATGATCAACTGATTCACGATGTGGCGTTGCAAAAGTTACCGATCCTGTTTGCCATTGATCGCGCCGGCATTGTCGGCCCCGATGGCCCGACCCATATCGGCAGCTTCGATATCGCCGCGCTGCGCCCTATCCCCAACCTCATCATTATGACACCGGCGAATGAACAAGAGTGCCGTCAGTTACTGACTACCGGACTCCACTATCCTCACGGGCCAGCTGCGGTGCGCTATCCCCGTGGTAGCGGCCCGAATGTTGCCATCGATAGCGCTCTAACCTCACTGCCTATCGGCCAAGCTGAGCTCATTCGCCACGGAGAGAGGGTCGCTATATTGGTCTTTGGGCCATTTATCGATAGCGCCGTTGCGGCAGCGCAGCACTATGACGCCACTGTGGTCAATATGCGCTTTGTCAAACCGCTCGATACGGCCCTGCTACAACAGCTCGCCGCCACTCACCCCTTTTGGATCACTATCGAAGATGGCGTCATTCAGGGCGGTGCCGGCAGTGCGGTTATGGAGTGGCTGCAACAGCAGCAGCTGAGTAACCGCCTTATCCCCCTCGGCCACCCCGATGAGTTCCTAGAGCAGGGTAGCCGTGATGAGCTGCTACAGCAGTGCCAGTTAGACAGAGCAGGTATTTGCGCTGCCATCGATAAATTGATGGTTGCGAACCACTAAACTAGCCCCACATTGACCTCTAAACCTAGCCTGAACTTTGCAGCATTTAGGATAGAGAATATAGCCAACAGACAGGATCGAGTATGAATCAAGCCGATTGTAACAACATCGCCGATGTTCAAAACAGTGAAGACACCCGCCACATCGCCATTGATAAAGTGGGAATTAAAGATATTCGCCACCCAGTCAGGGTCCAAGATCGCACCGGCGGCGAACAGCACACCGTGGCCAACTTCAATATGTATGTCAATCTGCCACACAACTTTAAGGGCACCCATATGTCCCGTTTTGTGGAGATTTTAAACAACCACGAACGCGAGCTATCGGTGACATCGTTTCAGGATATGCTCGTCGAAATGACCGAAAGGCTAGAGGCCGAATCAGGCCACATTGAGATGACCTTCCCCTACTTTGTCAATAAGGCCGCGCCGGTATCGGGGGTACAGAGTCTGCTCGACTACGAGGTGACCTTTATTGGCGAAATTACCGCAGATAACCCTACCCTGATGGTAAAGGTGGTGGTACCGGTCACTAGCCTCTGCCCCTGCTCGAAAAAGATCTCCGATTATGGTGCCCACAATCAGCGCTCCCATGTCACCGTCACCGTGGCAACAAAAGAGTTTGTCTGGATAGAGGATATTATCGATATGGTCGAGAGTCAGGCCTCCTGTGAACTCTACGGTCTGTTAAAACGCCCCGATGAGAAGTATGTCACCGAACGGGCTTATGATAACCCCAAATTTGTCGAAGATATGGTGCGCGATGTCTCGGTGCAGCTCAATCAAGATCAGCGCATCAGCCGCTATATCGTTGAGTCAGAAAATTTTGAGTCGATTCACAACCACTCAGCCTACGCTCTGATTGAGCATACCAAATAAATAATAAGCGCTAGCCCCCCGCTGGGGGGCAGAGTCTCAATCGTACACTCTCATAATCTGTTTTAACTCCCCCAATATCTGCCGCTGCTGCTCGATAGTCAGTGGCGCAAACAGCTCTGGAAGCTGCCGCTGCTCTAATTGGGTAATCATCCATCGCACCTGCTCGCAACCTGCTTGACAGGCCTGCTCCAGAATCTGCTCATAAGCCCCCGCTGCACTCTGCTCCATTAACACTCTACCTAACTGTTCATTGCTCTTGCTCTGCACTGGCGGTCGTCTCACCGCTACCGGCCACCGCGACCCGATAACCGCACTCTTTTTGCGGGCAGACCCTCTCCTCACCGCGTCGTTTGGTCACTTTAAGGGTCAATATCGGCCAGCCACACTCAGGGCACGGCTCGGCGAGTGGTAGATCCCAGGTTGCGTAGTCGCACGCAGGGTAGGTCGCGCAGGAGTAAAAGAGCTTCCCCCGACGCGATTTGCGCTGCTGTAGCGTCCCCTTATGGCACTTTGGACACTCGACTCCGGTATCCTGCGGCTGCTCTAGCGACTCGATATGGCGACACTGCGGATAGCCGCTACAGCCGATAAATTTACCGTAACGGCCGATGCGATAGACTAAGGGGGAGTTGCACTTAGGGCAGTTTCGCCCCTCAACTAGCTCCGGTTCGGCCCGCTCCTGACTCGACTCCCCATCTAGGTTACGGGTGTAACTACAATCGGGATAGCCACTACAACCGATAAAGCGCCCCCTTTTGCCCAACTTTTTCACTAAATACTGCCCACACTCCGGGCAACTCTCCTCTAGCCTCTCTTCAGTGACATCTTTGCGGCTAACGCTCTGATCTTTATCCTCGACTAGCGTATGAAACGGCTGCCAGAAGCGGTGCAGTAACGGAATCCACTCCTCCTCCCCCCGAGAGATGGCGTCGAGCTCATCCTCTAGGCGGGCGGTAAACTCATAATCGACATAGCGGGTAAAGTGTTCGGTTAAAAAGCGGTTAACCGTGCGCCCGACATCGGTCGGAATAAAGCGCTTTTTATCCATTTCGACATAGTCGCGCTGCTGTAGGGTCGAAATAATCGAGGCGTAGGTCGAGGGGCGCCCAATGCCATACTCCTCCAGCGTCTTAACCAAGGTCGCTTCAGAGAAGCGCGGAGGCGGTTCGGTAAAGTGCTGCTCGGTCAATAGTTTGACTAGATCAACCCACTCTCCCTCTTGCAGTGGCGGGAGAATACGGTTCTCACCCTCATCGTTTTTACTGTCGTCCCGCCCCTCTTGATAGACGGTCATAAAACCGGGATCGACTACCACCGAACCGTTGGCCCGAAAAGTGGCGATCTGTTGGGCAATCAGATCGATAGCGACGGTATTCAGGGTCGCCGACTTCATCTGGCAGGCCACCGTCCGTTTCCAGATCAGCTCATAGAGTCGTAGCTGCTCTTTGGTTAGATGGGAGGCGAGCTGTTGTGGTGTTCTCATCGCAGAGGTCGGTCGTACCGCTTCGTGCGCCTCTTGGGCGTTTTTTGATTTGGTTTTAAAAAGTCGCGGCTGTGGGGGGAGAGTGGCGGTGCCATAGCGGCTAACAATAAACTGTCGTAGCTCCTCAATCGCTTCACTAGCGAGGTTCACCGAGTCGGTACGCATATAGGTAATCAGCCCTACCGTCTCGCCACCGATATCGATACCCTCATAGAGCTGCTGGGCGATCCGCATGGTGCGCTGAGCGCCAAAACCGAGCTTGCGTGACGCCTCCTGCTGTAGCGTTGAGGTGGTAAAAGGGGGGGCGGGGTTGCGTTTACGCTGCTTTTTTTCGACCTTAGCTACCTGTAGCCGTCCATTGGCAGCGGCAGCAATTTTTGCCTCGGCACTGTGGGCCGTCTCGGCCCGATTGAGATCAAACTGATCCAGCTTGTTACCCTCTAGCTGAATTAAACGCGCCTTAAACGGCTCTGGCTCCGGCTGCCCCTGTTGGGCGACTAACGCCTCAATCGTCCAGTACTCTTGCGGGATAAAGCGCTCTATCTCCTCCTCTCGTTCGACAATTAACCGCAGCGCCGGTGACTGCACTCTCCCCGCCGAGAGGCCACCGCGAATTTTACGCCACAGTAGCGGCGACAGATTAAAGCCGACCAGATAGTCGAGCGCTCGCCTCGCCTGCTGGGCATTGACCAGCGCCATCGCAATCGGGCGGGGGTGCTCTACCGCCTCTTGAATCGCCCGTTTGGTGATTTCGTTAAATTGAATTCGGCCTACCGGCTTATCTTTCATTAAGCCACGACGGCTCTGTAGATATTGCAACAGGTGCCATGAGATCGCCTCCCCTTCGCGATCGGGGTCGGTCGCTAGCAGGAGCTGATCGGCACCGCGTAGCTGCTTAACAATGGCATCAACATGGCGACTGTTACGCTCAATTAACTCATACTTCATCGCAAAATTGTTAGCCGGATCGACCGCCCCCTCTTTAGGGAGTAGATCGCGAATATGGCCATAAGAGGCGAGTACTTCATAGTCACCCCCTAGATATTTTTTGATCGTTTTTGCCTTCGCCGGCGATTCAACAATGACCAGACTCTTTCCCATACGCTGCTATCCTGTACTTTCTGACGACTCTCAATCGGGGTTAAAGGCGAGATTAGTGGATGTGGAGAGCGATCTCATCAATGACCACCTCTTCAATCCATGCCGCTGCCGCCTCACTACCTGGCTGGTTAAAGAGTACCATAAGTACCACCCACTTTAGCTGCTCTAGCTCGATAGGCTCCCGCTCTAGCGCCATCACCCGATCAATCACCCGTTCACGGCTAGTATGTTCTAACACTCCCATCTGCTCCAGATAGAGTAAAAAGCCGCGACATTCGAGATCGAGCCACCGCATCTCATCGGGGGTATAGTGTCGTATGGAGGTTGAACTAGGGGGTCTGGTAAAGGGTAGAGCGTGCCCCTCTAGCTGTTCGGCGACCGATAGACTATCTATCCAGTCAAAGGCTTTATCGATATGGTGAGGTTGAAAACCGGCGCGTAGCAGCTCTTCGTCTAACTCTTCGGAGTCGAGAACCTCATCCTCATAGATATAATTTTCAAATAGATAGAGAATGATATCGAACATATCTTGCTTCATGTAATGACCTCATCAATCGGCAGCTTATAGAGTTGCGGTGGTAATTCACCAACGAATGTCGGCGCTAAACCGAGTATCCGGCAGGGGAGAATGAGACATGCCCCTCCAGTTCCAGTTGTAACAGCATGGAGGAAACCCGATCAGCAGTCAATCCACTCCGGGCAATGATTGTATCCATCGGCGTCGGCCCATCCCCTATCGCATGAATTAACTGCTGTTCGGTGACGGTAAATTTTTTTGCCACGGAGAGGGAATCGGCTTGATCTAACTGGGTTAGATAGTGTCGTAGTTGCGGCGCAATCTCCTCAATAATATCCTGCGCCCCCTCAACTAGTTTGGCCCCCTGTTTAATCAGCTGATGGCACCCTTTAGCGAGCGGATTGTGAATCGAACCGGGAATAGCAAACACCTCTCGTCCCTGCTCACTCGCATAGCGGGCGGTGATGAGCGAACCACTTTTAAGCGCCGCCTCTACCACTAAAGTTCCGAGAGAGAGGGCGCTAAGCAGCCGGTTACGGCGCGGAAAGTTGCTAGCGAGTGGGCCGACCCCCGGCGGAAACTCACTCACCAGTAGGCTACCATTGGCGGCAATGCGGTGGGCTAAATCGCGATGTGAGGCCGGGTAGATGCGATCAATACCAGTTCCCATCACCGCTATCGTATCACCACCGCCATCGAGAGCACCACAATGGCTAGCCCCGTCAATGCCTAGCGCTAACCCGCTAGTCACCGTCAGCCCGACCGAGGCGAAGTAGCGGGCAAACGCGTGGGCACTCTCCTGCCCCTGATGACTCGGATTGCGGCTCCCCACCATCGCCACTTGGGCGCTTTGCAGCAGCTCAACCCGTCCGATGCCGTAGAGTAGTTGCGGCATCCCCTCTAGCTGTCGTAGCTGCGGCGGATACGCCTCATCCGCTACCGTGAGAAGAAAGTGGCGCTCACTCTGCTCTAGCCACGCCATATCGTCATCGACAGCCGCCTCATCGACTTCGGTTAACGCTTGGCGCAGCGCTGCGGTCAGGCTACTATCGTGTGGCCCTTGGGCAAATATCGCCTCCACCGACCCATAGCGTTGCAGTAGCTGCTGCTGTCGAATCGCGCCAACCCCGCTCACTCGCGCCAATTTAAACCATAACCGCGCCTGCTCCGAGCTCATTGTGGCTTATGGCGCTCCAATTCGGTCACCTATCCGCATCGGCAGTGTCGCCTCCATCACTAGCGCGTAGCTCATCCGTTCAAATACCCGAAACACCATTAATAGCCCACTGCGCTCATCTGGCAGCTTCAGCCACTCCCCCGTGGCAAAATCGCGCACTTGGCGCCCCGAGTCATAGGCGGCTAACACATGGCCACTCTCAATCTGATCTTCTCGCCCGATATTGAGCGCCACTACGTGGTACTGCCCAATCAACCTATCCCCATCTAACACGGCCATAATCTGGGCACGCACCCCCTCCGGCGGTGAATGGGGCAGATAGTTATTTTGATGCCCCTGCTCTACTAGCGGAATCAGCCGGTCGCCATTTAATACCTCCCGCTCAGCATCGACAATGTCGAGCGTGGCCGGATCACCAAACCGAACCAGCCGCGCCTCGGCCGCCACGAGCGCCTCTTGGCCTAAAATATCGTCACTATCGTCTGGATTACGATAGATGGTACCGGGGCGAACGACTAGATAGTCGGAGGTCATTTTACTCTGAATGCCTCGCGCATAGATACGATTATCAGTCCCGGCAATGAGGTGTTCATCGGCGCTAGAGAGGACATAGGGGGCATCATCTAAGCTATTAGGCGACATGACTCGCGGTTGGCGCAAGAAGGGGGTGATAACATTGGCAGGAATGGTAGTAATCGCCCCTTTGAGCGAGGACTCCCGAACTTGTGGCGATAGGCGTTCAATACAGCGCCCCTCTTCGGTGTAGCCCACGCAGCGAACCTGCTCCCCCTCCACTTTGCGAATCACCGCTCGCCCCCCCTCCATCAACAGCTTAAGCTGATCTCCGGGGAAGATAAGGTGGGGATTCTCAATTTGGGGGTTACTTTGCCACACCTCCGGCCAGCGCCAAGGATCGGTTAAAAAGCGGCTGGCAATATCCCACAGCGTATCTCCGCTGACTACCGTATAGAGCTGCGGTGCAGACTCTTTTACCACCGCGCTATCGGGGGTTGGCGTCAGCTCGACCGAAGTTGGCTCTGATACGGCCTCAGAGGGAGTGACGGGGGGCTCATATCTCACCTGACTCCCTGAGCAGCCGCAGAGGATCGACACCACCACCACCGCTCCCCATGCCAACAAACCATTTTTTTTCATAGATTTACTCCCAAACCACCATTACGGTTACGATTAACCCAGAGGCCTAGTTTGCCACACTGTGCCAAAAAATGGCATCATTCGCCGTATTCAGCCATAGAATCATCGCGCTCCTTATATTAAATATATATATAAATCAAAATGATACATATAACAACCGCAGATTGCTCTGGTAACTAGGCACCGGTTTAGCTATAATGCGCCCCGTCAAACGAGTGGCCAGGTGGCAGAGTGGTCATGCAGCGGCCTGCAAAGCCGTGTACAGCGGTTCGATTCCGCTCCTGGCCTCCACTCACACCCTCACCGGCTCAATAGAAGCCACCCTCCCTACCCCCTTTAACGCCTCTACCTGATGACGGTAGTTAGCTGCGCTATTAAACAGCCACAGTAGTTGGGTTCGCCGTTGTGGCCGAGTCGGCACCGGAGCGAAGCCATCGGTAAAGATAATACAGCCATCATAAGGGGGGGAGCTGTGATTGAGATAGTCGATCACCACCTGAAACGAAGTCCCTCCCCGTCCGGTTATCGTCAACTCGGGCCGCTGCCGTTTCACCCCTCGCCACTGATCGTGAATTTCGGTATCAAAGGTGACAATATCGATAGTGCGAATACCATAAAGAAAGAGTCGGTTAAGCGTTGAGAGCGCTAAATTGAGCTCTCGGTCAGTCACTGAACCACTCACATCCATCGCAAATAGCAGTTTGGTCGTAAACTCACGCCGACTGCCCGGATAGAGGAAGTCGTAGCGCCGGTTCGGTCGCATACGGGTCACCACCCTCTCGTTCGAGAGCAGTGTGGATCGAAACCGCTTTAGCTGATCGATAAAGTTGAGCTTCGGCCGCTGATTCGCCTTAATCTGCTGCTGTAGCGATGCGCTTAATGTGCCCCAACTGCGATGATCAATATCGGCCTGCTCCACCTGTTGCGCTATGAGCTGCTGGAAGTAGTCGTTCTCCCCCCACAGCTCACTATTTTGCGCCATAACCGCCAGGCTCGGTGCCGTTAAGTGGCTCGGTGGCGCAGAGTGGCGACTACCTCGGTTTAGAGTGGCATCGGTCAGCAGTTTTTGGTAGTAGAACTCAAAATAGTGGTTATCGTACTCATGGTGGCCGAACTGCTCAAAGGCGCTCGGCAGCAGCAACGGCGTCTGAAGCGCCTCTTTTAGAGTGATATGACTGGCTAAATAGGCCAGCTCAGCATGGTCGGGCTGGCGACTATAGGGGTGTTGTAGCAGTAATCGCACCAGCTCCACTCGCAGCATCTCCCTCAACAGTGGGAGCTCAAAAGTGGCTAGGTAGTCTGGGTTATACTCGATTCGGCCCGCACCGCTACGAAGCGTCTCTATCTTGCTATTGGGCTGCAACTGGTGCAGTGTCCAGACGGCAAAGAGTAGTGGTTCGGTAATGAACCACGCCTCAGCAATCTGCTGTAGCTGCCGCTGTAGCGCCCCGCTACTCGGTTGGCTATTGGCCATAGGGGGCTTAGAGTTGAATGGTGTCGATATAGTCGGCTAAGAGCGCCATCAGCTCATCCGACTCGATCATGACTAGGGAGGCGACCTGCTTAAATTTCGGTCGGCCAAGGAGCGAGGCGAACTGGGCGACCGCTTCTCGCTGCTCTAGCTGCTGTAGCTCGCTTAGATAGCCGTGTAGATTTTTAAGCCACTTCGCCACCGTTTTGTCACTCTTATGCCCCTCACTCAGACGATGGGCGATCTGCTCGTTGAGTATGGCTAACTGAGGCAGCGATAGCGCCTTTATTTTGCCTCGTTGGCGGCTAAAGCGCTCTAAAATATCCTCACTATTTAGGGCAAGCTGGCTCTGTAACACCCTTTGCAGCTCCAGCGCTGCCCCAACACCGATAATACCGGCAAGCGCTTTAATGTGGGTCGGGCCAATCTCTGTCACCACCTTGAGGTAGTCGCTCACCCGCTCCCATGCGCGGCGATCGGGCTGTTTCTCTAACAGATCACCGCTAAGTTCGATCTCAGCTAACGAGCCATCGAGCAGGTGGTGCTGACTCTGAATTAGCTGAATCACCGAGGTGTGAATCGCGGCACCATGCGCCCAGTCGAGCCACTCCTCCAGCGTCGGTTCAAACTGATAGAGATTAAAGCGCGATACCAGCGCAGGATCGAGATCGGTCGTCTGGTAGAGCTCGCCGTTATTGATAGCGGAGAGGATACGGCTCCCCGATGGCAGCTCTCGGCCAGCTAAACGGCGATTGAGGGTTAAATCCATCACCGCTTGTAAAATCTCTGGCCGGGCTCGGTTTAGCTCATCCAGAAACAGCACCACCGACTCCTCCCCCTCTGGCCACCAGTAGGGGGGCATAAAGCGGGAGCGGTGGCTCTGCTCATCGCGATACATTAACCCTATCAGATCACCCGGATCGCTCATCTGTCCTAAAAAGAAGGTAATCACCCGCTCACCTTGCCGCTGAAAGTGGTCGGTAATAATGCGCGATTTGCCGATACCGTGGCGGCCAACCAACATAATATTTTGGCTCGCGGGGGTTGTCTGCAAAATCGTCTCTAGCTCCGTCACACCGATTTTAATCATCTATCGCTCCTATCTGTTCCGCGTTGGGTTCTGGTTCCGGTGGCGGCGACAGGGTGTTCACCAAATGTTTGACTGACACTTTATTAAAGCGGATCTGATTGACCACCTTCAGCTGGTGTAGGCTGAAGAAGGCATCGAACACCTGCTCAATCTTACGCATCGCCTGCTGAAACTCACTCCACTTAATATCAAATTCGATATAGCCGCTGATATCTTCGGTCGCGAGTGCGATACGGATCTTTTTCGACATCACCTTAAAATTGTGGTAGAGCCGATAGCGCCGAGCGAGCTGCTCTACCTTCCCCTCTATCGCCTGTAACTGTAGCTGCATCACCTTCTCTTGCTTCTGTACCGCTCCCTGCTGCTGCTCTAATTTTTCGTAAATTTTATCTAAACAGAGCCACAGCGGTTGCCGATCAGCACTCCAACGCAGCATTAAACTATTGAGCTTCAGGTAGAGCTCTCCCGGAGCTAAATCGACATTGTTACTGCGGTCGCTTGGGAGAAAGAACTGAATATTGACTTCAGCAACCTGCTTATGCCCGTAGTAACCGTAGCCGTAGTGCTTAAGTTTTCTTTGATACAGACTATAGTAACTCGCATCTGGGCAGGAGAAATTAAGGCGCAACAGGTAGTGACTCGTGCCTCTGTCTGGATAGAAGCTATTTTGGTGAACACCGATTTCGACATCGTGATCAGCGTAGCGTTGTCGAATCTCCTCTGCAAGTTGTTCTAGGTAGTTACGCTGCGCCTCACTCTCAGTTAACACAAATGGCACCTGTGCCACAAAGTGGCGCTGTAGCAATTTTTTGATCTCACTGCCCGTCATTCTGCTCTTCTCCCGTTAATGTCACAGCCATGAGCGGGGGTTGTAATCCCCCTTACGGCACACTACTATAAATTCATTCTGTCGGCTTGGCCAGAGTCGGCTATCCCCTACCATCTGTGAGAGTTGACCTTTAACCATGATTACCGTTACCGCTCCTGCTGCTAAGCAGATTAAAATTTCCGCCCGTCAGAGCAACGCCGAAAGTATGGCGCTGCGTATCGCTGCCAAAAAGGGTCTTGATGGCTCGATTGAGTACGGTATGGGTTTTGATGAGGCTAAAGAGGATGACATGGTCTTTACCATGCACGATGTGACCCTGATCTTCGCCCCTGAGTATGGCCCGCTCATTAAGGGGATGGAGATCGATTACGATGAACTCAACCCCGGCGAGGGCGACTATCACTTTATCTTCCTAAACCCCAACGATCCTAACTTCGTCCCTCCAAACCCTAATGCCACCTCTTGCGGTAGTGGCACCGTCTAAACTGACTTGAACCGAATCGAGTCTCTAACACGCTATATCGCCCCCCTCATTCTAAGGGGGCGCCTCCATCTATCAAGCAGCAGACGCTTCGCCACTCTGCTCGGAGGGACTCTCTGCCTATCGCTGTTACAGCTAAGCCTACTCTACTGGTTTGCCCCCCATCAAGGCGGCTTATGGTGGATGTTAATTGCGACAACCCTGCTGACCCTAACCATGCTATGGCAGACGGTGCGACTGATTGAGGAGCTCATTCTCCCCTCAGAACAGTTCCATCACTGGTCGGAGCAGATTCGTCAAGGCAACACCACCGCTAGGTTGCCAGCTAAGAGCATGGGGGCGCTACACGCGGGTGCGGCCCATGTCAATCGAATGATGCAGCATGTCGATCAGGTCTCACTCGATCTCGAAAGTGCGGTCAAAAAACAGACCGCCCAGTTTGAACAGAAGACCAAATCGCTGCAACTCCTCTACGATGTCGCCACCAGTATCAATACCGCCCGTGACACTAGCGATCTACTCACCCGCTTTCTCCACACCATGCGTAACATGATTAACGCCAAAGCGGGCATGGTACGGCTGATTCACGATAACGGCAAGATGGAGATTGTCTCCAGTTTCGGTATCGATAAGCAGACGCTGCAAAATGAGCAGCAGTTGGCGATCGACCACTGTCTTTGCGGTAGCGTCTCCCGTAGCGGTGAACCCGGGGTAGAGCACGATCTGAATAACTGCCAGCGCATACTCGGCAGTCCCATTTTAAACAATCAAGGCAATAAGATGATCGCCGTGCCGCTACAGTACCATGGGCGAGCGCTCGGTATCTATAACCTCTTTATCGATCCCGACAAGGGGGTTGAGTTCGATAGCGAAATTAGTGCCCTCTTCTCTAGCGTCGGGCAGCATCTAGGGATGGCGATTGAGAAGGCGCGGCTCGATGACGAGTCAAAACGGCTATCGATAATGAAAGAGCGCAACGCCCTCGCGCACGAGCTACACGACTCACTAGCGCAGACCCTAGCTAGCCTGCGGTTTCAGATTAGTATGCTCGATGATAGCGTTAACCATATTGCGCTAGCAGATATTCACCACGAAATCCAACAGATTAAGGGGGGATTAGATGAGGCCTACTCTGAACTGCGTGAACTACTAGCCCACTTTCGTGCCCCGATGCATAAACGGGGGCTCATGCCGGCGCTCGAAGATCTCATCAGCAACTTCCGTACCCAGACCCAGATGCGGGTGCTGCTACAGCGAGAGTGGAACGATGCAAAGCTACCGGCCAATATGGAGCTACAGATTTTACGCATTGTGCAGGAGTCGCTAGCTAATATTCGCAAACATAGCCAAGCCCATACGGTGCGCGTCCTACTTCGCAGCCACAACCAGAGCGACTATACTGTCCTCATTGAGGATGACGGCATCGGCATCGATCTTAACAATATTAGCGATCACCCGGGTGAAAATCTCGGCCTATCGATTATGCAGGAGCGGGCACGCTATCTAGGCGGAGAGTTAAAGATTGAGAGCGAACCGGGGGAGGGAACCCGAATCCACCTCTTCTTCACCACGCACAAGTATAGCCAAATACAGAATAATCAACATTTTGCATTAATTTAGAGCCGCTAACTTATGACTGTTAAAGTTCTCATTGTCGATGATCACACCCTATTTCGTAGCGGTTTAGAGACGCTGCTAGAGCGGCACGATATCGATGTTATCGCTACCGCCGGCAATGGTCGCGAAGGCTTTATGAAGGCCCGCGAGATCGAACCCGATGTGGTTCTGCTCGATATGCGTATGCCGGAGATGAGCGGGCTAGAGGTGTTAGCGGGGCTACGAGCCTGCGGCTTTACCCGCCCAATAGTGATGTTAACCACCAGTAATGAGGAGCGCGATCTACTTGCCTGCCTGCAACAGGGGGCTAACGGCTACCTGCTCAAAGATATGGAGCCGATGGAGCTAGTGAAAGCGTTAAGAGATATCGTCGCCGGTAAGAGTGTCGTTGCTCCCGAACTCGCCGGCTTACTCGCGCGGCTGTTTCAGGGGGAACACCAGACGGCTGAAGCTAGCGCCGCCGCCACCACCCACCCAGCAGAGCAGCTCACCCGCCGCGAAATGGAGATCCTCTGCCTAGTGGCCGAGGGGCAGAGTAATAAGATGATCGCCAAAAATCTCGGTATCTCCGATGGCACCGTTAAACTGCATGTTAAATCGATTTTACGCAAACTCGAAGTCCACTCCCGCGTTGAAGCGGCCGTTATCGCCGTAGAGAATAACTACTGCGGTCGGCAGCCGAGCGAGGAGATCGAGTAAATCGCCTTAGTTGCTATGGGGTGGAGACTTCAATAACGCCTCTATCACTCCGATTAACTCTTCGGGCTGACTAAGAGAGTGAAACAGCCCCGCTAGCTCCCCCTGCTGATCTAACAGATAGAGATAGTCAGTGTGAGCTAACAGATAACCTAGCGCAGAGCCCGACGCCTGCTTCTGGTAGCCGACGCCCCACTGCCTAGCAATCGGTTTAAGCTCGCTCTCGCTACCACGCAGGCCGATAAAGGTCGGATAGAAAAAGCGCACATAGTGCTGCAGCGCCTCGCCCTTATCGCGTTCAGGATCGACTGTCACAAAGATCCCCTGCACCTGCGTAGCTTGATCTTCACTAAGCTGCTGCATCGTGCGGCGCATAATCGACAGGCTCATCGGGCAGACATCGGGGCAGGAGGTGTAACCAAAATAGAGGATCACCACCTTACCCCGATAGTCGCTTAGAGTCACCGGCCCCTCCTCCCCTTGCAGGGTAAAATCGCCGCCTAAATGGTCGGTAAGCATCCCCGTTGCATTGTGGAGCAGCTCTTTCGCCGCGAGCGGTACAGCCACTAGCCATAGACAAACAGCGACTGCCGCCCCCCTTCCCACGCGATTGATCCCTACTCTAGTCACTTAATCCCTCATCCTGTTAATTGATCTATCCACTGTCGAATCTCTCCGACGACCTGTTGAAACTGCTGCTGTAGCTGCTGTAGCGACGGCTGTAGATTGAACGACTCCTCTGCCGGTAGCTCCTTTAGCGTCAGTTCAAGCTGCCGCGCCGTCTCACTCAACCGCACAGCGCCGACCATCGCAGCGGTCGATTTCATGGAGTGAAACTGCCGAATTAAAGAGCTGCGATCCATCGTCTGCGCTGTCTGTGCTAGCTGCTGTAATAACCCCTCAAGCCCCTCAATGGAGATACTCAGCACCCTCGGCGCCATCTTGCCAACATCATGAACTAGCTGTTGTAACCGCGTCAAGTCAAGTTCTGTATCGAGTGCCGGCTGCCGCTCGGTAGAGTCAGGTTCGACCGTTGCAACAACGGCTGTCGCTGTAGGCTCTCTACCCGATAGATAGCGCCGTAGAGCTAGGTAGAGATCGTTTTTGCGAAACGGTTTGGTAATCACCCCATCCATACCGGCTTCAATACAGCGCTGATAATCTTCACTAGAGGCGTTGGCGGTGAGCGCTAGGATCGGGATATGATTTGGCGCCTGCTCTAGTTCACGAATTTTTCGACTGGTCGTATAGCCATCCATTATCGGCATTAGGCAGTCGAGTAGCAGTAGATCAAACTGACCCGTTTTCCAGAGCGCTATCGCCTCCTCACCATTGGCAGCCGTTACAACAGTGAGACCTAATGTGGAGAGGATCCCCTCAGCCACTATCAAATTGGTGCTAATATCGTCCACTACTAGTAGCCGCCCCTGCATCGGTTCGATCTGACTTGCCTCGCGGGGAAGTTCACTCTCGACCTCTTGGCTATCACAGCTAGAGAGCGTAATAATAAAGCTAAAAGTGGTTCCGACACCGACCACTGAGTTGAGGCTAATCTCTCCTCCCATTAGCTCCACTAGCGAGCGGCTGATCGATAGCCCTAAGCCGGAACCGCCATACTTACGGGCAGTATCTTGGTTAGCTTGCATGAAGGGTTCGAATAGCCGCTGCTGCTGCTCGGTCGATATCCCTATGCCGCTATCTTCGACCGCAAACGCAAGTCGCAATCGCTCGTTAAGACAGCTCAATACCTGTAACTCTAAGCGCACAGAACCCGATTCGGTGAATTTAATCGCATTGCCGATCAAATTAACCAACACCTGCCTAAGACGAGTCGAGTCGCCCCGCACAAACGGTTTATAGCCCCCCTGCGGCTCAAAATTGTGCACCAAATCGAGCGCTATCCCCTTTGCAGCTGTACTAAACTGAAACAGCTCTAGCGTCTGCCGCACCAGTTCAAGTAGGTTAAAGGGGTGGCTCTCTAACGCCATTTTGCCACTGCTGATTTTAGAGAAGTCGAGAATATCGTTAATAATAGCGAGCAGATTCCGTCCCGATTCGGTAATCAGTACCACCTGCTGCCGCTGCTGTGGTGACAACTCGGTCTCAAGTAACAGCTCTGCCATGCCAAGAATCCCGGTCATCGGGGTACGAATTTCGTGGCTCATGGTGGCTAAAAAGAGCGATTTGGCTCGATTAGCGCTCTCTGCCGCCTGCTGATGTTCTATATCGCGGGTAATGTCGGTATGAAACCCGACCATACGCACCACCTTACCCTCCTCATCAATCAGCGCTTTACCTCGGTCTAGAATCCACCGCCAAGAGCCGTCACGACAGCGCAGTCGATGACGATTCTCATAAACCATACTCTCACCCTTAAGGTGGGCCTGCACCGCCTGCATCGTCGCCGCCTTATCCTCAGGATGGACTCGTCCCGACCACTCGGTAATAGAGTCCCCTATCTCCTCTTCGGCATAGCCTAACATCTGTTTCCATTGGCGGCTGAAGAAGACTTTGTCGCTCTTCGGATCCCAGTCCCAGAGGCCATCTTGAGTTCCTTCAATCGCCAGTTGAAATCGGTCTCGCTCATCTTTTAGCTGTTGATGGTTCTCCTCTAACTGCTGTTTCGAGAGTCGAATCGTCTGGAGCATGGCGTTAATCGCCTTAGCTAAAATGGCGATTTCACGATACTTTTGTAATGGAATTGAGTGCTGTGGAATGCCGCTCTCGTCACAATCACCGAGGGAGGTGACAATTATCGATAACGGACGCAATACAAAGTTGCGAATCGAGATAAAGAGCGCCAAAATCAGAATTAGGCTCAAACCAAGCGCCACCACCAGATGTTGTAACAGCGTCTGGCGTAGCTGTCGTTTGAGCAGCTCATCACTCATATAGAGGGTAATCTGCCCTAGAATCTCCCCGCTTTCAGCGACAATATCACCACTATCGCTATAGAAACTGCTAGCTAATAGGGGGTGATACTGCGGTTTATAGCTAGTTATCTCGCTCTCACTGAGGCGAATTTTACCGCTTACATAGGCGCTCTCCTGCCCCATAATCTGCCCCATATTGAGATCTTCCACCACCACGGCTAGGTAGTCGAGGTTGTGCTCTAGCTCATTAAATATCAGGTTTTGGTACTCATTAACGGCATACGACTCAATTAACGGGGCGAGATTATTTTGCAACAGCGCAATACTCATCGATGAGCTGCGCTTCATCGAGGCGACAACCGCCTGTTTGGTATTAGCGTAGTGATAGACTGAATAGAGCACCATAATAGCCACCACGGTAGCTATTATAGTCATCGCTAGATTCAGATAGAGCGAGGGCGACCGGCGCTCTCTAGCCATCAGAAATCGACACTAATTATCCGCCACAATACCCAAAACATTACGCTTGATAAGCGGTAACTTTTCGGCAATATTCTCCGTAGAGATGGCCAGCACCGGCAGCTTGATCTCGCTCTCTATCCTCTCCCCCTGTCGATACTGGTTGAGTATCTGTACCGCCCTCTCTCCCATTAAAAACGGCTGCTGCATACCGGCACCGACTAGCCTCCCTGTGGGGATAAGGTCTAGAAATTCAGGCTCAGCATCAAAAGTAATTAACAGAATCTCCCCCTCCTTGCCACTCGCTGCAATCGCATCTAGCGCCCCCTGATAGCGATCTGATCCTTGCAGCCAGATAGCACGCAGATCGGGGGTCTGTTGAATCAGCTCCCTAGTGTAGTCGTAGGTCTCTTGATAAGAGAAGGTGACTTGCTGCCGCAGTCCACCGCCCTTAATTCCAGCCTCTGCGAGCGCCTGCATAAATCCAGCCGTTCGCGCCTGGCCATTGGCCCTCTTTTGCGGAATAGCAATAATGCCGACCCGCCCCTCTTGCCAGCCGAGGCGCTGCATCTTTGCGGCTAATATCTGCCCTAGCTGATAGGCTCCGCCACGGTTATCAGAAGAGATATACGATACATACTCCCCCCCATCGGTGCCAATATCGGCAATCACCACCGGAATACCCGCCTCCTTAGCCAATTTTAGAATCGTGACGCAGGCCGATGAGTTAGTCGGCGAGACGATAATGCCATCGACCCCCTGACGGATCGCCTTAACGCTATTCTCCATCTCCCTTTTCGCGCTATTTTCGGCGCTATAGACCGCTAGCCGATAGCCTAGTGCCGCAGCCTCGTTTTCGATACCACGGGCGAGAATATCCCAAAACGGAATGCGTCTATCTGATACCAGATAGACCAGCGACCTCTCCTCAGCTGCCGTTGCAGCCACCGAGCCACCGAGTCCCGAGCCCACTATCAGCAGCAGTAATAGCGCCTGCCAGAGAGTTTGGGGTAGAGTTCTGCTTATCATCCAAGACCTCCAGAGAATCTGTTTGTTCTAAAAATCAAATTGTATCACTTTTGCGGCTATTTTCACTACCCAAATTGGGGCAAGGTAGCGATGAGAAGGGTATTTGCGCCTCGGTTAGGGTAAACTACGACACCATGATTAGCGCTCCCCCCCACTCACCCGAGGCGACTTTGCAACAGCAGTGCCAACAAGCCGGCCTCAGTCTAGTCGGCATCGCCCCACTAACACTAGCAGAGGCGGGGGCGCGGCTACAGCAGTGGCTCGCCGCGCAGTTTCATGGCGAGATGGCCTATATGGCCAAACACGGTGCAAAACGGTGGCAGCCGCAGCAGTTAGTTCCGGGAACGGTGAGTGCCATCATGGTGACGCTCGACTATCTACCAGAACCACAGGCGCAGATGTGGCAGCAGTTACAGCGTTCAGAGGGAGCCTATCTCTCCCGCTATAGTTTAGGGCGCGACTACCATAAAGTATTGCGCCGCCGTCTAAAACAGCTCGCCGAGGCGCTGCAACAGGCGTGGCGGCCGTTTGGATATCGGATATTTGTCGATAGTGGCCCGGTCATGGAGAAGCCGTTAGCTCAGCTAGCCGGCCTAGGCTGGATCGGCAAACATACCAATTTGGTAAACAGAGAGCGCGGATCGTGGTTTTTTATCGGCACGCTGCTGACCGATCTCCCTCTTAAACCAGATCAGCCAGCGAGCAACCACTGCGGTCGCTGCCAGCGCTGTGTCGATATCTGCCCGACAGGGGCGATTATTGCCCCCTATCGGCTCGATGCCCGCCGCTGTCTCTCCTATTTAACTATTGAGCATCACGGCGCGATTCCCCTCTCGCTGCGACCACAGCTCGGTAACCGCATTGTCGGCTGCGACGATTGTCAGCTCATCTGCCCTTGGAATCGCTTTGCTAAACTCACCGCCGTTAACGACTTTTTACCACGACATCGACTCGATCAGGCCACACTCTTAGAGCTCTTTTTGTGGGATGAGGCGACCTTTTTGGCCAAAAGTGAGGGGATGGTGCTGCGGCGGCTCGGTTATCGTCTATGGCAACGCAATCTGGCGGTTGCACTCGGCAATGGGCCAAAAAGTGAAGCGGTGGTAGCGGCGCTACAGCACCGGTTAAGCGGGGCCGATCCTATGGTAGCCGAGCATATTGTCTGGGCACTCACCTACCGCTAAGCGATCGAAATCGGCTCCCACCTAACGAGTGGATGGGAACCGGAACAGAGCTAGCTCTCAGTTCAGCGCAGCTCTAATAGTGACAGTCACAGTGGCCATACTAGGGGGAGAAGGAGGAGCCACAGCCGCAGGTGGTGGTGGCATTCGGGTTACGAATCACAAACTGCGCCCCTTCGAGATCCTCTTTAAAGTCGATTTCGGCACCGACCATATATTGAAAACTCATCGGATCGATTAATAGCGTTACGCCGTTGGTCTCGACCGCAGTATCGCCATCGTTAACATTTTCGTCAAAGGTAAAGCCGTACTGAAACCCAGAACAGCCACCACCGGTGACATAGACCCGCAATTTGAGGTTGTCGTTCCCCTCCTCTTCAATCAGCCCCTTCACTTTGGTGGCTGCACTTTCAGTAAAAATTAATGGTTGTTCAGTTGCACTCATACGCTACTCCAGTTTGGTTAAACACTTGCTCCACAGCTATTATCTGTATTCCGACCTATTTAGTCAACTTTTAGCCTCACTCTCTTGCTCGACAGAGGGGGGAGTTAGCTCACGCTCTCCCGTTGCCCCCCCCTCCTCTAGTCGAATCAAATTGCCGTTCACCTCCGCCCCTTTAGCTATCTCAATGTAGCCGTAATAGACGCTGCCCCGAATCCGCGCCTGAGGCAGTAGCTCAAGCTGGTGTTCGGCATAGACATCGCCCACCACTTCGCCGTTGAGCACGATATTAGGGACAGTCACCTCCCCCTCTATTTTGCCCTGCTCGCTGAGACTTAAGACGGCACCAGAGCCGTTAGGTGCCCGTACATTGCCCACCACTTTGCCATCTATCTGCACCCCCCCTCGAAAGTGGAGGTCACCTCTGAGTTCGCTATCTCTCCCTATTAGCGTATCGAGACGGGTCGCTCGTCTCCCTTTCGTCTGTCTGTTACTCCACACGCCCCTCTTCTCCGTTAACCAGTTCGGCCCAATAAAATAGAAACTGCTCCGGCTCGGCCTCACCGGAGGGCGCTACTGTAAGCGCCAACTGTTGTGGTGTAAAGTCCTCGGCCAGTTTGAAACGCATATCAAGGGTACCGAAATAGTCGAACTCAAACTCGGCGCTCAGTCTCTCCCCTACCCGCCCCTCACTATCGAGCAGCTCTAACCGCCACTGGCCGCTAACCGCTTTGCCATCATTAGGACGACGGTTAAACAGCGCTAGAAAACGGTACCACCCCCCGCCTAGCGAGGCCAATTCGACCCGATGCAGCGCGATCCCCTCCCCCCGACTCACCGCGCCTGTCACGGTACGGTAGAAACCGAGCTCCTGCTGCAGTGCCTTTAGCTGCTGCTGCTGCTGTCGCAGCTCTACCGCGCTCTGTTCAGCCGCCGCCTGATCGATCTGCTGCTGCTGTTGCAGTGACCGATTTTGGCGCTCCAGCCGTCGTAGCTGCTGCTTCAGTTCGCTAAGCTGCTGCTGCGGATTAAGCTTCCCCTCTAGCTGTCGGGTGTCCCACATTTGCGCCATAAAGTAGCCGAGCCAGCCACACAGCAGCGCAGAGATTAGCAGCGGTAGTCTCACCGGTTCTAGGGGAGAGTAGCGAGCGAGTCGATGCCGCTCTTTTCATCTAAACCAAACATGATGTTCATATTCTGTACCGCCTGACCCGCGGCCCCTTTGGTCAGATTGTCGATCACCGACAGTATGACCACAATATCGCCACTTTGGGGACGATGCAGGGCGATACGACAGAAGTTGGAGCCGCGCACTGAACGGGTCTCGGGGTGGGAGCCGACCGGCATCAGATCGACAAACGGCTCATTGGCGTAGCGCTTGGCGTACATATGTTGTAGATCGATCGAGTCATCCGGCATCTCGGCATAGAGGGTCGCATGAATGCCACGCACCATCGGCACTAGATGGGGAACGAAGGTTAGGCCGATCTCCTCGCCAGCAACGCTCTCTAACATCTGTCTAATCTCCGGCAGGTGGCGATGCCCTCGGGCGGCATAGGCTTTAAAGCTACCATCGACCTCGCTAAACAGTGTGCCAACGCTCGCTCCACGACCGGCACCGCTAACGCCCGATTTGGCATCGGCGATAATTCGTTCTAGGTTGATGAGCCGTGTCTCTACTAGCGGCAGCAGACCGAGCAGTATTGCGGTAGGGTAGCAGCCGGGGTTGGCCACTAGGACGGCTGTGGCAATTTGGCTGCGATTTAGTTCCGGCAGGCCATAAACGGCCTCTGAGATCAGTTCGGGAGAGGCGTGCTCCATGCCATACCACTGCTGCCACAGCTCCACATCTTGCAACCGAAAGTCGGCCGCCAGATCGATAATTCGCGTCCCCTGCTGCAATAGCTGTCGGGCCATCTGCATCGCAATCCCATTAGGGGTGGCAAAAAAGACCACATCGCACTGCCCTAGACGGGCCGTATCGGGCTCAGTAAATTTTAGATCGACCGAGTTACGCAGATTAGGAAAGAGCTCATCCACCCTCATCCCCGCTTCGGAGCGAGAGGTGATAACCTCCAGCTCTACCTGCGGATGTTGCGCTAACAGCCGCAGCAACTCGACCCCGGCATATCCGGTGCCGCCAACAATACCTGCTCTTACCATGCGTTCACTCCTTATGGTGGGTTGTGGGTTACAACTTGACCCCATTGTGTTATCAATGCCCCCACATATTAGCAGAACTGCACTCTAGCGAATAGAGAGCCCCCACCTCAGCAACAGTTCGGTGTGATAGACTGTCCGCGCTTGGCCAATGAAATGTTTCCCAATTAAATGTTTAAGGAGAAGATGATGCTCTATATCAAAGCGATGCATATTGTTGCGGTCATTACCTGGTTTGCCGCTCTCTTCTATCTGCCGAGGCTATTTGTCTATCACGCCATGAGTCAAGATGAGGTGAGTAACGAGCGCTTTAAGGTGATGGAGCGCAAGCTCTATCGTGGCATTATGACCCCTAGCATGGTGGTCGCGACCCTATTAGGATTGTGGCTACTACAGAGTTACGCTTGGAGCGCCTATGCCCACATGGAGTGGCTCCACCTAAAACTGGTTTTGGTGACGCTACTTATCGGCTACCACTTTTGGTGCGGTCAGATTGTGCGCCAGTTTCGTGACGATCAAAACCAGCGATCCCACCTCTTCTATCGCTGGTTTAATGAGTTTCCAGTGCTCATTCTGATTACCGTAGTCATTTTGGCCGTTGCCAAGCCGTTTTAAGTGAAAATTTAGCCTAAGGTTCCGGTAGAGCGCGATGGCTCTAGCACCATCGGAATCCCCGCCATCGCCGATAGGGCGGTCAGATTGAGCGCCTCAATGCGCCGCCCCTTTACCCTCAAATAGCCCTGCTGCTGAAAGCGACTAAAGATACGGCTAACGGTCTCTACCGCTAACGAGAGGTAGCTACTCATCTCCTGCCTTGAGACCGGCAGCCAGAAGTCGAACGGTGAAAACCCTCGCATTCGATAGTGATCAGAAAAACCGATTAACAGTGCCGCTAGACGAGCATCGGCCGACTTTAGACTCAGCGAACGGATCGTATTTTGCTCTTGCATTAACTGGCGGCTAATCAGCATCAATAGCTGCTGCTCTAGGGTTGGATACTGGTGTAGTAGCTGCATTAACCGCCCAAAGTCGATACGGCAGAGATAGACCGGCTCAATCGCCACCGCTCGAAAGGGGTGGCGGCCAGTATGGATGGCATGAAATCCTAACAGCTCCCCCGGTAACACAAAACCGACAATCTGCTGCTCCTCCGCCCCACCTCGCACCGCCTTAACCGCACCGGAGCGAATGGTAAAGATCGCCCGCAGCGGCTCATTTTGGGCAAATAGCTCAGCACCACTCTCTATCATTGTCGGCTGCTCCACCAACTTTTCAAACTCGGCAACTGCCGCATGAGGGGAGCCTGCCGGCAGACAGACCCGCTGTAACGAACAGGCGCTACATCGCCCCCCCATAGAATAACTCTCTGAATTCATTTGACGCTCCCGGTATGCTACCGCTCTATTAAAATTTAGAATTAAAGCATATTCTAATGTAGATAGGTAAAATTCGCTACATTTCAATTGCTCCGCGGCTCAATTCACCGCCACTTCTAAACCAATTTGGAAAAAAAGCGGCGTAATATGCTGACAATTCAGCTAAATGGCCATTGACCAAAAGTGATCGAATCCCTTATAGTCTCGCCACTACTGCGTTAGCCACCGCCTCAGCGTCAACGACTGTGACCCGGCTAGCCCTGCTCCAACTTTGCCACTTACGGTCATGAAACAGAACGAACTGCAGCATTTAGAACAACAGATTGACGCTTTGCTTAAACGGGTGCGTCAACTAAAGAGTGATAACCAGTCACTACGGGAGAGTCAGGCCGCCCTACTGA
This sequence comes from Ectothiorhodospiraceae bacterium BW-2, assembly GCA_008375315.1. Classification (NCBI taxonomy): domain Bacteria; kingdom Pseudomonadati; phylum Pseudomonadota; class Gammaproteobacteria; order Chromatiales; family Ectothiorhodospiraceae; species Ectothiorhodospiraceae bacterium BW-2. The sequence goes on along the minus strand of CP032507.1, from coordinate 2,870,391 downwards.
AGGAGCGGACCGGTCTGATCGAGAAAACCGAGCAGGCTCGCGCCCGCGTTGAGACGATAATTAACCGTCTGAAGGAGATGGAGGCCGAATCATGAGCTCCCCGATAAACCAAGAACAGATCTATATCCTCGATAAAAGCTACACTATCGCCTGTACCCCAGAGGAGCGGTTAGCGCTACTAGAGTCGGCGGCGATGCTAGATGATAGGATGCGTCATATTCGCGATACTGACAAAATCGTCGGCACCGAACGCATCGCGGTCATCGCGGCGCTTAACATTGCCCACGAACTGCTGTTAGAGCGGCGCAGCAGCGGCAGCAGTCCTGAAGTGGCCGAGGCGATCGTCAAACTGTCAAAAAAGATTGAAAAGGAGCTGAAACAAAACTAAACTACTCCCCGTCGTTCAAGCAATGGATACGCCTGCGCTGTACGCTCTTCTACCGGGTATTTTCTTGAGCCTATTTTATACCTTGGGGATCAACCGCTGGCTCTGTGTGTATGTCCGCTAGCCGGAAAACCTAATGAGACGGATGCGATTCCCACTTGAACCAAGGGTTCAAGGACAATGGTAGTGGCGGCAGTCTGGGTGTATCCACCCTAATCTAGCTCCCCCATGAATAGTCACAACGCCTTTGAGCGCTCGCTGCGTCAACAGTTACGCCAGCTGCGACGAACTCTCCCCCCTCCGCAACGGGCCAAGCTCGAACAGGCTCTCTGCCGCCGGTTATGGCACTACCCTCCGTTGCGTTACAGTCAGCGAATTGCCCTCTACCTTGCCAACGATGGCGAACCGGCGCTGACTTCGTTAATCGAACAGCTATGGCAACACGGAAAAGAGCTCTACCTCCCCCACCTCTACCCCCTCCCCCATCGCTGTCAACTCGGCTTTAGCCGCTTTACCCCCCAAACGCGGCTGCAACCGAACCGTTTTGGCATCTTAGAGCCTTGTCACATCGATCTTCCCCACCGACGCGAGCAGCTACGGCTCGATCTAGTGCTCATGCCGCTAGTCGGCTTCCACCCCAAGGGTACCCGTTTAGGTATGGGGAAAGGGTACTATGATCGCACCTTTAGCTATCGTGCGCGTCAGTCGGCGTTAGGGCGTCCAAAACTTATCGGCGTCGCCTTTGAGTTTCAAAAAGTAGCCCAGCTACCAAGACGGGAGTGGGATATTCCCGCCGACACCATTATTACCGATAGCCACTGCTATCACAGCTCGCCTCCAACCCCTCCTCCTAGGGGCGGCTAAGTGTCGGGGCGCATTCCACAGAGCTTTATCGATGATCTGATTCAACGGGTCGATATCGTTGAGGTGATTGATGCTCGGGTGCCACTCAAACGGGCCGGTAGAAACTATAGTGCGTGCTGCCCATTTCATAACGAAAAGAGCCCCTCATTTAGCGTCAACCCCGAAAAACAGTTCTACCACTGCTTCGGCTGCAAAGCCTCCGGTAGCGCCATCACTTTTCTGATGGAGTATGATGGTATGAGCTTTATCGAGGCGCTACAGACGCTCGCGCCCATGGCGGGGATGACCCTACCACAACCGGAGAAGCTCTCGACCACCCCGAGCTCTGGGGTGACCACCTCGATCGATCCCTACCAAATAATGGCGCAGGCTAGCCAATACTTTCAGCAGCAGCTACGGCACCACACTCAGGCGGCCACAGCGGTCAGCTATCTACAACAGCGCGGTCTATCGGGGGAGATATGTCGCCGCTACGCTATCGGCTACGCGCCGCCTGGATGGGATAATCTGCTCAAAGCACTCTCCTATCCCCATCACGATCTCGAACAGTTAGGGCTAACTATTCATAACACTGATCGCAATAGCTGGTACGACCGCTTTCGGGAGCGAATTATCTTCCCGATCCGCGACCGTCGCGGTCGGGTGATCGCCTTTGGGGGCCGTGTACTAGACGATAGCAAGCCAAAATATCTCAACTCCCCCGAAACGGCGATTTTTAGTAAGGGACGCGAGCTCTATGGCCTCTATGAGGCGCGACAGCAGCAGCGCCAATTAGAGAGCGTGATGGTGGTAGAGGGCTATATGGATGTGGTAGCACTAGCGCAATTTGGGATCCATAACGCGGTGGCCACCCTCGGTACCGCCGTCACTGACCACCACCTACAGCAGCTATTTCGAGTGAGCGAGCATATTATCTTCTGCTTTGATGGCGATGAGGCGGGACGCAAAGCCGCTTGGCGCGGGCTGGAGTACGGTCTAAAACAGCTACAAGGAGAGCGCCAAATCCAATTTCTGTTTCTAGCCGCAGGAGAAGACCCCGATAGCTTTGTGCGCCAGCACGGTGTCGAGGCGCTACAGCAGCAGCTACAACAGGCCACACCGCTAGCGGAGTTTCTGCTACAGCAGGTGAGCGATAAGTGTGATCTACGCCAAATTGAGGGGAGAAGTCGCTATATCGCCCGCCTAAAGCCGCTCTTTGCCGAGCTGCAACGCTCCCCCTTTAGCCAACTACTCCTAGAGCGCTGCGGTAGTAAAATTCAAGCCGATGCAGCTAAGATGGCGATCCTGCTCGAACGCCCCGATCTGCCGCTGCCACAGGCTACCCACCGCCCGAGCCGCCCCTACCCCCACACCAGCGCCGGGCGCGCGCCGCACCAAGCAGAGGCCCACCAGCCGATGAGTCTGGTTAAACGGGCTATCTGGCTACTACTCCACCAGCCGCAGCTTGCCCACACTATCGGCGAAAATCATAACCTTGATCAACTTGATCTCATCGGTGCGCCGTTATTAGCAGAGATTATCGACTTTATCCACCACCACCCCGACGCCTCAGCGGCATCGCTGCTCGAACACTGGCGTGATCGCTCTGAGGCCCCCCATCTACAACAGCTACTGGCCCAACCCCCGCTACTGATAGAGAGTGGCGCAGCGCGTGAGCTAGAGTTTAACGAAGTGGTAACAAAACTCGATCGCCAACGGCTCAAACAGGAGCATAATCAGCTACTAGAGCTGTTTCAGCGCCAAGGCTCCCTAAGCGACAGTGATCGAGAGCGCTACCGCCAATTAACCCAACTCATTCGATAACACGACCAATAAGACGATGCGGCAACTTTTCAAACAGCGCCCCCTAGCCACCACAACGATTATCACTGCCCTATTTGGCCTTACGCTGCTGCTCGATATCTCCGGCGCTCTCAATCGGCTGGAGTATATAACATTTGATCTGCGCACCCTCTACCATCAGCAGCAGAGCGAAGCCCACCCCGATATCGTGGTAATTATGATTGATGAAGCCTCACTACAGACGATGAACCCGCTAGTTGGCCGCTTCCCCTGGCCAAGAGCGCTCTATGGGGATCTTATCGACTATCTCGTCATGGGGGGAGCTAAGGCGATCATCTTCGATATCCTCTTTACCGAAAATCAGCAGATCATAAACGAATCGCTCTCTAGCGATGACGCCCGCCTAGCGGCGGCAACCGCCAGTAGCGGCATCACCTATCACGCACTACAATTTATTCGTGAGGAGCTAGAGGGTCAGGATCAACACACGCTGCACCACCCACTCCCACAAGATCTGGTGGCACAGCACGCCTTCGCCTACCAAGGATTTAGTGATCGCGGCAATAATAGCGCCCTCTACCCCTATCCCGAACTCTATCAGGCAGCTAAGGGGCTAGGTATTGTGGAGGTCGAACCCGACGCTGACGGCATCTATCGTCGCATTCGCCCCTTCCACCTCTATCAGGGCAACCTTTTCGCCTCTCTCGGCCTTGCCCCGCTCATCCCCACCAATACGGTGGTGATCAAGCAGTCGCAGCGCATTGGCCTCAACTCATCACTCCCCCCACTACCACTCGATCGCGACGGTCGGGTGATGATAAAGCAGCTAAAAAAGGTCACCGCCTACTCGGCCGGCGGGGTATTTGCATCGATTCAGCAGCTCTATCAAGGCAAACTAGATCAGATCAAAGTGATGCCCGATCAGTTCGCCGGCAAATATGTCTTTATCGGCGCGAGCGCTATCGGACTGCAAGATCTAAAGGCGACCCCCCTCTCCCCCAAAACACCGGGGGTGATGCTGCATGTCTCGCTATTGAGCAATCTGTTACAAGATAGCCTTCTGCACCATCTACCGGTGGGTGCGACCTACCTTATCAGCCTACTGTTCATTATTGTGACCCTAGCTGCGGTACTGTTACAGCAGCGCATGGCCGGGCGCACCCTGCTGCCACTGATGCTAATTAGCCTTTGGGGAGCGCTGGGGTTACTGCTGTTTGCTTACCACTGGGTGGTCAATATTACCACGCCGATTATTGCTATTTTACTCACCTTTTTTAGCAGTTTTGCTTATCTGTCGTTTAGCGAAATTCGTGAACGGCAGCGAGTTCGCGCCACCTTTGGCCGCTACCTCTCGCCGGCGGCACTCAATCAGATTCTAGATGATGAGCAGCTACGGCAGGAGATAACGCTCAGTAACCGCGAGCAGTTAACTATTTTCTTCTCCGATATTCGCTCCTTTACCTCTATCTCAGAGTCTCTACCGGCGCAGCGGGTGGTCGAGCTCCTCAATACCTACTTTGGGGTGATGGCCGAGATCGCCTACAGCCACAAAGGGACGCTCGATAAGTATATTGGCGATGCGATCATGGCCTTCTGGGGGGCACCGCTACAGATTGAGCACCACGCTACCGAGTGCGTTAGCGCGGCGCTAAAGATGGAGCAGGCGCTCATTCAGGTGAACCAGACGCTGCTTGATAAGGGGCTGCCGACTATCGATGTCGGCATGGGGATCCATACTGGTGAAGCGATTTTGGGTAATATCGGCTCGGAACATAAGCTCGACTACACCATTATTGGCGATAGCGTTAATCTCGCCTCCCGCCTAGAGGGGCTAACCAAGCCCTATCACTGCCGCATTATTATCTCTGAGACCACCTATCTTGCACTGAGCTGCTTTATCCCCTGCGCCGTTATCGATATGGTAAGAGTTAAGGGGAAAGCGCACCCGATTATGATCTTCGCCCCACTCTGTCCTCCCGACAGCGATAGCGAGACCCTAAATCGAGCCACGGCGATCGCAACCCACTCCCACCTCTGCTTTAAACTCTACCTAGAACAGCAGTGGCAGGCGGCGATTGAGGCCTACCAGCAGCTCCCTCTGCCCGCCTATAGTCAACTGATGCAGGAGCGCTGTCACACTTTCTTGCAAAATCCCCCTGAAGAGGGGTGGGATGGGGTATATAATTTAACCAGCAAATAGTTCCCGTCCCACACAGGAGTCTTGATCCGGTTACGATCCTAAGGCGCTAGAGCGCTATCTCCAGAAGGTCTCGCCATAAAGAGGATCAGGCAGCGATACTAAATCAGACCCACCCGAGCTTCATTACGCTGATGTGACATAGCAGAATCATTATCGAATCAGGCTGGCTTATCAAGAAGAATAACAGAATATATTGATATATTTATGGAATAAGCCGATAAAACCCATGCGCCAGCACAATCACCATAAACACGGCGTTGCGAACTAGCAGCGCCGGCCAGACATAGCGCACCGCAGGCCGTGTCTGCCGCGTTGTCGCCACATCAGCTAGGGCGTCGGCGAGTTGGGTTAAAAACGCTACGCCACGCGGCCAGTCCCATAAACCGTCGCGCCACGGCGCGGGAATACCGGCCTCGCCCGTTACCGCGCCTGCTAGCGCGCCGACAATCGCGCCGACGGTGTCGGTATCGCCGCCGCAATTGAGCACGCTTTCCAAGCTCAGCGCAAAATCGCCATAGTGCAGATACCAAGCATACACGGCAACCGGCACGGTGTGATACATGTAGCCGCTGACGCCGGTGTGCAAACCGAGACTGGCAGCGAATTCGGCGACGCTGAGATGGTTTTGCAGCCCCTCATCAATCGCGCTGACGCAGCGTTGCCAGTCGGCGTCGTCACCGCAGCCATGCAATAGCGCAAGAAAATCCGTCGCCGCCGGACGCGCTTGCAAATCCTCCCGTACAATCCAAGCGCTAAGGCGGGCAATCGCCAGCGCACCGGTCATGGCTTTGGGGTCGGTGTGGGTGAGACGAGTAGACGCGGCAACGCAGGCGTCGAGTTGGTCGGGTTCATGGGCGAAGCGCAGGCCAATGGGCGCGACGCGCATCGCCGGGCCATTACCGGCGGAAAACACGCCACTGCGCGCAGGCGGAAAACCCAGCCACAGCTTGAGGCAGGCGCGTAGCGTCGCCAAGCCGATGCCGGCCGGCAAGCCGATGAACCAGCCACGCAGACACCAACCCAGCCGATGGGCAAAAGCGTGTGCGTCAGCGCCGCAGACCAGCAAGGACTGGGCGACGAAACTGGCGTGTTCGGTATCGTCGCTACCCATACCGTGACCGAACAGGAAACGGTGCCGCCACGGCCCGCCGCAGTGCTTGCGAATCCGCCGCGCCGTCAAACCTTCCGCTGGCAGTCCCAAGGCATCGCCGACCGCGAGGCCGAGCAGTAAACCACGACTGCGTTGTCGAATATTCATTGTTGGGTGCTCTCCACAGTGTTGATCAAAGCCCGCGCCGAAACTAGCCACCACCGATTCATCACCCACCCCTATCATCGACAAACATGACTGCCGGAGCAACTAGGCGAGTAAACCGCATCGTTCACCTCCGCTACTGACTCAGCTCCATCTACCGCTAACAGCCCCACACACTCACCAAACGGCACGGCCAGTGCCAAATCTTCTCCTCCCACGAGGTGGTCGCATCGCGGTCAAAAATCACCAAATGGCTCTCCTCCGCGCCACACTTATCACTGTAGTCGAGGGTCTGTGCTATCCCCTCCTCCACTATCTTCTCCAGTGATCCGTGCAAAATCTTTAGCTCTATCACCACAATCTGTACCTCCTGCCACTGGCCGTTATGTTCACTCACCGGCCACTCAATGAGCAGGTCGGTACGACGCCGTCCGAGCGCATATTCGCGGTTAATCCGTCCGCCGCCATTAATAATGCGCTGTAAAAACGCCTGCATCAGTAGCTGTGGCCCCGCCTCTTTGTAGGCAAAACGCTGTAGCCAGATTTCGGAGTTCTGCCGAAAAAACTGTTGAAACGCCTGTAGCAGTTTAACCATGTCGAGCCGGTTTGTTTCGGTCAGATACCAGCTCTGCTGCTGGTTACTTATCGTCGCCTGGGTGGTAAAGGTCAACTCTCGCGGGATCACTTCCTGATAGATGCGATTGCTAATCTGTAGCGTTGGTTTAATCCGTATTAAACCCAAATCGTGACAGTAGAGCAGATCGTCCTGCGGTAAATGGTCGGGCATACCTTCTCCTGCTAGAATCGGCGCAATCACCCCGCGAACCCGCTCCTCCTGTAGTTTATCGGCCAATTGATCTAAGTGTACCGCCCGCGACTGTATCAGTCGCTCCCGCGCTGCCTGATAGTGATGCAGGTTAATCACTACGCTGCGATCGCGCAGTGCACGATCTTTCCAGGTTAATTCGTTACCGATAGCATTGACTAGCCACGGCTGGCCATAGGTGTCTTGCCATAGCGGTTCAAAAATGGCCTCATCAAAGCGCTGCCCGGTAACATCGGTATGTTGCTGATAGAGCGCCCGCACCTCCTGTGGAGTAAAGTTGCCCAAAGTCAGCGATTCAGCCTTCACATTAAAGGCACTACCGCCGGTAATAATATCGCCATTGCTTTGGTGGATGCGGTAGTCTTTTAAATCGCGCACACCACAAAGAATAATACTATGAGGAAACGCTTCGGGGCGTTGCATATAGCCGGTGCGTAGCTGTCGTAGCAGTGACACTAGGGTATCGCCGATGAGTGCATCAACTTCGTCCAGTAACAGGACAATGGGTTTGGAGCTGTGCTTTGCCCACCAACTAAGTAGCTGATTTAGTCGCTGTTGCGGCTCTGTCGGACGCAGTTTATCTCGGGCTTCACTCCATGGTAGCGGTTCGCTAAAAAAGAGTTCGCCACTTTGCAGTAAAATATCACAAATAATTCGATTGCCCTTGTCGGCATCATTGCGTGCCGTCTGCACCGCTTCGATATTGACATAGAGCGCCAGATAGCGTCCCTCTTGATTGAGGGCTGTCACCATCTCCATCAGTGCCGTAGTCTTACCGGTTTGGCGCGGTGCGTGGAGCAGAAAATATTTCTGCCGCTCAATCAAGACCCGAACCTCCTCCCAGTCAAATCGTTGAAATGAGGGAATAAGATAGTGCATATCGGCCTTCATCGGCCCTTCGGTGTTAAAGAATTTCTCCATCAGCCTGCTTTTAATTAACCTCTCTCGTATGCACTGCTAACAGCCCCACACACTCACCAAACGGCACGGCCAGTGCCAAATCTTCTCCTCCCACGAGGTGGTCGCATCGCGGTCAAAAATCACCAAATGGCTCTCCTCTGCGCCACACTTATCACTGTAGTCGAGGGTCTGTGCTATCCCCTCCTCCACTACCTTCTCCAGTGAGCCGCGCAAAATCTTTAGCTCTATCACCACAATTTGTACTTCATCCCACTGGCCGTTATGTTCTCTCACCGGCCACTCGATGAGCAGGTCGGTACGACGCCGTCCGAGCGCATATTCGCGGTTAATCCGTCCGCCGCCATTGATAATGCGCTGTAAAAATGCCTGCATCAGTAGCTGTGGCCCCGCCTCTTTGTAGGCAAAACGCTGTAGCCAGATTTCGGAGTTCTGCCGAAAAAACTGTTGAAACGCCTGTAGCAGTTTAACCACATCGAGCCGGTTTGTTTCGGTCAGATACCAGCTCTGCTGCTGGTTACTTATCGTCGCCTGGGTGGTAAAGGTCAACTCTCGCGGGATCACTTCCTGATAGATGCGATTGCTAATCTGCAGCGTTGGTTTAATCCGTATTAAACCCAAATCGTGACAGTAGAGCAGATCGTCCTGCGGTAAATGGTCGGGCATACCTTCTCCTGCTAGAATCGGCGCAATCACCCCGCGAACCCGCTCCTCCTGTAGTTTATCGGCCAATTGATCTAAGTGTACCGCCCGCGACTGTATCAGTCGCTCCCGCGCTGCCTGATAGTGGTGCGTGGTAATGATGACGCTGCGATCCCGCAGGCTGCGATCCTCCCAGGTTAATTCGTTACCCATGGCATTGACTAACCACGGCTGGCCATAGGTGTCCTGCCATAGCGTCTCAAAAATCGCCTCATCAAAGCGCTGCCCGGTGGCATCCGTATGTTGCTGATAGAGTGCTCGTATCTCCTGTGGGGTAAAGTTACCCAGTGTCAGCGATTTAGCCTTCACATTAAAGGCACTACCGCCGGTAATAATATCGCCATTGCTTTGGTGGATGCGGTAGTCTTTTAAATCGCGCACACCACAAAGAATAATACTATGAGGAAACGCTTCGGGGCGTTGCATATAGCCGGTGCGTAGCTGTCGTAGCAGTGACACTAGGGTATCGCCGATGAGTGCATCAACTTCGTCCAGTAACAGGACAATGGGTTTGGAGCTGTGCTTTGCCCACCAACTAAGTAGCTGATTTAGTCGCTGTTGCGACTCTGTCGGACGCAGTTTATCTCGGGCTTCACTCCATGGTAGCGGTTCGCTAAAAAAGAGTTCGCCACTTTGCAGTAAAATATCACAAATAATTCGATTGCCCTTGTCGGCATCATTGCGTGCCGTCTGCGCCGCTTCGATATTGACATAGAGCGCCAGATAGCGTCCCTCTTGATTGAGGGCTGTCACCATCTCCATCAGTGCCGTAGTCTTACCGGTTTGGCGCGGTGCGTGGAGCAGAAAGTAGCGTTTGCGATCAATTAGCGTCTGCATTTCCTCCCAATCAATGCGCCCGAAAGAGGGGATAAGGTAGTGGTCCGCTGCTATCATCGGCCCTTCGGTATTAAAAAATTTTTCCATTAGTTTGCTCTTTTAGCTCTTCCCTCGTTACGGCTGTTGAATCCCGTATAGCCAACTCTTGCCTTTACCGCAGATAAAGCCCGGGTACGCTTTAACTAACGGATTAGTTCCGCTAAATCTTCCAACCAGCTGACTTTCTGAATATATCCAATGCTCATCTTGAACACCAATGTATGCACTGCTAACAGCCCCACACACTCACCAAACGGCACGGCCAGTGCCAAATCTTCTCCTCCCACGAGGTGGTCGCATCGCGGTCAAAAATCACCAAATGGCTCTCCTCTGCGCCACACTTATCACTGTAGTCGAGGGTCTGTGCTATCCCCTCCTCCACTATCTTCTCCAGTGATCCGTGCAAAATCTTTAGCTCTATCACCACAATTTGTACCTCCTGCCACTGACCGTTATGTTCTCTCACCGGCCACTCGATGAGCAGGTCGGTACGACGCCGTCCGAGCGCATAGTCGCGGTTAATGCGTCCGCCGCCATTGATAATGCGCTGTAAAAACGCCTGCATCAGTAGCTGTGGCCCCGCCTCTTTGTAGGCAAAGCGCTGTAGCCAGCTTTCGGAGTTCTCCCGAAAAAACTGTTGAAACGCCTGTAGCAGTTTAACCATGTCGAGCCGGTTTGTTTCGGTCAGATACCAGCTCTGCTGCTGGTTGGTTATGGAATCTTGCAGGGCGCTGGTTAACTCTCGTGGCAATATTTCGCGGTAGATGCGATTACTTATCTCCAGCGGCTTACGCCGAATCAAACCTAAATCTTCGCAATACTCTAAATCATCCTGTCGTTGTTGTGGCGACGGTTCTCCTGCTAATATCGGCGCAATCACCCGCCGCACCCTGTTTTCGCGTAATTTATCGGCCAGCTGATCTAAGTGCACTGCCCGCGACTGTATCAGTCGCTCCCGCGCTGCCAGATAGTGAGGCAGGTTAATCACTACGCTGCGATCGCGCAGTGCACGATCTTTCCAGGTTAATTCGTTACCGATAGCATTGACCAGCCACGGCTGGCCATAGGTGTCTTGCCATAGCAGTTCAAAAATAGCCTCATCGAAGTACTGGCCGGTGGCCTCGGTATGTTGCTGATAGAGTGTTCGTATCTCTTGTGGGGTAAAGTTACCCAGTGTCAGCGACTCTGCCTTCACATTAAAGGCACTACCGCCGGTAATAATATCGCCATTGCTCTGGTGAATGCGGTAGTCTTTTAAATCGCGCACACCACAGAGAATAATACTATGAGGAAACGCTTCGGGGCGTTGCATATAGCCGGTGCGTAGCTGTCGTAGCAGTGACACTAGGGTATCGCCGATGAGTGCATCAACTTCGTCCAGTAACAGGACAATGGGTTTGGAGCTGTGCTTTGCCCACCAACTAAGTAGCTGATTTAGTCGCTGTTGCGGCTCTGTCGGACGCAGTTTATCTCGGGCTTCACTCCATGGTAGCGGTTCGCTAAAAAAGAGTTCGCCACTTTGCAGTAAAATATCACAAATAATTCGATTGCCCTTGTCGGCATCATTGCGTGCCGTCTGCGCCGCTTCGATATTGACATAGAGCGCCAGATAGCGTCCCTCTTGATTGAGGGCTGTCACCATCTCCATCAGTGCCGTAGTCTTACCGGTTTGGCGCGGTGCGTGGAGCAGAAAATATTTCTGCCGCTCAATCAAGACCCGAACCTCCTCCCAGTCAAATCGTTGAAATGAGGGAATAAGATAGTGCATATCGGCCTTCATCGGCCCTTCGGTGTTAAAAAATTTCTCCATTAGTTTGCTCTTTTAGCCATTGACCCGGTTATGGTTGTTGAATCCCGTATAACCAGCTCTTGCCCTTACCGCAGATGAAACTTGCGCAGTCTTTGACTAACAGATTGGTACCATAAAATTGCTCTTCGGCATCACTAAACCCATCATTATCATCATCATTATCGGCGTTAGCTTGTTCGGTTTTACAAGAGACATGACACCTACACCCCTGATGCGTCAAATCTGTTGAGCAAAACCATTTATCGCCACAAAAGAGGAAGTGTCAGATCGGAAGAGAGTGTAACTGAATTGATCACAAACCCCAAGCAGAAACCGCGCCGTAGCCGTATAGAAATTGCCTAACTGCTAGAGCAATACGAGCAAATGACTCAGGAGCTGAGTGAAGCCGACAATGGCAGAGTTTAAAACATTGAGTAAAACCGACAGTGACGAGCTGATTGGGCGTGTTGAGAGAGCCATTGCAGAAGATTTGGCCCTCTCTAAAGCCGATAGGCAGCTACTGTTGGGTGTTTTGTTAATGGTCACAGAGCTACGGACTATAGTCTGAGCCCAGTGCCCTTCGTTGCGCTAACAGCCCCAACAATGCACCCCACCCTCTCCTGCGGCGGCGCGATACCAAATCTTCTTACCCCAGCTTATTTTGGGGTTGCGGTTAAAGATAATCAGATGCACCTCTGCGGCACCACAGCTATCGGCATAGGCGCGGCTCTGTTCAATGCCTTGTTGCAGGGTCTTTTTTAGGTGACTACGCAAGATTTTTAGCTCAATCACAATGCGCTGCACTTCGCCAAATAGCCCTACCGCCTCATCGACCGGCCATTCGATGATAAGGTCAGTGCGGCGGCGGCCGAGGGCATATTCGCGGTTAATGCGCCCACCGCCGTTAATAATGCGTTGTAAAAAGGCTTGCAGCAGCAGTTGTGGCCCCGCTTCGTGGTAGTCGAAGCGTTGAATCCAGCTCTGGCTATGTTCGCGAAAGAATTGCTGAAATGCTTGCAGCAGTTTGATCATATCGAGGCGGTGGTCGGGGGTGAGATACCAGCTCTGCTCTTGATTGGTGATGGTCTCTTGGGTGGTGTAGGTGAGTTCACGCGGCAATATCTCGCGATAGATGCGGTTGCTGATGGCCAGATTAGGGCGGCGGCGAATGAGCCCTAAATCGACACAATAATCGACATCATCGACCGGTAGCTGCTCCGGCTCACCCTCACCGGAGAGAATCGGCGCAATCACGCCGCGCACTCGTGGCTCTTTAAGTTTGTCGGTGAGCTGGTCAAGGTGGGTAGCGCGGGATTGAATCAGCCGTTCACGGGCGGCGAAATAGTGGTTAAGGGTGATGGGCTGGCTGCGGTCGCGCAGGGCGGACTCTTTCCATGTCAATTGGTGAGCAAGGGCATTAACCAGCCACGGCTGGCCGGCGGTATCGAGCCACAGCTCAGGGAATATCGCCTCAGCAAAGGGCTGGCCGGTAGCATCGGTGTGTTGTTGATAGAGGGCGTGGCACTCCACTTCGGTGAAATTACCCATCGTCAACGACTCGGCTTTAACATTAAAGGCGCTGCCGCCGGTGATGATGTCGCCATCACTTTGGTGGATGCGATAATCTTTTATATCGCGCACACCACAGAGCAGTACCGATTGCGGAAAAGCCTGCGGGCGCTGGGTGTAGCCGGCGCGCAGTTGGCGCAATAACGACACTAAGGTATCACCGATAAGGGCATCGACTTCGTCGAGCAGCAGGATAATCGGTTTGGGGTGATAACGCGCCCACATCTGTAACAGTGCCTGTAATTTTTGATGGGGCGACTCTTGGCTGCCTTCGTTATTAAGCCAAGTTTTTAGCCGCTGCTCACCCCAATAGAGCTCCATTTGATTGGCAATGGCGCGACAGATCCCCTCGACTCCCATAGCTACATCGCTGCGTGCGGTTTGCGCCGTTTCGATATTGGCATAGAGGGCGGTATAGCGCCCTTCGTTATTGAGCGCCTCAACAATGCTCAACAGGGTGGTGGTTTTGCCGGTTTGGCGCGGGGCGTGGAGCAGGAAGTAGCGTTTTTGGTCAATGAGATGGCTAATCTCCTCCCAGTTAATCCGCTGTAGCGGTGCGATGGTGTAGTGGTCGGTCGCTATCTGCGGGCCGGCGGTGTTAAAAAACTTTTCGGTCAGTGGCATGGTGTGCCTCCTCCTAGCTCAATCGGTGATGCTTAACGCCATCACGCCTCCGCTATCTTTAACTTAAAAATCGAATAATATATTAGATCAAAAGAGATTAATATAAAGATGCGGCCAATGTCGGATTTCGTTGCCTTAACAACCCCAACAATGCACCCCATTCTGCGCGGCGGCGGCGCGATACCAAATCTTCTTACCCCAGCTTATTTTGGGGTTGCGGTTAAAGATAATCAGATGCACCTCTGCGGCACCACAGCTATCGGCATAGGCGCGGCTCTGTTCAATGCCTTGTTGCAGGGTCTTTTTTAGGTGACTACGCAAGATTTTTAGCTCAATCACAATGCGCTGCACTTCGCCAAATAGCCCTACCGCCTCATCGACCGGCCATTCGATGATAAGGTCAGTGCGGCGGCGGCCGAGGGCATATTCGCGGTTAATGCGCCCACCGCCGTTAATAATGCGTTGTAAAAAGGCTTGCAGCAGCAGTTGTGGCCCCGCTTCGTGGTAGTCAAAGCGTTGAATCCAGCTCTGGCTATGTTCGCGAAAGAATTGCTGAAATGCTTGCAGCAGTTTGATCATATCGAGGCGGTGGTCGGGGGCGAGATACCAGCTCTGCTCTTGGTTGGTGATGGAGGTTTGGGTCATCCAAGTGAGTTCGCGTGGTATCACCTCTTGGTAGATACGGTTGCTAATTCGTAGTGAGGGGCGGGAGATAACCAGACCTAAATCTTCGCAGTATTGCCGGTCATCTATGGGCACCTGTATCTCTAACTCATCTTCAGCCGCCAATATCGGCGCAATCACGCCGCGCACTCGTGGCTCTTTAAGTTTGTCGGTGAGCTGGTCAAGGTGGGTAGCGCGGGATTGAATCAGCCGTTCACGGGCGGCAAAATAGTGGTTAAGGGTGATGGGCTGGCTGCGGTCGCGCAATACTCCCTCTTCCCAAGTAAGCTGGTGCGCGAGCGCATTAACCAGCCACGGCTGGCCGGCGGTATCGAGCCACAGTTCAGGAAATATCGCCTCCGCAAAGGGCTGGCCGGTGGCAGCGGTGTGTTGTTGGTAGAGGACATGGCACTCTGTTTCAGTGAAGTTGCCCATGGTGAGCGACTTAGCTTTAACATTAAAGGCGCTGCCGCCGGTGATGATGTCGCCGTCGCTTTGGTGGATGCGATAATCTTTTATATCGCGCACACCACAGAGCAGTACCGATTGCGGAAAAGCCTGCGGGCGCTGGGTGTAGCCGGCGCGCAGTTGGCGCAATAACGACACTAAGGTATCGCCGATAAGGGCATCGACTTCGTCGAGCAGCAGGATAATCGGTTTGGGGTGGTGACGCGCCCACATCTGTAACAGTGCCTGTAATTTTTGATGGGGCGACTCTTGGCTGCCTTCGTTATTAAGCCAAGTTTTTAGCCGCTGCTCACCCCAATAGAGCTCCACTTGATTGGCAATGGCGCGACAGATCCCCTCGACTCCCATAGCTACATCGCTGCGTGCGGTTTGCGCCGTTTCGATATTGGCATAGAGGGCGGTATAGCGCCCTTCGTTATTGAGCGCCTCAACAATGCTCAACAGGGTGGTGGTTTTGCCGGTTTGGCGCGGGGCGTGGAGCAGGAAGTAGCGTTTTTGGTCAATGAGATGGCTAATCTCCTCCCAGTTAATCCGCTGTAGCGGTGCGATGGTGTAGTGGTCGGTCGCTATCTGCGGGCCGGCGGTGTTAAAAAACTTTTCGGTCAGTGGCATGGTGTGCCTCCTCCTAGCTCAATCGGTGATGCTTAACGCCATCACGCCTCCGCTATCTTTAACTTAAAAATCGAATAATATATTAGATCAAAAGAGATTAATATAAAGATGCGGCCAATGTCGGATTTCGTTGCCTTAACAACCCCAACAATGCACCCCATTCTGCGCGGCGGCGGCGCGATACCAAATCTTCTTACCCCAGCTTATTTTGGGGTTGCGGTTAAAGATAATCAGATGCACCTCTGCGGCACCACAGCTATCGGCATAGGCGCGGCTCTGTTCAATGCCTTGTTGCAGGGTCTTTTTTAGGTGACTACGCAAGATTTTTAGCTCAATCACAATGCGCTGCACTTCGCCAAATAGCCCTACCGCCTCATCGACCGGCCATTCGATGATAAGGTCAGTGCGGCGGCGGCCGAGGGCATATTCGCGGTTAATGCGCCCACCGCCGTTAATAATGCGTTGTAAAAAGGCTTGCAGCAGCAGTTGTGGCCCCGCTTCGTGGTAGTCAAAGCGTTGAATCCAGCTCTGGCTATGTTCGCGAAAGAATTGCTGAAATGCTTGCAGCAGTTTGATCATATCGAGGCGGTGGTCGGGGGCGAGATACCAGCTCTGCTCTTGGTTGGTGATGGAGGTTTGGGTCATCCAAGTGAGTTCGCGTGGTATCACCTCTTGGTAGATACGGTTGCTAATTCGTAGTGAGGGGCGGGAGATAACCAGACCTAAATCTTCGCAGTATTGCCGGTCATCTATGGGCACCTGTATCTCTAACTCATCTTCAGCCGCCAATATCGGCGCAATCACGCCGCGCACTCGTGGCTCTTTAAGTTTGTCGGTGAGCTGGTCAAGGTGGGTAGCGCGGGATTGAATCAGCCGTTCACGGGCGGCAAAATAGTGGTTAAGGGTGATGGGCTGGCTGCGGTCGCGCAATACTCCCTCTTCCCAAGTAAGCTGGTGCGCGAGCGCATTAACCAGCCACGGCTGGCCGGCGGTATCGAGCCACAGTTCAGGAAATATCGCCTCCGCAAAGGGCTGGCCGGTGGCAGCGGTGTGTTGTTGGTAGAGGACATGGCACTCTGTTTCAGTGAAGTTGCCCATGGTGAGCGACTTAGCTTTAACATTAAAGGCGCTGCCGCCGGTGATGATGTCGCCGTCGCTTTGGTGGATGCGATAATCTTTTATATCGCGCACACCACAGAGCAGTACCGATTGCGGAAAAGCCTGCGGGCGCTGGGTGTAGCCGGCGCGCAGTTGGCGCAATAACGACACTAAGGTATCGCCGATAAGGGCATCGACTTCGTCGAGCAGCAGGATAATCGGTTTGGGGTGGTGACGCGCCCACATCTGTAACAGTGCCTGTAATTTTTGATGGGGCGACTCTTGGCTGCCTTCGTTATTAAGCCAAGTTTTTAGCCGCTGCTCACCCCAATAGAGCTCCACTTGATTGGCAATGGCGCGACAGATCCCCTCGACTCCCATAGCTACATCGCTGCGTGCGGTTTGCGCCGTTTCGATATTGGCATAGAGGGCGGTATAGCGCCCTTCGTTATTGAGCGCCTCAACAATGCTCAACAGGGTGGTGGTTTTGCCGGTTTGGCGCGGGGCGTGGAGCAGGAAGTAGCGCTGGCTGTCGATAAGGTGGCGTATCTCCTCCCAGTTAATCCGCTGTAGCGGGTTAATGGTGTAGTTAATTTCCGCCTTTTGCGGGCCGGCGGTGTTAAAAAACTTTTCGGTCAGTGGCATGGTGTGCCTCCTCCTAGCTCAATCGGTGATGCTTAACGCCATCACGCCTCCGCTATCTTTAACTTAAAAATCGAATAATATATTAGATCAAAAGAGATTAATATGAAGATGCGGCCAATGTCGGATTTCGTTGCCCTAACAACCCCAACAATGCACCCCATTCTGCGCGGCGGCGGCGCGATACCAAATCTTCTTACCCCAGCTTATTTTGGGGTTGCGGTTAAAGATAATCAGATGCACCTCTGCGGCACCACAGCTATCGGCATAGGCGCGGCTCTGTTCAATGCCTTGTTGCAGGGTCTTTTTTAGGTTACTACGCAAGATTTTTAGCTCAATCACAATGCGCTGCACTTCGCCAAATAGCCCTACTGCCTCATCGACCGGCCATTCGATGATAAGGTCAGTGCGGCGGCGGCCGAGGGCATATTCGCGGTTAATGCGCCCACCGCCGTTAATAATGCGTTGTAAAAAGGCTTGCAGCAGCAGTTGTGGCCCCGCTTCGTGGTAGTCGAAGCGTTGAATCCAGCTCTGGCTATGTTCGCGAAAGAATGGCTGAAATGCTTGCAGCAGTTTGATCATATCGAGGCGGTGGTCGGGGGTGAGATACCAGCTCTGCTCTTGATTGGTGATGGTCTCTTGGGTGGTGTAGGTGAGTTCACGCGGCAATATCTCGCGATAGATGCGGTTGCTGATGGCCAGATTAGGGCGGCGGCGAATGAGCCCTAAATCGACACAATAATCGACATCATCGACCGGTAGCTGCTCCGGCTCACCCTCACCGGAGAGAATCGGCGCAATCACGCCGCGCACTCGTGGCTCTTTAAGTTTGTCGGTGAGCTGGTCAAGGTGGGTAGCGCGGGATTGAATCAGCCGTTCACGGGCGGCGAAATAGTGGTTAAGGGTGATGGGCTGGCTGCGGTCGCGCAGGGCGGACTCTTTCCATGTCAATTGGTGAGCAAGGGCATTAACCAGCCACGGCTGGCCGGCGGTATCGAGCCACAGCTCAGGGAATATCGCCTCAGCAAAGGGCTGGCCGGTAGCATCGGTGTGTTGTTGATAGAGGGCGTGGCACTCCACTTCGGTGAAATTACCCATCGTCAACGACTCGGCTTTAACATTAAAGGCGCTGCCGCCGGTGATGATGTCGCCATCACTTTGGTGGATGCGATAATCTTTTATATCGCGCACACCACAGAGCAGTACCGATTGCGGAAAAGCCTGCGGGCGCTGGGTGTAGCCGGCGCGCAGTTGGCGCAATAACGACACTAAGGTATCACCGATAAGGGCATCGACTTCGTCGAGCAGCAGGATAATCGGTTTGGGGTGCACCGATGACCACCAGCTCAGTAGCGCACCAAAGCGCTGCATCGCTTCGGCTTCGGCAATCACTTGCCGCGCCTCAGTGCTCTCGATGAGGTGGGGCGCTGTTGCGCGAATCGATTGCAGCAGCGCATCGCAAAACTGCCGGTCTCCCAACTCCGCATTATTGCGCGCTATCTGCGACCGCTCTAGGTTGACATAGAGGGCGGTATAGCGCCCTTCGTTATTGAGCGCCTCAACAATGCTCAACAGGGTGGTGGTTTTGCCGGTTTGGCGCGGGGCGTGGAGCAGGAAGTAGCGTTTTTGGTCAATGAGATGGCTAATCTCCTCCCAGTTAATCCGCTGTAGCGGTGCGATGGTGTAGTGGTCGGTCGCTATCTGCGGGCCGGCGGTGTTAAAAAATTTTTCGGTCAGCGGCATGGTGTGCCTCCTCTTGACTCAATAGCTGAATAGCGGATGATGATATTTAGGTTGCAAACTCGTTTACTGTCCACTTTAAGCGCCGATAATGCTGGGTAAAAGTTTCAATATCATCCTCTTTCTGGACTGATAATTTCTCTCTCCACCCCGCCACACATCACCAAAGCTCTGAGCAGCATCAGCCACCACTAGGGCATTGGCCAGCGTTTGCAGGATGATCTGTTCGGCATCGGATGGATTCACTCGCTCATCATATCCCCCCTTGAGTCGCGGATCGACCTTCGCCAACTGCTGCGCCTCGATGTGCTTCATCCGTTCAACCGGATCGTCAGCGCACCCGATTATGATCTTCGCCCCACTCTGTCCTCCCGACAGCGATAGCGAGACCTTAAATCGAGCCACGGCGATCGCGACCCACTCCCACCTCTGCTCTTCAAATTTTACCTAGAGAAGCAGTGGTAGGCGACGATTGAGGCCTACCAGCAGCTCCCTCTGCCCGCCTATAGTCAACTGATGCAGGAGCGCGGCCACACTTTCTTGCAAAATCCCCCTGAAAAGGGGTGGGATGGGGTGTATAATTTAACCAGCAAATAGTTCCCGTCCCACACAGGAGTCTTGATGATGACTATGCGTCTTCACACGCTGCTCGCAGCACTCACACTCAGCGCCACTTTACAGGCTGAAACCGGCTACATTCAGAGTCAACAGGCTCCCCTGTTTGCTCAACCCGCCTTTAATGCCAATAAGATTGCCACCCTCAATCGCGGCGATGAGGTCACCGTCGTCAGCCGACAGACCGCCTGGATAGAGGTGACATCGGGATCGCAGCAAGGATGGCTCTCTAAATTTATGTTCACCTCCCACCCACCGCTCAATAACCTCTCACCCCTTGACCAAAGTAGCGTCGATTTAAATCAGAGCGCCCGCACCCGTGCCTCCGTGGTTACGACAGCCGGGGCGGCTCGGGGATTAAGCGCCGACTCTGAGGAGGAGACTGACCGCCCAGCCAACTATGACGATCTACAGCAGATGGAGCAGTTAAAGCTCGATGCCGCTGAATATCAACAGTTTATCGATCAGATCCAGCATGGTAAGTAGCCGCCCCCTCTGGATGACGCTACTGTTTATCCTACTGTTGAGCGCTATCGCCCCGAGCCACGCCTTTCGGGGTCGCGCCTCGCAGCAGCTAGAGGCGAGTGCTGAGGAGCTGGAGGAGGATGTTAAGGCCGAAATCGCCTTTGGGCGTCAGTTAGCGGCGCTGATTTTAGGTCGTCACCCGCTCGATCAGCGCCAGCAGATTAACCGCTACCTCACCATGGTGGGGCGCTACTTGACCGAGCATGGGGGTCGCAGTGAGTTAACCTATCGCGTTGCGCTAGTCGATAGCGAAGAGATTAACGCCTATGCCGCCCCCGGAGGCTATATTTTCATCACCCGCGGCGCTCTACTACAGATGGAGGATGAGGCGGAACTCGCCGCTGTACTCGCGCACGAAATCGCCCATATTAACCATAAACATATCGTCAAAGAGCTGAAAATTCGCGGCAACACCCTCGATGCCGGCAGTATGGTCGGCCAGCTACTCGGCGGTTTTAGCGATACCGCCCGAGTCGCGCTGCAACAGACGCTCGATAAGGCGTTTGGGTTACTGTTCGGCAACGGCTTAAAACAGCAAGATGAGTTAGAGGCCGACCAGAGCGGGATGTTACTTAGTACCCTAGCCGGTTACGATCCTAAGGCGCTAGAGCGCTATCTCCAGAAGGTCTCGCACCATAAAGAGGATCAGGCAGCGATACTAAATCAGACCCACCCGAGCTTCTCAGTCCGGCTCGAAGCGTTGCAACAGCAGCGCCAGCAGCAGAGGCTGGATCAAATAGAGGGGGTGACAATGCGCCCCCGCTTTACCCTGATTGTTTCACCTAACCTTAGTGAGTAGAAAGCATGTTCCACCCCCCCTCCCCTATACCATAGCCCCTATTGTGCTGCTGTTGTCGCTCGTTACCCCCAACGCCTATGGCGATATAAACCACTACAATAATGCGCTCTTAGGTGAACGAGCCTCCGGTATGGGGGGGAGTTACATCGGTATTAGCGATGATGTCTCAGGGCTCTACTATAACCCGGCTGGCATTGTCTATTCGCAAGATCTCACCCTCTCAGGCGCGGTTAACACCTACTCCCTCGCGACCACCACCTATAAGAATGCGCTATTGAGTAACGACTACGAGCGCGAGACCTCCTCGCTGCTACCTAACTTCTTTGGGATGGTGCAACCGATGCAGAGTTGGACCTTCGGCTTCTCCTACGCGGTGACCGACTCGCTCAAGCTCGATCAAGATCAGCTCTTCACCAATCTCGCGAACACCACCACCAGTGATGCGATTATTAACTCCAACTTCCAAAACGATGAGTATAAGATCGGCCCGTCATTGGCGATGGAGATTAACGATCGCCTCGCCGTCGGTATGACTCTCTACTTCTACCTCCACCAGAGTCAAATTATCCTTAATCAGTGGATCGGCAAGGTGGCGACAAAAGATCAATTTGATGACGGCCACACTCGCTTTGAGTGGAGCAACACCTACATTGAGTCGGAAGAGAGCGGTATAGAGCCGGTATTAGGGGTGATGTGGGCTCCCATTGAGCGGCTCTCAATCGGGATGACGCTGCGCCAACCGCTGCTCTTCTCCAGCGAAATGATCCAGCAACAGAGCTGTAGCAGTGACCGCGAGGAGGCAGTCGGGCTCTGTGCGTTAGCCAACGGCACCACCCAAGCCCCCGTGCTCACCCATATCGACGCCAAACGCGATCTACCGCTCCATCTCGGTCTCGGTGCGGCTTGGTTCTACTCCGATAAGCTGCTGCTGTCAGCCGATCTTAACCACTTTAGCGCCACCTCTGCCACCGAGTTTGATAACACTGACCGCGACTCAGTCACCAATTTGGCACTGGGGATGGAGTACTACCTCACCAATAGCTGGGCACTACGAAGCGGTCTGTTTAGCAATAACTCCAATAACAGCAAGTTAGAGGGACTCTTTACTGAAGACATTGATCGTATCGGTCTTAGCGGCAGTATTACCCGCTTCACCCGTAACTCCTCTCTCACCCTCGGTCTCATTATTGAGCAGGGGAGCGGTACCGCTTCGGTGATTGAGGGGGCTAATCAGGCGACTGAGTTTCTCTCCACCAATCTCTTTTTAGGCAGCAGCTATAAGTTTTAAACCAAGCGCCATGAGTCAATCGCCAGCTAGTAGCAGCAGTGCAGTTCTTGAGTCGAATCGACTCGCCGGTACTCGATTAGAGCTGCTGCTGTTTCGTCTTGACGGTCGGCAGCAGTTCGGCATTAATGTCTTTAAAGTGCAGGAGGTGATTCCCTATACCCACCTCACCCGTACCCCTGGCTCCCATCCGATGGTACTCGGCATCGCCACTTTGCGCGGTATTACGATGCCGATTATGGATCTCTCGGTCGCCGTCGGCGGTCCGCCACTGAAAAAGCGTGAGGAGGGGAATATCATCATTACCGAATATAACCGCTCGGTACACGGCTTTTTGGTTCGCTCGGTTGACAAAATCGTCAATACCCGTTGGGAGGAGGTACGACCTAACCCCGGTGGCATCGGCAAGGGGAGTTTTGTGACCGCCGTTACCGTTATCGATGGGGCGATGGTCGAAATCCTCGATGTCGAAAAGGTGCTAGATCAAGTCGTTCACGCTAGCACCGCGGTGAATGAGACCCTCACGGCTAACCACTCGGTTGCCGGTAATACTGTCCTAGTGGTCGATGATTCGAGTGTCGCTAGAAACCAGATTCGACGCGCCCTAGAGCAGATTGGGGTCGAGTGCGAGACAGCCGAAGATGGCAAAGCAGCTCTAACATTACTGCAACAGATGGAGCAGGCCGGCATCGATCCGAGGCAGCATATTAAGATGATTATCTCAGATATCGAGATGCCAGAGATGGATGGCTATATGTTAACCACCGCCCTACGCAGCCAGCCCCGATATAGTGATATCTATATTCTGCTCCACTCCTCCATTAGTGGTGAGTTTAATATGGATATGCTCAAAAAGACCGGTGCCAACCGCTTTATCCAAAAATATGATCCGAATGATCTCGCCGAAGTGGTGTTGCAGCAGTTAAGTGCCCAAAACAGCTCTAAAGCCCAGTCATCATAAACGCCGACCAGATATAGGGGTAGCCCCAGCGATAGGAGTCGATCATCTCTAACTGGGTCTGGCGAAATGCCTGATGCACCTCCCTCCCCTCAAACACCAGCTCATAAAAGCGCGACATTAACGCTTGGGTGCCGGCATCGCTCACCTCCCACAATGAGGTGATTAAACTGTCGGTACCCGCCTCTAAAAATGAGCGCCGCAGACCATACACCCCCTCCCCCTCATGGATCTCGCCTAGTCCTGTTTCGCAGGCCGACAGTACCGCCAGCTCTGTCCCCTCTAGTGGCAGATTTAACACCTCCAGCGCGGTCAAAATACCATCATTATCGGTATTGAGCTCGCCTAAAAAGGGGGCGTTATGGTTAACGCCAGCAAAGGCCAAGCCCGCCCGCAACAGCGGATTATCGCCCGGTGGCGGTGAGGAGATCCCCCCCCCTCGCTGGGTCGTCACCACCCGCTCCCGTATCGCCTCATCTATCTTCAAAAAGAAGCCGTGGGTCGCTAGATGGAGAATTGCCGGCGAACGGGATAGCCCTTGTAGTTTAGCCTCGGAGGCCTCAGCACCGGTATAGAGCGTTACCTCCCCCACTCCCCGACTAAACTGCTCATTGATTAGCTCGCCCTCACTTTCAGCGCCGGGCAGCGGGGTAAACTGTAAGCCACGCATCCCACGAGAGAGGCCGCGTAAGCTACGCATGAGCGAACGGCTCGACTCCAGCGTAGCGGCGCGACTGCCTAAGCTACGAGAGGCGATAGCACGATTTCGCTGCTGCCGCTGCTGCTCCACCTGCGCTTCGCTCAATTCACTGCCGGCGTTATAGTCGGGACCGGCCAAAATGAGCATATCTAACTCACGCCGCTGCGGCTCATCTGGCAATAGATCGCGCAAAGAGGTGAGCAGTGTCAAATTGTATTTTTGAATTAAGTAGCGATCCTCAGCATCATTAATCGCCGCAAAGGGGAGAATATTGAGCTGGCCATCAGGCACGATATAGCTAGCCTCTGTTCCGACTAACAGCGGCTCTAAGGGCTGCCAAATTTGGCGATAGAGGCGGTAGCCGGCATCGAGAATCTCATCATCATAGGCATCGACATCCTGAATCGTGGTGCGAAAGGCAACCACCGCCTCAGCTATCGGTTGATAACGGCCTAGATCGACCCATTGGCTGTCGATCGTACCGTCCTCGTCACGCCGAACGACCACCGCCACCAGATAGGCCTCTTGGGCACGATAGTAGAGAGTGTAGTCGATTAACACCGTCTCTGGGGGGAGCTGCTGCCATAGCTGGACTAACTGCGGCGGCTCGGCCCGTTCGGCCCAGAGGCGGCTAAAGCGCCCTAGCTCCGCCTCTAGTCGTTGAATCTCCACCTCTAGCTCCTCCAGGAGCTGTAGATGCTGCTGGTCGGCCATCCCCTGCGGCCCAGAGAGGGTTAAACTGGCAAGATCTTTCCTCGCTTGTATTAATCGCGCCACTCGCGAAGCCAGCTCCGGATTGTTACTAAAGCGACCCGCCTGCTGAATTTGCGCCGAGATAGCCAGCAGTAAACCCTTACGATCTAGACTCATCTGTAACAGTTGCGTCGCGGCATCGGGACGCTGGTAATCGAGCAAAAAGGTGTAGTAGCTATCGAGTTCGGCGCGATGACGGCGAATATAGCCTTCACGACTATTCTCCCCCGTCACCCACAACATTCGCTCTAAAAACTGGTTGCGGCGTTGATAGCGAATTTGGTGCCATGTCGCTGCCGCATCGATCAGACCCGCTGCGGTAAGCGTCTCAATACGCAACCCCAGCGCCTCAAAGCAGTAGGGGTGCCCCTCACTAAGACTCTGTTCACAGTCGAGCTGTAGCTGTTCAGTTAGCGCGACTAACGGTTCTGCATCGAGCTGCTGCTGTAGCCGAAGCAGATCGATACGAGAGCGAATCGTATCTCGATGCCCAGCCCCTAACTGCTGCTGCCGCCCCTGTAGCGCTAGCTGCAACTTCTGCGCCGCTAGCGCCGACTCACCGACACCAAACAGCGCCCGCCCCCAGCTATTTAACGCCTTTAGCGTATTAGGGTGAGACTCACCTAGCGTCACCTGCCACTGAGCATAGATCTGCCCAAATAGATCAGCCGCCAGCCGGTTATGGCCCTGCAACAGATGGAGGTAGGCGAGATTATTGATCCGAATGAGGGTCTGATCGTGCTCCCCCCCCAAACTCTCCTCTAGCGTCGCAATGCTGCTCTGATAAAGGGCCTCGGCGTCGGTAAATTTGCCCTGACTCTCATAGAGCATGGCCAGATTATTCATATAGGCCAAAGTGGTAGGATGCTCATCACCCAAACTCTGCCGCGCCAATAGCAATCCTTGGGAGAGCAGCGGCTCGGCCTCATCATACAGCCCCGCCTCCTCTAGTAGCAGCGCTAAATTATTACCACTACTGAGGGTCGCCGGTGCCCCCTCCCCCTGCTGCTCGGTGTAGCGCTGGTAGGCGAGCCGATAGAAGCTCTCGGCCGGCTCAAACGCCCCTAGCTGCTGATAATATTGCCCTAGATTATCGGCCAATCTCGGCTCCCAGTGGCTCAACGGTTCAGGCAGCGCTCCGGCTAACGGTAGCAGCTCTGCAACCAGTTCGGTGGCGCTCTCTAGCCGACCTTGCGCTAACACCACCTCCAGCCACTCTAACCAGCCGTGCAGGATCGTCTCACTAGCCATCGGCTCAGTGCCGCTCACTATCGCTTGTAGTAGTGGCTCTGCTGCTGCTAGCTCCCCGACTGAGCGCCAGTAACGCGCCTGCAGCAGTTGATACTGCCGTAGCGGCTCTTGCTCCCATGCCGAGAGAGACTCAAGCTGCTGCAACAGCGACTCTAATGGCGCTAACTGCTGCTGCTGCAACAGCCACTGACCATACTCCAGTTGACAGCTAATAGTCGGTTCGAGCTGCTCACAGACCGACTCCCAGCGCTCAGTAGCCTGCTGGGGCACAACGCTCTGTAGTAGCACCTCCCCCTCACGCCAGAGATTAGCGTAGAGCAGCTCTTTCGAGGGCGGCTGCCGGGTTAACAACCACTCAGTTAAGGCACGATACCCCTGCCGCGCCTCTTCAACACGCTGTCGCTGCCAGCTAATATCGGCATAGAACTGCATCGCCTCTAACTGTAGCTCGGGCTGCTGCTGCTGTTGTAAGAGCTCGATTAGCTGCTGTAGCTGCTGTAGCGGCTCATCGATCGAGCGGCTCTCACTCAATAGCGCCATCTGTAGCGCCTGTAACCGAAACGCTAGTGTATCGGGGTGGTGCTCCCCTAGCTGCTGTTTAAGTAGCGGCAGTAGCTGCTCTGCCGTCGCAACAGCTGCGGCATACTCCCCCTGCTGCGCCTGCTGATAGAAGAGGCTAAAGGGGTTGGCCCTCTCTTGTTGTGCGACGCTAACGCCAACACCACTGCCCCCGATAAGTAATCCTAACGCGACCCAAAACTCTCCCCATCTAATCATCACGACTCTCTCCTCTTACCAACTCATCCGCCGACACCCGCCGCAGCACCCAATCGAGCTGGCGGGTGGTCAACAATCGCCGTAACAGACCAAACAGCCAAGTCGGAAAGGTAACAAAGTAGCGTGCTTTTGGACGACGACTCTCTACCGCATGCACGACTTTGCGGGCGACCGCCTCGGCTGGCAGGGTAAATGGCGCCGCCGCCCCCTCTTTGGTCAACCGTTGAATCATACCAGTGTAAGCGGGAGTAAAGTGTGACGGCGCTCCCGCTATCGTCCGTTGCCAAGCGGCATAGCTATTGGCCCGAAAACGGCTCTCAATCGGCCCCGGTTCGATGAGACTCACCTCAATCCCGCTACCGTAGAGCTCCAACCGCAAGGTATCGGCCAGCCCCTCTAGGGCATATTTACTCGCGTTATAGGCCCCCCGAAACGGCAGTGCAATCAGCCCCAATACCGAGCTATTGAAAATAATACGACCATACCCCTGCTGGCGCATCAACGGAATCACCTGCCGAGTCAACTCATGGGTGCCAAACAGATTGGTCTGAAACTGCTGCTGCAGCACCTCTCGGGGGAGATCTTCCACCGCCCCCGGCTGCCCATAGGCACCATTATTGAACAGCACATCAATTCGGCCACCGCTATACTGTACTATCTGCTGTAGCGCCGACGAAATAGAGGCCGAGTCGTCCAGATCGAGCAGCAGTGACGCCCACCCCTGCTGCTGCAGTCGCACCACATCGTCCGCCCGTCTAGCGGTCGCGAAGACCTGATGCCCTCGCTCATGCAGCAACTGCGCCGTGGCTAGACCGATTCCGCTAGAGCAGCCGGTAATCACCACCACCTGCGATTGAGATTGTTTTTTCAAAGCCATGCTCCTATGTTCCACCCAGGCCGGTAGCGGCCTATTACTGAATGGATATTATCGCCACCGGTAATATACCGTAAGATAGCTGCACTATATCAATTTATCGAGGTGAAAGATAAAGATGCCTATTTATGAATATGCCTGCACCCGTTGCGGCCACGAGATGGAAGCGATACAGAAGATGAGTGACGATCCGCTCACCGACTGCCCCGAGTGTCAACAGGCGACACTGACTAAACTGATCTCCGCTAGCGGCTTTCGCCTCAAGGGAGGTGGCTGGTATGAGACCGACTTTAAGAGCGGCAACAAGAAAAATCTGGTTGCTAACGAGGGCAAAAGTGAGCCCAAAAAGGAGCAAAAAGAGCCGGCCTCCAAACCGTGTGCGACAGCCGGAGGTTGTGCTGCCGCTGCGAGTTAGGCTACCCTATCGGCCTAATGCCACACTTTGAACTGCGTTATCGGGACTTTTTGTCCCGATAGCAATCTATCAACCACCTGCTTTGCACAACTACCAAAAGGATCTTAGCCCATGATGCGTAGCCACTACTGTGGTGATCTCAATGAGACCATGATTGGTCAAGAAGTCGAACTCACCGGATGGGTCCACCGTCGCCGCGACCATGGCGGGGTGATATTTATCGATCTACGAGATCGTGAAGGATTGACTCAAGTCGTCTATGACCCCGATACGCCCGATATCTTTGCCACCGCAGAGCAGGTTCGTAATGAGTTTGTCCTACAGCTAAAAGGGATCGTTCGCCGCCGCCCCGAAGGGACTGATAACTTAGATCTAAAAACTGGCCGCATTGAGGTACTCGGCAAGGAGTTGACCATCCTTAACCGCTCCGAGACGCCCCCCTTTATGCTCGATATTCACGACGATGAGGTCAATGAGGAGCTACGGCTGCGCTACCGCTATCTCGATCTGCGCCGTCCGCAGATGCTACAACGGCTCAAAATTCGCTCCCAGCTCACCAGTCAGCTACGACACTATCTCGATAGTCACGGCTTTTTAGATGTCGAAACCCCCATGCTCACCAAAGCGACCCCCGAAGGGGCTAGAGACTACATCGTTCCTAGCCGCACCTCCCGCGGCAACTTCTTCGCCCTGCCGCAGTCGCCACAACTCTTTAAGCAGCTACTCATGGTAGCAGGTATTGATCGCTACTATCAGGTGGTACGCTGTTTTCGTGATGAGGATCTACGCGCTGATCGCCAACCCGAATTTACCCAGCTCGATATTGAGACCACCTTCCTCGATGAGGAGGATATTATGGGGCTAATGGAGGAGATGATTCGCCATATCTTCCTCCATGTACTGGACGAACATCTCCCTAACCCCTTTCCCCGACTAAGTTATGCCGAGGCGATGGCTCGCTACGGCTCCGATAAACCCGATCTGCGTATTCCGCTACAGCTAGTCGAAATTGCCGATTTAATGCGTGAAGTCGAGTTTAAAGTCTTCTCCGCACCTGCGAACGACCCCGCCTGCCGCGTCGCCGCGCTACGCCTACCCTCCGGTAGCCGCCTAAGCCGTAAAGAGATCGACGACTACACCAAATTTGTCGCCATCTACGGCGCTAAGGGGCTAGCCTACATTAAAGTGGGCGAGCTAGCTAAGGGTCGTGAGGGGCTACAGTCACCGATTCTAAAATTCCTCCCCGATGAGGTCATTAACGCCATCATGGCGCGAGTCGGTGCTGAAGATGGCGATTTAATATTTTTTGGGGCCGATAGAGCCAAAATTGTCAATGAGGCGCTCGGTGCCCTGCGTGAAAAACTCGGCCACGATAGAGAGCTAGTCGAGCGCGGCTGGCAGCCGCTATGGGTGGTCGATTTTCCGATGTTTGAGTGGGATGAGAAGGCTAACCGCTGGCACGCACTGCACCACCCCTTCACGGCGCCACGGGATGAGGATATCGACACATTGAGCCACGATCCCGGTGCCGCCCTCTCCCGCGCCTACGACATGGTACTTAACGGCACCGAAATCGGTGGCGGCTCGCTGCGGATCTACCAGCCTGAGGTGCAAAAAACGGTCTTTACCGCCTTAGGAATTACGCCAGAAGAGGCGGAAGATAAGTTCGGCTTTCTGCTAAAAGCCCTGCAGTATGGTGCCCCCCCCCATGGCGGCATCGCCTTTGGGCTTGATCGGCTAGTGATGCTCATGACCGGTGCCCGCTCGATTCGCGATGTAATGGCCTTCCCTAAAACCCAAACAGCCGCCTGCCTCCTGACCGATGCGCCGGCTGCGGTCAGTAACGAGCAGTTAGTCGAGCTCGGTATCCGCATTCAGCGCCCCCCTAGCGGCAAGGAGTAACTCGCTATGAGCTCACCACTGCCGATTCAAGCCTATATCTCCCTCTCCGACAGTGAGTGCGCCGAACGGATTGCAACGGCTAAAGCGACCCTCGGCAGTCGGGTGGTGATCCTCGGCCACCACTACCAGCGCGATGAGGTATTCCTCTTCGCCGACTACTCGGGCGACTCACTCAAGCTGTCGCGTCAGGCGGCTGAATCGGAGGCGGAGTATATTATCTTCTGCGGCGTCCACTTTATGGCTGAAGTAGCCGATATCCTCTCCCGCGATAGCCAGATCGCCATTTTGCCCGATATGGGGGCCGGCTGCTCCATGGCTGATATGGCCAACCTACCGGCAGTTGAACGCGCTTGGCAGGAGTTAAGCGACTATCTTACCCCCGATGAGCAGCTCACTCCCGTAACCTATATTAACTCGGCAGCCGATCTAAAAGCCTTTTGCGGTCGCCATGGGGGGGTAGTCTGTACCTCCTCCAATGCGAGTCGGGTCTTAGCGTGGTCGTTTGAACGGCGGGAGAAGGTGCTATTCTTCCCCGATCAACACTTAGGTCGTAATAGCGGCTACCGCATGGGAATCCCTTTAGAACAGATGGTTATTTGGGATTTTGATCAGCCGCTAGGCGGCCTCACTCCAGAACAGATTCAGCAGGCCAAAATAGTCCTCTGGAAAGGGTTCTGCTCGGTGCATCAGCTCTTTCAGCCACAACATATTGAGCGGTTTCGAGCCAAATACCCCGAAGCCAAAGTGATCTCTCACCCTGAATCGTCGTTTGAGGTCTGTCAAGCCTCTGATGCGGTCGGCTCGACCGAAATGATTATTCAAACCATCGCCGACTCCCCCGCTGGCACTCGCTGGCTAGTCGGCACCGAGCTAAATCTGGTTAACCGCCTCAATCAGCGTTTTGCAGCAGAGAATAAGGCGATCCACTTTATGTCGCCGACTATCTGTATGTGCTCCACCATGTTTCGTATCGACCCGCAACATCTGGCCTGGACACTGGAGAATCTGGTCGAAGGCGTGGTGGTCAACCCCATTCAAGTCCCCGCCGCGACGGCGGCTGAGGCCAAAATCGCGCTAGAGAGAATGTTAACTATTTAGGGCCACCCTGTTGACCCAATCGCTCTATATAGGCGTGATGTCTGGCACTAGTGTCGATGGTATCGATCTAGCGCTAACTCGATTCGAGCCCCGTTTTGCGCTCTTAGCCACCCACCACACCCCCTTTGGCCCCGAACTGCGCCAGCGGCTAGAGCAGCTCATTCAGCAGCCTAAGATCGCGCTAACCGAACTAGGTCAAACCGATGCTCTACTCGGCGAGAGCTACGCTGACGCCGTGACAGCGCTATTACAGCAAACCCAACTCTCGCCGAGCGACATTGCCGCCATCGGCCTCCACGGTCAAACGATCGCCCACTATCCGCAAGCCCCCTACCCCTTTACACTGCAACTAGGCGATCCTAATCGGGTTGCCACTCGCTGTGGCATCACGGTGGTTGCCGATCTACGCCGGCGCGATATCGCTTTAGGGGGCGAAGGGGCTCCCCTAGTTCCCGCCTTCCACCAATATCTATGGCACCACCCTCAGCGCCACCGAGCCGTACTCAATTTAGGTGGCATCGCCAACTTAACCCTGCTCCCCCCAGCTGAGTCGGCGGGTACGATTACCGGTTTCGATACCGGCCCAGCCAATACGCTACTCGATCAGTGGTATCGCCGCCACCACCCCGAATCGCCATACCACTACGATCACAATGGCCACTGGGGCAATCAAGGTCGCCTGATACCCGAACTGCTGCAACGACTCTGTCAGGAGCCCTATTTCCAGCGCACACCGCCGAAGAGCTGTGGCCGAGAGCTATTTAATCTCGACTGGCTCCTCCCCCAGTGGCAACAGGAGGCGGCAGTCGATGTGCAGCGAACACTCTATCAACTAACCGTTGAGAGTGTGGCTACCGCAGTAGAGCGCCATGCCCCCGACTGCCAAGAGGTCATCGTCTGTGGTGGCGGTGCTGCCAACCCACTACTTCGTCAGCAGTTAACCGAACGGCTAAGCTGCCCCGTACAGAGCAGCGATCACTACGGACTCGATCCGCAATGGATTGAAGCGAGTGCGTTTGCTTGGCTCGCCTGCCAGAGAGTGCATGGCAGAGCCGGTAACTTACCATCGGTCACCGGTGCTAGAGAGGCCGCGCCGTTAGGGGCGATCTATTGTTAATCAAGGTATCCATATACCCCGATCATTCACTCCCCTGAATCACCCCGTTTAACCAGTCACAAAATAGATACGCCAGAGATAACGATAATGAGACACCCCCTCCAAAAAAATAGGCCGGGGAGAGAACCTAAGTTTCGCTCAATTTTTGTCCTGCTACCGCTAGGGCTAATACTAACACTGCTAGTCGGCGCCCTAGTGGTGATCTTATTGACACTGCAGCACCATACCGAAAACTATATCACCGAAAATAGCAAGCGATTGCAGGGGCGAGTCGAGCATCTTGCCCAGATGGCTGAGACTATTATTGCCCAACACCCCGAGATCGTACAGCAGGAGTTGCAGTTGACCGCCCGTCTCATACCGGGGACGGTAGTGCAGTTAATGAACCCCCGCATGGAGGTAGAGTTAACATCCCCCCCTCCCCTCGCCTCACTCTGACGGTGCCGCCCCCCACCCCCTCGCTAGAGCTGAACGGGGAGACTCTACAGCTACGACAACCGCTGCGCTGGCCGCCCTCGTTAGGAGATAAGAGCGAGGGTCAAGAGTACGGCTTTATCTACCTTAAGGTCGATTTAGCACCTGAATTGCAGCGGCTGCGCCATAACGAACTCCTGTTTCAGCTACCGCTCATCGCCACGCTACTGCTACTGGCCACCGCCCTCAGCCTCTGGTTACACTACCATCTGGTTATCCCGCTACAGCAGCTAATACAGGCCAGTCGCACTATCGGTACAGAGCGAGAGCGGCCACTACCGGAGCAGTGGCTCGGTGAGTTAGGCCAGCTAGCGATCGCCTTTAACCAGATGCTACAGCGGCTCTCTGAGCAGCACCATCAACTCACACAATCAGAGTACGAACTGACCGAACGGATGAAGGAGCTCTCCTGTCTATACGATATTTTTCGTATCACCGAAGAGCATACCGAACTCGCATCGATGTTTAGCGCCATCGTCAAGCGTCTGCCGGCGGCGATGCGCTATCCGGCACAGTGCGCTGCGCTAATCGAGTGCGCCGATAGCCGCTACGGCCGCAAGTACGATGGTCCGACGATTCATCAGCGCTTTTGCCGCGATAGCGACCACAACTGCACCCTCTCTGTTAGCTATCGCCTGCCGCCGCCAGAGGGGGAGGTGCCAGCGTTTATTCCCGAAGAGATCACCCTGCTCGAAGCGATTGCTAAGCGGTTAGCAGAGAGCGTTAAACGACACCAAGAACAGCAGCAGCTAGAGGATAACCTCGCCCTAATGTCAGCCATTTTAGAGCAGGCACCCGATGCGATTGAGCTTGCCGATCCAAAGAGCATGACCATTATTGAGGCCAATCCAGCTAGCTGTAACATGCTCGGTTATCACCGCCACGAACGCATCGGTCAGGCAGTTGCGGCGTTTCAAGCTGAGTTGACTCAAGATCAGCTCGATCATATTGCCGCAGAGGTGCAGCAACATGGCCACAGCTCATTTGTCACCCAGCATCGGCACAAAGAGGGGCATGTTATCGATGTTCATGTCAATATCGGCACCCTCACACTGCGCCAACACACCTATATGTTAGCAATGTGGCGCGATATTAGCGCTGAAAAGCGAGTTCAAAATCAGCTCAATAGACTCTATCTAGCGGTAGAGCAGAGCTCCGAAAGCATCGTGATCACCAATCTGGAGGCCGAAATTGAGTATGTCAACGCCGCCTTTACCGAGGCGACCGGCTACAGTCGTGAGGAGGCGCTAGGCCAAAATCCGCGCATACTACAGTCGGGGCGCACTCCCCAATCGGTCTATCGGGAGATGTGGGCACGACTACAACTAGGTATGACCTGGCAAGGGGAGCTCATTAATCAACGCAAAGATGGCAGTGAGTATATTGAACACGCCCGCATCTCACCCGTTCGTCTCGAAAGTGGCCAAATTAGCCACTACCTAGCCATTAAAGAGGATATTACCCAACGGATAGAGCTACAGGAGGAGCTAGAGCGCCACCGTCACCATTTAGAGGATGTCGTTACTCAACGCACCGCCGAGCAGCAAGCGATCCTCGACTCTGCCAACTCCGGCATTATGCTGGTGATCGATCGGCGCATCGTTAGCTGCAATCAGCGTACCTACGGCATCTTTGGCTGGCATGAGGGCGATCTGATTCACCGCTCGACCAGGGTCCTGTTTGCCGACGAGGATGGCTATGAGCAGTTTAGCCAGCAAGCCTACCCCAAAATCTGGGCCGGCCACGCCTTCGCCTGTCAGCGCCAGATGGTGCGCCACAACGGCAGCCGCTTTTGGACTCGTATCACCGGCCGCGCCATCGACCACCACCACCCCGATAAGGGTTCGGTCTGGGTGATTGACGATATCACCGAAGATCGCATGGCCGCCGATGCACTGCTGCTAGCCTACCAAGAGCAGCAGGCGATTTTTGAGACCGCCAGCTCCGGCATCGCCCTTATTCAACATCGGGTGTTAATCCGCTGTAACCAGCGCCTCCATGAGATATTCGGCTGGCCTGAGGGGGAGATGGTGGGACAAAAAACACGCATTTGGTACACCAGTGAAGAGGAGGCTCAGATCGACACGGCCTCCTACACGCTGATCTGGAACGGAGAGACCCACAAGCGAGAGCAGCAGCTACTGCGCCGTGACGGCAGCCGCTTTTGGGCACGATTAGCCGGCGCTGCCGTCAGCGTTGACGATCCCGACAAGGGGACGGTGTGGGTCGTTGACGATATTAGCGCCGAACATGAGGCGCTAGAGCAGCTTGCCGAAGCTAAAGCGCTGGCCGAATCGGCAGCGCAACTTAAATCGGACTTTCTGGCCAATATGAGCCATGAGATTCGCACCCCGATGAATGCGATTATCGGCACCACCCACTTAGCGCTAAAGAGCTCTTTAACCCCCAAACAGCGTAACTATTTGGAGCGGATTCAGCTCTCGGGGCGCCACCTATTGGGGCTGATTAACGATATTCTCGATCTCTCTAAAATCGAAGCGGGCAAACTGGAGCTAGAGCAGCGGTCGTTTAACCTCAATCAGGTCATTGAGAGCGTCACGACACTCATCTACGATCAGAGCCGGACTAAAGAGCTACAGCTACAGGTATGGATTAACCCTGATGTGCCGCGAGCACTGGTGGGGGATCCGCTCCGTTTAGGACAAATTTTAATTAACTTTGGCACTAACGCGGTTAAATTTACCGATCAAGGTCGAATCAGCCTCACCCTCTCAAGCCTAACCCGTACGAGCGAACAGGTAGAGCTCCGTTTTGAGATTAGCGATACCGGTATCGGCATCTCCCCTGAACAGCAGCGGCGGCTATTTCGGCAGTTTGAACAGGCCGACCCGAGTACCACCCGTCAACATGGCGGCACCGGATTGGGGCTAGCGATATCGAAACAACTAGTAGAGCTGATGCGGGGCAAGGTAGGGGTGCACAGCGCTTTGGGTAAGGGTTCAACCTTTTGGGTGACATTGCCGTTTAGCCTAAGCAAGATGGCACTGGAGGAGCTGCACGCTACAGAGTCATCCCTAGCGCTAGAGGAGAACCCAAAAGCGCTTAGCGCCCTCAAAGGGGCTACCCTGCTACTGGTAGAGGATAATGAGATAAATCGCGATGTAGCGACCGAACTGCTACAAGAGGGCGGCTTTGGGGTCGATTGGGCCGAAAATGGTGCCGTTGCGGTGCAAAAGGTGGCCCAAAAGGGGGCGGCAGGCTATAGCGCTATCTTAATGGATATACAGATGCCGGTGATGGATGGCTTAACGGCAACCACTGAGATCCTCAAACTCCCCCAAGGGAAGCAGACGCCAATTATCGCGATGACCGCCAATGCGCTAGCGGAAGATCGCCAACGCTGTCTGCAAGCCGGCATGAGCGGCTATCTTGCCAAACCGATTGTGCCGGCAGAGTTATGGCAACAGCTACTACAACTTGCCAAACGGCCAACCTCCCAGGCTCCCGCCCCACCCCCCGCCCCGCCATCGCCTGAGTCGGCTCCTAGCCTCGACTGGCGCCAGCTACCAGGAATCGATGCCAGCATAGCGTTGAGCCATACCATGGGCAAGGAGGCGCTGCTACTCAAATTGATACATAAATTCGCCCGCAACCACCGCTCTTTTATGACCGAACTGACTCAAACGCTGCAAAAGGGTGACCGAGAGAGCGCCCGCCGTATCGCCCACACGCTAAAGGGGAGTGCCGCACAAATTGGGCTTCGCGAGCTGAGCCAAATGGCGGCAACTATCGAAACGGCGATAACAAGCGGTAAAGAGTTACCGCTGCTAGAGCAGCCGCTAGCCGACCTCACCCCCGTTCTAGATCAGCTTATTCACGCTATCTTGCGCCACCTACCGCCGCCACAGGGGAGCGCGACACCCGAGCGTGGTGCCCGCATCGATTTAACCGCCTTTGAGCCTCTCCGCGCCGAATTGACCCAGCAGCTAGAGATGAGTAACATCGCCAGCCTAAAGACGGTCGAGAGGCATACGGCGCTGCTACAGAGCTATTTTGGTGCAGACTACGACCCGTTTATCGATGCGGTAGAGAGTTTCGATTTCGAGAGTGCGCTAGCGCAGCTCAACCGGCTCGCCACCCTCACTGCAAAAACAGCCCATAGATCGGATTCGCCGCCTCATCCCACCAGCGATACCCCACCTGCTCCAGAAAGTCCCTAAAGGCAGCCTCATCCCCCGGCGGCACCTGCATCCCCACCAAGACTCGACCGTAGGCGGCACCATGGTTGCGGTAGTGAAACAGGCTGATATTCCAGTGGCCTCCGGTGCGGTTCAAAAAGTGGAGCAGTGCGCCGGGGCGCTCGGGAAACTCAAACCGCATTAGCCGCTCATGATCGACCTTAGCCCGTCCGCCGACCATATAGCGCACATGGAGTTTGGCCGCTTCGTTATCGCTTAAATCGATGGCGGGCAGATCGTTGTGCTGTAGCTGTTGCAGCAGCTCACTTAGCTCCTGCTCAGCTCCGGTGAGTTGAATACCGACGAAGATATGGGCCTGCCGGGAATCGGCCATACGATAGTTAAATTCGGTAATCGCCCGACTGCCCAAAAGTTGGCAAAAGTGGCGAAAACTGCCCGGCTTTTCAGGAATCGTCACCGCCAGCACCGCCTCGCGCCGCTCCCCAAGCTCCGCCCTTTCGGCCACATGGCGCAGCCTATCGAAGTTCATATTTGCCCCGCTAATGATGGCGATATGGTTCTGCTCGGTCAGGTTATGTTGCTGCAGATAGCGCTTCATACCTGCCACAGCGAGAGCCCCGGCCGGTTCACTAACCGAGCGAGTATCTTCAAAGACA
Source organism: Ectothiorhodospiraceae bacterium BW-2 (assembly GCA_008375315.1). Classification (NCBI taxonomy): domain Bacteria; kingdom Pseudomonadati; phylum Pseudomonadota; class Gammaproteobacteria; order Chromatiales; family Ectothiorhodospiraceae; species Ectothiorhodospiraceae bacterium BW-2. The sequence continues at coordinate 2,833,019 of CP032507.1, read as the reverse complement.
TCTTTAATTGCCGCACAAATTTCATCTGCGGTGACCGTAATCACCTCATCGACACACTCGCGGGCGATGCGGTAGGGCTCCTCTCCGACCTGCTTAACAGCGACGCCATCGGCGAAGAGCCCTACCTGATCGAGTACCACCCGCTCGTTAGCTAGCAGCGCAGCTCTGAGAGAGGCGGCATCTTCAGGCTCGACCCCAATGATCTTAATGTCGGGCCGTATCGCCTTCACATAGACGGCGATACCGGCGATCAGCCCCCCTCCGCCGACCGGGACAAAGATCGCATCTAACGGGTCTTGGTGCTGGCGCAGCAGCTCCATCGCGATCGTCCCCTGTCCGGCAATCACATCGGGATCGTCATAGGGGGGGATATAGGTTTTGCCACTCTCTTTAGCACACTTGAGGGCGTAGTCGAACGCCTCGTTATAGCTGCTACCGTGGAGCGTCACCCGTGCGCCGTAGCGCCTTACCGCACTCACTTTGATCTCTGGCGTCGTCTGCGGCATCACAATCAGCGCATCAATGCCTAGATAGCGAGCCGATAGCGCCACCCCTTGGGCGTGATTACCGGCCGATGAGGTAATCACCCCGGGCTGGCGCTGCGCCGCAGTTAGCTTTACCATACGGTTATAGGCACCACGCAGCTTAAAAGAGAAGACCGGTTGCAGATCTTCGCGTTTAAACCATATCTGGTTACGATAGCGGCGACTCAAATTGGGAGCCCAATCGAGCGGGGTCTCTTGCGCAACATCATAGACCCGTGCGGTCAAAATTTTACGAATATAGTCATCAAACATAGGGTTATTTCACAATACTCTAGCGGGAGGGGGAGAGGGCGGAGCGACTCTTGGCTGCAAAAAACTGTTTTACTTCGCGCATCGGCTATAATAGCCTAAACTCTACTGAACGACTCAGCAACGATTAGCCATCATAACAGAAGATGAACCAAACAGGAGTGATTATGACCCAAGATGAGATGAAACGCGCCGTGGCCCGGGCTGCGCTAGAGTATGTCGTCCCCAATACCATCATCGGTATCGGTACCGGCTCAACTGCCAATATGTTTATTGACGAGCTCGCCGCCATTAAACACAAAATTAACGGTGCCGTGGCCAGCTCTGAGGCGAGCGCCAAGCGGCTACGAAGCCATGGGATTGAAGTGCTTGATCTCAATAGCGTCGATGCGATCTCGGTCTATATCGACGGCGCCGACGAAACCAACCACCACGCCCATCTCATCAAGGGGGGCGGTGGGGCTCTGACTCGGGAGAAGATCGTCGCGGCGGTAGCGACAAAATTTCTCTGCATTGTCGATGAGACCAAAGTGGTGTCGATGCTAGGCCAGTTTCCCCTACCGGTAGAGGTGATTCCGATGGCCCGCAGCTATGTGGCGCGACAGCTAGTCAAACTAGGCGGCCAGCCGGTCTATCGTGAGGGAGTTATCACCGATAACGGCAATGTGATTCTTGATGTCCACCGGTTAGAGATCATGGCACCGACTGAACTAGAGCGGCAGCTAAACGATATTACCGGCGTTGTCACCAACGGTCTCTTTGCGCTACGGCCCGCCGATGTCGTCCTCGTCGGCAGCCCTAGTGGCGTGACCACGCTATAGCCGAGCACTGCCCCCCATGGCAGAAGATGATCGCCGCCGCAGTTTTCGTATCGATGATAATATCTATCTGCGTCTGACCTCGCTCACCAAGGCGGAGAAGGAGCGCGAAAGTCAGGGTCAGGTCGAAAAAGAGCTAAAAAATCTCCGAGAGTTCTGTTTTCAATCGAACCACATGCTAGCGCAGATTCGCAAAAGTAACCCCGATATTGCCCAATACTTAGCGATTATCGATAAAAAAATTAACATCCTGACCCGTATCGTCTCCGCCGAGCAGTTTACTCAGCCGATGGAGCCGAACCATCAGGTCAATATTAGCTCCACCGGACTCTCGCTGCGCATGGCTAAGTGTAGCGTTAAGCCCGGCTCCCAACTTAGCGCTTACATGCTCTTTTTCCCCTCCTATCTCACCATTGAGTGTGTGGCGGAGGTGGTCTATTGTCGGCCAGAGAATAAGCGCTTTCGGATGGGGATAGAGTTTATCGACCTAGATGAGACCGCTCAGGAGCAGCTAATGCGCCACCTGATTGAGCGCCAATCGGAGCAGATTCGCCAGCAACGCAACCGTGATGCCGACAATCGTTATCAAGATAGTGACTAATGCGAAACTAGACTTAGGAGCCTAAAAAATAGATGCCACTTGCCCTGTTTGATCTCGATAACACCCTCATTGCCGCTGATAGCGATCACCTATGGGGGGAGTTTTTGGTGGAGAGAGGCGTTGTTGACCGAGAGTACTATGGCCAACAAAACGATCACTTCTATGCCCAGTACCGTGAAGGGACGCTCGATATCTACCAATTTCTTCGATTTAGCCTTAAACCGCTCTCACAACACCCACTCGCACAACTAGAACAGTGGCGTGAGCAGTTTTTTGCACAAAAGATAGCCCCCCAACTGCTACCTAAGGCGCGACAGCGACTAGAGCACCATCGACAGCAGGGCGATAGAGTGATTATCATTACCGCCACCAACCGCTTTGTGACCGAGCCTATCGCTAATGCCTATGGCGTTGAGGATCTTATCGCCACCGAACCGGAGCGAGTCGAGGGGCGCTATACCGGTGAGGTGTGGGGGACGCCCTGTTTTCAGCACGGCAAGGTAGAGCGGCTACAGCAGTGGCTGAGCGAACAGCAGCAGAGCTTGGCGGGGAGCTGGTTTTATAGCGACTCCCACAACGATCTGCCGCTATTAGAGCGAGTCAGCCACCCGGTCGCCGTCGATGCCGATGCGACACTGACCCAAATAGCGCTAGAGCGCGGCTGGCAGCAGCTCTCTTTACGCTAATTTATTTAATACCCCTATAGGTTTTTTATATTAGTCGCCACCACACTCAAGCTTTATGCTAAATCTGTTTAGCCAACAGGAATCTAACTATGCCTGCCATTGCCGATTTCAATAAAAATGAGATGTGGATCGTTAACGATACGCTCAAACAGCGTTACGGCACTGAGATCGACATTCAGTTCGCCGAAACCGAAATGCGGCTCGATCCCCACTCGACCGCATTAACCGACTGCCCGACTCTCTTCTGGAGTGACAGTAAAGGGGCCCATTTTGTTATCGTGAAAGTGGCTGAGGGGCGCTACCGCTGTCAATTCTTCTACCGAGTACACCAGCAGTATGGCACCGGCGTACCCGACTATGACGATCTGACCGAGTGCGTAGTCACGCTACTACAGGTACAGGCCGATCATGAGGCGATGCAACGGGAGGAGCAGGAGGGGAGCGCCCCATCTCAGACAACCTAGCGAGCTTTAGGCGCGTGGCCGCGAACAGCAGGTCACGATATTTTTTTTTCACTTAACCGAACTCAACTTAAGGAGCAGAAAAGTTATGGCAAAAAATGCCTTCTACGCACAATCGGGCGGGGTGACCGCCGTTATTAACGCCTCGGCAGCAGGAGTTATTGAGGCCTGCCGCGCCAATCCAGACCAAATAGGCACCCTCTATGCTGGCCGTAACGGTATTATCGGCGCACTGACTGAGGAGCTAGTCGATACTAGTCAAGAGTCGGCCGACGATGTTGCCGCCCTCAAACATACCCCTTCAGGGGGCTTCGGCTCCTGCCGTTTTAAGCTCAAAAGCTTAGAGGATAACAAACGCGAATATGAGCGCCTGATTGAGGTCTTTAAAGCGCACGATATCGGCTACTTTTTCTATAACGGCGGCGGCGACTCGGCCGATACCTGCTACAAAGTCTCACAACTATCTGAAAAGATGGGCTTTCCGGTGCAAGCGGTTCATGTACCAAAGACGGTCGATAACGATCTGCCGATTACCGATAACTGCCCCGGCTTCGGTTCGGTGGCCAAATATATCGCCGTCTCCACCCTAGAGGCGAGCTACGATGTCCGCTCTATGGCCAAAACTTCGACTAAAATCTTCGTTATCGAAGTGATGGGGCGTCACGCCGGCTGGATTGCAGCAGCCGGTGCCTTAGTTGAAGATTACGGCATTCCGGTCGTCACCCTCTTCCCTGAAATTGAGTTTAATCAAGAGAAGTTCCTCGCCGCAGTAGAGGCTAAAGTGAAAGAGCACGGCTACTGCACCATTGTCGTCTCCGAAGGGTGCCACTGGCCCGATGGTAGATTTCTCGCCGAGCAAGGGACTCGTGACTCCTTTGGCCACGCCCAGCTCGGTGGTGCCGCCCCCGTGGTCGCCAACATGATTAAAGATAACCTCGGCTACAAGTTCCACTGGGCTGTCGCCGACTATCTACAACGCGCTGCCCGCCACCTCGCCTCCGAGTCAGATGTGGAGCAGGCCTATGCGCTAGGTCAAAAGGCGGTCGAGTATGCGCTAGCCGGTGAAAACTCGATTATGCCCACCGTGGTGCGCAAATCGAGCAGCCCATACGAGTGGGAGATCGGCAAAGCGCCGCTATCAGAGGTCGCTAATGTCGAAAAGATGATGCCGATGGAGTTTATTACTGAAGATGGCTACGGTATTACCGCCGCCTGTAAGGAGTACCTCTATCCGCTAATTAAAGGCGAGGCCTATCCGCCCTACGATGAAAACGGCATGCCAAAGTATGTCACCATGAAAAACGAACTGGTCGCTAAAAAGCTACCAGAATTTGAACTATAAACTGAGGAAAATTCTATGACTTTTGGTCTCTTTTTTGCCCTAGTCTGCGCCGGTGTGGCGCTAGCTTATGGTGCCATATCGGTTAAGTGGATATTGAGTCTGCCAACCGGCAATGATCGTATGCGCGAAATCGCCCAAGCGATACAAGAGGGGGCGAGCGCCTACCTTAACCGCCAATACACCACCATTGCGATTGTCGGCGTGGTACTACTCATTGTTATCGCCCTCTCGCTCGGTATGGCGACGGCAGTAGGCTTTGCCATCGGTGCTATCTTCTCTGGTGCGGCTGGCTATATCGGCATGAACATCTCGGTTCGCGCCAATGTGCGTACCGCTGAAGCTGCGAATCAGGGGATGAACGCCGCCATGCAGGTCGCCTTTAAAGGCGGCGCCATTACCGGTATGTTGGTGGTCGGTCTTGGTCTGTTAGGGGTTGCCGGCTACTACGCCATTTTGACCCTCTCCGGCACCTCAATGAACGATACCCTCCACGCACTGGTCGGTCTCGCCTTCGGTGGCTCGCTAATCTCCATCTTTGCCCGTCTCGGTGGCGGTATCTTTACTAAAGGGGCCGATGTCGGTGCCGATATCGTCGGCAAGGTCGAAGCGGGGATCCCCGAAGATGATCCACGCAATCCGGCCGTTATCGCCGATAATGTCGGTGACAATGTCGGTGACTGCGCCGGTATGGCCGCCGATCTCTTTGAGACCTATGCGGTAACTGTCGTGGCCACGATGCTGCTCGGCGGGCTAATGCTCTCCGGTGAACAGGCGCTACAGGCGGTTATCTATCCGCTGATTTTAGGGGGTGTCTCGATCATTGCGTCGATTATCGGCACCTACTTTGTCAGCGTTAAAGAGGGCGATACCAAGATTATGAAGGCACTCTATCGCGGCCTGATTGTCTCTGGCGTGCTAGCCGCTATCGCTTTCTATATCGTCACCGCGATTGCGATGCCCGACACTATGCTAATCAGCGGGATGGAGGTGGCCAATATTAACCTCTTCTGGTCGGCGATGATCGGTCTGGCGCTCACCGCCGCAATGGTCATTATCACCGAGTACTATACCGCGACCGAGTATAGCCCGGTGCGCCATATCGCTGAGGCCTCGACGACTGGCGATGGAACGAATGTCATTGCCGGTCTGGGCGTCTCGATGAAATCGACTACCGCACCGGTGCTGGCCGTCTGTCTGTCGATTTGGGGGGCTCATGAGCTAGCCGGCCTCTACGGTATCGCTATTGCCGCCACCTCTATGCTATCGATGACTGGCATTATCGTCGCCCTCGATGCCTATGGGCCGATTACCGATAACGCCGGTGGTATCGCCGAAATGGCGGAGCTAGATGATAAGATCCGTAATATCACCGATCCACTCGATGCGGTCGGCAATACGACCAAAGCGGTCACCAAAGGGTACGCGATCGGTTCAGCAGGACTGGCCGCGTTGGTACTCTTTGCCGACTTTACCAACAGCCTCACCAGTGCCGGTAAGCTGGTCAGCTTTGAGCTCAACGATCCGGCAGTACTGATTGGTCTCTTTATCGGCGGTCTTATCCCCTACCTCTTCGGCGCGATGTCGATGGAGGCGGTCGGTCGCGCTGCCGGCGGTATTGTGAACGAAGTTCGGCGTCAGTTCCGTGAAAAACCGGGCATTATGGACTACAGCGACAAGCCCGACTACGGTAAAGCGGTCGATATGCTGACTATCGCAGCAATTAAGGAGATGATTATCCCCTCCATGCTACCGGTATTAGCCCCGATTGTGGTCGCTTTCGGAATGGAGGCACTTATGGGAGAAGGGGCCGGCATTAAAGCGCTCGGCGGCCTGCTGATAGGTACCATTATTACCGGTATCTTTGTCGCTATCTCCATGACTACCGGTGGTGGGGCATGGGATAACGCCAAAAAGTATATCGAAGATGGTAACTTTGGCGGTAAGGGCTCCGATGCCCATAAAGCCGCAGTCACCGGCGATACCGTCGGCGATCCCTACAAAGATACCGCAGGGCCGGCGATTAATCCGTTAATTAAGATTATTAACATCGTCGCGTTGATGATTGTACCGCTGCTCTAGAGCAAAAGTTTAATCACCCGCAAAGGCTGCCTCTTCAGAGGGGTGGCCTTTTTTACTAGATAGCATAGTAAATCAAACTGGCTAACAGCCACTCTCAAGGAGCCCCTGCATGCCTATCTTCCCCCCTGAACCGCTCTCCTCTGCCGACATCACCCCCGAGTCTATCTATAGAGAGCGCCGCCGCTTTTTACGCACCGCCGCCGCCGGAGCGCTCATGTTAAGTGGCGCTTCGGCGGTCGCTGCTATCGACCCCAAACTCTTTTTGAATCGACCCCCGAGCCCGTTAAGTAGCGATGAAGCGCCTAACAGCTATGAGGCGATTACCACCTATAACAACTACTATGAGCTAGGTAGCTCAAAAAGCGATCCGGCAGAACGCGCCCACCACCTACAACCACACCCTTGGTCGATCACTATCGATGGCCTAGTCGAACAGCCGGCGGTGTTTACCATAGACGATCTGCTCCGAAATAATACTCAGGAGGAGCGCATCTACCGCCTGCGCTGCGTCGAAGGGTGGTCGATGGTCATCCCTTGGATAGGGTTTGAACTAGGGCAGCTATTGCAGCAGGTTAAGCCCCTCTCGGCAGCTAACTTTGTCGCCTTCGAAACGCTGCACGATCCAGAGCAGCTACCGGGTCAAAAACGCCCTATCCTCAGATGGCCCTACCGCGAAGGGTTGCGTCTTGATGAGGCGACCCACCCACTCACAATACTAGCCACCGGACTCTACGATAAACCGATGCCGAGCCAAAATGGTGCCCCAATTCGGCTAGTGGTGCCGTGGAAGTATGGCTTTAAGAGTATCAAATCGATTGTAAAAATCACCCTAACCGAACAGCAGCCCCCCACCAGTTGGAATCAGCAGGCACCCCATGAGTACGGTTTTTATGCCAATGTCAATCCCGAAGTCGATCACCCCCGCTGGAGCCAGCGCCGAGAGCGCCGTATCGGCGAGTTTTTTAAACGCGATACCCTCCCCTTTAACGGCTACGGCGAGCAGGTCGCCTCACTCTATCGCGGTATGGATCTAACACGCGACTACTAATCTTCCTCACTTCCCCCTCACTAAGGAGTCCCCATGACCGAAGAGGCAGGATCACTCATTGAACAGCTAAAACGCGACTTTAACCGTGGTGAGATCGATCTACCCGCCATTCCCGAACTCACCTTTCGTATTCGCACCAGACTCTACGAAGAGGAGGTCAACTTTAACTCCGCAGCTCGACTCATTCAGCTCGACGCCTCGCTCACCACGCGCCTAATCCATATCGCCAACAGCGCCAACTTTCGCGGCTCGACCAAAACCACCGACTGTCGTAGCGCCATTGTCAAACTAGGGCTAAAATTCACCCGCAATCTAGTCACCAGTATTGCGCTAAAACACGCCTATCAACGCAACCGCCATGCGGTCATTAGCCGCTTGGTAAAACAGGCCTGGTACCAGAGCTGTAAAGTGGGGGCGATCTGCCATGTTCTCGCCTACTCCTGTACCAGTGTCGATGCCGAATCGGCGATGTTAGCGGGGATGATTCACAACATCGGCACCCTACCGCTAGTGCGCTATCTGGAGAAGCACCCACGGCTAATCGACCAAAATAAGCTGCGTAAAATATCTGAACAGCAGAAGGGGCAGCTCGGTGCCATGCTGCTCAAATTTTGGAAGTTTGACCCGATCTTTGTCGATGTTCCCAATCGTTGCGCCAATCCACTCTACGATTCAGGCGGCGAATACCCCGATCTAGCCGATCTAGTCCTTATCGCCAAAATACATGCGATGATGAGCGAGAGCAATCGCGATATTCTGTTAAAAGATCTCGATATGATGCCCGCCTACCACAGACTAAGCATTAGCAAACTCGGCCCAGGTGCGAGCCTACAACTTCTGGAGGAGGCTGAAACCGATATCCAGCAGCTCTTCAGACAACTCTATTAAACTAACCCACGCTGCTAACGCCCCTGCCGCTCGCGCAACTCATCTAGCGTTTTGCACTCAATACAGAGCGTCGCCGTTGGGCGAGCCTCTAAGCGACGCACACCAATCTCGACCCCACACGACTCGCAGTAGCCATACTCGTGGGTATCTAGCATAGAGAGCGACTCATCGATCTTCTTAATCAGACGCCGCTCCCGATCCCGAGTGCGTAGCTCAATAGTAAACTCAGACTCTTGAGTGGCGCGATCATTCGGATCGGGAAAGTTGGCCGCCTCATCCTGCATGTGGTGGACAGTACGATCCACCTCCCCCATCAACTGCCCCTTCCAGTCGTTCAGCAGTTGACGAAAGTGAGCCTCCATCTCTCGGCTCATATACTCCTCGCCCTCATATCCCTGATAGGCGCCTAGACTGGTGCTCTGCTGCGCAGTCAGCGGCGGATTGCTAGCGGTCTCCTGATCAGATGGCTGCATACTCTTTATTCTCCGTCACATCTGGTAAAAAAGAGGCGCGTTATAACAGAGTCTCTCCCGCTTGACAATAATTTTTCGCTATCCAAACAGCGTCAAGACGCCGGTATAGCCATAGAGCTGGTTACGGTAGATCTCGCCATTAGCAAAAAATCCGATTAACGGAAACTCCCCCAACTGCGCTTGAATGAGAGCCAGCTCCACACCGACACCAAACTGGTTTCGTCCCCGTCCTAGGCAGCTAATATAGAGTCCGCCCCGAATTTGGCGACCACCAATACGCTGTTTTAGCTGCTGTAACCGCTGCTCCATGTCGAGCTTAGCACTCTCGCTATCGAGACGACAAAAGCGCATCCGCTGATACGCCTCCATATTCTCCGCGACCGCCACAATCCCCCGCTCACTATCGAGCGCTAACAGATTACGCACCAAATAGTCGCCACTCTCATCGCCTGGCAGCAATAGAGCTGCGTGCACCTGCTCCCCAATCTCGCTCGCAGAGCTAAACTGATTAAAATCTACCTCACTCTGTAACACCTCGGCAGCTGGGATCTGATCTAACTCTAGCAGCAGATTACCACTCGCTCGGGTGATCCGATGGCTCGTGCCAACCGGTAGGCAGCTTTGGGTATGCGTTGTCCAGAGGGGAACCTGCTCATCAAACAGCACCCCCGATATTCCCCCTTGGCGCACCTCATCGGCAAAAATCTGGTAGTGGTGCTGATGGGATGAGCTCAACCCGCCATTAATAAAGCCATTCCCAGCCACCGCAGTCAACGACTTGATAAGTCGTAGCGTCAGTCTATCCATCGGATCGCCATGAATAAAGCCAAAATATTGTTCATGCTGTTGCAGCCAAGCCAGCGTCGGCTCTGACCAAGGGTAGTTCATATCCACAGGGGGCGGCAACGGGTGGAAGTGGCTCGGTTCGATCTCTAACAGCATTAACGCCATCGCGTGGTTCTCGCCGTAGTACTCCTCGCCGGTCGCACAGATCACCATACCGACCGTACCGAGCCAGAGTAGCTCTGGATAGTGGTGCCGTAGCTGCTGTAACAGACTCTCCAACGATTCGGTTAAGCTATCACTAAAATAGGCGATACCGATAGTTTGAGTCGCCTGCGGCGGACTGAGCTGTTGCAAACAGCTCTCTAACAGCCGTTGTACTGAAGCGTTGCTAGCATGAGCATAGGCAAACGGGGGGGGAGAGTGAAGTTCTAGCATACGGCAGTCATCTCACCGGCCCCATCACCCCCAAGAATCGCCGACGGTTTAGCTCCAAAAAAGAGCCCCCGACTACGGTTCTTAGTATCAATCGGATCCACTCCAGCGGCGGCCAGCGCCACCGTTACCTCTCCGGCAGCCGCTTCGGGCGGCTCCGGCCAGTTATCCACATAGTCCAATACCTGCTCTGCCGCCCCAACAGCCCTCATCACTACCGTTCGCATAAATCGCTCCTCTGCCTCTAACTTTGGCAAGGTATAACACAAACCTAGCTAGCAAGTCATCCACAGAATCCTCTGTGTCAATCTAGCATAGGCCAGTAGCGACCGGCTTAGATAAAATGTTTAATGCCTTTTGTAAACAGTCATCATCAAAAATAGTAATACATCTAACAAAATTATCAGGATAATGTTCAGTAAAATCAGTGACATGGCGATCATCGATAATTACAAATCGGTTTATGTTTGGGTATTGTTCTAAATAGAGTGCAATCTCTTTATATCTTTTTCCACTTTTTATTTCAGTAGTTACATCCACCACATACTGTTCTAAATCGTGCAATCTAAAATAATCTTTTAACCTAGAGAGAGGACTATAGCTACGCCAATCTGAAGAAATAACAATGTCCGCCTGAGCTTCAATACACAATCTACGCAATCTCTCAACAGCTTTTTTATCCCAATCAAAGAAGACAGCCCCAAGATCGTAACGATCCATACTAAGATAGTCTGAATTATCATACTTTTTCGCTAAGGTCTCCCTTAACTCATCTAAATCATGCTCAAATCTATCTTCCGAGCCAAGAGGCTGTAAAACACCATCAATATCTAAAAAAATGACGACTCTTTCAGTTTTCACTTTAAATTCTCCTTCTATCTTCTATGGGTATAGAGTACCCAATTGAATCAAACAGCAGAGCTGACGCTGCTGCTTTTTCGTTAGACATACTGCCCTTTGCCCAACCTACTGTAGATAGACCTACACACCCTGCCCTGAGGCAATGGTATTGAGTGAGCCATGACTACCCACCACATCGGCAAAGCTCCAGCTATTGTTAATAAAGGCGAACAAGGGTAACTTCGGTATCAATGATCGCCCGCACATGATCCTGACTCGGCCTGCTCCACGGCGTCTGCCCCATTGAGCGTCACTGGCCGGTGGCAGCAGAGAGCAAAAAAATCCAACTCACCGTCGGGTTAGCGCAGCGTAACCCGACAACCCTAGCGCCACACCAACCGTCGCGTTCCAAGACTCACCACCGCAAACGATTTTATCTTCCACGCCACCGCCGGAAAAAGCTGCTCTAATGTCGGTTGATACGAGGCCAACTGCCCTTCTGCCTCATCCAGCAGCTTTTTCACCGGTGCCAACTCAGCTAGCTGCTCCCGACTCATCTCATTCAGCTGTTCTGCACTCAATTGGAGATCTTTAAGTGCCAGATATTTCAGTTCAAATAGCAGATCATATAGCGGTGCCTGCCGCTTATCAGGGCGAATTTCAAATAGAAGGTCACTATAACCGCCGCCTAAGGAGAGCTCAGAGCGCGGCAGGTAGTAGAGATCATTGGTCAGCAGCAACAGTAGCGTAGTTTTGAGCGTCAGCTCATTACTCCAGCGCATATCGCGATTATCAAGCACGCTATAAAAACGCTGTTCGATAAAGTCGGCTAGGGGCTCAAAGTCAGCCTCGGTATAGAGCTGCTCGGCCACTGCCTGTTGGCGGTTATTATCTTCATAGCCATTTAATAGCTGCTGCTGAATGCGGTCGATATAGAGCGAACGAACTACCTGATTAGGGATAGTCACCTTTAGCTTTCCGAGTGGCGAGACATCCTGAATCGTCAATACCCCGAAATAGACCAGCAGTGAGATGATAAAGCTGGCATCGGATGGATCTTTGAGCATCGCTGCTACGCCAAAATCCTGTACCAATTTTTCTACCTGTAGTGGCTGCTGCGGATTGAGCGCCGCCTCAATCACCTCCGCGCCATGGGGTAGTGAGGCGATATAGCGCAGGCGGTTTTTGTCCATCGCTAAATTGTCATCTAACAGCTCGGCAGGATAGCTGCAGCGCCGCTGCCAATGTTTCAAAAAGTAGAGGGTGAGAGTCGGGTTATAGAGTCGCTGCTCCTCTTCGCGACAGAAGCGGTAGCCGTTATAGAAGTTTCGCATCATCGCCAGCGCCTCGTCTGCCGCGCTCTCAGGTAGCTGGCAATGTTGCGCTATTTGGTGACACACCGGCTGCAGCTCCTCAGCGGTTAAGCCGCACAGGGCATGAAATTCGGGCCAGTGGCTGATATTTTCGGCCACATTGTAGCCGCTGGTGATATCGCTCATCACCACCGGTGAGACGCCGGTGATAAAGACTCGCTCTAAGCCTAAGCCATCAGTCGCTGCTTTGACCGCTTTAAATACCGTTTTAATCACCCCTTCACTCTCAACTAGCTCGTTATAGCGCTGCCGACCCTGCTCGCGACTGGTTAGCACCTCATTAGCAAAGTTATCGTACTCATCAATTAGCAGGTAGAGCGGAAAATTAAACCGTTTCGCCACACTCAGTAGCTGTTCAAATGAGCCCAGCCCATCTGTTGGGTCGATCGGCACCGTTTCCGGTAAAAAGTCGTGGTAGCGGGCCGAAAAAAAGCTGATTGAGTTATTAATGTGGCGATGAATACGGCTCACTAGCTGCTGATAATCACCTCCCGGATCAATCATCGAAAAGTTCCACCTTAAAATAAAGTAGCGATTACGGTTCGGGGTCGGATTTTGACCTATCGCCAAGTCGCCAAACAGGGTCTCAAATTGATCTGCGGCACCGATATCGTAGTAGCTCTCTAGCAGCGTTAGCCACAGCGTTTTGCCAAAGCGGCGCGGGCGTAGAAACAGGAGCTGCCGTCCTGCGGCCTCTAAGTCGTGCAGTGACTTGGTGCGATCAAAGTAGAGTCCGTTCTCCTCTCTGAGGGTTTTAAAGTGACCTAAACCATACGAAATCTTTATCATGTACGATCCTTAATTGACTCGTTGACACGCTCATGCGTGGGAATGGAGACCTACCTTCAAATAACGCCAGTATGGATTCCCACGGTGACCAAGAGAACCAGAATACCCAGACAAAAAGCGCCTACCGTAGGTCGGGTTAGCGCAGCGTAACCCGACAACCCTCGCGCCATACCAGTCGTCGTATTCCAAGACTCACCACCGCAAACGATTTTATCTTCCACTCCACCGCCGGAAAGAGCTGCTCTAATGTCGGCTGATAGGTGGCCAACTGCCGCTCTGCCTCATCCAGTAGCGTTTTTACCGGTTTCAACTCAGCTAGCTGCTCTCGGCTCATATCAGATAGCTGTTCTGCGCTTAATTTGAGATCTTTAAGTGCCAGATATTTCAGCTCAAATAGCAGGTCATACAGCGGTGCCTGCCGTTTATCGGGGCGAATCTCAAATAGCAGGTCACTATAGCCGCCGCCTAAGGAGAGCTCCGAGCGCGGCAGGTAGTAGAGATCATTGGTCAGCAGCAACAGTAGCGTAGTTTTGAGCGTCAGCTCATTACTCCAGCGCATATCACGATTATCGAGCACGCTATAAAAACGCTGTTCGATAAAGTCGGCTAGGGGTTCAAAGTCAGCCTCGGTATAGAGCTGCTCCGCCACCGCCTGCTGCCGGTTATTATCTTCATAGCCATTGAGCAGCTGCTGCTGAATCCGGTCGATATAGAGCGAACGAACTACCTGATTAGGGATAGTCACCTTTAGCTTTCCGAGTGGCGAGACATCCTGAATCGTCAATACCCCGAAATAGACCAGCAGTGAGATGATAAAGCTGGCATCAGGCGGATCGTTTAGCATCGCTTTAACGCCAAAATTTTGTGCAAGCTTAGCTACCCATAGCGACTGCTGCGGATTGAGCGCTGCTTCAATTACCTCAGCCCCATGCGGTAGTGCGGCGATATAGCGTAGCCGGTTTTTGTCCATCGCTAAATTGTCATCTAACAGCTCATTAGGGTAGCGACACAGCTGCTGCCACTCATCCCAAAAGTAGAGGCAGAGTGTCGGGTTGTAGAGTCGGGTGGTATCATCAACACTAAAACGGTAGCCGTTATAGAAGTTCTGCATCAGCGACATCGCCTCCTCTGCCGCACCCTCTGGCAGCTCGCACTCTAGCGCTATTTGGCGATTAAGCTGCATCACCTCTTCACCGGTAAAACCGCAGAGTTTGGCAAAGTGTGGCCGCTGACTGATGTTTTTCGCCACATTGTAGCCGCTGGTGATATCGCTCATCACCACCGGTGAGACGCCGGTGATAAAGACTCGCTCTAAGCCTAGGCCATCGGTCGCCGCTTTAACCGCTTTAAAGACGGTTTTAATCACCCCTTCGCCTTTTACCAGTTCGTTATAGCGCTTTCTGCCATGCTCACGACTGGTTAACACCTCGTTAGCAAAGTTGTCGTATTCGTCTATCAGCAGGTAGAGCGGAGTATCATACGCCGCCAACTCACCTAACAGATTCTCAAAACTGTGTATCCCATCTTGCGGGTCAATTTGAACCGACCGGTTCAGCCATTGACGATATCTGTTGCAAAAGCGTTCAATTGAGCTGTTCAGATGGTTATGTAAAGAGCGGCTAATATGGGCTAAATCGCCACTTGGATCGATGACAGAAAAGTTCCATTTCAGCATAAAGTAGCGGTTACGATTCGGGGTCGGGTTTTGCCCTATCGCTAAATCGCCAAACAGGGGCTCAAATTGTTCGGCTGCGTCAATGTCATAGTAGCTCTCTAGCAGCGTTAGCCACAGCGTTTTGCCAAAGCGGCGCGGGCGTAGAAATAGTAGCTGCCGTCCTGCCGCCTCTAATTCGTGCAGCAGGTCGGTACGATCAAAATAGAGTCCACCCTCCTCTCTGAGGGTTTTAAAGTGACCTAAACCATATGAGATGTTTACCATGTGCGATCCTTAATTTGTAGACCTACTCCAAAATAAGTGCCAATATCGATTCCCACGGTGACCGTGAGAACCAGAAACTCCGGCGTGGGAATGCAGACCGTCGGGTTACGCTGCGCTAACCCGACCTACTGTAGGTAGACCCATACTCCCTGTCCGGCGGTGATGGTGTTGAGTGAGCCACTGCTGCCGGCCACATCGGCAAAGCTCCAGCTGTTATTGATAAATGCGAACAGGCGCTGCGGTTGTAGAGCTTGGCTGCTGAATTGGGCGACAAAGTCGGTGACTGTGATATCACTGCTGCCGGCACCCATTAGATTCCAGCCGCTGCTGAGGGTGGTGATATCGAGGTTTTGGCTGCTGCCGTTTAGGGTGACGCCGGTCATGCCGCCGTTGGCTATCTTAACCCATACGCCGCGATTGCGTAGCTGATTGAGTGGCATTATGCCGAGTGAGCCGCTATTGCTAGCTCGATCATAGAACTGCCAGCTATTATCAATAAAAGCAAACAGTCGCTCAATGGCGCTGTCGGTGAAGTGGTTGGCAACGGTGGTGCTATCGTCGGGGGTGGTGTGGAGGGCGATGAGGTTCCAGCCTTCAGTCAGGTTGAGGGTTTGTCTGTTAGGGGTGTTGGTATCGGTGGCGGTATCGGTGGCGGTATCGGTCGCAGTATCGGTCGCAGTATCGGTCGCTGTATCGGTGGCGGTATTGGCATCGGTATCGGTCGAGGTATCAACCGCTGTTGCGGTGGCGTTGGGGTCGGCTTCTACGATGATGGTGCGGCTGGTTGAGCTGATATTGCCGCTGCTGTCGGTGACGACATAGGTTAGGGTGTAGGTTCCGGGGGCGTTGTGGTTCACTGTGCCGCTAGTGGTGAGGTTGGCGGTTAGGTCGCCGTCGATGTTATCGCTGGCGGTAGCTCCGGGGTCGGTGAAGCTCTCTCCGGCAGTGAGGGTAATCGTGCGCTCGCCATGAAGGGTGATCTGCGGCAGGATGGTATCGTTGCCGGTAGGCGGGTTTAGGGTGAGGTAGAGTCGTTGGCTCTGCCCGGGTTGCAGCTCAATGTTCCGTTGGTAGGTGATGGTGGTGTCGCTGTTGATGGTGAAGGTGTCACTCTGGTTTTGGGTCAGCGGGGCGGTTTCGATGGCAAAGCGCCCTGAGCTGTCGCTAAGGAGGGTCAGTTGGTTTTGGTCTAGCAGCAGGTTGGCGCTGGCTAACGGGGTGTAGTTGCCGTTGTCGTCACGGTAGAGGTCGCCACTTATCAGGCTACGAACGCCATTGCTGTTGTTGGGGGTGAAGTTTTGGAGGGGGCTGTGGCTGGTTGCGCCATACTGGTCGGTTACGCTGACTTGCCAGTAGTAGGGGGTGATATCTTCTAGCCCCGCACTCTGATCTATGAGTGCAAACGGGGTGGTGAGAAGGTGTTGTTGGTAAACGGGACTCTGTAGCGCCCCGTCACTGTCGGTGCGGTTATCTCTGCTAATGCGAATCGAGTAGCTAAAGAGGTGCTCTTCGGGGTCGGTCGTGTCGTTCCAGCGCAGGATCAGGCTGGTGGTGGCCTCGGTAACGGGGTGGGGGGTGGGGGCGCTGGGGGCGTTGTTGCCCGCTAATGGGCGGTAGAAGATGGCGCTCACGGCTGGGGAGAGGATGTTATCGATATCTTTGATGGTGTAGCGTACTTCGTACATTCCCGCTTCGCTGTAGGCGGGGTTGTTGGGGTCGAGGGTGAGTTCCCAGCGCCCCTCCTCTGTTGGGGTGAGTGGGTGGCGCGGGATGTCCACTTGTTGTTGTTGGCCGCTGTCGCTCTGTTCGAGAATCAGACTCGGGGAGCGGATATCGACCCAAGCGCCCTCGGCATCGGTGGGGTTGGTGGCTCTGGCCCAGAGGGTGATGGCGGTATCGCTCAGTATTTGGGGCGGGGCGGTGGCGGCCACTTCGGCTGGAAATTCGGCGGAGTTGGTTTCGATAAGTCCAGCGCCAAGGTAGTAGTTGGCGGCTCTTTGTCCATGACGGAGCAGTTCGTTTTCGCCGCGACCATCGCCGATGTCGTCAAGGTGTGGGTGTTGGGTAGCAAAGTCGAGAAATGGTGGCAAGGGGCGGTTGAGACGGTTGCTGTTTTTAGTTTGGGTAAAGTTCTCTATCTCTTCGGTCGCTAGTTCAAATGCTTCGCGGTAGCTCTTGCCGCGTCCGAGTTGGTTAAATAGAGCGGCGAGGAACGCTTC
The DNA here is from genome assembly GCA_008375315.1 of Ectothiorhodospiraceae bacterium BW-2. NCBI lineage: Bacteria > Pseudomonadati > Pseudomonadota > Gammaproteobacteria > Chromatiales > Ectothiorhodospiraceae > Ectothiorhodospiraceae bacterium BW-2. The sequence goes on along the minus strand of CP032507.1, from coordinate 2,815,451 downwards.
GCCCTCTTGGATGTTGTTCTCATCCCGTTCACCGCGATAGCTATCTTCGTTAACGGCTGAGGCGGTGATGATAATGCGACCGGCGTTGTCGTCTGATGAGCGTTGGCTGAGGTCATTGATAAAGCTGCCGCTTTTGCAAGCACCGTAGATAATGGTGCGCGGGTGGCTAAGCGCTTCGGGGGTGAGCTGGTTTTCGAGTTGGGTCAGGGCGTCGTTAAGGGCGCTGGCGGTGAGTGTTTGGTCGTGGATATAGAATTCGTCCCGACCGCCGTGGTCAACTAGAATTAGGGTCAGCGGTGCCGGCGAGGCGTTGAGTTGTTCGATAAGGGCGGGGGCGGTAATCGCCTCTAGGGTGGTTGGAACTGAGGGGGTGGCATCGATTTCGATACCGCTCTGGTTGGGGGTGTCGTTGAGGTAGGTGATGTGGCTATCTTCAAAACCGCGCCGTTTGAGGGTGTGGTAGAGGGTGTTGGCGGTGCGGTTGTAGGCGGGAATGCTGGTGGGGTCGTCGTCACGACTCCCTTGCACTAGGATGGCATATCCCGCCGCCTGCCCGACGACGAGGTCGGCGCTCTGTTGGCTCGATGCTAGGAGTGGGGTTTCGGGGGAGAGGATGGTGAGGGTGTAGCGCCCAGGGGTGGTGAGGGCGCTGCCTAGGTTGTTAAAAAGGTATTCGCCGCTGGCGTTGTGGGTTTGGATCTCGTAGGTGAGATTGTCTCCCGCTGGGGAGGTGAGGGTGAGGCGAATGGTGCGGCCAGCTAGGTTGAGGCCGATGTCGGGCAGGCGTTTGAGTTGGCCGCTGACGGTGAGCGCTTCACCAAAGAGGATCGAGTGGCTATTGAGGTTGAGGCTCAGTTCGGTATGGGCTTGTGTGCCCGCTTTGGCGAAGATGAGGCTCTGTTCGGTGGTGTTGCCGGCATTATCGGTGGCGCGAGCGACGAGGCTGTAGGTGTGGCCATCGGTGAGGTTATTAGTCAAATTATTGGTGGTACTAGCCATACCCCACCTTTCCTGAGCGCTATCATAGGTAAGCGGTAGCCAAAATTCGCTCTCAATCCAAGTATAGTCGCCGAAGGCGAACCCCCAGTAGGAGGGGGTGGGTTCAGTAATATCGATTAACTGTACTTCAACTTCGGCTATGCCACTCTGTTCATCTGTGGCGTCAGCTATAATGTTTGCCATGCGTCTATAATCGAGCCGCCCATCTTCTGGCGAGACTATCTCCAGTTGTGGCGGGGTCAGGTCGGGGCGGACGGTCACGGTAAGGTTAAAGGGGGGTAAACTGGCGCTAAGGTAGCCGTCGCTAACGCGAATGGTGATATTGTTGTATGTTGATAAGGTAGTCGGAGTGCCGCTCAGTGTGCCGCTGCTGGTATCGAAGCTGGCCCAGGCCGGTTTATTGCTAATACTGAAGGTGAGCGAGTCGCCATCGGCATCGCTCGCTGTTGGGGTGAAGCGGTAGTTTTGACCGCTGTAGAGGTCGGTGGCGGGGCTGCCGCTGAGGGTCGGGGCGCGGTTGGTGTCGTTAATGGTGAGGGTGATACTGTCGCTACGGCTGGCACCGAGGTTATCGGTGGCGGTGAGGCTAAAGGTAAGGGAGATAGTGCTCGTGACAGCTGGCGCGGTAAAGCTGGCGGTGGCGCTGTTGGCGTCGGTGAGGGTTACCGTTGGGCTGCCGCTGGTTTGGATCCATTGGATGGAGGTTAGGGTGCCATCGGGGTCGCTGGCGGTACCGCTAAGGGTGACGCTGCTGTTTTCGTTGACGCTGAGGTCACTACCGGCGTTAACTATGGGTGCCGCATTACAGGCCACTGGGTCTTGGCTGGCGTTAGCGACTGTGGGGCAGTTGTCGCTGTTGTCGCCGATGCCGTCGTTGTCGGAGTCGGTCGTTTCAGAGCTATCATTGGGGAAGGCGTCGCTGTTATCCCCTACTCCATCGCCATCGCTATCGGCTATCTCATTGGGGTCGTCGGGAAAAGCATCGCAGGCATCGCCGGCGCTATCGCCGTCGCGGTTGGCCTGATTCGCATTCACCACTGCCGGACAGTTGTCGTCGGTATCACTTACCCCGTCTTCGTCGCTATCCAAATTGCCAAAGTACTGTCCGGCACGCACCAACCGCACGCGATAACTATTATTGCGATCGCTGATGAGATCGTTGCCATTGCTGAAGTAGAGTTGCCACGCAACGTTAGAGTTGTAAGCGTTCGGCGACGAACTCCAGGTAATGCCATATCCATCACTGGATGAGTATGGAGTATTGGGAAAGATGTTTCGGTTAATAGCAGGGTTATAACAAGCCAACTCCGCCAAACTGGCCAGCTCAGTAATGTTGGGCAGACGCCAGTCAGTGTAACTAGCAAAACCGCCACTGCTGTTTAAGGCTTGCGGCGTTTGTAGCGCCGCATCCCAAGTCATAAAGGTGGCGCTACCGCTGCTACAGTCACCACCGCTTTGGCCGACCATGCACTGCTGCCACATCAACCCCGTCTGCAGGTCGGTCACGGTGCCATCGCCATTATCGCTGTAGCGGCTATCGGGGGCGGTGGCTATCAACCCATTAGGGCAACTACCTCCTTGTGCGGCCTCTGCCTCCACCCCCAAATTGCCAAAGTACTGTCCGGCACGCACCAACCGCACGCGATAACTAAGATCGCGATCGTTGAGGCCATCGTAGCCATTGTTGAAGTAGAGTCGCCACGCATAGTCAGAGTAGCTAGCGTACGGCGACGAACTCCAATACAAGCTGTTTGCCGTATTGGGAAAATAGGCCGTATCGATAGCAGGATTGGTACGGCTATAGTTAACAATCGAGCGCAGCTCCTCCCGCGAAGGCACCCGCCAGTCGCTATAGCCGCAGAAGTTACTGTTATTAGCCCCATCGACTAAGGTGTTCCAGTCGTCGTAGCGAGTACCAAACTCAACTCCCTCCTGAATCAGCGCTGTTTTCCCTCCCCACCGATAGGTATTATCTTTATCGTGAATCCCGCCATCATCGGTTTTGACCTCCCACATCAGACCGGTGACATTATCTTTAACACAACTCCACTCAGTCGCATCGGCGGGTAGCTCTTCGCCTGTGGCGCTGATTTTGGTAAAGTTGAAACCGGCGTGACCGTCGCTATCGTCATTAGTGGCAGGGTCGGCATCGCGACCGTGGGAGCAGTCTTGCTCGTCGATGGTTTCGCCGATACAGGTGGTGTTATTGCCGGATGAGTAGTTACCACCCCAAGTGATGCCGGTGTCATTCAGCGGTTGAGTGAACCACTCAGCGTAGAGTGTAAAGGGAATGAGCAGCAGATAGAGCACGATGGCAGGCATAGTGTAGGTCTCTTTGGGTAATTAACAGGAGAGCGGCCATTCTACCTGTCATAGGCTTAATAAAACAACCCCTATATCCGCACTCCTACGCCGGAGCATGGGAACCAGAAAAGCGCCTACCGTAGGTCGGGTTAGCGCAGCGTAACCCGACACCCCTAACGCCACACCAACCGTCGCGTTCCAAGACTCACCACCGCAAACGATTTTATCTTCCACGCCACCGCCGGAAAAAGTTGCTCTAATGTCGGCTGATACGAGGCTAACTGCCCTTCTGCCTCATCCAGTAGCGTTTTTACCGGTGCCAACTCAGCTAGCTGCTCCCGACTCATCTCATTTAGCTGCTCTGCGCTCAATTTGAGATCTTTGAGCGACAGATATTTCAGTTCAAATAGCAGGTCATACAGCGGTGCCTGCCGTTTATCGGGGCGAATCTCAAATAGGAGGTCACTATAGCCACCGCCTAAGGATAATTCTGAGCGCGGCAGGTAGTAGAGGTCATTGGTCAGCAGTAGTAGTAGCGTGGTTTTGAGCGTCAACTCATTACTCCAGCGCATATCACGATTATCAAGCACGCTATAAAAACGCTGTTCGATAAAGTCAGCTAGGGGCTCAAAGTCGGCCTCGGTATAGAGCTGCTCTGCCACCGCCTGTTGACGGTTATTATCTTCATAGCCATTTAATAGCTGCTGTTGAATGCGGTCGATATAGAGCGAACGAACTACCTGATTAGGGATAGTCACCTTTAGCTTTCCGAGTGGCGAGACATCCTGAATCGTCAATACCCCGAAATAGACTAGTAGTGAGATGATAAAGCTGGCATCGGATGGATAGTGGCTGGGGGAATTTCGGGTTTCGTAGGGGCGGGTTTGAAACCCGCCCCTACACGCCATGGCTTACCGGAAGTAGAATGGGTCGTCTCAACAGCGCAGTTTGAATCACGCTTAGTTGGAAATGAACAAGACTCCCCCCGCCCTTACATCCACGCCCCCTATTGCACCTCTCTCCCCACCCGCCTACTCTTAAATATCCGGCACCATTGGCTGCGGCAGTGTTTTGGGATCAGATAAGGGGGGGTCGTGGTTCATGCTGGAATTGTAGCGTTACTTTTGTGGGGGTGACAAGGCCCTCTGTGCCAAACGCCCGCCCCCACGAAACCCGCCTAGTTCAGCGCAGTCTGAAGGCTGATTGATACAGCTTGAATCACACCTGCAAAGAGGTTAAGAGGTTAAGTGTGGTAACTCATCCGCATAACCAGTAGAATTGCCCCCTTTTTAACCACCAGCCATAGACTCCTATCGCCATGCCAGACCTGAGTGCCGCCGCAGAGGCCGCCAAACGACGAACTTTTGCTATTATCTCCCACCCCGATGCAGGCAAGACCACCCTGACCGAGAAGCTGCTCCTATTTGGAGGGGCCATTCAGCTCGCCGGCACGGTCAAAGGGCGCAAAGCGGCACGCCACGCCACCTCCGACTGGATGAAACTAGAGCAGGAGCGCGGTATTTCGGTCACCTCCTCGGTGATGCAGTTCCCCTATCGAGAGGCGATTATCAATCTACTCGACACTCCCGGCCACGAAGACTTCTCCGAAGATACCTACCGCACCCTGACCGCCGTCGATTCGGCCCTTATGGTTATCGATGTCGCTAAAGGGGTAGAGGATCGAACGATTAAATTAATGGAGGTCTGCCGCCTACGAGATACGCCGATTATTACCTTCATTAATAAACTCGATCGTGAGGGGAGAGAGCCGATTGATCTACTAGATGAGGTAGAAGATATCCTAAAAATTGCCTGCGCCCCCCTCTCCTGGCCTATCGGCATGGGGAAAAACTTTAAGGGAGTCTTTGATCTCTATCGCGACCAAGTGCACATCTTTTCCGCCCAACACGGCGGTAAACGCGCCATTGGCGAGGTGATTAAGGGGCTCGATAACCCCCGTCTCGATGAGCTCATTGGCACCCTAGCCGATGAGCTACGAGGGGAGATTGAACTGGTTAAAGGGGCCAGCCACACCTTTGATCTTAACGCCTACCTGCGCGGCGAACTCACTCCGGTCCTATTTGGATCGGCGATTAACAATTTTGGCGTCCAGGAGATTCTCGATACTTTAGTCGATAACGCCCCCCCACCCCGCCCCCGTGCGACCTTAACACGCGATGTTGATCCTAGTGAGGAGAAGTTAACCGGCTTTATCTTTAAAATTCAAGCCAATATGGATCCACAGCATCGTGATCGTATCGCCTTTATGCGCCTCTGCTCCGGCCACTTTGAACCGGGAATGAAGCTGCGCCAGGTACGACTCAATCGGGATATTAAAATTCCCCAAGCCATTACCTTTCTCGCCCAAGAGCGAGGCCATGTTGAAGAGGGGTGGGCGGGCGATATTATCGGCCTGCACAACCACGGCACGATTCAAATTGGCGACAGCTTCTCTCAGGGAGAGGAGCTCAAATTTACCGGCATCCCCCACTTTGCCCCAGAGCTCTTTCGGCGGGCGGTGCTCAGAGACCCCCTTAAAAATAAGCAGCTCTTAAAGGGGTTACAGCAGCTCTCAGAAGAGGGGGCGACACAGCTATTTCGCCCGCTAAAAAATAACGACTTAATCTTAGGGGCCGTCGGGGTGCTACAGTTTGATGTCGTCGCCCAACGCCTAAAAGATGAGTATAAGGTAGAGTGCCACTTTGAGGCGGTAACTATCGCCACGGCCCGCTGGGTTGAGTGTGACGATCTTAAACTATTAGAGCAGTTTAAGACCAAGGCCCACGATAACCTAGCGCTTGATGGCAGCGGCGATCTCACCTATATTGCCCCGACCCGAGTCAACCTCGATCTCGCGATTGAGCGCTGGCCCACTATTCAGTTTCGTGCAACCCGAGAGAAGTAACCCCATGCCCCTATCCCAAGACCACCTTGGCATCGAGGATAGACTCGATGAGCGCTATGCCGTCGTCTATGCCCCCAAGCGGGGGCGCACTAAACAGCGCTTTCCTGAGAATGTGGTGGAGATCTACCCTTCTGCCGAAGAGGCGCTCGCCCACGCCGATGAGAAGAGGCTGCGCTTTGCCGCCTTGGTCTATGGCCCCTCCCGCTCCTCAGAGGGGTTTCAACTCTACTATCTACTGCGGTGGCTCCAGTGAGTGATACGATTACCCTAACCCGTCCCGACGACTGGCATGTCCACTTTCGTGATGGTACGGCACTTAGCACCACCGTCCCCTGCCACGCCAAACGCTTTGGCCGCGTGGTGGCGATGCCCAATCTCACCCCCCCTCTCACCACCGTTCAAGAGGCCCTTGCCTACCGACAGCGCCTGCTTGCGCTAGCTCCTGAGCACCAATACCCCCACTTTAATCCGCTCATGACCCTCTATCTGACCGATAACACCCCGCTAGAGGAGCTAGAGCGGGCCGCTGCAGCTAAGTCTATCTTAGGGGTCAAACTCTACCCGGCCGGCGCGACAACCAATTCAGATGCCGGCGTCACCCAAATTGGCAACATTATGCCGCAACTGCGAGCCATGGCCGAGCTACAACTACCCCTCCTAGTTCACGCCGAAGTGACCGACCCCCATATCGATATCTTTGATCGCGAAGCGGTGTTTTTAGAGTCGATTATTAAACCGCTGCTACATGAGCTTCCCGATTTAAAGCTGACGATTGAGCATATTACCACCGCCGAGATGGCCGATTTTGTTGCCGAGGCCGGCGCTAATGTCGCCGCCACCCTCACCCCTCAGCACCTGCTCTATAGCCGTAACGCCCTGTTTCAGGGGGGGGTGCGCCCCCACCTCTACTGCCTACCGGTACTGAAACGGGAGCGCCACCGTCGGCGGTTAATCGAGCTGGTGATGACAGGCTGCCCACGACTCTTTTTAGGTAGCGACAGCGCCCCCCATGCGCAACAGCGAAAAGAGAGTAGCTGCGGCTGTGCCGGTATCTTCTCCGGTGCCGCCGCGATTGAGATCTACGCCCAAATTTTCGCCAATCTCGGTATTTTGTCGCAGTTAGAGGGGTTTGCTAGCCGCTATGGCGCCGATTTCTATCAGCTACCCCCCAATACCGACACCCTAACCCTTTGCCGCGATCCGTGGTCGATGCCCCCACACCTCCCCTATGAGGCGGGGCAAATCGTACCGCTGCTCGCTGGGGAGAGGATCGAGTGGCGGTTATCCTCCACGCCACACTAACCCGAGTTATCTAAATAGCATGAGTTCACCTAAAGAGGGCATTGCCGCCCGTTTTCGTAGCTTTCTGCCGGTTATTATCGATGTCGAGACCGCCGGCTTTAACCCCAGACGCGATGCGCTACTAGAGGTCGCCTATGTGATTATCGCGATGGATGAGCAGTACCAGCTCCAGCTTAAAGAGAGCAAAACCTACCATATCGAACCCTTCCCCGGTGCCAATCTGGATGAGTCGGCGCTCAAATTTAACGGCATCGATCCCTTCCACCCCTTTCGGCTCGCCCGCGAGGAGAGCGAGGTCATGCAGGAGATCTTCTCTGCCATTAACCAGGAGGTTAAAAGCACCTCATGCACACGGGCGATCTTGGTCGGCCACAACCCCACTTTCGACTTAAGTTTTGTTCAGGCGGCGGCTAAACGGGTCAAAATAAAAAAAGTCCCGTTTCACAGCTTCAGTACCTTCGATACCGCCACGCTAGGGGGGCTCGCCTACGGTCAAACGGTACTCTCTAAAGCGTGTCGCGCTGCCGGTATCGGCTGGCACGCCGATAGCGCCCACTCGGCCCTCTACGATGCCGAACAGACCGCTCGCCTCTTCTGTACCATTGTCAATCAGTGGCCGCTACCGACTCAACCGGCAAAAGTCAACTCTCCCCTTCACCAAAACTAGTTTTAGAGGTCAACTATGTCTCCCCCCGCCCTCTCTCTCACCGAACAGCTACAGTTAGAACCGGCGTTACTAGAGGTGCTGCGTATTATCACCGCTGCTAATCTGTATGGTACCACCCAATCGGTGGTGCTACAGAAGCTGCGTGAGTTACAGGTCGTCACTGCCGATGGCAAGTGCTATCAGGCCTCCAGTGTTAAAGAGTTTTTACAGCAGCTTAAGGAGCAGAAGCTGGTGATAAAAAAAGATCGCTGGTATATCGACAATAGCGATCTGTTTGCCCTGATTTTGCTCGATATGTTATCCCAGCAGATCGGAAAACGCTACTCGCTAACGCAAGATAGTCGTAGTTTATTGAGATACAGTATTGGACAACCTGATTTTTCACAACTACTGGAGATGGTATGGCAGACGCTACTACAGTGGCACGACTGGTCTGATAAGTTAGTCAGAGCGAATGTGTTAAATAACCATCTCACTCGTATCAATCTCGTCTCTAGGCTCTTTCCCTCTATCGACCCGATACAGCTAATTCCCGTCACACCACAACCGTTACAGCGCCTCCTCTATACTTGGATCATGGAGACGCACCACTTTCAGCTCAAACCTGAAGATAGCTGTCGCTGGTATCTTGAGCAGTGTCGCGGTAGTGAGGCGCAGCGCTGGGTAGATGAGGGGCTGATGCGCCTCCACTATGAGCGGGCCTTGCTGCGTCAGGGGAGCGTAGAGCCGCTACTGGCGGCGGCGATTAGAGAGCTAACCCCCGATCTTGAGCTGGAGCTTAACGGCTGCCTCGCCTTTATCGAAGGTGAGCTACCGTTGGCGATGGAGCTGCTAGATCAGGCCGAACGGCACTATTGCCACAAGAGTGGCAAGCGCAAATCGCAACTGCTGCCCGGTCTCGCTGGCCTCTTCCACGCGATGCTCCATCTGTTTGAGAACAAGACTCATAACCGTCAATGGTTAGAACAGCGGAAGGAGCAGGCGATTAAGCTAGGTGAACAAAAACAGACCGATGTTATGCACCTCATCCACCTGTTATTTGATCTCTCCACCGACAAGCAGATGTTAGTCCGTCACACTAGAACCGGCTGCTACCTACTCTTTACTGTGATCGTCGCTAACTGGCAAAGGAGGCACCACCCCGACCTTGACGAGGCGTTATCGTTCATTGAGGCCGATTTAGCCGAGAAACTGCGCCAGCAGCAGCTAGAGCTCGATAGCGCACACTACCCTTGGCTCGATCATCAGATAACGGCAACCATTGAGGTGATCAGTGCGGACGATAACTCGTTCGATAGTCAGAGTAAAACGATTGTGCAGTGGGTCAAACCGATCGAGGCGTGGCAGTTAGCCTTCAACCAGCTACTCGATTTTGCCATCCCACTCAACACGGCAGCCAATAGAGGTGCGACGCCGGCGCCTCAAGCCCAGCGATTGGCCTGGATCGTTGTCGGCAAACTAGCGTTAATCTACGCTAAAGAGCAGCGGTTGAATAAGAACGGTCAATGGAGCAAAGGGCGTAAAATTGCCACCAAACGGCTCCTTGAGGAGAGGAACCAGCTCCCCTATGTCACCGAACTCGACCACGAGATCTGCCGTACCATTGAGGAGAAGGTGGAGGGGTGGGGTTACTATCGCGAAACCTCTTACCTATTCGACTATGAGCGGGCGCTGCCACTACTAGCACGCCACCCCAATCTCTACCATGAGCGGGGCAATAGCCACGGCTCTAGTGGCGGGGAGATGGTACCGCTAGAGCTAGAGGTAGCCCAGCCAGAGCTCTATATCCACCGCAGCGACACCCATCTGGAGCTAAGATTGGAGCCCGATATTACCGCAACCACACAGCATGAGGCTCTCGAACAGGAGACAATTTTTCAGTTCTGGCGCGGAGAGTCGCAGCTAAAGGTGATTATTTTGAAGCCACAGCTAAAGCGGTTCTACCAAATTATCGGCCAGAAGATGGTGCTGCCGCTAGCACTAGAGGCGCAGATTCGGCCCGTTATCGACTCGGTCGCCACTCTCGTCACCATCCACTCCGATATCGGCGGCGGTGGCGCTGCCCGTCAGGTGGAGGCCGATCCTCGGCTCCATTTAGTGCTACGGCCCTTCGAGGGGGGGGTACGACTCGATATCAATATCCGCCCCTTTGGCGACAGAGGCCCCCTCTTTGCCCCCGGTAGCGGTCAACGCTCAGTGGTGACCGAGATTGATGGCGAACAGTTAGAGGCGCTACGACAGCCCGATATCGAACAGCAGCAGGCTAAGGCACTGATTGAGCAGCAGCTACCCCTGCTACAGCAGTACGATCATAATCACTGGAGTTGGGAGTTTATCGAACCGGAGCAGGCGCTGACGCTGCTAGAGCAGCTACACACTATCGATAGCGATAATATCGTTATCTCTTGGCCTGAAGGGGAGAAGTACCGTATTCGTCGTCGTGTTGGCGGTGGCCACTTTTCGATGGCAATACGGCAGCAGCAGAACTGGTTCGCCGTCGATGGTGAATTACGGCTCGATGAGCAGAGTGTCCTCTCGATGCAGCAGCTAATGGAGCTACTGCAACAGCACCCTAATAGCCGCTTTTTACGGCTTAAAGAGGGCGACTATCTAGCACTCACCGAGCAGTTTCGACGCCAATTAAAGGAGCTAGAGTCGATTTCAGACGCCCATAAACAGGGTCGCCTCGTTCACCCCCTCGCCGCCGGGATGTTACAGCAGCTAGTCAATGAGGCTGAAAGTCTCAAGGCGACTCAAAAGTGGCACGACACCGTTGAAAGGATGCAGACGCTGGAGGAGTACACCCCCGAGATCCCCTCCACTTTGCAAGCGCAGCTGCGTGACTACCAGCGAGAGGGCTTTATCTGGCTCGCCCGTCTCGCCTACTGGGGGGTAGGCGGCTGTCTAGCCGATGATATGGGGCTAGGTAAGACCCTACAGGGGTTAACTCTGTTACTCCATCGCGCTAAAGAGGGGCCGGCACTGGTGGTTGCCCCCACCTCGGTCTGCTATAACTGGGTCGATGAGGCGACCAAATTTGCCCCAACGCTCAATGTCAAACTCTACAGTCAGGCCAGTGATCGCGCTGAGATGTTACGCTCGCTAGGGCCGTTTGATCTGCTCATCGTCAGCTACGGTCTGCTACAACAGGAGGGGAAGGCCTTAGCTGAGATAGTGTTCCACACCGCTATTCTCGATGAGGCGCAGGCGATTAAAAATAGTGCTACTAAACGATCTAAAGCGGCAATGGCGCTGCAAGCGGAGTTTCGTCTGATTACCACCGGCACGCCGGTCGAAAACCACTTAGGGGAGCTATGGAATCTGTTTCGGTTTATTAACCCCGGTCTGCTCGGCTCTAAAGAGCGCTTTAACCAGCGCTTTGCCGGCCCGATTGAGCGCGATAATGACCCCCTTGCCCGCCAAAATTTAAGACGGCTGCTACAGCCTTTTATGTTGCGTCGCACCAAAACCGAGGTGTTACAAGAGCTGCCCTCCCGCACCGAAATTACCCAATTGGTCGAGATGGAGCCCGATGAGGTCGCCTTCTATGAGGCGCTACGACGCAATGCGGTCGAGCAGTTAGAGCAGATCTCCGCCACGGGTGAGGGGCATCATCAGTTAGAGATTTTGGCCCAAATTACCCGTCTGCGTCGCGCCGTCTGTAACCCTAAACTGGTCATCCCCAACTCGCCTCTCGGCAGCCCTAAACTACGCGCCTTTGGTGACATTTTGGAGGAGCTGCTCGAAAACCACCATAAAGCGCTGGTTTTTAGCCAATTTGTCGATCATCTAGCCATCATTCGCCACTATCTGGATGAGCGTCATATCCGCTATCAATATCTCGATGGCTCCACCGCTCCTAAAGTGCGAAAGGATCGTATTGCCGCCTTTCAGGCCGGCGAAGGGGAGCTCTTTCTCATTAGCCTAAAAGCGGGGGGTGTCGGTCTCAATCTCACTGCGGCCGACTATGTCATCCACATGGATCCTTGGTGGAACCCCGCGGTTGAAGATCAGGCCTCCGACAGAGCCCACCGCATCGGCCAGAAGCGGCCAGTGACTATCTATCGCCTGGTCGTTAAGGGGACGATTGAGGAGAAGATCGTCAAGCTGCACCAAAGCAAGCGCGATTTGGCCTCCAATCTGATTGAAGGGGGCGATATGGGTAGCCGTGTCTCTCCAGATGAGCTGCTACAGTTAATGAAAGAGTAGCGCTAGTCTAGGCTAACGCTCACCCTAGCTGGCGCAATATCTGCAACGGACTTAAGTTAACCACCCGCCGGTTGCCCAACCATCCGGCCAAGCCAATCACCCCCGCTCCCAAGAGCATCAACAGCGGCAGCAGCAACCATGGGGGGTTAAAATCGAGCTGTAGGAGCTGTGTCTGCACGGTGACGGTAAACAGAATCCCCCCAATAGCGGCAAATAGCCCCGCTAGCGCCCCTAGCACCATATATTCAGTAGAGATAATCTGCCGCAGCCGACAGCGATCAATCCCTAGTGTTCGCATAATCGCCCCTTGGCGTTGTCGCTCATCCATAGTCGATTGTAGCGCCGCAAACAGCACCACCATGGCTGCGATAAAGATAAGCAGCAGCACCACCTCAATCGCCGCTGTCAGGCGGGTGATAATCGCCCGCACCTGCCCGAGTACCTGATCGACATTAATTAGGGTAAGGTTGGGCATCGTCTCTAAGAGCTGCGACTTAAACCGCCCCATCGAATCGGGTAGCCAAAAGCTGGCCATATAGGTCGCGGGTAGGCCGGTTAAACTCTCGGGGGAGAAGATAATGTAGAAGTTAGGCTGCAAGTTATCCCATTTTACGCTACGAATGTTAGCAATCACGGCCTCAAGACTCACCGAGGCAACATCGAACCGTAAGCTATCTCCCAATCTCAGCCCCAGCTCTTGCGCCATCTCTGCTTCAATTGAGATCCATTTTTCGTGACCGTGATCGCCACGATCAGCCCACCACTGTCCGGCAATCACCCCATTATCGTCAGGCAACTCAGCCGACTCGGTTATATTCAGCTCTCGCCTAAGAGAGTTGTGTCGTAGCTCCCCGTCATGTAGCTGTCCACTAGCGAGTTGGCCGTTAATATGGGTTAACCGCCCTCGTACCACTTGATAGAGCCGTGGCGAGGGGAGCTTTGCGCTCTGAAAGCTCTCCACTAAAGCCTCGCGCTGATGCGGTTGAATATTAATCACAAAGTGGTTCGGTGCCTGCTGCGGTAGCTGCTGCTGCCACTGCTGTAACAGCTCCCCCCGCAATAGGCTAATCACCGTCACCGCTACCAGAATAAGACCGAAGGCGACAATTTGGGCGACCGTTAGTAGCCGGTTACGCCATAAAGAGGCCATACCGAGCCGCCAAACTCCCCCTCGCTGTGGTAGCCATTTTTGCGCTAGCCATAGTAGTCGCTCACTGAGCAGCGCAAAGAGCAGCAGCAGTAGCAGGGTCAGCGTCACCATGACGATGGTTAACGACAGATCGGCTGTGTGGAACCACATTAGCAGCGTAATGAGCACCCCCCCTCCCCCATAGACCAGCCAACCTGAGATCGGTAGCGGGGTTAACTCTCGCCGTAGTACCCGCATCGCCGGTACCTGACCTAAGCGCAATAGGGCAGGTAGTGAGAAGCCGAGTAGAATCACCACCCCTCCCAATCCCCCCAGAAGCAGCGGCTGCCAACGAGCCGGAGCCAACGCGGGGGTGAGCTCGCCCAAAATCATCAGCATCAGCGTCTGAGCGCCATAACCGAGTAGGGATCCGAACAGGGCGGCTACCCCTCCGATCAGTAGGAGTTGGATGAAAAATAGCTGCATCATCGGCCGCTGTTTCACCCCCAGCGCTCGTAGTACCGCGACGGTATCGAAGTGTCGTTCGCTATAGCGCCGTGCCGCGAGCGCAATCGCCACCCCCGCCATGAGCAGCGCCATGAGTGCGGCAATATTGAGATAGCTCTCGGCCCGCTCGATAGTTCGCGCCACCTGAGGCTGCCCCTCATTGAGACCGATGAGCCGTTGCGAGGGATTAAGCTGCGGCGTTAGCCACAGTTGATAGGCGGCGATTGTGGCCCCATCGGCGGCAAACAGCGTGGTATAACTCACCCTGCTGCCCTCGATTAAAAGCCCGGCACCAATCAGATCCTGCTGATTGATCACAATCCGTGGCGCAAACCCGGCAAACCCCCCTGAGCTGGCCGGTTCAAAGGCGATGAGTGCGGTGATGGTAAACTGGCTATCGCCTAGCTCTAGCAGATCGCCAACCTCTAAGGCTAGGTAGTCGAGCAGTACCGGGGTGACCCATACCTCACCGCGCTTAGGGGCACCCCGAACTAGCTTTTCGACGCCGTTGCGCTGCTGCTGTAGGCGTATGCCGCCTCGTAGGGGGTAGTCTTGCGTCACTCCCTTGAGGCTAACTAGCCGCATCTTATCGCCCGCAATCGCCATTGAGGGGAGCTCCAGCACTCGGTTAGTCGCCACCCCCTGCTGTGCTGCTTGCGCTAGCCACGCCTCAGAGATAGGGCGTTGGGAGCGCAGTAGCAGATCGGCACCGAGTAGCTCGGCAGACTGGGTTCCCATCGAGCGTTGTAAGCGATCAGTTAACTGGCTAATCGCGCCGGTAGTGGCCACAGCAATCCCTACCGCCAGCAGTAGTAGCCGTAGCTCACCGGCGCGCCACTGCCGTAGCAGCAGCCTAAGCGAGAGCCGAAACGACTGCGCCAGTGACGCCATCATACCCCCTCCTCACTCAAACACCCCTGCACCATCGTCACCCGTCGTTGGCACCGTTCGGCTAGGACGGCATCGTGGGTCACCAAAATTAGCGTGGTCTGCTGTTGACGATTTAGCTCAAAGAGCAACTCGATCACTTTAGCCCCCGTGTCGCTGTCGAGATTACCGGTCGGCTCATCGGCTAGAAGCAGTTTAGGGCGATTGGCAAAGGCGCGGGCAATCGCTACCCGCTGCTGCTCCCCCCCCGAGAGCTGACTCGGATAGTGGCTCAGTCGCGACGCCAGTCCAACCCGCTCTAACCAGTGAACCGCTTCGGTCTTAGCCTCAGCTTCGCCTTTTAACTCTAGCGGTAACATCACATTTTCTAGCGCCGTCAGCCCCGAAAGTAGTTGAAAGGATTGAAAGACAAATCCTAGCGACTCAGCCCGTACTGCCGCCCGGCCATCCTCATCGAGTGCAGAGAAGGGTTCACCGTTAAGCCATATCTCCCCCTCACTCACCCCATCGAGACCCGCTAGCAGCCCCAACAGCGTTGATTTTCCCGAACCGGAGGCACCGACAATCGCGACACTCTCTGCCGGTTTGACCTGTAGATCGATTCGGTGCAATATCGTCAACTCACCGGCCACTGTGGCCACCCGTTTACTCACTGCGGATGCCTCTATAATGGAACTACTCACACACTACCCCGTTCAATTCATTCAATGGCTACTTAGCCGCTACTCACCACTGCGCTCTGTTTTAGCGCCGACTCTGCTCCTTATCATTGGGCTCTTTAGTAGCGCTTCAAATAGCACCACGCTCCTAGTACTCGGCGATAGCCTCAGTGCCGCCTACGGCCTCAAGCCACAACAGGGGTGGGTGACGCTGTTACAGCAGCGCTATCCCCAGATGACGGTTATTAACGCCAGTATCAGTGGCGAAACCACCGCTGGCGGGCTAAATCGGCTACCGCAGCTACTAAAAAGAGAGCAGCCCGACTACCTGCTACTAGAGCTCGGCGCTAACGATGGCCTACGAGGCCTCTCCTTAAAGGCCATGAAGCACAATTTAAACCAAATGATTATCTTAGCTCAAGCAGCCGATGTCCGGGTCGGATTAATCGGCATTCAAATACCGCCTAACTATGGCCGTCGCTATACAGAGCAGTTTCGTCATATCTACTCAGAGTTAGCACAGCAGCATCAGCTACCGCTACTCCCCTTTATGTTAGAGGGGATCGCGCTAGAGGATAGCCTCATGCAGGCCGACGGACTGCACCCAAACGCCGCTGCACAGGCGCTGATTTTGCAAAATATCACCCCGCTGCTACAGCGCTTAACGCAGCCCGATCCGATGACAAAATAGCCGCAGGGCGACCTGTAGATCACAGCCTAGCACAACCACCCCCTGCTGTTCAGCGCTCGACCAATCGAACTGGGAAGACTCACCGCCGACCATAATCGGAATCGAGAGTTGCGGCAGTAGCGCCATTAACTCTCCGTTCACTTCAGGGTTCATCTGGGTCTGTACCGAGAGTACCACCGCTTTCGCGCCGCTCTGTTGGCTCAGTAGTGGTAGCGAGTGTAGTGGCAGATCGGCGCCTAAATAGATCACCCGATAGCCGCGATGGAGCAGCATTAGGCTAAATAACAGCAGGCCGGTTTCGTGAAAACAGCCCGCCACACAGGCGGCAACCACTCGTGGGCCAGAGGCTTGAGTATATGCATGGTGAAAACGGGCGCTAATCCGTCCCCGTAGCCAGCTACTAAAGAGGTGCTCTTCGGCCACCTCCCTCTCTCGTTGTCGTCGCTGCCACTGCTGCCCTAACTGAGACAATATTGGCTCAATTAGCTGCTGGATCACCATCTCTAGGGGGTAGAGCGCTGTCGCTTCGTTAAATAGCGCATCGAGCCGCTCGACGGCAAACTGAGCGACAGCTTGGCGCATCTGTCGCTGATAGTCGTCCCAAACGGGGGTGGCAACGAGTTGGGTAGAGGCGTCCGATTGTGGGGAGAACTCACCAGGCTGCTGTAACTGCTGCGCAATTAGCGCCAGCGATAGCCCCCCCTCTAACGACGCTACCACCTGTTTTACCCACTCGACATCGGCCTCACTGTAGAGGCGATGCCCCTTAGGGGTTCGTTTCGGTTGCAGCAGGCCGTAGCGCCGCTCCCACGCCCTGAGCGTCGAACTCCCGACTCCGGTTCGCTGCGATAATACCCTGATTGGAAACAGTAGCCCACTCTCACTCACCACGCCTATCCTCCGTTATTAATTTGTGATCCTGTCGTTGCAAAATAGACAATCGTTACCCATAATGTACAACTATTAATCTCTTTTACAACTATTGTTTAATTTTTTATTTTGGCCCGTTACCTGTTAAGGAGAGCCCGATGAGTACAGCCGACACGATCCAGAGCCGCTCATTAGCCCATATCAGCTTCAGTGCTCGTTGGGAGGATGAGACCGGCCACCACACAGCGCTACACCACTTTGAAAAATTCAATGTCTGGCGTGATCTCGATCTGCTACCGGCTGCGATTGCGGACGATATTCTCGGTCAAACGGTCGGCATCGGCTCCCCGCACCTCTTTAACGCCGGTGAGCTAGT
This sequence comes from Ectothiorhodospiraceae bacterium BW-2, assembly GCA_008375315.1. Taxonomy (NCBI): domain Bacteria; kingdom Pseudomonadati; phylum Pseudomonadota; class Gammaproteobacteria; order Chromatiales; family Ectothiorhodospiraceae; species Ectothiorhodospiraceae bacterium BW-2. The sequence goes on along the minus strand of CP032507.1, from coordinate 2,797,945 downwards.
CGAACCCTTTAGTAGCGATAACATTAGGCAGATCCCTACACAAAACTTTAGTGGCCGCTTTGCCAACGGTCAACCTATCGAGCCGCGAGTCGGTCGCTTCTATCCGCAAGGGATGATTAGCGGCATTGAGGGGATTTATAGCGAAAATAGGTTCCCCACCCGCTTAATTGAGCAGCGCGATAACCACTACCGTTTCGACTTTAACCACCCTCTGTCACAGGCAAAGATGTCGCTAACCCCCCAAATTCACGCCATCTTACCGGGCCAAAATGAGCACGGGGGGCGCTGTAACGATGTCCTGCTAGAGATGTTACGCGGGCCAGGCATGCAGCTCCCCTATCCTGGGGTTGCGACCGACTATCTCAGCGGTGAGCCGTTCAGACGGGTTGATGAGAGTAGTGATAGCGAGTTCTACCGTCGCGATAGATTAGTCCACCACCTCGATGCCACCGCCCGCCAGCAGCTCAGTCGGCTCTATGCCGAACTGATCCCCTCCCAAAGCCAAGTGGTGGATCTGATGGCCAGTTGGGAGTCGCATCTACCCCAAAGACTCGAATTGGCCGCTGTCATCGGTGTTGGAATGAACCAACATGAGCTCGATGCCAATCCTCGTCTGAGTGAACGGCTAGTACACGATTTAAATCAACACCCCCTCGTGCCACTGCCAAAGAGTCGTTTTGATGCGGTCATCTGTAGCGCTTCAGTCGAGTATCTAATCGATCCGGTGTCGGTATTTAGCGCTGTGAGAGAGATTTTAGCACCGGGCGGGCGCTTTATCGTCACCTTCTCCAACCGCTGGTTTCCGGCCAAAGCGATCGCCCTTTGGAGCGAAATGCACGAATTTGAACGCCCCGGGCTAGTGATAGACTACTTCCGTCGTGCCGGTTGGCAGGGGCCGATTAACACCCTTTCATTGCGTGGTCTCAGTCGTCCCGCAGGGGATCCCCACTACGCAACCACCGAACTATCCGATCCACTATTTGCAATCTGGAGCGACAAAGAGGCGCTTTAACCATGAAAATTCATACCCTTGATCCGATTACTTTAAACGATGTTACCGATCTCGATAACGCCCCCTTCGTTATCGACGGTGAGGGCGATAATGCCCTTAAAATCTATTTTGAATCGGAACAGAATCGTCAAGCCTATCTTGAGACCGATCTGCACGGCTCAGACGGTGAATCGAGCAGCGCGATGCGAAAAATTTTTGACCAAATGGCCGACAATCCCGATACTGGCTCGATCAATTGATCTCTCCCTCTCATCACAAGGATTAGAGAGCAATTAACAGACTCTCTGTTGCGTCAAAGGGGTTAAAAAATGGCCTAGCGATGAACAAGGCCTTCAATGAATAGGTGCTATCGGTTCGTGACTTAAGTCCCTAAGCTGCACTATAATTGGGCCACCACCCTATCACGAATGAGGTAAGAGACCGACCGTCTTATCAAAGAGCTACGGGAGAGCGACCGTAAGTTTCAATGGCTTGATGCCGGAGCGGAAGAGATGGTCAAAAATCGGGGGCTATTTAGTATTCGCGCCACCGGAAGCTCGGCCACTATTGTGAATGCTGCTGATTTTACCCCCCGAATTTGGTAGCGATATGGAGGGTAGCCAGTCTTATAGACAGGATCGCCTTTGCTTTTTTTAACCATGGAGGAGCGTTATGGCTTCCAAAACGATTGCCGTACTCGGTTCGGGCTTTGCTGCCTTGACCGCTGTCAAAACCCTGCGTCGGCTCGATCCGGCGCTCAATATTACCCTTGTCGCGCCGAAGGCGGAGTTTGTCTATCTCCCAAGCCTTATCTGGATTCCAAGCCATATTCGCCGTCCAGAGCAGCTCCAAATTCCGCTCGATAACTTTCTACGACGGCACAAAATTACCCTCCATACAGGTAGCGTCACCGGCCTAGCGAAGCGGGGGCGTCAGGTAACGACCACCACTGGAGATCTCGACTGCGATGGGGTGATTATTGCCACTGGCGGTCAATTTATTAAGAAAATACCCGGTATCGAACACACCATCACCCCGTGTGAAGGCATCGAGGCGGCGGTCAAAATCGAACAGCAGCTCTCATCAATGTCGCAAGGTAGTATCGCCATCGGCTTTGCCTCTAACCCTAACGAACCGACCGCGATGCGCGGCGGACCGATGTTTGAGTTCGCCTTCGGACTCGATACACTGTTAAAGCAGCAGCAAAAACGGGACAAATTTAAGCTCACCTTCTTCAGCCCGGCCCCCAAACCGGGGATCCGTCTGGGCGAAAAGGCCTATCACGGTATTGTCACCGAGATGAAAAAGCGCCAAATCGAGATGCGCTTTGGCAACAAAATTAAGGCCTTTGAGCCGGGAAAAGTGATCGATGAGCAGGGAGAGTTTAGCGCCGATCTCATTCTGTTTATGCCCGGTATGACCGGTAATCGCTGGTTTGACCAGACCGAACTGCCCCGCTCTGCCGGTGGGTTACTACAGACCGATCAGTATGGCAAAGTCCCCGGCTGGGAGACGCTCTATGTCGCCGGTGACTCGGGCAGCTTCCCCGGTCCGGACTGGATGCCGAAACAGGCCCACATGGCCGATCTGCAAGCGCAGGCGGCGGCCAAAAATCTGCTCGCCGAGCTAGAGGGCAAACCGATTAGCGCCGCCCCTGAGCCAGAGCTTATCTGTATTGTCGATACCAACCGCGAAGGGATGTTTGTGCTACGAACCCCGAAGCGGAACATCGTCCTGCCCCCCATGCGAGTGATGCACTGGATCAAGCGCCTCTATGAGTGGTGGTATCTGCGCCAATATCGCTAACTTGAAGTTGTGCACAACTTCTGTGGATAAATAGCGGGATAACTTTCTCAACCCCATATTGCAGCGCTATGTCTGACCGATTGGTTATTTTTTGACCACCCCTCTACCCCTTTGGAGAGAACCGATGAGTCCACAACTGCCCCATCAACTGCTGGTAATTACCGCCCTAGGCCATGATCGCCCGGGCCTTATCGATCAACTCACCCGCCCGATTCGGGCAGCGAATATCAATATTCTCGACAGCCGCATGATCTCGCTAGGCGGCGAATTTGCCGTCATGATGCTCACCTCGGGAGCGGATCACGCCCTACAGCAGCTACAGCAGCAGCTAGAGAGCGAGAGCGATAGACTCCAATTGACACTTCAGTGTCGTCTAACCACCCCCCGTCCGGAGACCGAACAGGGGTCTCAGCGCCACACCCTCGCGGTCGAGTGTCTCGACCACCCAGGTATTATCAACGATCTCGCCCGCTTCTTCTCTGAACGGGGACTCACCATCGATCAGATGGAGAGCGACAGCTATAACGCTCCGACCAGCGGCGTACCGATGTTTAGCGTCGAACTAGTGGTCGGTTGCAGTGAGGCGCAGCTACAGCAGTTTAACGACTACTGCGACTCGCTCAATCTTGATGTGCATTACTCTGGCTCGACTCGACAATAGCGTATAAAATCGACGCCTACCCTACCACCAAAGGAGTTCATCCATGAAGACCCTACCCCTGACACTAGCCACCACCGCCCTCTCGCTTTGGTTCGGCGCAGTTACCGTACAGGCGAATGAGAGCCTCGATAACGACCTCTCAGCCATGGCTCAAAGTGCCCTTAAGATCGAGAATCAGGAGCTAACTCGTCGGCTGAAAGAGGCCAATGCCACCATCACTAAGCTACAGAGCGACAAGCTACCGAACAGCGACTGCACTGCCCCCCCTGCTGTCGCGGAGAGAGCGGATCAAACAGATCAAATAGTCACACTACAGCGCCAAATTGAGGCCTTAGAGGCAAAGCTTGCACAACAGGCGACCGACGCCGCAGCCACCGCCACCGATAGCAGCGCTAAACTGCGCCAGCAGTTAACTGAAGCTAATAGTCACCAAAACCGACTTAGCGGCGAATTAGCCCAACAACAGCAGCAACTCACCGAGCTAGCGCAGCACAATAGCCAGCTAACCCAACAGCTAGCCGATATAGAGCAGCACAAGAGCCAGCTAACCCAACAGCTAGCCGATATAGAGCAGCACAAGAGCCAGCTAACCCAACAGCTAGCCGATATAGAGCAGCACAAGAGCCAGCTAACCCAACAGCTAACCGATATAGAGCAGCACAATAGCCAGCTAACCCAACAGCTAGCCGATGTAGAGCAGCACAATAGCCAGCTAACCCAACAGCTAGCCGATGTAGAGCAGCACAATAGCCAGCTAACCCAACAGCTAGCCGATATAGAGCAGCACAATAGCCAGCTAACGCAGCAACTACAGCAAGCTCAAGAGCAGGCCGAGAAGCAGCACAGAACGGCGGCTCAAGAGCGTAACGCCGCCATAGCAGCACACCAGCAGTTACAGAGACTGCCTCGCGTGCTAGGGGGAGAGAGCAGCGCCGAACAGCTACAGGCCAACGGTGCTGAGCTACTACAGCCGTTTCATACCCTGCGCCAGCAACTAGCCGGCTCAGGGAGCGGCGATACGATCTTACAGCGCGATTTTGAACAGATTGTGCAACAGATACGGCAGCAGCAGCTACTCTTAGCACTCACTCTCGATGCTCGCGGCACCTATATAACCCGAGATAAAGACTCACTAGCACTCATTGCCCAACGACACTACGGCGATGGCAAACTATGGCAGTCGATCTATCAGGCCAATCAACATCTGCTAGAGAACCCCAATATTATCCATCAGGGACTAACCCTCATTATCCCCTAAATGGGGCAGCAGTGACTGGAGCTGCAGTTAGCCCAGAGCAGTCCTAATCGCCACCTACCGGTTATCGCCCCACCGGTAAGTGACGGGGCAAGTCACGGCTTAACAACCACCGCACTTAGGGTACCACCACCATCATCGCTACGGCTGTTAGTTACGGTGACTTCGCTTTAACATCCGACAATCAACGAAAATCATTATACGGCAACAGGATAATGTCATTGAGCAAAACTATACATGGATCAACGATATTGACTATCATGGCGTGAAATTACACTGGCTGGAACACATAGAGACAACCACCGACATGCGTCATACGCTCGCGCCGTCCTACATCACTGACCGCTCAATTTCCTTTATAAAACGAGATTTTTCCTGACATCTTATATCTCCCCAAGGCATCACTCTCTGCTTTGGATAAGAGATACACAACCAGCGCTTAGCCCTTGTTACAGCAACAAAAGCATTGTTCCGTTCTTCATCGATTTCTTTGAGGGTTCTGGCTCGATAATCAGGGAAAACGCCTTCACACATGCCAATTAAGAATACGATATCCTTCTCCAGTCCTTTCATTGTGTGCACCGTGCTTAGGGTCAGCCCCTTATCAGTCGTACTGTCTGTAAGCTGGCCTAATGCCAATGCATTCCTAAATGCACTCAATGAATGACCCAACCCTTTTAGCTGGAACTTAGTCCACAGACCATTAAATTCCTTAAGTTCCTCAATACTTAACTTAATCTCTTCAATTTTGTCACTGGAGATACCATTTTGGTTATTAACCAGTGAAGTCAAATAATCATTAAAATCCCTCACTAATTTAGGGATCTTTGGGGCTTCAATATCCAAGTTATTGATTGCAAAAAGAAGGTTTGCCAATAGCTCATTATTTTCATGGTTTACTGAAGATACCTGAGTTGCGAGGTATTCTAAAGTCGCTGTTGTCCACTTATCGGGTTCAGAAATATTCAACACTTGACACAGTTTTTTTCCATCAACCCAATCTTTATGGTTCAACTTAATACGCACGGCATAATCAAGTGCCTTACCCAATTTTGTTGAAAACTCTAGTTGTTTCTCGCCTTTTCTTAGAAAATAGGGAATTCCTCTTTCTTTAAGGCTATTTTCTAGTGGTTTAAATACGAATCGATTACGGGCAATCACTACCATTTTATCGAGGGATATTGTGCCTTCAATCTCGTCATGAGTTGCCAAATCCAATAGTTGACTAATAGTTGAAGAAATTGAATCTGCTTCATCTTCCTCAGTTTCAAATTCGGCAATATTTACATCACCCTCCAGAGCATATTTTGTCTCAGATTGGGAGTTGGATTTAAGCTTATTTGCGGCACGAATAATGGCTTTAGCACTTCGATAGTTTTCCTTTAGTTCATACTGTTGTGGTGAAAAGTCTTCTACAAAATTCGTACAAAGATACTCCTTCGACGAACCGTTAAATCCATAGATCATTTGATTAGGGTCGCCTACCATCAAAATACTGTGAATAACATCACCACAAAACGCCTTAATAAATTCATATTGAGCCTTGTTTAGGTCTTGAGCTTCATCTACACAGATATGCTTAAATTGTGAACGGTATATTTTAGCAACCCATTCATGGGTTAATAATATTTTATGGGCATACACCAAAATATCATCATAGTCGATTCCGCCACTGTTCAATAAAGAGTTTTGGTAGTCCTGAAATATTTTCCAAATGTTATTGATTGGAAATACTTCGGCAACATCTTGTTCTGTAAGCAACTCCCGTTTTATTCTCGAAAAATAATTCAGATAGTCTTGCAGGTTTCTTTCCCTGCTTTTTAGATCTTTTGAGTCGGAGATATTTAGGTGCTCATCTATATCAATACCATCTTCGCGTAAAGACTGCATAAAGAGTTCCATTCGATCCTTGTCTCTATCGTATATATGAAGTTCAGCCGGTAACCCAATGGTATGACCATATTTCTCCAAAATACGCTGTGCAACGGAGTGAGTTGTAGCAACCCAGGATCTATCTTCTGCTGGATCGCAGTCAACTAAGCGGGAACTCATCTCTTCCGCCGCTTTATTGGTAAAAGTTAATGCTATTACTCCGTCTTTCTTGGTGTTATCCAAAATATAGCGGATCCGCTCAATTAATACACGAGTCTTGCCAGAACCAGCAGAGGCAAGTATCTGTATTGCTCTATCAAGAGGAGCCTTTACAATTTGGGATTGGCTTGGCGATAAACTCAACATAGCTATACCCACTTCTGCAATTTAGTAAAAACAGCAATGGCTGCTTGAGGGACAAGTGATTCAATTAATTTATTATTTGGGTTTCTAGTAATAACATCAGCTAAAAAACCAGCATATGATGCCTTTGACGCACGCATTCTTTCAACGAGCTCCTTATCGCTTAATTTATTCAGCTCATTGGTTTTTGCTTCAATATAACGAAAATTTTCATTTCCTCTAGTTTCAGTCTTTACAAGTGCCTCGATTACTTCACTTTGCAGGGCAAGCACATAAATTAATTCAGCTTCAATATCATTTTCATTAGAAAGAAATGAGCAGTAAAAGTTATCCACAGAGATATCCAATGATGTATTTTGTCGTATTTTACTCATCTGTGCGTTGATTTCGTTTTGGGTATTTCCATCATTATCACTAATGATACAGACAGGAATACCAAAACTGATAGCCATCTTGATGAATGGTGGATAATTCTTTCCAGCAACGCTAAGACAGTTAATACCAAGTGAAAAACTTGATTTTCCGAAATACGCTTGAAACATTGCCGGTATAATCTGTTCTTCGGTAACTCCCTCAAAAAGTATTAAGGCTTTGGAAAAAAGAAGCTCACCTCGAAATCGCATAACTTCACGCTGCAATATATTAATATCTTCAGGATCTAATCCTTCGATGAGTTGAGTTGTATGAAGCGCTTTCGATGTGCGTACCAACCCTCTTAAATCTTTAAGATTTGATATCCCAATCAAATAAGGCGAATGGGTACTAATAATCGCTTGTCCAGGTATATCACTAAGTTGAGCATATAAGGTTCTTTGCGCATTGGGATGCAGGTGTGCTTCTGGCTCTTCAGCGGCCAAAATTGGGTAGAACGGCTCGGCTTCCTCTTGGTGATTCTTAGCCAACAGTTCGGTAAAGGCTTTTACCGCTAGCATAGATGCCCAGCTACGGGTACCCATGCCGTGATATTCCATTGAGAATGAGCTTTTATCTGATTCGCCAAAATTCACACTAAATCGCTTTGAAAGATCACGAATCTTCTTCGGAAACGGGGTAAGCTCGGTTTTGCCACAGCCATCAAATGATTGATTCAGATTGTCCAGATGACTCTTCAATTGCTTAAGCGGTTCACTCTTATTGATGGCTTCTCTATTAACATCGGCTACCATCCGTTCCAGTTCAGCCACATCCTTATCGTCATACTCAACACTTGCTAAAACACGACCGATAAATGAGGTTTTCTCTTTCAGTTCATTATGAATATCTCTCTGGGCATCAATTGAAATAAATAGGATCGAGTCCAGCCGTTTGCTCAGTTTTTTTCTGAATCTTACATTTAGCCATTCGTTTTTTTCTGGCCAGGTATCCATCTCGAAACGCTCAACGATATAACCGCCTTTGATTTTGTCGGGTTTAGCCATAGTCCGAATCGCAACAAATTGCTTTCCATCGGCTTCGGCCTGAATTTTGTCACCAAACGCCTGTTGCCAGGCCTCGGTAAATTCATTGACTCTGGTTGTGCCATCAATAGCAATAAATCGAACATCAATCGTGATAATTTCCTGGCATTTTTCATCACTCCCAATATGAAAGTCTTCATCAGACAAGTAGCGCGAGTAGTCACCCAACGCTAACTGCATCGCTTTAATGACTGAAGTTTTTCCCGCATTATTTTGCCCAAGTAATACGGTTACTCTTGGTAGGGTTAACTCGATATTTGATATAGCCCGAAAGCCGCTAATACGCACAACATCTATTTGAATATTCATGCGGCATCACTCCTTTGTATCAACCGTGTCTTTCCCATCAGCAGTTCTTGCATCATGGCAGGTTTTGCTCAGGCGTTGTTCCAGCGCCTGAATCTCATCGTCCATATCGGAGAGAATGGTAGCAATAGCGGTTTGTTCTTCTTCTTTTGGAAAAGCTGCCTTGGTTGACTCCGTTTTTTCTTTAGTGACATGCAATATCGTTCCACCGTTAGAGGAGCTGCGTTTCAATTTTTCTGTCATATCATCAAGCAAATAGAATAAGTAGAACTAGCTATAACCATTTTTACACGCAATTTTCCAAATATGATAGTGATAGATTGCCTTTTGTCCTCTCCAAATCACAAGATCAAAGGTCGCTATTTTTCCATTCGTGTAAAGAATAGGCTCTGCCATTAATAAATGAGCTAGCAGTCCCCAAAGTTTCAATTATCCAATACTCCGGAATTAGCCGCCAACGATTAGCCCTGCGGGCCTTGTTCATCGTTTCGTCAGGGACAGCCATAAACCGGCAGCTTGCCCGATTTTACAAGTGACATGACACCCACACTTCTGAGGCGTAAAATCTGTTGACGAAAACCATTTATCGCCACAAAAGAGGAAGTGTCATGTCAGAAGCAAGTGTAACTGAATCGGTCGCAAATCCCAAGTAGAAGCAGAGAGTGAGGGTCAGGTCTTGCAATCACGCATCTGGGTATTGCGTTACGGATGCTAGATTGCAAGACCTGACCCCATTTCCGTTTTAAAGTCTGTTCTAAAATAGCCTTGACTGTTTTTAAGTAGGCTCTAAAATGGGCGAATGCGTTACTTAACCCCCTTTGTTCGTCACGATTTGAGCCGGAAAATGGTCTTTATTGGTGGCCCGCACCAGGTTGGTAAGACGACTTTAGCTAAAGCGATTCTGGCCGAACATAGCGCCGGTGGCTGCTATCTTAACTGGGATAGTGATGAGGATCGGCAGCGTATTTTGCAGAAAAAGTGGCAACAGAGTGATCACCTGCTGGTGTTTGATGAGCTGCATAAATACCCCCACTGGAAACAGTGGCTAAAAGGACTCTACGATACCTGCGGCGAGCGCCATACGATTTTAGTCACCGGCTCCGCGAGACTGGATATCTACCGTCAGGGGGAAGATTCGCTTATGGGACGATACCACTACTGGCGTCTCCATCCGATGAGTCTGGATGAGTCGCCGCTAGAGGATACGACGGCACGCCTGAAGCGGCTTATGGTGATGGGGGGCTTTCCTGAACCGCTACTGCTAAACAATCTGCGTGAAGCGAAACGGTGGCGTCGGGAGCGGTTTGATCGGGTGCTGCAAGAGGATATTCGTGATCTGGAGTCGATTCGCAATATTCAGAGCCTGCGCCTGTTAACCGATCTGTTGCGCCAGCGTGTCGGTGGTCAGGTAGTGATCTCCCATTTAGCCGCAGATATTCAGGTGGCACCGCAGACCGTCAAGTCGTGGATTGAAGCGCTGGCTAATATGTACCTGCTGTTTCAGATTAAGCCCTATAGCCAAAAAATTGCCCGGGCGATTCAAAAGCCGCCTAAAATCTACTTTTACGATAATGGCGATGTGCTGGGTGATGAGGGAGCTATCTTTGAAAATTTAGTCGCCACGCATCTACTGAAATGGCTGCAGTTTCGGGAAGATTATGAGGGTGATCGGTGTGAGCTCTGCTACTTACGCGATAAAGAGGGGCGTGAGATCGACTTTGTCATTGTGGTCAATAGCGTGATTGAGGAGCTAATCGAAGTCAAACTCTCCGACAGCTCCCCCTCACGAGGGTTGCGCTACTATCAGCAGAGCCTGCAGCCGCAGCGCACTACGCAAATTGTGGCTAATCTCTCCTATAGTTATGAGCAGCATGGTATTTGGGTGACTCATGCTGAGGCCTATTTTCAGACTTCGCCGTGGGAGAGTGGTGAAGTATTATAGAGCCATCAGCGTATCGTCAACATGGCCTGTTGACAGCCAACTCACTCGCGCACCATACTACCCCCAAGTTTACAAACACCAACCGGAGTAGAGCCGATGTGTCTTGGAATCCCGATGCAAATTATCGCTATCGACGGCTACAACGCCCGCTGTGAAGCGAAGGGGGTTGAGCGCGAAGTGAGCCTGTTTATGTTGCAAGATGAGTCGGTTAGCGTGGGAGATTATGTAATGATTCATGTCGGTTATGCCATCCAAAAGATGACCGCCGCCGAGGCTCGTAGTAGCTGGGAACTACTCGATGAGGTATTGAGCGCTAGCGACACCCCGCCGCCCCATGCATGAGCTCTCCCTCTGTCAAGGGCTGGTGCGGCAGTTAGAGCAGCTAGCCGCCGACTACCCCGGCAAAACCATTGTACGAGTGGAGCTGACCATCGGCCCATTAGCCGGTATCGAGCCTGCGCTACTAAAGCACGCCTTCCCTATCGCCGCTGCCGCTAGCGCTGCCGCCGAGGCGGAGCTGGTGATAACCCCCTCGCCCATTACCCTCTACTGCGAGCCGTGTGGCCTTGAGGTAACCGCCCGCGCCAACCGCCTGATCTGCCCCCACTGCGGTCACTGGCAGACCCGACTGTTAAGCGGGGATGAGATGATTTTACAGCGTATAGAACTGGAGGATTAACGATGTGTGATAGTTGTGAATGATGAGGGGGCCTGCCATATCTGGTGGTCGGCCCACCCGCCCCCCTCTCTAACCCCATAGGCGAAAAGATCATGCCAACTCCCAAACAGGCGCTAATTTTGCAGCATGTCCCCTTTGAAGGGGCCGGTTCCATTGAGCCGTGGCTTAATAGACACCACTACCAGAGCCAGATCTGCCACCTCTATCGCGGCGATCCACTGCCGAAGGTAGAGAGTCTCAGTCTGCTCATTATTATGGGTGGGCCGATGAGCGTCAACGATGAAGAGTTCTACCCATGGCTAGTGGCCGAAAAGTCGGCTATTGCGACCGCTATTAGCCTACAGATCCCCACCGTGGGGATCTGTCTCGGTGCCCAGCTCATGGCGAACGCCCTCGGTGCGGCGGTCTATCCTAATCCAGAGAAGGAGATCGGCTGGTTTAAGGTGACCGCCCCCCCCTCCCGACTGCCACTACCGAGGCAGTTTAACGCATTTCACTGGCACGGTGAGACCTTTGATCTCCCCCCAAACAGTCAACGACTCGCTAGCTCCGCCCTCTGTCGCCACCAAGCCTTTCTCATCGGCGACTATGCGCTCGGACTCCAGTTCCATATCGAGATCACCCCCGAGTCGGTACAGGCACTCATAACGCACTGTGGCGATGAGCTAACGGAGGCGCCTTCAGCCCCCGCCATTCAGACTGCCAAAGAGATGCTCGCCGCGCCGCCGAGCCACTATGTCGCGCTCAATCAGATGATGGATCAGCTCCTCTCAGCTCTCACTCATCAGCGAAGTTGTGGCTAAGCCCCAGCCCACACCTAGCCAAAGGGCCGCCTACCATCTCATCGTTAGCGGCGAAGTACAGGGGGTCGGTTTTCGCCCCTTTATCTACCGTCTAGCCGCGCAGTTTGCGCTAACAGGGTGGGTACAGAACTGTCAGGGAACCGTGGAGATTCATATTGAAGGCGCGGTAGCGGCGATCGAGCCATTTATCGCCGCCCTCCTCACCCAGCCCCCCCCCCGCGCCAAGCCTACGCTAACCTCACAACAGCCGATCCCCCGTCAAGGGTACGCCGAGTTCACCATCTTACCTAGTCGCCGCACTGCTGAGGCCGATATCCATCTCCCCACCGATATCGACACCTGTGAGGCGTGCCTCACCGAACTCACTACCCCCGCTAACCCTCGCTACCGCTACCCCTTTATCAACTGTACCGCCTGCGGCCCACGCTATACGATTATCACTAGCCTCCCCTATGATCGCGCCACCACCTCAATGGCCGACTTTCCCCTCTGCCCGCTGTGTGAGGCCGACTATCTCAACCCCTATGATCGCCGCTTCCATGCCGAACCTATCGCCTGCGCCCACTGCGGCCCTCGGTTACACTTCCGCCGGTGTCGCGCTGACTCTAGTAACTCGATGGCACTAGAGGGTGAGGCGGCTCTAAACGCTGCCGTCACCGCCCTTCTTGCCGGGGAGATTGTCGCCATTAAGGGGATTGGCGGCTACCACCTCTGCTGCGATGCCACCTGTGAGCCTGCCATTAAACGACTACGGCAACGCAAACAGCGGCCAGATAAGCCCCTTGCGGTGATGTTTGCCGATCTAAACGCCATAGAGGCTGAACTACAGCTCAATCCTCTTAGCCGTGTAGCACTATCGAGCCCAGCGCGGCCGATTGTGCTGCTACCGAAGCGCCGCGACTCTACCCTGACCGCCGCCATCGCCCCCGATCTAAGTGAGATAGGAGCGCTGCTCCCCTACTCCCCGCTACACCATCTGCTGCTACCGCTCTTCAATCGACCCCTCATCGCCACCTCAGGCAATCTCAGTGGTGAGCCGGTCATCACCCAAAATAGTGAGGCGACAGCGCGACTCGCCACAATAGCCGACGCCTTTTTAGACCATAACCGACCGATTGTCCGTCCTGCGGACGATTCGGTCTATCGCCGCCTAGGGGAGCGGATCGTGCCTCTTCGAGTCGGCCGAGGGATCGCCCCGCTAGCGTTACCCCTCCCGCTACCGCTAACGACCCCGCTCCTAGCGCTTGGGGCACAGAGTAAGACCACCCTAGCGCTCGCTTGGGGAGAGCGAGTCGTCATCTCGCCCCACATTGGCGATATGGGTACCCTACGCAGCCTGCAGACGCTGCAGCAGTTAGGCGATGATCTACAGCGCCTCTACCAAGTTCGAGCCGAGGCGCTGGTGAGCGATAGCCACCGCCAATTTGACACCTTTCGCTGGGCCAAAGCCCACCCCCTGCCCCACCACACCGTCTGGCACCACCACGCCCACGCCGCCGCACTCTATGGCGAGGCGCTACAGCAGGGACTGGAGCTGAACCAAAAGATGGCTATCTTTACCTGGGATGGTGTCGGTTTGGGGCCTGACGGCACCCTTTGGGGCGGCGAGCTGCTGCTAGGTCGCCCCAATCAGTGGCAGCCTCTGGCTAGTTGGCGTCAATTTCGACTCCCCGGGGGGGATAAGGCAGCCCGGGAGCCGTGGCGCAGTGGTGCAGGTCTATTATGGCAGTGTGGCGATAGCGATAATCCTACCAAACCACGCCGACCTTGGCCTAAAGAGCAGCCCTACGCCGAACGACAACTGCTGTTCCACTTCTGGCAGCGCCAACAGAACGCCCCCCTCACCAGCGCGACCGGCCGCCTACTCGATGGCTGTGCCGCACTCCTAGGCGTTAACTACCAGAGCAGCTATGAGGGGCAAGCCCCCGCCATGTTGGAGGCGCTGGCGATGACGCTGCTCGATAGCGCCACCCCCTCGCAGTGGCACCAAAGTTGGCAGCTCGCCCCCCCCCTCACTCTGCCCACTATCGCCACCGAGGCCGATGGAGCAGCACCGAACTGCCCCCGATTTCGGATCGATTGGCAGCCTCTTATCGACTATCTGCAACAGAGCGACGATACAGACGCCGTTGCCGCCCTTCGTTGCCATACGACCCTAGCCCAGCAGCTAGTCACGCTAGCCACCTTAGCCCAGACCCAACACGGCATAAGCGCCATCGGTTTCAGTGGCGGCGTCTTTCAGAACAGCCTCTTAACCACTCTGGCCAGCGCTAGCGTGCAGCAGGCCGGTTTTAGCCTCTATCTGCCGCAAAAGTTGCCATTTAACGATGCCGCTATCGCCTATGGTCAAACGATCACCCAGTTATGGAGGGAACATACTCTATGATCGACTCGCCCCGTATCACCCTCGCCCACGGTAACGGTGGGCGCTTAATGCGTCAGCTAATTGAGGCGCTACTCCTCCCCTCTCTCTCCCTAAGCGCAGCGCAGTGTGAGCTCGATAGTGCGCCACTGCCGACAATGTCGGGTGAGAGTCTGATTACTACCGATGGCTTTACCGTTAAGCCGCTCATCTTCCCCGGCGGCTCCATCGGCTCACTGGCGATTCACGGCACGGTGAACGATCTGGCCGTCGCTGGCGCTATTGCCCACTCCCTGACGCTCAATCTGTTTATTGAGGAGGGGTTAGAGATTGCTCTGCTACGACAGATTATTGACGATATGGCCACGGCAGCGCGAGAGGCTAACATCACCATCGTCGCCGGCGATACGAAAGTGGTGCCGCGAGGGGAAGGGAGTGGCCTCTATCTGGCCACCACCGGTGTGGGTCAGCGCTCTCGCCCGCTTCCCGGCCCCGCCGCCATCACCCCCGGGGACAGACTGGTTATTAACGGCTCGATTGGCGATCATGGCAGTGCGGTCATGTTAGCCCGCGAAGCGTTCGGATTAAGCGGCCCACTCGCCTCCGATAGCGCCAATATCACCCCGCTGTGCCAGCAGGCGCTTGAGTTTGAGTCGCTACGGTTTTTGCGTGATCCGACTCGGGGCGGGGTCGCCACCCTCTGCCACGATCTCTGCCGTTTAACCGGCTTAGGAGTGCGTCTGTTTGAGAGACAGCTGCCCATTAACGGTAGTGTCACCACGCTCTGTGACATGCTCGGCTACGATCCGCTCTATTTGGCGAACGAGGGCAAGGTGGTTGCTGTCATAGCTGCCGCACAAGCCGAAGCGCTCTGCCAGCGCTGGCGCAGCCACCGTTTGGGGGCCCAGAGTGCCATTATTGGCGAAGTGGTGGCCACCCCCGCCCACCTCACCTTGCAGACCGAACTAGGCGGTGAGAGGCTACTACATGAGCTGGAGGATGATCCGCTACCACGAATCTGCTAAGGGGGAAGCGAGGCGCTACCCTCTTCGCGTCGAGAGCTGCCCCCCGCCGATAACCCTAATCCGATAGCCACTACCACCGCCCAACCAACGAGCGGCCACTCCCCCCAACGCAGATAGGGGGTCAGGCCTGTCATCGGTTGTACCGAGCCTGAGAGGGTCGCGGCCACAAACTGTTGGCTACGCGCCAACACCTTGCCATCACGCTCAATAAGTGCTGAAATGCCGCTAGTCGTCGCCCTAAGTGTCGGGCGTTGAAACTCAAGGCTACGCATTCTAGCAATCTGTAGATGCTGATGCGGTGCGAGCGAATCGCCATACCAACCATTATTACTACCGTTAACCAGTAAGGTCGCCTCTTTAACGAGAGGTCGCATCTCAGCGGCAAAGAGATCCTCATAGCAGACAGTCGCCGCCAAGCGCCACTCGCCTACCTGTAACGGCGACTGCTGCTCTGGACCTGGGGAGAAGTTACTCATGGGCATATTGAAAAAATTGATCGCCCCGCGCAACCACGACTCTAGCGGCAGATACTCACCGAAGGGGACTAAATGGCGTTTATGGTAGCTCTGCTCCGGCCTCCCCACCACCGTCAGGCTGGTGTGATACCCCTCGCCATCGTGACGATAGCGAATGCCGCCACTAATGATGGTCGAGCCGCTAGCGCTAGCTCTCTTTGCCAGTGGGGTAAAAAAATCTGCCTCTAGGTGGCGATAGTAGGTCGGAATCGCATTTTCAGGCCAAATGATGAGCGCCGCTTGCCCAAAATAGGGCTCCGTCAGCTCACGATAGCGCGCCAGTCGCTGCGACAGTGAGTGGCCCTGCCACCGACTCTGGCGAGAGACATTGCCCTGAATCAGCGCCACTGAGATCCTCTCCCCCACCGGTTCTGTCCACTGCTGTTGTTGCAGCAGCGCCGCAGAGAGGTAGATTCCCCCCACCATGAGGGCGACCA
The DNA here is from genome assembly GCA_008375315.1 of Ectothiorhodospiraceae bacterium BW-2. NCBI lineage: Bacteria > Pseudomonadati > Pseudomonadota > Gammaproteobacteria > Chromatiales > Ectothiorhodospiraceae > Ectothiorhodospiraceae bacterium BW-2. The sequence goes on along the minus strand of CP032507.1, from coordinate 2,781,471 downwards.
GCATCGCTGTTTTTACGGTAGTTCTAAGCAGCAGTAGCGCTAAGAGCGCCGCCAGTAGCACCACCCCCCCGCCCACGCCATAACTGCCCAACAGCGGTGCCCAACCCGCCAATACCGAGTCGGTGACGATGTAGCCGGGGTTAAGCCACGGGAATCCGGTAAAGAGCTCGCCTCGTAACCACTCCGTCGCCGTCCATAGCAGCGGTAGCAGTAGCAGCAGCGCCCGCATCGGTGCCTGCTGTAGTGCCAAATAGCCTCTAAGCGCGATAAAGAGCGCTAGCGCCAGCGCCGGAAAGAGCGCCAAGTAGGCGACAAATAGCAGTGTGAGTAGCGCCGCCAGTGGCCAAGGTGTCTGGCCCATATCGACAATGGCGACTGAGATCCACGAGATCCCGACCCCAAAGTAGCCCAAACCATACCCCCAGCCCAGTAGCGCCGCTCGACGAACCGACGATAGCGGCCAACTCAACCAGAACAGCAGCGCTAACGAGAGCGGCAGGAGGAGATACCACCCGAGCGGTGCAAAGGCCGCCGGCGCTACCGCTCCAGCGAGTAGCCCTAACAGGGGGCGCCGCCACGCCATCTATCTATCGCTCTAGTTCGCTCTGACAGATCCTCAGTTTGTAGATTCGGCGCCTATCGGCCTCCTCCACCACTACCGAGAGCGGCCTTAGGGTAATCTTCTCCCCCTTTTTAGGCATTCGACCACAGTGGTTCATCACCACCCCACCAATGGTATTAAACTCATCATCGCTGTATTGAGTCCCAAAAAAGTTGTTAAAATCGTCAATTGGCGTCAAGGCGCTTACCAGCACCTCGCCCCCCTCAAGGCGCTGGATATTGCGCTCGTCATCCTCCTCCTCCAGATCGTGCTCATCCTCAATGTCACCCACAATCTGCTCTAACACATCTTCGATGGTAATCAACCCGCTCACCCCACCATACTCATCGACCACAATCGCCATGTGGTTACGGGTATATCGAAACTCGCGCAAAAGCGTGTTCAGGCGCTTACTTTCGGGAATAATCATCGCCGGTCGGACGAGATCTTTTATGTTAAAACTGCCGCTACTCTCCTGCCGGGTTAGGTAGCCGAGCAGATCTTTCGCGAGCAAAATACCGATCACCTCATCACGATTATCGCCAACGACCGGAAATCGCGAGTGGGCGGTCTCAATCACAATAGGGAGCAGCGTCTCTAACGATTGGTCTCGCTCTAAAACCGCCATCTGAGAGCGGGGAATCATGATATCCCGCGCCTGCATCTCAACCACATCGAGTACACCGCGCATCATCTCTAGCGCCTGTAGATCGGGGTTATCGACCTGCTCGGCCTCCTCCAGCATCTCCCTTAAGCTCTCCTGTCCGCGAACTTTGATGCTTAGTCCTAACAGACTACCGATTCGTTCTAGCCAAGGGATGTGCTGGCTACTCTCATCGGTCTGTGTCGCACTACTCATAACATTGATGCTCTATGTTAATCCCATGAATCATTAGTTAAGTAACATAAGGGTTAGCGATCCCCCACTGTGTCAGAATTTCGATCTCTAGCTGCTCCATCACCTCGGCCTCATCCGGCTGTTGATGGTCGTAACCGAGCAGGTGCAACAGCCCATGCACCACTAGGTGTGCCCAGTGGTCAGGCAGCGATTTCTGCTGCTGCCGCGCCTCTTTAGCCACAATCTCAGCGGCAACGACTATATCGCCTAACAGCGGTAGTTGGGTCAATTCGGCTAGCTCAAAGGGGAAGGAGAGGATATTGGTCGGCCCCGTTTTCCCACGATAGTTCTGGTTGAGGGTGGCTATCTCAGCGGCGGTCACAATGCGCAGCGTCACCTCCGCTTCGCGACGATAATCGAGCTGCTCTAACGCCTGTTGTAGCCACTGATAGAGCTCCACTTCGCTCGGGAGTGGCTCCTCCATCGCGTCCACCCCCTCCCCCCACTGCAGATCGAGGGTTAGCGGACACTGAGTCTGGTTTTTAGCCATGGTCGCCTGCTTCGGCCTCTTCATAGGCACTCACAATCTTCTGTACTAAGGGGTGGCGCACGACATCTTTGGCCTCAAAACGGGTGGTGGCAATCCCCTTCACCCCCTGCAAAATATCGGCCGCATGGCGCAGCCCCGAACCGACTCCGCGCGGTAGATCCACCTGGGTCAAATCGCCGGTAATGACCGCAGAGGAGCCAAAGCCGATTCGAGTCAAAAACATCTTCATCTGTTCAGCGGTGGTATTTTGCGCCTCATCTAGGATAATAAAGGCCTCATTTAGCGTTCGTCCCCGCATATAGGCTAGCGGTGCGACTTCGATGACATGGCGCTCCATCAGTTTGGCGACCTTTTCAAAGCCGAGCATCTCATAGAGGGCATCATAGAGGGGGCGCAGATAGGGATCGACCTTTTGCGCTAAGTCGCCGGGAAGAAAACCGAGTCGCTCCCCCGCCTCAACCGCAGGTCGTGTCAAGATAATCCGTCTTACCCTATCGCTCTCTAACGCGGCCACGGCGCAGGCGACCGCTAGATAGGTTTTACCGGTACCGGCTGGCCCGATACCAAAGTTAATATCGTGTGCGGTGATTCGCTGTAAGTAGCGCTGCTGGTTAATGCCCCGACCGCGCACCACCCCACGGCGGGTACGAATCACAATCTCCTCGGTGCGATCGGGTGCAAATCCCGCCTCTACTCCCGACTGCTGTAGGTAGAGGTGAACCCGCTGCGGGGTGACCGCCTCATCTTCTGCTAGTTGGTAGAGCTGTTGTAGTAGCTGGTGGGTCAACCGTTGTGAGTCAGCTTCGCCAATAATGCGAAACAGGCTGCCCCGATGGTTGATCTCTACCCCCATGCGTTGCTCAATTTGGCGCAAATGTTCATCAAACTGGCCACAGAGGTTGGCGAGTCGGGCGTTATCTACCGGTTCGAGGGTAATTTCCATCGTACCAACGGCTTAGAAAAGGGGAGAGATTCAAGCGTTAAGACTACCTGTAGCCAAAAAGACAGACCCATTATAACCAAAAAAATGCCCGGTGGTTAACCGGGCGATCACAATATGAGGTAGATAGGATCAAAAACTATTTACGGTAACGGTACTGTGACACCTCTAAGCCGTTGGAGAGGTAGGTTAAATAGTACTCCAGCGCCTTATACTCATCACTCTGCGCTGGGTAGGCTTTAGCTCGCACCTGTTCGTTACAGCCGCCAAAACGGCGATGCACGGTACCTAACTCTCTCCACTTTTGGCGATAGACCGGAAAGTGGGTCAACTGACCGACCGCCGGACTGAGAATTTCGGAGCGCAGTTGAGCACCGACATAGTCAAAATGGCAGTTAGCGCAAGCAAGGTTCAACTGTCCCCGTTTGGTGTAGTAGTGCTCCTTACCCCGTTTAAACCAGGCTAAGGCTCGCGGATCGTCTGGGATCTCGATATTAATCTTCTTGCCGTGCGAGGTAGAGCCCATATAGGCGGAGATTTTGGCTATATCGCCCTTCTTCCACTTTAACGGCTCCTCGCCATTGTTAACCCGACAGGCGTTAATCTGCCCCTCTAGGGTCTCGATATCACCCGTTTCGGGGTTAAATTTAGGGTAGTTTTGCCGAATAGCGATACCGCCGTTCTCAAAACAGCTCGCATAGGTCTGGCCATTAGCAAAGGGGGTCTCAAACATCTCTTTACCCTGCTCTACCGCCTCGTCGTATGGGGGGAACTCTTCAATCGCCTCCCAGTTTTCGCGCCCGTGTCGGTACTGTGGCAGTGAATAGGCACCGTTGGTAAAGTCGGCAAACTCAACGGTTGGAAACTTCTCCTGATAGTGGTTGACAAACTTCATTCGCTCCGCTTCCGGATCGATCTCCGCTGCATTGATGGCAGTTACGCCTAAGCAGAGCGCGATCGCTGTCGTTATTTGCGTTAGTTGACGCAGCATTGTGGTTCTCCTCACATCTCTTTATTGGTTTAATTTTTGCCCTTCGGCGGGCTATTTTTATTCTAGCTCATGCCGAAGAGCACGGATTATCTATCCAATTTTAGCAGTGCTTGAGTCGCTCTCACCGGTGTTATCATTCCAAGTAAGCGTCAACTCCTCCCCCTTAGCCGCACCGGAAAAGCTGAATGAGAGGTAGGGATTTTGAGAGATAGCCCCCCCCCAATTCGCTCTCATCACCTCAGCGCCCTTATGGGTGACGATAACCTCCTGAATGAAGTGTGCCGGAATCACCTTACCGGTCTTGCTATCTTTACGCAAACCGGTCTCCATCGGGTGTTTAATAAGCGCCTTGACTTCGCAAATATCACCTTTAACCTTCGCCCGAACTTTAATTGAATCTGCCATACTGAAATATCCTCAATCTAAAAACTGGAGTAATGCAAAATTGTGAGCTCTATCGGCCTAACCGCCACAACCACCAATGGTAACTTTGACCTCTTTTTTGGCACTCACCAGCTTGCCATCGACCTTAGCTACTGCCATCACATTAGAGGTTTTGCCCATTTTGATTCGAGTGGAGACATCGGCTTGAGTATTAGCCGCTAAGTTAAAATTGGCCACTAACGGCGTGTTATTGCCTTCAACCAAAATCGAAATCGACTCGACATTGCCACCTTCGACCTTCACATTAATCGGTACCACCGCACCGTTTTCAGCAATATCGGGGGCTTTGACAATGACGCTGCTGCTCTCACCGAAGGCGCTACTACCGGCGGCACTGTTCAGGGCATCGCCTACCGACTTAGCCTCAAACGCCGACTTTGGCCACGCAGCCAATAGCTGTCCTGGCGTAATCAGACCCGCACCGGCTGCCAAGGCTACAGTACCACCGGCAACGCTACCTTTTAAAAAAATACGACGATTCATAATGTTGTATGCTCCGTAAATATCAAAAATTAGAGGGAATAGACAAAGTCAACGACTTTAGTTAATTGCTCTTGAGTTAAAATCTCATGCTTGCCAAAAGGGGGCATAATTGAGTTAGGATTTGCTTGGGTAGGATCGTATATCTGCTGATAGAGATCGTCCTTTGTTTTAAAACGCTGTTTCATCGCCACCAGAGGGGGGCCAATATTTCCCGGCATCGCAGCGCCTGGGTCATCCTGCACGCCGGGCATGGCATGACAGGCAACGCAGTTACCCAATTTTCGATCAAACACAAAGTTTTTACCGAAGACAATATCGGCCCCGTCAGCAGCCGAATCGGCAGACGCTGGGGCGACTGAAAAGAGGCCTAGAACGACAGCCAACGCTGTCGCCGGCGCATTTAGCACCAAATATCTCACCATTTTCTCCTCCTAAATGGACTATTTTGATCGACAGCTTACTTTAGCGATAGCGATTAGTAGCTGCCATTTATAGCGTCGAAGGGGTGGCAACAAGACCTGCCCTCCGTACGAGAGCCGATACCATATATTAAATATGTTCAGTAGTTCAACCCTTTCTCGCAAAAATGATACTCTACCGCACTAAGCTGCCAATATATGCTGTAGCTGTTGGCCATAATCGGCCAGCTCTTGCCGTAGCTCCGATGCGGGTAGCTGCTGTAATAGTGCAAAATAGTGGCTAAATCCCGGCGGATTTTCGCCATCGTGCTGTAACCGCTGGCGACAGTGGGCTCTCCAGAGAGCCATTTCGCTCTCGCTTAAGCTGTCGGGATAGTTACGGGCACGAAAGCGAAATAGCAGCTCAGTGAGGCGCTCATCGCGAAACTGAACGCTTCTTTGCGCTAACTCTGCCGGTGTAAGCTGACGCAGTATCGCCATCTGGCGCAGATCCTCTCGCTCAAAAAAGCCGTGATAGAGCTGCTGATCGACATCAAACTGCCCCTCTGGCTGGTAGCGCTGCTGGTAGAGCGAGCGCAGCTTCCGCTCAACGGTTCGCTGCTGCTGCAGCAGTAGTCGTTGGTGCTGTTTGACTGCCGCCCTATCGATCCCTAATCGAACCGCGTCGTCATCTCGTAGGGTATTCAGTGGCGCAACCACGGCGGCTTTATTGACATGTAACTCTTTCAGCGCCGGCCGCGGCTCTGAATCGGTAAGCGCCTCTTTAGGGCTATAGAGCCGCCGTCGCAGCTCCTCTAGCTCCAGATCGAGTAGGAGTTGCGGGTCGAAACGACAGTCCCATACGATCACGCTATTGGTATTTAACGGGTGCCAGAGTAGCGGCATGACGACGGTGGTCGCCCCCTCTTGCCGGTTATACATGCCTGAGGTATGGAGCAGCAGCTCACCACTGCCGGGCTTGAGCCGCTTTTTCAATTCGCTCTTTAGACGAATCTCAAAGCAGTAGTCAAATAGCTTCGGCTGTCGGTCACGAATCAGTTTCGCTAGTGCAACGGTGGCATAGACATCAGCGAGGGCGTCATGCGCCTGCTCATGGCTAATACCGTTCGCCGCGCTCAACGCCTCTAGTCGAAAATCGGCGTGGCCACTCTCACGCTGTGGCCAGTGCATCCCCTCTGGCCTTAAGTCGTGCGCTAGGCGTACTACATCAATTAAATCCCAACGACTGTTGCCATTTTGCCACTCACGATCATAGACAGGTAGCAGATTGCGGTAGAAGAGGTAGCGGGTAAATTCATCATCGAACCGAATCGAGTTATAACCGACGCTACAGGTTCCGGGACGACTTAGCTCTTCAAATAGTCGCTGACTTAGCTCAGCCTCACTCACCCCCTCCTCCAGCAGTTGGTGCGGTGAGATCCCGGTCACCAGCGCCGCTTCCGGATGGATTAGGTAGTCGGGGGAGGGACGAACATAGAACGATAGCGGCTCTTCAATCGGTTCTAGCGCCAGATTAGTTCGCACTGCCGCCACCTGCAGCGGCCTGTCGAGCGCGGGGTGGGTACCGCTAGTCTCATAGTCGTACCAAAACAGGGTCTGTTCGGTCATAAATTGGCCACCTGCTTGCTGTTAATGGCTCTAGCAACAGAAACGGGGCAGAGTCACCGCCCCGTTAGTTAGTAACGCTCGCTCTGTCGCGACTAAATTTTCGACATCACAGAGAAGCTTTTGATAAATGGCGCTGCCATGCGGGGATCTTTTACCATCGCCGCATAGTCACCCACCTCAAATTTGAGCTTGCGCGAGGCGTAGGCCATTCCCAAACCGGCCATGCCGAGCCCCTTTTTAATCCACTTATCCCAGTTCTCCTCTTTTGCGCGGAGATCCCAGTTCAGGGTCTCGCCCTGATACGCACCGGCAGCGACGGCTTGGCCGTTCTCAATCATAATGATGCCAGCTGGCTTATCGGCACCATCAAAACCGTAGCCGATGTTAGAGGAGAAGCCGATGTCGGCCAGTTTACCCGCTAACTCCGGCTCGTTGTTCCACTCCTCTGCATATCGTCTCATCCACTCGTCAGAAAAAAGCTCCGCCATTCTCATTTACCTCGTTTTATGTTGATTTAGGTTCCCGAAAGCAAAAATGAGCCACGATTATAGCGATAGTGACAACACGATAAAAGGTGAATTAGGCCTCCCCCCCCAATTAAGCCAATACGGTGCGCTCCAGCAGCCACCACCCCCCAACCATGGCAATCAGTAGTGAGGCGGGAATCACCACCCGCTGACGATACCACGCCCTCTGTCCAAACCAGTAGCCCACGGTGATAAACCCCAACCCAATGACCGCCAACTGCCCCAGCTCCACCCCGATATTAAAGGTCAGCAACGCTAGCAGAAACTGCGATTCGGGCAGCCCAATCTCGTGCAGCACGCCAGCAAAGCCCATGCCGTGCAGTAGGCCAAACAGAAAGATGACGGCAATTCGTGCTCGGTGCAGCTCTCGATGGAGCGTATTCTCAATGCCAATATAGATAATTGAGGCGGCAATTAGCGGCTCGACAATGGCGGCACTTACCTCAATCACGCCATAGATGGTCAACCCTAAAGTAATCGAGTGGGCGAGGGTAAAGGCGGTCACCTGCCACAGCAGCGAACTTAACCGTAGGGTCAGTAAAAAGATCCCTAACACAAACAGAATGTGATCTAGCCCTAGCGGTAAAATATGGGTAAAGCCGAGCACGGTATAGGTCAGCGCCGTGTTCTGAGTCTCGCTAGCCTCGCCACCTTGTACGGTGAATTGGTATGGTTCGCTACCGGCCACTAACCAAGCGCTTTCAAGCTCCCCCTGTGGACGATGCAACTTAAAGGCGATATCGCCCCCCTGCCAGTTAACTTCAACCGTTGCCCTATCGTGACACTGCCCCTCAAAACGGAGCTGACTTTGACGGGCTAGAGCGAGATCGGACTGCTCCTCGGTCGTCACCTGCTGTAGCTGCCACTGTAGCGGCGCACCATCGCAGCTCATCCCTAAATAGCTATCCCACCCCTGCCAATCCCACGCCTCTTCAGCGAGTAACGCCGTTGAGAGCGTCCGTAGTCGGTTATAGTCAGCCGCTTGGGGAGAGCTATTCGTGTCGTCGCTATGCTCAGGGGCGATACCGGCCACCATCGACTCTAGGTTGCCTCTGAGTGACAACTCAACTCGCTCACCCTCTAACCACACTAACTCGGCGACTGCCGGGGCGATACGGTGCGCCATCGTATTCGCAGCGTTTAAGAGTAGCGTGAGTAGTAGTAACCATTTAATCATGCGGATTCTCCTCAGTTTAGATAGATGTCGTAACGATAGTGGCTACCGCACAGGGCGGTATCGGGCTTGCTCTGCGCTAGTGGAGCGGCCTTTAATGGCCGTTTGACCACGACTCGCCGCTCTGCCACCTCTTTTGCCAGTGTGAGTAGCTGCGCCTGATCTGCCTCAGTAGCGTGCCCTAAGAGCTGCTGTAGCAAAGAGAGCTCCTTACGGGTTTTGGCGCTCTTTTGTCGCGCCGGAAACATCGGATCGAGACAGACCACATCGATCTGCGTCCTCATCAACCGAGGGGCAAACTGGCTGCTATCACCATAGTAGAGCGACATTCGCGATAGCGCCTCGGCTAGCAGAGTATCGGCACGACTGCGGTGCATCGCATCGGCCAACAGCACCGCTAGCGGCAGAAAGCGCTCAAATAGCGTTAAGTGGTGGCCGGCCACCGCTAATAGCAGCGCATCGCTACCGAGACCGGCGGTCATATCGACAATCTGCAACGGTTGCTGACACCGTCGCCCCTGCACCGCCCGTAACAGCAGCTCCCGCCGCTGGCCTAGCTGCTGCAGACGGTAACGCAGTCGCCCCTGCTGCCAGTCGATGCCTAGCCGGTTAGGCTCCCCTTGCGGCTCTCGATAGGCCAATTCGACCGCCCCATCACGCCACACCAAGCCACACTCTGCGCCAGCTTCGGTCAATGTTAGCTCAAACCGCTCTGCCAGTGGCTGTAGTAGCGGCCAACTCTCACGCGGGGCGCTTAAGTTATGCCACACGGTGCTTTCCGCTCCCCCGCCATCCAACTCACTCACTCCTGCCTCGCCCATCTCTTCGCTACTATATTAGTATTGACTGTATCAAGCCTAGCATTAGATTTGACCCCGATCAAATTTAGCCCCCTCCCCTTCTCAAAAGGGGGCAGAAAGTGTGACCTAGTTCACTGTTACCTCGTAGATAACGCTTTTTGCTTGATGTTTACCCCAACCGCGGGTATTGTCGCCTCCCTTGGTTCAAGTAACATATTTCGGTCGATAATCAAAAACAGCAAGAGGCAGAGACAGGCAGCGAGATGGAGATTCGTGTTCTAGGTTGCAGTGGTGGCATTGGCGATGATGAGCGCACTACCTCCTTCCTGATTAATCGAACTATCTTAATTGATGCCGGCACAGGAGTGAGCGATCTCTCGGTAGCTGAGATGCAGGCGATTGAGCATATCTTCATTACCCACTCTCACTTAGATCATATCCTCTCTATCCCACTGCTCATCGATACTATTTTTGACAGCGTCTGCTCCCCAGTACAGGTCTATGCAATTGAGCGAACTATTCAGGCGCTCAAACAGCACCTATTTAACTGGGTTATCTGGCCCGACTTCTCTAAGCTACCGACCCCAGAGGCACCGGTACTCGCCTTTAATACCCTTGCCGATAACCAGCTCACGACCTTAGAGGATATTACCATTGAGGCGATACCGGTCAACCATGTCGTCCCGACTGTCGGTTACCTGCTGCACGATAGGCGCAGCGGCGGCAACTTCGCCTTTAGCGGTGATACCACGACCAATGAGACCCTCTGGAAGCGGCTAAACCGGCTCAAAAAGCTCGATCTACTCTTTATTGAGACCGCTTTCCCCAATAAAGATCGCCAATTGTGCCACTCGGCCAGGCACTACTGCCCCGAAACACTCGCGCTCGATTTGGAAAAACTGCGTTTACCGACTACAATCTGCCTCAGCCACACCAAGCCCGGCTCAACTCGACAAATTCTGCAAGAGTGCCGACAGTTGATTAAGGGGCGCGAGCTGCACCATCTACAGCGAGGAGATACCTTCTCCCTCTAACCCGAACCCAAGGATTACTGTTATGTTTGATTCGTTAACCGAGCGCCTTAACGAGACGCTACGCAAACTCCGTGGTAGCGGTCGTCTGACTGAAGATAATATTAAAGAGACGCTGCGTGAAGTGCGCAAAGCGCTGCTAGAGGCCGATGTTGCCCTGCCGGTGGTCAAAGTCTTTATTGAACAGGTGCGTGAACGAGCCGTGGGTAAAGATGTGCTACAGAGCCTCACCCCAGGTCAGGCGCTAATTAAGGTAGTCCACGATGAGCTAGTGACGATTATGGGCTCTGAAAATAGCGAGCTTAATCTAAACGCTCAACCGCCCGTCGTGGTACTGATGGCGGGGCTACAGGGGGCAGGTAAAACCACCTCAGTCGCCAAACTCGGTCTCTGGCTTAAAGAGCGGCAAAAAAAGTCGGTCATGGTGGTCAGTACCGATGTCTATCGTCCGGCGGCAATTGAGCAGTTAAAGCGACTGGCAAATGAGACCGAGCTCAACTTTTTTCCTAGCGAGAGCCACCAAAAGCCGGTCGATATCGCCAAGGCGGCACTAAAGAGCGCCCGCAAGCAGCTCCTCGATGTGGTGATTATCGATACCGCCGGTCGCCTCCATATCGATGAGGCGATGATGGCGGAGATTCAACAGCTCCATCAAGCGACAGCCCCGACCGAGACGCTATTTGTTGTGGATAGTATGACCGGCCAAGATGCGGCCAACACCGCCCGCGCCTTCGGTGACGCCCTGCCACTGACCGGCGTGGTTCTGACCAAAACCGATGGCGATGCTCGCGGCGGTGCGGCGCTATCGGTACGCCATATCACCGGCAAACCGATTAAGTTTATGGGGGTTGGTGAAAAGGTAGTAGCGCTAGAGCCCTTCTACCCTGATCGTATCGCCTCGCGACTGCTCGATATGGGGGATGTCCTCTCGCTAGTCGAAGAGGTTGAGCGCAAGGTTGATCGCCAAAAAGCTCAGGCGATGGAGGAGAAGTTTCGTAAAGGCAGAGATTTTGACCTAGAAGATTTTCTCGAACAGCTACAGCAGCTAAAAAACCTCGGCGGTATCGGGGCGCTAATGGATAAGCTGCCGGGCATGAACCAGATGCCCGCAGCGGCTAAAGGGATGGTTAACGACCAGCAGTTTCGCCGCATGGAGGCGATCATTAACTCCATGACCCCGCAGGAGCGCCGCTTTCCGGCCATTATCAAAGGCTCGCGCAAAAAACGCATCGCCGCCGGCTCAGGTACCCAGGTGCAGGATGTTAACCAGATGTTAAAGCAGTTCACCCAGATGCAAAAGACGATGCGCAAAATGCGCAAAGGGGGCAATATGCAGAAGATGATGCGCCAGCTACAGGGTAAGATGCCAGGGCTCCCCTTCTAAGCGACACCCAGCGGCTATGTTAAGCAGAGAGCTAATCCACTACCACACCGCACGGCTACAGGAGGAGCTCTGTCAGGGGCGAATTGAGCTCCCCTCCATGCCCGATGTGCTGTTCCATATCCGTCAGGCGCTCTACGATGAGGGTAAAACCATTGAGGAGTTAGGCCGAACCGTGCAGCTCGATGGCAGTGTCGCCTCGCAGCTCATTAAACTAGCCAATAGCGCCAGCTTTATGGGCACCGCTAAAGTAGCCGACTGCAAAGGGGCGCTCACCCTGCTCGGGCTAGAGGCGACGCGCAACATCGTGACCGCTTTAATGATGCAAAAGGCGTATCAGAGCGTGCGCGATCCGCGCCTAACCCAGATGGTCGCGCAGTCGTGGCAACGAAGCTGCCATATCGGTGCCCTCTGCCAAATTATCGGCTCATTTACCCCCGGTATGCGGGCTGATCGGGCGATGCTCGGCGGAATTATTCACAATATCGGCATGTTACCGCTGTTAGGCTACTTTGAGCACCATGCCGATGAGCTGTTAGAGCACACCCTCGCCATGAACCAGCTCATTCGCCAGTTTCAGGGGCGGTTAGGGCAGAAGATGCTCGCCCACTGGCAGTTTGATACCGACTTAACCTCCGTGCCTGAGCTAAGCCGTAACCCCTACTACGACTCCGGTTCGAGCCGTATCTCGGTAGTCGATATTGTCGTTGTCGCCCGCGTCCACCTGCGCATTAAACAGCCACAGGAGCGCGAGGCGAGCATAGAGAAGCTGCAACGGATGCCAGCCTACCATAAGCTCAGTATCAGCAAACTCGGTGCCGATGCTACGATTCAACTCCTAGAGGAGGCCGATGACGAAATTCGCTCGCTGATGCAGATACTGAACCATGACATCGCCACTTAAAGCGCTCTTAGAGCAGCTACAGCGCGACTTCCGTCATGGTGAAGTCGAGCTGCCGACTCTGCCAGAGCTCACTTTTCGAATTCGTAAAAGCCTCTATGACGATAAGAGTAATCTAGATACTATCTCGCGGCTAATTCAGCTAGATCCCTCCCTCTCCACTCGACTCATCCAAATGGCCAACAGCGCTAGCTATCGCGGTGCCGAGACCATCTCCGACTGTCGCGGGGCCATCACCAAACTAGGGTTAGGGGTGACGCGCAATGTGGTCACCAGCCTAACGCTAAAAAATGCCTGGCAACGCCAGCGCTCTGCTGAAATTAATCAACTGGTCAAGTCGGCGTGGCAGCGTAGCTGTCGGGTCGGGGCGATTGCTCATGTCCTCGCCTCACTCAATATCGGCATTCGCCCCGATCAGGCGATGCTCGGCGGCATGCTACACAACATCGGCACGCTGCCACTGGTCGGCTATCTGGAGCGCCACCCCCACGCGCTGAGCGCCGAAGAGCTACACCATCTAGCGCAGCACTATCAAGGGGCATTAGGGACGCTGCTGCTCAAGTTCTGGAGCTTCGATAGCGCCTATATCGACATCCCCTCTAAGAGCAGCCACCTCGACTATACCAACCCTCAGGAGGGGGTCGATCTATCTGAGCTGATTCTAATTGCTAGGCTCCATAGTCGCATCAACGACGCTAATCGGGAGCAGAGTTTGCGCCAGTTAGAACAGATCCCCGCCTATCAAAAAATCAGTCTAAGCAGGCTCGGTAGTGGGGCTACCCTAGAGCTACTAGAAGAGGCGCAGCTAGAGATCGACCAGCTAATTAAAAATTTACAGTAGCCACTAAAGTTTAAACCGCTCAGCTAGATGATCGGCTAATGCTGTCGCCCCCGCCGTCACTAGCTGATAGACATTATTAAACCCATCTGCCCCCCCATAGTAGGGATCGGGCACCTCTCGGATCGGGCTGTCGGTGACAAAATCGAGCAGGCGATGTACCCGTTGCCGCATCGACTCCGGCGCTAGCTGCAGCAGGTGGTGATAGTTATCGTTATCCATCGCAACGATGTAATCAAAACGCTCAAAATCCCCCAACATCACCTGGCGGGCTCGCTGGTTATCGAGCGTGAGACCATGACGGGCGGCAATCTCACACGAGCGGGGATCGGGTCGGTTGCCGATGTGGTAAGCGTGGGTACCACAAGAGTCAACCGCTACCCGTTCTTGCCAGCCTCGCTGCCGCACCTCCTCTTCAAAAATAGCGTGCGCTAGCGGTGAGCGGCAGATATTCCCCATGCAGACAAATAGAATGTCGATTTTTTGCACTAGATCCTCTCCCATTGTGTGTTAGTGATAGTGATACCCATCCTACCCGATCAACCCCCGCTCCGCCATCGACACCACCTCGCCATCACCGACAATAAAGTGATCTAACACTCGAACTTCAACCACGCTTAAGACCGAATTGAGCCGATGGGTTAAATCGATATCGGCCTGACTCGGATCGGCGATCCCCGAGGGGTGGTTATGGGCTAAAATGAGCGCCGCTGCATTGCGTTCGAGCGCCCGCTTAACCACCTCTCGCGGATAGACTGCCGCCTGATTAATCGTCCCCTTAAACATCACCTCATCGGCTAGTAGGCGATGGTGGTTATCAAGAAAGAGCACCAAAAACTGCTCCTGCTGGCTACTGCGCAGTCGATGCGTTAAATATTGGCGCACCATCGCCGGACTAGTAAACCCCTCCCCGAGTTGAATACTCTCTTGCAGATGGCGCTGCGCCATCTCTAAAGAGGCCTGTAGCTGACAATATTTTGCCGCCCCCAGACCATACACTTCACAAAACTGCTCCAACGAGGCCTGCAACAGCGCTCGCAGAGAGCCAAAGTGGGTTAACATATCGCGTGCTAGCTCGACCGCACTCTTACCCCGTACCCCCGTGCGCAGAAAGATCGCTAGCAGCTCGGCGTCAGACAGCGCCTCTGCCCCCCGTTGTAACAACTTCTCGCGTGGTCTCTCCGATGCGGGCCACTGTCGAATTGACATCGAAATCCCCCCCCGTTATGCTTAAATCCGTTAAACCTATTGTAACCGTGAGTCCCCACTATGAACAGATACCCTCCTCTTCTTCTCCTGTTATCACTCACTCTCCCCCTCGCCGATACCAACGCCGCTATTAAGTGCTGGACAAACAACGATGGCGTGCGAGAGTGCGGTAATTATGTACCGCCAGAGTATAGTCAAAGCGGCAGCCGTACCCTGAACGAGCGCGGTATCACCACCGAGGTGCAGAGCCGAGCGCTAACCGCTGAAGAGCTCGCCGAAAAGCAGCGCCAAGAGCAGGAGGCGGCACAGCGGCAGGCAGAGCAGGAGCGTCTGCAGCGGGAGCAGGCCGCTTTTGATCACATGTTGCTCTCAACCTACCTAACCGCAGACGACATCGATAAGGCGATGGCTCGCAACATTAGCGTGATTAGCGGCTACATCGACAGCGCCCAATACACTATCGATAAGCTGCAACTGAGCCTAGAGGAGGCTCGCCGCGATGCCGCCAATTTAGAGCGCCAAGGCAAGCCGGTGAACGATAATCTGCAAAAGAAGATCGATAATTTGCGCGGTGATATCAGTAATCGTCGCAGCTATATTGCCGACAAGGAGGCAGAGCACGAGGCGATTGTTAAAAAGTTTAACGCGGAAAAGCAGCGTTTTTTACAACTCAAAAGTGGCTACGGCAAGAGCCATTAGCGTTCACAGAGCCTGTGAATGGCTCCCCATCTCACTCTAACAACGGCACATAGTTGTCGTAGTAGGTTCCGCCCTGCTCAAACGGTAGCGCTTCATCAATCAGCGTCTCGCCGATACCAAAACCATAGGTAAAGCTAGCAGGGGTGGTATCGATCGGGCGATCGGTGATCACTTCACCTAGCTGGTAGGGACGGCCATCCTGATGGGCAAAGGCCTCTTGCTCACGGCGATAGTAGCGTAAGGTGAAGGGGGTATCTGGGAACATATCTTTCCCAAAATCGTAGCGTTGCGTTACCACCACTTGACGATACCCCATCGCACTAGCGAGGCTAGCTGCCGGCGGCGGATAGAGCAGTTCAGCATGAATCCGCCCTTGGGCGTCGAGATAGCCACCGCGAGCGGTCATTTCGCGTAGCAAACTTTGGCGTAGCTGTTGACTGGCGAGCAGCCCCTCCGCGCTATCACTCTCCAGTGCCGGCCAATTTGCGCTATAGCCGTTGCCGGTCTGGATATTGGTGGCAAAAAAGCTCTCCATTGCCGCTGGCATATCACCGTACAGGCTCGCGCCCACCACATGATCTAGGAAAAAGGCAAATTCACCGCGACCGTGGCCACGATTGAGCGGATCGCCGCTTCGAGTGGCGTTGCCGGGCGTCTCGTCTGCAGCGACTTGCGACTTAGCGCGATAACCGAAGTAGTCCATCTCCGCCCAGCCACCATCGCGCCACTGACGCGGCAAGCTCCAAGTGCTGTCAACGGTATTACCGGTGCCGGAGTTAAACGGCGGATGGATCGCACCCGCTTGATAGACATTGCCGCTGTGGCAACCGACACACTGGGTCAGCTCGCTGGGGGTTTGCGGGCGCAGCGCACCGTCGGCCGCTTCGATGAAGCCCGACAGATACCAACCCGCACCGTTATCGATCCAACCCTGTTGACGATGAGCATACACCGCAGCATCCTCGTTTTTGTTACCAGGGGTGACGCTGTCTGGCTCAAAACTTTGGTATTTATACATATAGCGAATCTCCTTAACTCGCCGTGAGCGGGTGCCAGGAAAGGGGCTGATGGCGTGATGGGTACCATCAGCGGCAACATCGACATAGTGCAACGGGTGGGCAATCTCGGTACCGAGCGGATAGAGGCCTCGCCGTAGTGCTATGTTGGCCGCTGCGCCTTGATAGGTTTTATCCTCATCGCGCAGACGATCCTGAATAGCGCGGGCGACTAAATCGAGATTGGCCTGATAAGTAGCCAAGTCAAACTCCCCTTGCCCATTTTGCATAAAGATTGTTGGCAAGCGCAGGTAGATGCCAGAGACGCTACCGCTATGCGGGATGAAAATGCCATAAGGCATAAAATTAACCGCCCGCCAACCCGTTTGATAGCCTTGCCCATCGTGAAAATGGCCGTTTTGCGCTTTACTGCTGCGCACAAAGCCATCGCTATCGGCGGGTAGATCGGCGGGATCTAGGCCTGGAAAGAGGCGCCAGTCGCTCTCTACGCCACTCTCCCAATCGAGTGGAGTGCCGGGGCGCTGCTGATAGGCCGCCGTCCAGTTATCTTCGCGAATATAGGCCTGCATCTGCCAGCTTGTCGGATCGATGCCCTGCGCAGTCAACACAGCGCGAAGCTTGTCCGGCTGCAAGGTGTTCTGCCACGGCATCACGCTACCGTTAATCAGATGCGGATAGTTCAGCGCGACAAAGGCATATTCTAGTTGCAGATTACCGATAATCGGTTCATAACCGGCTTGCGGGTTGTTGTTGCCCAAACCGAGTTTAAATAGACCATTGCTGTGACAAAATAGGCAGGCGTTTTGGGTACCGCCAGAGGTCTCAATATAGCATTGGGCGGGAATGTGGGCGTAGGGATTGGTAAAGGTGATGCGATCGATATATTCGCCAATAAGGGGGGCTTTTTTGGACGCGGAGGGGGGGGTAACGGGGGCGATTTCGTCGTCGTCACTGCCACCGCAGCTCGCTAAGGCGATACCTAAAATGGGGTAGATAAAAGGGCGCAGCGCGTGCATTTTAGCTCCTAACAGACATAGCAAACCTAGCGAGTTGTAGCAACTCGCTAGGTTATTAGACAGCGTTAGAGCCCCGGCATACCACCGATATAGCCAACTTGCGCTTCCAGATAGTAGTTAGGCGTGTCGTGATGGTTGACGCCATACTGTTTTCTAGCTTCCGCTTCCAACTCAGCTTTCAACTCATCAGGCATGGCACCCACCCAATCGCCTTGATGCTGGTTGTTGCTCATGATATAGGCGTGGCCATTCATATTCTCCACCACTTGCAGACCGGTCGATTCCGCTCCACTGGCAAGATACATGATACGGGTCAGCTTTTTGGTATCGACATTGTAGGCCCATACCATATTATTGGCGTGGGTACCGGAGTCTTCACCGATGAACAGAGTACGCATTTTTTCAGCGAAAAATACATTATCAGGATTAGCCACTTTGTTAGGATCGGCGACATTGCCCCATTCATCGGCCTCCATGTCTTCACCCAATAAGGCCTCAGGTACATACATAGTTACACCGACCCAATCGCTGTTAATCGCTGCGCCACTGATATCTTTTTGACCAGCCGCCATGCCGATTTCATAGGTGCCGCCGGCGTTGATTTTAGCGATTCGAATGTGGTCGGCTGGCGCGGTCTCATCGGCTTTCATCCCTTTATCAATGTAGGACATTGCCATGTAGAGCTTTTTGTCTTTTTCGTTAAGCGCGATACCTTCCATTTTATTAAACTCAGTGGTCGCACCCAAATAGGCGGCGTAACGGCGGGTTTCGAGGAACATTGCAGCCTTCTCTTGACCGGCTTTTAAGCGAATGTATTCGGAACTACTCTGTCCAGCGCGGATCTCTTTATAACCTTGCGCTACCCAATCAGGTGTGGCCTCTGGAGTGGTGATGTCGAAGATATCCCAAAAGGTAGTGCCGCTGTCGATAAGGGCTTTGGCTTCGTCATAAGTGCCGTGACCGAGTTTAATCCATGTCAAATCGGCCTCACCGCCGTTAGCATCGCTAGTCTGATTCCATTTTGCCGCGTAAATCGCACCGGCGGATAGATCGGCTGCTTTATCCGCAACAAACATCGCCATTAAGACATTGGTACCGTCATCACCAAAGTAGATGGTGCGCTGATCCGGCATGACCTTCGCCATCTCCCAAGTGCCGCGACCGATGTTGTAGTGTTTTTTCACTTCGTAGCTGCTGTCACCCTTCACCTCCACTTCGGTGATGTAGCCGTAGTGGTAGGGGTTGGCCTGTTTGGAGCTACCGAAATAGATCTCACTCATGGCTTTGACACCCGCAGCTGTGCTGGCACCATAGCCACCGGCGGTTGGATCGATGAAGTAGAGATCGTAGTCCTCTTCTGAGCCAAAATGGGTATTCCACGGTGTCTGCGAGCCAAAACAGGGAATCCAGAGACCATTTACTTCGGAGAAGTCGATCGGTTTTTGCGCAGTTGGGCTGAGTTTGCCGTCGCTACCTTGAGCGATATCGGTTAAGGTCATGCTCATCGGCATCCGCGAGTACCAATCTTCGACTTTATAGGCCTTTTGGCCATCGGCAAGAATACCGTCATATTCGTAGTGGGTGACTAGAAATAGCTTACCATCGACATTGAGTAGGCTATTGGCATCGGGGGTCTCTGCGATCACCGGATCGCCGTGTAAGTCAACCAAGGGTTTCATGTTCATATCATACAGACGCGCAGCTTCGTTGGCGCTGCCGGCCACCTTGTCGGTGTTTTTGAACAGGGTGTTGTAGCTTAGTGGAAACTCAGCGGTGCTACCATCGCTATAGGTATAAACCGCTTTGGAGGTAGTCGCACCCTTTAGCAAATCGGCTTTATCGGTGGGAATGGAGGTTTCGGTGAAAGCGACTGAAGTGACGGTTTTTGGGGAATCATCGTCACTATTACAGGCGATCAAACCTAAAGATAGAGAGGCCATGATGGCAAGGTTTAGTGACCGTAGTTTAAAGGGGGAGTTGGGATTAGAACGGAGTTGAGACATCAATCATTTCCTTTAGCTAAATTAAAAAAACCGCATATCACGCATGGCCGCAGGGTAACTCAACTTTATGGCAAGATGATGGCAAATAGGTTAAGTTTTTGCGTCACAAACGCCCCACCCCCCACCCCCGGGGGTAGCAATGGTCAACTTATCCCCCGCCTGCACCGTTAACTGGCACTTATCTGGTAGCAGTTCACCATTTAGCGCGTTCTCTCCCCGACACCCCTCTCCTCCCCCCTGTAACCCCCAAGGTGAGGAGTGGCGTCGTTCGGTCAGTAGCGTCACCTCAGCCGGTTGCAAAAAGGTGTAGCTGCGCACCACCCCGTCCCCCCCACGACGAACCCCCTCCCCGCCAGAGTGGCGCCGCAGTCGATACTCACTCACCCGCAGCGGGTAGTTCTGTTCGACCACTTCAATCGGGGTGTTGAGGGTGTTAGTCATGTGGGTATGCCGCCCCGATACCCCCCCTCCAGTGGCACCTGCCCCCATCCCCCCCCCAAGGGTCTCGTAGTAGTCCCAGGGGGGGTAGCTAGGATGACGACTCCCCATCGCGACATTATTCATACTACCATGGCTAGCAGCGGCCATCTTATCCGGCACCACCTGCGCCAGCGCCCCAGCCACTAGATCGACCACTCGGGTACTCGTCTCCACATTACCTGCCGCCACCGCCGCCGGTGCGTTGGCATTGAGTAGTGATCCTGCGGGGGCTTTAATAGCCACCGGACGAAAAATCCCCCCACAAGCGGGGGTATCTGTGGCCATGAGACAGCGAAATAGATAGTAAACGCCGGCAGCCGCGACTGAGAGCGGAGCATTTAAGTTACCGCGACACTCGGGCGCACTCCCGTTAAAATCGACCTCCATCTGTTCACCGGCAATCGTGACCGCCACCTGTAGCCGCAGCGGTTGATCGCCTACCCCATCACTATCGAGCTGATCGCTAAAGCGGTAACAGCCATCGGCCATTGCCGCTATCGTCTGACGCGCTAACCGTTCACCATAGCGGTTTAAGGCTACCCCAGCCTCATCAAAGGCCGCCAAACCCATCTGTGTGACCCGCTGCTGCAGCCGCTGCAAGCCGATACGATTGGCACTCACTTGTGCCTGAAAATCGCCGCGTGACTGCTGATTGTGACCTAGTTTGGCCATCAGCGACTCAAACAGCGGCTCATCGATAGCACCGTTTCGCAACAGCCGCTGCGGTGAGAGTAACACCCCCTCCTCCTCCAGCGTGGTCGAGAGCGGCATCGAGCCGGGAGTGACGGCACCGATATGGGCGTGGTGTGCCCGATTGACCACAAAGGCGATTAATTGATGGTCTATAAAGAGCGGCGCAATCAGCGTCACATCGGGCAGGTGAGTCCCCCCCTGAAACGGATCGTTCAGCACCACCATGCTCCCCATCTCCCAGTCACAGCGGCTAACTAGATCTCGCATCGCATAGGCCATACTCCCTAAGTGAACTGGAATATGGGCCGCTTGCCCCAGCAGCTCTCCGGTTGCATCAAACAGCGCACACGAGAAGTCGAGTCGATCACGAATGTTGGGGGAGAGGGCACTACGCTGCAACACGGCCCCCATTTCGGCACAAATGGCATTAATACGGCCAGAGAAGAGGCCAAGCTCTATCGGATTCATATTAACCAGCGATGGCCTAGAGAGTAGTCGGCCACAATCACCAGCGTAACCCCCAAACCGTAGTAGTGGTTATTCAAAAAAGCACGCAGACAGGCCGCTCGCTCACGCTGCCGAATCAACCACTGTTGGTAGCCAAACAAGCTGAGTGACAGTAGCATTAACGCCATAAAATAGAGCGGCGTGGCCCCAAACAGAGCACCAGAGAGCGTTAACAGTCCCCAAACTAGCACCTGAAACAGCCCGACTAACAGCCGATCATAACGACCAAACAGAATCGCGCTCGATTTGACCCCAATTTTAAGATCATCTGGTCGATCCGCCATCGCATACATCGTATCGTAGGCGATAGCCCATGCAACCACAGCGGCAAAGAGCCACCACGCCGCTAGCGGAACGCTATTTAGGGTCGCTGCAAACGCCATCGGCACCGCCATAGCAAACGCCACCCCTAACACCGCCTGCGGCATATAGGTAAAGCGTTTGGTAAAGGGGTAGAGCCCAGCTAACAGCACCGCGGGTAGTGAGAGCCAGATAGTTAGCTGATTTAACTGCCACACCAAGGCAAAAGCCGCCAGACTTAAGCCGATAAAGAGCGCCACGGCCTCCAAAGGTTGCAACTCTCCGGTAGCTAACGGCCTAGCTACCGTCCGCTCTACCGAGCCATCGATATGGCGATCGGCAAAGTCGTTCATCGCGCACCCCGCTGAACGCATCAACACCACTCCCACCGTGAAGATCAGTAAAAGTGAGAGTGAAGGGCTCCCTTCAGCGGCAAAGAGTAGCGCCCAAATAGTGGGCCATAACAGCAATAGAATCCCAATCGGCTTATCAAGTCGCAGTAACCGTGCATAGAGCCAGAGGCGAGAGGCGACGATCGACACAGAGAGCTATCTTCTCGGGGGACGAATCGCCCACACCACCAGCGCCACAATAACCACCAAGATAGCGAGCTCAATGAACACTATCTACTTACCGTAAAGATAGCGTCTATCATCGAAAGTACTCACCCATTCGGGGCGGAAAATGACCAAACTGGTAATTAACATCCCAGAGAAAAACCCCTCAACCAGCATCATCATCGGCAGAAAGGGGAGATATTTGGTCGAGAGAAACTCCCAGCTATAACTCTCAGTAAGGAGCAGCAGGCTAGCTGTCGAACCTACCGCTAACAGCAGCGAGAGGCCGCCACACAAAAAGCCGTTTAACAACACATAGATGAAAAAGTTGTGCGGCAGATGCGACTGCGCGACCTTTAGCAGCGTATAGCTAAACAGAATAGGGATAATGACCGAAATCAGCCCACTCCAGCCCAGAGCCGGCCAGAGCATATCGCTCACCCCAAAGGTCACTAGCAAAATGAGCGTTAGCGCCATTAACGCAAACTGCCAGCCGAACATCAGCGTAAAGAGGGTCGCCCCTAACAGATGAAAGCCGAGACTGGGATGGAGCCCAATTTTTAACTGCCACACCACTGAGAGCAGCGCAGTACTGAGCAGTAAAATATTGAGATTTTCCAGCGAACGCACCTTATGCCAAGGGGCTGTGAACAGCGAAGCTAGTAGCACCGCCCCATAGAGCAGATAGCCGCCTATCGCCACTGCCATAGAGAAAAGATTGGCATCAAGATTCATAAGATCTAATGGATATGATCCCGTAGTCGTGAACGCAGCCTACCATGGGCCTGACTCATTAACTGGCTGATTCGAGACTCACTCACCTCCAGAATCAGTCCAATCTCCTTGAGGTTAAGGTCCTGCTCGTAGTAGAGCGACATAATGAGCTTCTCCCGCTCCGGCAGATGTTCAATGGCATCGACCAACCCCTCCTGAAACTGAAAATCTATTAGGTGTTCGCTGGGGGTTAAGTCACTACTGGCGTGGCGCTCAAGCGGATCGTCCCCCTCCTCATCGACAGTCAAAGTCTCAAGACTGGTCATGCGGCAGTTGGTATGGTCTTGTAGAATCTTATGGTATTCCTCCAGCGCCAGCCCCATCTCCGCCGCCACTTCACGATCTGAGGCGTCTCGCCCGAGCCTCCCTTCGACTCGGTTAATCGCCTCGGTCAACTCCCGCGACTTGCGATGCACCGATTTGGGTACCCAGTCGTTGCGACGCAACTCATCTAGCATCGACCCGCGCACTCGAATAGTGGCGTAGGTCTCAAACTGTGCCCCCTGCGACTGATCGTACTGCACCGCAGCGTCGAGTAGCCCCATCATGCCAGCCTGAATCAGATCATCGACCTGAACGCTAGCTGGCAGGCGACCGATAAGGTGGTAGGCTATCTTTTTTACCAGTGGCGCATGCTGGTTGACCAGTTGGTCACGGTTAAGTTGTTGAAGGCCTTTGGCATCGTACATGGCAGGTGTCGTATCCATTTCGGGTTGTTCGAAGTGGGGCAGATTTTGCCATAAAATTGCCCCTGTAGCACCCCAAAAGCGCGAATATTGGCTATAATCGCCCCCATCTTGGGTAGAGAGCCGTTGCAAGAGGCCTACCCACCTCTATTTTTTGCCAGGAGAGCGCCTTGAGACCGTTTCAGCTTACCCCATTACCGCACGCTCTTTTGCTATGAGCCCTCCCCCCTTCGCCCCCTCAACCTGTGGTTTATGGCGGCTGCTGGCGATTCTGCTCTACGACTCCCTACTGCTGTTCGGGGTGATCTTTATCGCCCACTGGCTGCTACTGCTGCTGCTTGGCCCTGAACTAACCGGCTCCGGCCATCCGCTGCTTTTTCTCTATACACTGCTGGTGGCGTTTCTCTTTCTCGGCGGGTTTTGGACCCACGGCGGACAGACTCTGGGCATGAAGGCGTGGCGGGTTAAGGTGGTTAATCTCAATGGTGAGCCGCTTAGCTGGAGTATGGCCGCGATGCGATTTATCGCCGCCTTGGTTAGCTGGTCGCTGCTCGGTCTCGGTTTCTTGTGGATAGGGGTTGATCGCGAACAGCGGAGTTGGCACGATATCCTCTCTAAAACCCGCCTAATTAGGCTCTTTGAGTAAATCTTGAGCAAACTGGAGTTCATCGCCATGCCCCGTTCCCTGACTCTCTTGTTACTGCTATCGCTGCTGCTCCTTAGCGGCTGCGCGTCAACGGTCGTCACCACCTACGGTGCAGAGGCGATTCAGCTTGAGTTAATCCCCCCCATTAAGGCGCTACAGGATTGTCGCGGACTAGAGAAGGGCTCAGCGAGGCTACCGAAAGCCGTTGTGGTGACCGGTTTTAGTATGGAGCCACAACACGGCTCTGCCGATCTGCCCGACTACCAGCTCCATTTCGGTCGAGCACTCAAGGAGCGGCTGCTCGAAACTGGCCAGTTTTTAGTGCGTGATGCGCTCCATTTGCGGCTAACTCCACGCAATTTGGCCCCTAATGGGGTCGATGATGTCGATAACCGACAGCAGATTCAGTCTCTAGCGCGGGAGTTTAACGCCCAGTTAGTGGTCGGGGGAGAGGTGCTCGATACTCGCCTTAAGCCGGCGAAGGGGCTATTTAGGGAGCATAACCGCCACCTCTCGGTTCGATACGATATCTATGATGGCTTCTCCGGTCTGCTGCTACAGAGCTTTATCAATGGCGTTGAAATCAGTGATACCGAGGCCAATACCGTTTTTCCTCTGTTAGAGCACGGCTTCTATCGTACCTTAACCGGACAAGGGAGCGATCTGCTACTCGCTAGCCACCTAGAGCAGACCCAAATTATCTCTAGCTGCCTCCCCCTTATGGCGCACCTCATTGTGCAGGATCAAAACAGCGTGGTGCTAAAACTAGGAATGCGGAGTGGTTTAAAACCCGGAGATCGCTTCTCGCTAATTCATGGGATTGAGGTCGATGTTGATCCTAAGGGCAATTCGCTCTACGAATATAGAGCGGTCGCCGACTTTATTGTGACCAATGTACAGCCCGATCTGACCTTTGGCCGACTCGACAGTGTCAACAGTCACTATCTTCTCGACCGCTACGGCTATGCTATCGGTTGGTAGGGATGGGGTAGATGGCGGCAATCACTCGCGGTGGCGCAACAGACTTTTAGCTTCGTCAACGACCTCGTTTAGATCGGCGGTATCAAGTAGGTTGCTATTAGGATCGATGCCGGTACGACCAAACGCAGTGACACCGCTCCAGTTCTGCTGCATTAGCGGATGAGCCGTACCGATATAGCTCTGTAGATTGGCCACAATCACCACATCGGTCAGATCGGCTCGTCGCCCTTCACGACTCTCGCGGTCGAGTATTTCGTGCTCAGCCACAGCGATCGTAATCCGTTCGGGGAAATCCCATGCGGTCAAAATCACCCGCCCTAAATAGGTGTGATATTTACGAATCACAGCCTCAAGGATTCGCTCGTCTTTTAATAGCTGTGGGTGCTGTTCGGCATGGGTTAAAATTGGCAGCGTACCGATATCGTGAATCAGGCCGGCGAGCAGCGCCTCTTCAGCTGAGAGGTGGGGAGTGTAGCGACTCGCCACCATATAGGAGATCGCCGCAACCGCCGTACTGTGCTCCCAGACCGCCCGCAACCGCCTAGCGGTCGCGGGGTGTTTCGGCTCAAATAGCTGCTCAATCACGATAGCGGTCACCACATCGCGCACCATCTTCAGCCCTAGACGATTAACCGCCCGTTCAACCGTCTCCACCCGCTTCGAGCCTCGCATTAGTGAGCTGTTTGCAATCAGAACTAGCCGCGCGCTAATCGCCGGATCGCTGCCGATAACCTGAACAATCTCCTTTAGTGCAATCTCAGGATTATTAATCGCCTGACGGATTCGCACCACCACATCGGGCAGAGTGGGCAGAATGAGCGTCCCTTTTTTTAGTTCGGCGAGTAGTTCGGCAATGAAGGCTTTGGCCAGCTCACTTGCAGTCGAATGTGTGGTATTGGAACTCATGTCAATGTTTTACTGTTCCTAAAAACCTAAGCAAAGTTGCTCATGGCAGTTTTTCGGTAATTCGCTCTCCGTTGATAACACCCGTACGGGCGAGCAACTGGAGTCCTGGTTGAGCAGTCCCAACCGGAGGCGCTCAGTCCGTGCTTGCAAGATCGTCTTCACCTGTCGGTACGGCATGAACCGATCGATGTCAAGATCGGACAACCGTGCCAGCACGTTTCGCGCAGCGTTCTGGTCTGCCTGCAACACAACCCCGTCGAAACAGTAAAACCGATCCCCCTGGCGTTTGCCGAGTAGGCATCCGTTGCGGGAATCAATTTGCGATGTGTAGGCAGGATTGACCAGAACGACCGCAGAACCTCTGCGGCTTGAAACACTATCAAGTGCTTCGGCAATGACGCCTTTCGTCCAGCTTGCCAGCCGACGATTGACGTTCTTGCCGAAGGACTTGCCCGACATCGGGGCGGTGAGGTCTTCCGCCGCAATCACGGCGGCTTTATCAACAACCTTATGAACCGACTGAAACACCACATCACGGATGCTTGCATGGGTTTTGTCCATCTGCCGGTTTAGCTTTTTGCGCCCAAGGTTAAAGCGACGAATGTGCTCGCGTTTATGCGGGTTACGGGTCGTGTTGGCGAGCGCTCGCAGTTTTGATCGGCGCTGATATTTGGCTTTTAGCTTATCGGATTGTTCGGTCAGTACTTGACCGAGCTCCTGGCCGTGGTGATCGCCGTCTGAATCCACAAGCACTTCGGAGTAGCCTTTATCAATGCCGAGGGTGCGCTTGCCGCAATCCTGTTTGGTTTCGACATTAACGGTGGTGTGAACCTCAATACGGTCATCGTCTTTGATAATGACGCGCAGAGTGCCAGTTGGCGTGATCGTGGTATTGAGCAAAATGGCGATACGCTGACCTTTAACAAGGCCGGGGATCTTGATCCAGACGCACCCACCCAGGAGGAAGGTAGTGTAATTATCTGAACGGACAATAATCTGGTTATGGGTATGGTTATGGCCATGATGCCAGTGCTTACGCATGAGCCGGCGCAGATAAGAATCGCCCGTCCATTCGTTGCGCTTGAGGGCAGTGAACAGGCGTTTTTGCTCGGCTTCGTCCCGGGTGTGACGAAAGACAGATTGGCGAACCTTAACCTTGGCCGCTTCCATGCAGGCGGTGATGTTGCCCTTCGCATCGCGTAGGGTCTCTTTCCAAGCGTTGGCGGAAACCGGAAAGGCGCGACCTTCCTTCAGCCAGCCATCGCGAATCTTGCGATCCGAGAGACCCACGCCACCGACCGACCCAAACCTCTGCCAGACCTCGGTACGCACTTGGCCAAGCCGACGCGCCTGCTCGCGCAATGCGGCGACTTTGCCCTTGTTCGGGCGTTTTGCGTTCAAAACTCGCGTGACCTTCATTCGCACACATCCTTTGGTAACTGAATGGGACTATCGGGAAAATCCTCCTTGATCTGCTGCTTGTACTTGCGCATCCGATACAGTCGGCAACTGAAGGTATGCACAATCGCCAGTAAATCCTCAACCATCTCTTGCTCAGGGGAGAGAGACTCCTGGTTCACAACGACTATCTCACAGCCATTTTCTGCTGCGATATGCGCCAACAAATCGAAGCCAAAGCGCATCAACCGATCCTTGTGGGCAATCAGCAGTAGGCGCACTTCCCCACGATGAATCCGATCGACCAGAGCGAGAAAGCGCTTGCGCTTGAAGTTCATCCCGCCGCCGATTTCTTGCACCCACTCATCGACCGCAATCCCTGCGCCCAGACAGTAGGTTTCCATCGCTTTGACCTGGGAGGCAAGATCGTCTTTTTGTCCCGCACTGGAGACTCGGCAATACACCACCACATCTCGCCTCTTAGGCGCCCCGCCCAGCATCAGGCGAACATCGGACTCATCGAAATACCGATGCCCCGATGGCAGGCGCTTGGACTGCAACTTCCCCTCTCTTTCCCAACGCCGCACGGTTTGCACTGACCGCCCAATGCGCTTAGCAAACTCACCTATGCTGTATCTACTGCTCATAACACGTAATTATAGACATATTCGAGTATAAATCAAGCAACTGTTAATTGCTCCCTGCTCTATTTTTAACCCTCTTGAAATCCCCCTCCGGCCATCCTATCTTAGGGACTCATCTACGGTTTTAAAAGGAGACCTAACTTCATGCGACACAAATGCCTGCTCTGTAACTATGTCTATGATCAAGAAAAAGGCGACCTAGAACACGGTATCGCCCCCGGCACAGCGTGGGAAGATATTCCCGATGATTTCGTCTGTCCCGACTGCGGTGCTAGCAAACACGATTTCGAAGTGGAGTAGAGTACGCTGTCTCAGCCTTTTGACGAGAGTGATATCAAAGGCTTCAATTTAAAGCGGCTCTTTAATCCGAGCCGCGAGCTTCACCAACTCACCTTTGTCAAGCTATCGCTGCCGACGCGCATCGCTCTGGCTATCTTACTCCCTTGGCTACAGCTCTATACGCTCGGTCGTCCTCTCTCTGCTGTCGCCTGTTTATTGCTACAAACTACCCTAATTGGTTGGTTTCCCGCCATGGCTTGGTCGCTCTACGCTCTCTCCCGCCACCGCGATACCCCATCGGATGATCTGCAGCAGGCACTTGAGATTGCCCTCCACCGAGTCAGTCACGACCACCGCGCCCCGCCTGAAGTGATGCTCAGCTATGCCGAGGCAGTCGCGGAGGAGAAGCAGGAGATGCTTCCAGAGTGGGCGCGACAGAGTCGCGCCGCCTGTCAACTCTGGTTAATGGCTAACGATTAGGCTATCAATGGCTGTCATAACTAGCCGATGCTAGTCTCTCCCACCTGCTCCCAATACTCCGGCGGAAGCTCCGAGGCGAGTTTAATCGCCCCCTCACAGCCGGCATAGATAACATCATCCACCAAACTGATACCGACCCGACCAAATTCGGCTAAACCGTCACCAATCATCTGTGACAGACCGCTAATGCGCGACCCACCCCCAGCAAGGATAATATTGGCCACCGCCAGCTCTTGATAGGAGGGATCAAACGAGGCTATCAATTTAGCAGTCCGTTCGACCACTTCCGAGATAATAGACTCACAGGCAAGACGAATATCTTCGGTAATATCGACCTCGACCGGCTTGCCGTTTTGACGCAGCGTCACCACCACCTTTTCGGCCGGCACCCCGACAAAGGCGTAGCGCTCCTTGAGTTGGCGCACCAGATATTTGGTCACTTGTACTTCGGGATAGCGGCGCTGAATCGACTCCATCAGCAGTTTATCGATATAGTCACCCGCTTTAATCATACTATCTTGATCATCCCGCTGCGGTAGCTGCCCTTTTAGAGCACAAATATCGGTCGTACCAGCACCGATATCGATCACAATACTATTCACCAATTTCTCAACCCCGTAGGCGACCAAAAACGGCTCTGAGACTACCAGCGCCACATCCATCACCTCACGCGCAAAGCGCAGCACCATCTCTTTATTGACATTACTCGCATTGGCCGGCACACCGATAATGCCGCAAATTCGCTCCCCCTCTTTCGGATCAGCCATCTGTACTGTGTGGGCAATCAGTTTACGCGCCGCATCGCTCTCCCGATCCGCACTCTCTTTAAAAACACCATCTTCAAGCGGATAGGTCACATCCAGATAGCTCTTACCGCACGCCTCATCGCCAACGACAAAGCTATCGCCTAGGAGGCGTACCCCAATCAGATCTCGCGGATAACCCACCGCAGAGACAAAATTAGCCCGAGTGCCACGATTGGTAATGATGGCACTTCTGGAAGTACCCAGATCGATGCCAATAAACAGATCACGCTGTTCCATATCTCTCCCTCATATCGGTTTTAGTCGAATTACTGTTGCGTTAAACGCTATACCAAGTCAAATCGATTCTCTTCGAATCAGCTCCTGCATCTCTTGCTGCAGCTCCTCTAACCAGCCCACCGTTTCTCGCTTAGACGCTAGCGTCTGCTCTTGCTGCTTCGTTATAGCACTCGCCCCACTCCCCACGGCGACCACCACCGAAAGACTCCCCGGTGTCAAACCACTATCGAGCGCGATGGAAACGGTCGGCAGCTCATTTAGCCAAAACGGAGCCATCTCAGCTCTGCTATCTGTAATCAGCGCCCCCTGAATAATTTGCGCCGCCATACTGTGCGCATCACTCTCTTCTGCGACTAGAAATCGCTGCTGTAACAGAGGCTCTGCTAGCACGCTCATACCTAAATCACCACGCGGTTGCAGAGTTAACGAAAGGGGTCGAGCGGCAGGTAGCGATTGAGACGCCGTCCCTGACGATAGAGACTAACCCGAACCGAATCCCCGCCGACAAACGCCCCCTCACTAGCTAAGCGTAACAACTGTTGCGGATGGTTGACCCTTTGCCCGTTAACTTTAAAGATAAGATCGCCTGCTTGAATATCTGCCTCTGCGGCAACGGAATTGGCCGCTACTCCACTGACAAAAACGCCGTTATCGTTCGGCACCAACTTAGCACCAGCAACATAAACTGGCGCTTGTGGCGATGGCTCTGCTCCTCCCCTAGCCACTCCTAGCGCAACCGGTCGGGAGCTCGGGGTGAGAACAGACGGGGAACGGGTATCGTTGATCGCCAGCACCGTTTTGTCAGCCTGATAGGGGAGATATTTAAATTCATAAACATAGGTAGAGGCCAAAATTAGCGCTGCCGCGACCCCCATCATATAGAGATAGCGACGGTTGCTACGCCCACAGGCAGGAAGGGTATCCGTTTTATTCACGGCAGAGTCTCACCTAGAGAGCGGGGTTAGTTAGAACGCAACGCCACTTCGCCCATCTGCTCCCAATAGTCGGGCGGAAGTTCGCTAGCCAGTTTAAGCGCCCCCAAACAGCCATTAAAGAGCACATCATCCATAGTCGTGACCCCCACCTCCCCATAGGCTTGTAGTCCATCGGCTATCGCATCGGCCAGCCCTCTGATCCGACTCCCGCCACCGGTTAGGATAACATTAGCTACCGCTTCGGCCTGATCATCAGGGCTAAAAGTGGCAATGAGCTTTTCGGTCTGCTCCAGAAGCTCTGGTAGTAACGACTCACACGCCTGACGCAACTCATCGGTCACATCAACCTCGACCGGTCGTCCCTCCTCTCGTAAAGTAACCATCACCCGTTCACTATTAGTCCGCTTAACAAAGCTGAACCGCTCCTTGATCTGACGCGCCATCGACTGACTCATCTGAGTTTGGGGATAGCGAACCGCCACGCTTTCGGCAAAGATTGCATCGATCTCGTTGCCGGCCCGAATTAGACTCACCTGATCACCCGAGCGCGGTACATGACCCTTCATCGCACAAAGATCTATCGTTCCAGCTCCAAAATCGATCACAATGGCATTTGTCAGCTTTTCGATCGCATACGCTGAGAGAAACGGCTGCGACATAACTAACGAAATATCGAAGTGTTCGCGTGCAAGATCGAGCACCATGCGCCGATTGACCTTACTAGCCCCCGCCGGGACTCCTATCACCGCACAGAGCCGCTCCCCCTCTTTGATGTCGGCCTGCTCAACGATATGGACAAAGAGGCGTCGAGCCGCATCGCGCTCTCGTTCTCCCCCCTCTTTGAGTAGTCCATTCTCCAGAGGATAGACTAGGTCAAGATAGCTCTTGCCTAGCGCATCGCTACCGACAATATGTGACTCACCTAACAGTCGTACCCCAATTAGATCACGCGGATAACCTACCACGGAACTAAAACTCACCTGGTGTTGGCGATTAGTCACTAACGAAGTTTTGGCGGTACCTAAATCGATACCTATCAGAAGATCACTCTGTTGCACTTGTCTGCTTCCGTTTTTTTAACAGGCCACCGGCCTTTTTAACAAACCCAGCGCTATCTTGTACCGAATAGCGCACACCCATGACGGCATAGTGGCTCGCTGCGGCAAAGGGTGCTACCACACTTCCGACGATTTGCAACATACCACTACCGACCGACTCTACCGCAATCGGTTGGCAGGTCACCCTGACCTCTTGACTCTCGACTTCAGGCTCTGCTATTGAGGTGAGTCGCAACGAATCGACCTTATCTAGTGCATCACTAAAAGCCTCATCGTCTATGTCACTCTCCATCTCCATCTCTACCTCCCTCTCAACTTGATCAGCAGTCATCTCGATCTCTTCTACCAACTCACCCTCGATCTCAGGCTCAGTCTCAGTTTCAGCGCCTCTATCTACTTCAATGCCACTTTCAGCCCTAGACCGTTCGATCCGCCCATAGAACTGCTGCAGATGATCACAGAGCAGCTCAATGTCAGGAGTTAACTCCCGATATTCAGGCTGTGGTTCGTGATACTCTTCCGTCGGCTCTTCGGGCTCTTCTGGCTCTTGCTCGATCTCCTCGTGCGGCGGTTGATTAACTAGCAAGAGACTCTCCTCCTCTATGGGATCCTCGGGCGGACTCTCTGTTGACTCTCTCTTCTCCACTATCTCTTGTCCCTCTTGCACTGGTAACTCGCTCTTTTCCTCCTGTTCAGCCCCTTTTTGTTGCTGCTTATTCTCATCTTGCTGCTGTTTAACCAACGCAGCATAGCGGCTCATCCAAGCCATTCGCTCAGCGTGTTCTGCCTCAATCGCCGCAGGATCAACCTCTACCGGTTTTAAAACCGCAGCGGTATCAGAGGAGAGCTCTTCAATACACACCTCCTCAATAGACACCTCTTCATTTAGCAACGGTAACTCATCAGCAACAGCGACGGGTGCAGATAATTCGTCCGTTGCCACCAAAGCAGCGTCGATACCCTCCGCACCCTTTTGAGGCACAGGATAACTCTCTCTATCAAGCTCGCTGTCGGGATGAGCTTCGGGTCTCTCGCTCCCGTCCCCCTCCCCCACAGTACGACGCTGCAGAAAAAGCGCCTGCGCTTCAAGACGGCGCTGCTGTGGGCGACTCTGCTGCTGTTGCGATTCGCCCTCTTTGCGATACCGAAACGGGTTACCGGACTCTGGAGTACGCTCCCGTTTCACCGTCGCAGGTGTTGCTTGGGTGACCGCTTCGAGACGACGGTTAACTAACATCGCACTATGCAGCTGCTGTTGTCTGACAGCACTACGACTGCTCGTCGCAATCTTAGGGGGCTCGGCAACGGCACGCTTTAACAGGGTACGAGCTGCATCGGCAATCGGTTTTTGCCAGTCAGGAACTAGATTACTGCGCTGGGGTAGCTGCCGTTTACGCTCTCGCAGCTCTCTCTCCTGCCGCTCTTTCGCTTGAATCCCCTTCAACATCGGATTGATGGCCCTCTCAGTGGGTGCTTCAATCTCGCTCACTCTCTGTTCAGTCTCCATTCTCTTCTCGTCAGGTATCGTGCTATATTTTGGCGCTTCTGTGTTCGACCGTTGCTTTGGTTGATAGACTCGTTGGCCTATTTGAGTCGATTTACGGCGATGTCTTCTCTCAGAACGGGGTTCGCGATTCACGCCGCTCTACCTACTGTAGTGTCAAATAGAGGTTGCGGCCGTTGCGTTCGAGCAGCAGCAGGACTCCTTGCGATATATCAGCTCCGTTAATCGCCGACTCTAATGTCGCCATATCGGTGACGGGTTGACCATTAATCCGTTTCAGCAGATCACCTTTTTGCAATCCATTCGCTTCAGCAACCGAGTTACGATCCACATCACTGATCCATGCCCCCTGCTTACCCATGAGCTGCGGATTTTTCACAATTAGCGCATCAGTCACCGGTTTTAACTCCATACCGAGCCAACGCATCTCGTTACCAGCACCCGTCTGCTGCTGCGCTAAAGTCGCTGTTGCACCGCGACTAGGCTGCTGTAGCTGCCCCGAATAGACCAAGTAGAGATTGCGCCGCTGTCCTCCGCTATAGACCCCTAGGCGGAGATTATCTCCCACCTGATAGGTCGCGGTACTGGCCATCAACTCGTCCGGACTGAGTACCCAGCGGCCATTCAGTTTAAAGATGATATCCCCGGCATGGAGACCTGCTCTAGCGGCAGCGGTATCGGGATAGACCGTCGTCACAAAGGCACCATCCTCTACTTGGGCATTAATTCGTTGAATAATAACGGGGGTTAGGGGCTCCAATACCGCTCCGTCAAAGTAGATTTGGGCCGCAACCGTATTCGCTACCACCATCGGTAGGGGAAACGGTACCGCTCCCCCCTGTGCCTGAGTAAAGGCGGCCGGCTTCCAGCGACCGGTGCCATTAATTTGGTGACAAACAGCGCAATCGACCTTATCGCGACCATCGCGGCGGTGGTTCCCCGGAATCGGGGCATCAGCCGTAATCGGTGGCCCCTGTTGAGCCGCTACATTTTGTCCCATCGCCCCCCCCATGGCACCTGGCCAGGCGACCGGCTTCCAGCGACCGGTGCCATTAATTTGGTGACAAACGGCGCAATCGACCTTATCGCGACCATCGCGGCGGTGGTTCCCCGGAATCGGGGCATCAGCCGTAATCGGTGGCCCCTGTTGAGCCGCTACATTTTGTCCCATCGCCCCCCCCATGGCACCTGGCCAAGCAACACCATTAGCCTGTGGCGGATTCGCCCCACCGACGATCTGATGGCAAGTGGTACAGGCCATCTGGTTACGACCATCACTATGGCTTCCCGGTGGTGTGGCATTGGCTCTAATCGGTGGCGCGGCCACAGCGGCAATCGTCTGTCCTAAGGTTGCACCGCCGCCCTGCCAAGCGACTACCTGCTGTTGTTGCCGCCCTCCTCCCCTTGCCTGCATCTCTGGCGGCACATGCTCAGCAATAAACTCTTTAACCTTATTGACTGGAATAGCAAAGCCGATTCCAGAGAAGGCACCATTAGGTGTATAGATAGCGGTATTGATCCCAATCAATTCACCATCGCGATTGATCAACGCACCACCCGAGTTACCTTGGTTAATCGCCGCGTCGGTCTGAAGTAGCTGTTCATGGGTCACATTCTCGATCATCACCGATTTGCGCAGACCGGAGATAATACCCCGACTCACCGTCTGGTCTAGGCCGTATGGGCTTCCAATAGCCAATACCGAATCGGCAATATCGACTCGTGAACTATCCCCAAGCGGAATCGGTTTCATTAAAGTATCGGGACGGATCTTTAACAGCGCCATATCTCGCCGCTCATCAATCTTAACAATCTCGGCACTATAGCGCTGAGTCCCAGTATCACTAAACACGGTAACTGCAATACCGGCGCTATCTTTGATGACATGGTAGTTAGTCACAATAAAGCCATCAATACTAACCATCACCCCAGAGCCGACGCTCTCGACGCTAGTACCACTAAAGGGGTTAGCAAAACGGGCCGTTCCGCCATCCTGCTGCACCTGAGAGGGGCTATGGGTGCGCACAGAGTTAATGTTGACTATCCCCGGCCGCACCCGACGCACGATTTGAGCAAACGGAATCTGTCCCTCAATTTCTACCCGGTTGCCTTGCTGCACACCCTGCGGCATCATGGGCTGAGTAGGGGGGAGCTGCGGCTGTTGCAGCGCCATATTCCCTTGTGGATTAGGGTTAGCTGGACGATTTTGATCAATCGGCTGCATCACGGCCGCTACATTATTACCTTGGCCTTGAGTACCGCCCCCCTGTACTAGATGGCAGCTACTACAGACCATCTGTGCTCGGCCATCTTGTCGATGCGAGGCTGGAGGGACGGCATTAGCCGCAATCACCGGCGGTGTACCGGGTTGAGCTGCAACATTGGCCCCTTGCGGCCAACTGTTACCTACGCCATTTTGCGCCATAAAAGGCATCTGATTAGCAGTGCTAGGTTGAGCCATGGCAGCGATATTGGCTCCATTTGCCGGTGCGTTCATCAATCCATTGACCGGGGTTATCCCCTGAGCCGCCGCTTGACGGGCCGGTAGGTAGTGAAACTCGTAGATGTAGGTCGCCGACAAGATCATAATCGCCAGCGCAGCCATGATATAGAGATATTTGCGATTATCTTTGCCGCACTTCAACCCCTCGTCGATCTCATTGCGGCTCTCATTCATCAGTTCAATCATGGTGCCCTACCTATCCTCTCCTTCGATCTTAGAGCTATCGTTCGTCTCCTCTCTCGCGGAGGAGCGTTGCATCAAATCGATGTCATCCAGCTGCTGCTCCCTCCGAATCGCCGAATCATCGAAACGCTTCACCCGACTCACCCCCGCCATGAGCGCGACCAATCCGAACAGGATTAAGAGCAGCGGCACCGCTCCACGCAAAAACTCCTCTACCGAGTACCACCATACCGCCATCCCCCATAGTCCCATGGAGAGTGCCAGTAGTCCAACGATTATATTCGGCATATCAGTATCCTGTGAGTCATCATTTAGATTGAGTCATATCGAGCGAATCATCAACTACCAGCGCATCCAAGTCGGTCTCCACCGGTTCTCGTTCACTCTTTAACAGCGTAATAGCGTAGAGCATGATAAGTAAATTTCCAACGCCGGTAAAGACAAACGGTGCATAAGGGCCAAAGAGATCAAACAGAAAGCCGCCGATTTGGACAAAAAAGATGATCCCAATCCCCCCGACGGTATTGAAGGCCCCTAGCACGGTACCTCTCATTGAGGAGGGGGAGAGATCGACAGTTAAAACCTGAGGAGCTAACAGGGTACCGGCTTGGCCAATCGCCAACAGCACAGCGGGAATAAATATCCCCCAGTCATAGGGATTAACCACAAAAAACATCGCCATAAAACCGCTACTAGAGAAGAAGAGCCCCAGCGCCAACGCCGGAATCCGACCATAACGCTGAATAAACCACCCCCAAAACGGTATTGAGAGCAGAATCACCAAGCCAATCAGCGCCACCGTCATCCCGCCCCTAGCGGCGGCCTCCTCGTGTGACATACCGACCACATCGGCGAAATAGACAAACCAGAGCATTAAAAAGAGGCCGACAAGCACCATATCGTTGCGCGAAGCAAACGCCGACATAAAGGTAAGTCTAAGACGCCGATCCCGCTTCACCAACTGCCACACCTTACGCCACGGAATCTCCTCCTCCTCATAGCGGGTCGCGACATCAACCAAAATCTTGCGTGAGAGCCAAGCCCCCACAAAGGCGACCAGAGGAATTAACAGCATACTGACAGTTAGGCCGGCATACTTAGGGAGTTGCATCAAAATACCATAGACCAGTGTTGCACCAAAGGCCATCATAAAGGCCATATTTGCCATCAACTTTGCCCGATTATGTGGGGTCGAGAAGTCACCCCCCGCAGCGGCTAACTGTGGCCAGACCGCTGTTGTACCGAGCGACATAAAGACCCGCATCAAGTAGAAGATAGCTAACCCACTCACCCCCATAACGGCTCCCACCTCAAGGCTAAAGGGGATAATGAGTGCTGCAATGCCGGCCAAAATAAAACCATAGAAGACCACTTTAGTACGGCCATAGATATCGGAGAGGTAACCTAGATAGCCGATAACGAGCAGATCCATTATTTCGGTCAGCACCTGAACATTAGCATTAATGGCGCCAGCATCTTCGAGCGGAATATTGAGCACGCTGCGCAGATAGATAGGCTGCAGCGCCAAAATCATGGTCATAAAGATCATGCACAAAGCTGCAATCAGGTAGAGGGCATTTCGATGGTGATCTTCAACACTCATAAACAGTTAACGAAGGACAGTAAGTAGCTACAGACAACAAAAGAGCTGCCCGAACAGAGGGCAGCTCCAGACACTAGGGCAGACAACCAGTCGGGCCGACCTATCGGCCCAAGCCAAGTTATAACATAGTTGAGAGCCTATAGACAATCGGTAACCGCCACGCACGAAACAGCATCACCGAAACAATTCCCATTAGGGAGTAGATCATCACCATCAACGCCAAAAAGCCAAAGGCCAACTTTCCCAGACCGGGGATATAGAGCATAAAGATCGCCACAATCCCGATGATCCAAATCACCAGCCCTTGACGCGCGTGAAAATTGACATACTCATCGCTACGATTTGAGACCAGAGGCACAAACACCAGTACCCCCAAGTAGCTAAATAGCGACATAATTCTGGAGTGCATGCTGCGATCTGTGTGAACAACAACCTCAACGGCCATAACTTATCTTCTCCTGTATTGGTTCAAACTATTATTGAACTTTAATCTGTTAAGCCTTAATCGATGGCTACCACCTAGCTCTCCTCAGAGAGCTAGGCTAGGCCGCTATCGAGCGCCTCTTCGACTTGAAAGGCGTGCTCCTGCTCTTTCGAACTCTGCTCCGCTTCGGTTTTACGGCTACGCACATAGCCATAGACCGCCAGTGCCGAGACTCCCCCTAGTAGAGCGAATCCCCAAACACCCATCCCTAGCCCTAGCCCAAGCCCTTTACTACTCCAACCCGCTGTGGAAGCGGTAGCGGTACCATTAGCGACAGCAGAGCTACCGTTGCTAGCCATGGCAACTGTCATCATCTTAGGCGTTGTTGACATCGTGGCTGCGGCGGTGACCATTTTGGCTCCCCCCATTTTAGTTGCGCCTCCCATAGCGGCCTTGGCTCCCATCGCTTTAGTTGCCCCGCCCATACAAGCCGCGCCCCCTTTAGCACCTGTCGCCATTTTGGCTCCAGCAGCCGCCTTGGCCGCCCCACCCGCACCCGCTTTGGCTCCGACGGTGGCTTTAGCTACCCCTCCCGCCTTAGCTCCTGTAGCGGCTCCCCCTTTCATAGCGCCTGTCGCGGCCCCTTTTTGGGCCATCACGGTTGCGCCATCCTTAACCACTGCCCCTTTAGCGACAGTGGCACCCTTCATCACTGTTGCATCTTGGCCGACAACGGCCCCTTTGGAGACAGTCGCCATTTTTCCGATAGTGGCATCTTGACCAATAACCGCCCCCTTAGAAACAGTGGCTCCCCCTCGAACCGTTGCATCGGCACCCAAGGTCACCCCTTTACCGATGGAGGCCCCCTTACCGACAGTCGCGCCCTCACCCACGATGGCACTTTCACCCACCGTGGCACCAGCCGAGACAGTCGCTCCCTTACCTATCACAGCAGAGGGATCGATCATCGCCATGGGGCTCACCGTTGCCCCCTTGGCAATCATCGCCCCTTTGCTCATCGCGCCCCCTTTGGCAGCCATCGCCCCACCCGGTGCGGCGGCGGCACCCTTCACTCCGGTGGCACCGGCCGTTTTAGCGGCAGCCGCCTTGGCCATCGCTCCCCCTTTTGCTCCACCGGCTGTGCCCGCCTTAGCGCCTGCCCCCATTTTGGCACCCGCAGCATTACGAGCCGCCTCCATCTCCATCTCAGGCATCGGCATCGCGCCTCCCATGGCACCCGCTTTAGCTCCTCCTGCCGCCCCCGCCTTAGCGCCTGCCGCATTGCCTGCCCCCATTTTGGCACCCGCGGCATTACGCATCGCCTCGGCCTCAATTTCGGGGCGATTCAAATTACCCAACATCGCATTGGTTGCCGCACCGTTCTGTTGTCCTGCCAACATAGATCTACCCCCACATTTGGTAAAACATCTAACTTAAAAACCTTACTACTTAAATAGGACTTGTTCATCTTACAATTTTGCCCCTACCCCCCAGCAGAGAGTGGCTCGAAAGGGGAGACAACGAAAAAGTGAACAAGCCAATCAAATGCAACCAATTTACATTCGTAAAAAAATTTGTTTCGTAATTACAATCATTTAAAGCGTTACACCCAAGTATGATAGCGACCGCAACACCCATTGACAAGCATTTTTTAGCCCGCACGCCATCCCCCTTCCCGTCAAACATGGGAGAGTTAAGGCGTGGCGAGGCGATCGGGTAAGGGCTGACATCTCTTCAGCCCTCCCCACACCACCCTGCGTGCGGCTCCGCACAGGGCGGTTCATTTAGCATGATGAAGCTTAACCCATCCGGGTTATAGCTAAAGGCTGGCTTCATTTCGCCACGCTGAGTCGCATCACCGCCGGTCGGCGTTTGTTCGTTCAAGTCGCTCATGGCTCCTCCTTTATCTAAATGTTCAGCCCTTCACCTTGTCCTGCCCATTACAGCAGGCGTTTGGCTACTATGGCCTCTGCTGACTTCTGCTTAATCTCCTCATCGGTTGCCCCATGAGGCGCTATCGCTTTCCATCTATTTGCTCTCCCTTCGTCGATGGATTCAAAGGGGCCGAGATTGATAAACCTGAACCTCAACAGGTCTTTTCACGATCGCTTGTTAAGCAGACCTCCCCGGATAAGAACATGAACTTTCTCTGCACTGCTGCATCATTTACGCTGTCCGTTAGATCACACGGCTTCGATGTCTTGTGCCATCTCGCCTCCAGAATACGCCTCAGATGATGTTCTTGTTCATCAGCTCGCAGTTTTGCGGCCGGCTTCCTTCAGACCTCTCCTCGCGGATTAGCCCTTGCCTTTCGCTAGTAGTTATCGTCTTTTCACTCCTCAGTGAATAACGGTGACCTTCCTACAGAGGACTTTCACCTCATTAGCTCATGCCCATGCCGGGCGTACACAAAAAATAGAGTTGGCTATTGCCAGATAAAGGGGCTCTTCTTGACCGGTACCATGACGACGATATCGTGGCATTTGATGCAGCGCCCCGCAGGGGGGTGAGGGCGTTTGGAGACCGGTTTAATCGGTGGCCCCATCTTCATTAGATTTTTACTTAAACTCTCCATCACAGCTCCGTAGGGGGTCTTAAACTGGGAGCCTGGCTCTGCTCCCCCTGTAATAAGATGGCAATTAATGCAGGGGCCAACATAGGGGTGAGGCAGCCGCTCCTGCATCGTGATATTGGGAATGTGGGTAATTGTCATCGGTTGAAACTGATCTTGGGGCATCACCAAATCGCCAGCCCCTTCAATTAACCCCGGCTCAGTCGGTTTAGGAAGACGCCCCATAAATATGGTATGCAGTGCTCGTTCCGGCTGCTCTGTGAGCACCATCTGCCAAAAGGCGACAAAGCCAACAATCAACAGCAGTACGAGCACCACGCCCGCCCGTTGTTGCCATCTGTGACGACTTAGCTCCATCTAGCCAATTTGATCAGTCCATAACGCTAGGCCATCGACTGTTCGTAGCCGACAACGCACTCCGTTGACGATAATATTTTTAGCATAGAGCAGATTAGTCGCACCCGTGGTATCGAAATTAAACGCCTCGCCCTCAACCATCAACCCCTCTGCCAGAGTACACCCCTGAAACTGAAGGTACCACTGCGGTGCGAGCGATATCTCAATCTGGCCATTGAGTCCATCACTTACCATAATATGCTGCTGTCCCCAGCCATTCTGCCCCATATTAAGTAGCTGCTGAATGCGTCCATGGTATGGTTGAGCCTGAACAGCCTGAGTCGGCTGTAGTTGAGCAGCT
This sequence comes from Ectothiorhodospiraceae bacterium BW-2, assembly GCA_008375315.1. Taxonomy (NCBI): domain Bacteria; kingdom Pseudomonadati; phylum Pseudomonadota; class Gammaproteobacteria; order Chromatiales; family Ectothiorhodospiraceae; species Ectothiorhodospiraceae bacterium BW-2. The sequence continues at coordinate 2,740,149 of CP032507.1, read as the reverse complement.
GCCCACCCCTGTGGCTGCGGCGCTGGCACCACCTGCGACTGTTGTGGCGAGAGAAAACGGTTCACATTGGTAGCGGCAGGAGCGATCGCACTGGCAGGCTGTTCGTTAGCCGTTGTCGCCGTTATCTCTCTCTCTGGGGGGGGCGATGGGAACGATTCAGGGATTAGGGCTATCACGCTAATCACTACAAAAAACAGCACCCCGACCACAAAAATAGCGTGTTCGACTCCCAACTTAGACTGCATAGCTTAACCCCCGTGTGAAGGAATCAACGGTTTGTCGCTACGGCGACCAACCAACTCCACGGGTGTGTAGAGCACCAAGACATCTTTGACATGGACAAGCTCGTAACGAATCTTCTCCTCCACCCAGTCACCAATCTGGTCGGCCTCTTTAACACTCAATTTTCGATCAATTTTGATATTGATTTCAACATAGAGCTCCTCACCAATATTGCGGCCACGCAGGTAGGCGATCCCCTCCACCCCCTCAATCTCACTCACACCGTCATAGACTAGCTTCAGATCATCAATCTCCATTGAAGAGTCCATCAAGCCATTAATGGCATCGGTATTAAGCTCAACCCCAATACGAATAACCATAAAACCGACCGCAATCGCGGCAAGGTTATCGGCAATGGGAAAGCCCATCACCGCAATCACAATGCCCACCAGCACGGCCACAGAGGAGAGCGCATCGGAGCGATTATCCCAAGCATTAGCAATAATCGCCGGACTGTTGTTCTCCTTGCCGACACAGCTCTGATAGCGATACATCAGCTCATTCGTTAATGCCGACAACCCCGCGCCTAATACGGCCGCAGCATTAGGGGAGCTGATGTCACCTAACATAATCGCCATAAATGACTCATAGATGAGATAGATCGCCCCTAAAATCAGAATAATTCCCACGATAGAGGAGGAGATAAATTGAATATTGCCATAGCCGTAGGGGTGTTGATCATCCGCTGGGCGATTGGAGATTTTCAGGCTCATCATCGTTACGCTACTAGCAACCACATCAGCCCCAGAGTGCATCGCATCGGCAATTAGAGCGGCACTGCCTGTCATTACCCCCAGTAAACCTTTGTAGATCATCTGGGCGATATTGACGAAAAAGGCCCACCAGACCACTTCATCACGGCATTGTCTGCAATGTTCAAATTTCATTTTTTCAAATATTCCAATATGTTGTAACCGGGAATACGGAAATTGCGCCCAATCAGACGCCCCTTAATTTGACCCGACTCCAGCAGGCTGATCACCTCTTGGCGCTCTATGCCCAAAATTCGGGCGACCTCTCTGGTATCATACACTCTCTCCGGCTTTACAATCTGCCGACGATCCTGATGCTCATCACTGACCTGTTTAACGGTATAGATAAAGCTAAATAGTGTGCCAATACGGGTGATAACTGTCCAGAACAACGCTACTCTCCCCTGTTATCTTCTATCTGGATCACGACCGCTCCCTCTTCGTCTCCTCCTCGCGGCTTCGGTTCGACGCGGGTGTCGGGAGGTATCGCGCCCGCTAGCGCCTCTTCGGGCTCATCCATTTGAGGTGCCTGAATCAGGGTTTGTAGCCTCTTACTCTCTGCTCTATCCTCTTTGGATGATCCGGTATGGGCACCATGACTCGACACGACTGGTAGTAGCATCTCAAAGTGGTCAGAGTGGATCTCAGGACGCCGATCAGCCCCCTCTTCAGCATGAAAGTAGTCAAACCGCTCAAATTCGGTCAATTTAGCCAACATATACCAAGGAAAACGGGAGATTTCACGATTAAACATCAAAATCGTCTCCTGATAGATCATCCGCCGATCAGCAATACGATCCTCAATCTCCACCAGTGAAGACATCATGTGAGCATAAGTTTCAGACGACTTAATATCGGGGTAGTTCTCCACTAACCCGAGCAGACGACCAATACTCGCCTCTAATCCGCCACTCTCCATCGCAGAGAGGGCATCACCAATATCGGTTAACTGGGGATTGTCGCTATAAACCAATGTCTGCTGTAGCGACTGCTCTACCTCAGGGGGGAGCTGTAACTTTTTGATAATCTGTTTGCGCACATCCGCCACATGGGAGAAGACCGCATGTTCTAAGGCGGCGTGATTCAATGTCAGCTTAAGTAGATTCTCAAACAGGTTACTGCGGCGCTGAAACGCCCCTTGCAGGTGGCCATACTTGGCATAGACCTCCTCCTGCATGGTAACAAAGCTGTTATATTTAAAGAGGAAGGTGGCGGTTAAAAAGAGCAGCATCAAAAACGAAACCACCATAATCGTCCGTACCGCCGGCATCTTCGGCACATGGAAACGACGATTAACCTCCTCGTGGTAGAGCTCTCGCAACCGCTGTTGCGACACTCTTATCCGCTCGTTAGGATTCGGGGCATAGTCAGCCATAACAGCGCCTAGCGTACCACCGTCTCTGTCTCAACCGCACGGGGCGTAAGTTGCAAATGTTGTAACTCCCGCAATATCTTATCATTCGGTTGCGATAGCGGCGGCTCTGCCTCCTCTTTCGAGGCCACAGCCCCCTCTCCTCGCAGTTGAGATAACTTCTGTTGCTGGCGCTGTTCAGCGTCGTGATCTTCTAGCGCCTGATAGCAGCGCAGCAGCCCTTCATGAGTTGCGATGTGATCTTTATCGAGAATCAGCGCCTTCTCATAGACCGAAATCGCCTGTACCCACGCCTCATAGTAACAGTAGCCCTCTGCAAGGGTTAGATAGTGCTCCAGCTTTTGCGGTTCCCCTTTTACCTGCTCCATCAGCAACATTAAGTAGTTTTCTCGCTCATCAAGCTGTTGATAGGCGGCCAGCAGAATCGTGTTAATCCGCTTCAGATCCTCCCCTTGTTGCTGCTGCTGACGAATTCGCTGCAAAATCTCAACACCCTGCTGCCCCTCGCCAACTTTTAACAGGCTCACCCCCAGATAGGTCGCCATCTCGCTATCGTCAGGCCGCACCCTATAGAGTTGGATTAACACCTCAGCCGCTTGGCGGTAGCGCCGCCCTCTAGCATGACCAATACCTCTATCGCGAAAATAGTTATATTTTAACTCATCATCGACAGTAAAAATTTGGTGAAACCCATCAACGATACTTGCCGCTAATCGCTGCAGCAGCGTAGAACCGGCTCTGAGGTAGAGCCCAATCAGATCGGAGAGATCCGTGTGAATATTCATTCAGCTAACTCCTACTGGGCAAATAACATTTTAATGCCGACCACAAACATCAACCCAGCAAAGAGCCACTTCAGCTTATCCGGGGAGATATGTGACAACAACCTCGCCCCCAACATTCCTCCCAAATAGGAGGTGGGGATCATAATCAGCGCGATAGTAAACGGGGTCTCCCACTCAAAAGCACCTATTTTATTGCCATAGATGAGCGATACAACCGCAGCAGTCAATGACGCCCAAAAGACCATCACCGCACTATTAGCAATGGCGTTATGCAGTGCAATGCGAGCATAGTAGCGTTGTAGAGGCACCTCAATAACGCCACCACTAATCCCCAACAGTCCACTGACCAACCCCATCGGTAGCCCCAAAAGACCATTTTTGACCGTAGGCGAAAGCTCACCTGCAGCCGGCGCAGAACGATGCAGCGCATCCTCCAAGGCAGAGTGGTCACCCCGCTTCGATGGCGCTGCGCTGTTGGCGATAACAGTCTCTAACTCCTCATCATCACGCTGCGTCACCTCATGCAGCGTCTTAGCCGCAATAAGCAGCGCAAAGATACCTAGCAGATAGCCAATGACCGTATCGTCCAGTTCAGTCCCGAGTAGCAGCCCTAAGAGCACCCCCGCCACTGCCCAAGGGGTCAACTGCTTCACCTTTGGCCACATAATCAGCCCGGCCGCCTGATTTTTAATTGATGCCGCCCCATAGGTGAAGACATTAGTCACAAAGGCGACCGGACGAATTAGCATCATGCCGTAACCGAAGAAGATAAACATACCACTCACTAGAATGATCCCCCCTCCCATCGTCACCATGCCACCGGTCACCCCAGAGAGAAGCCCTAGCAACCCTAAACCAACCAGCGACTCCAGTGTGTGGCCCGCAACGACAAACCCCGACTGGTGTTCGCTATCGGCAATCGGTGCCGAATCGGCCACTGCTGTCGTCGCAGCCACAGTCACTCCTAGCACTGGCCAAACTGCCGCAGCTTGAGGCGAGGGGATCACAGCGACATCGCTTCCGGTTTTAGGGGGGCTATTTTTTTTTTTAGCCGGCGGCAGATAGCGACTAAACTCAGCAGCGATCACATGGGCGGGAACCGCATACCCACTCACCTGCCCCGCCGCATCAGCGATGGGGAGGTTGATCCCGACCAGTTCGGCACTGCTGTTCACCAGCGCTCCCCCGGTCTGCTCCCAGCTATAGATAGCATCACTCTGAAATAGGCGTGACAGTGGCATCTGCCCTACCCGTAACGCCACGCCACGCTGCTGTAGTACGCCATGAGCGCCGATAATCGTGCTCTGCATTCCCAAGCCAAAGGCGTAGAGTGGCACCCCAGTACCCAGCTCAGCGGTATCGGCTAGAGGCAAAAAGAGAAAGCGATCCTGAGTCTCAAGTTTAAGCATCGCTAGATTATATCCTAGCGTCTGCTTAACGATGGAGGCGTCATAGCGTTTGATGCCGTTTCGAGTCTTGACATCGACCTTAAGAGGAGATTGATTTTGCAGCGGATGGGCGGCGGTTATCAAGTAGCCACTAGGATGAACAAAGACCCCTGAGGCGAGAACCAGCGGCAACTTCTGCTGCCCTACCGGAGTCAAATCGCTGTGAATATGGGCAATCGCTGGTGCCACCGCAGCCTGTAGGGGTTCAAGCTGAGCGACCAGAGTCTGATTATTAACCACAACCTGCATCCCTCCCATGCTCTGCTTCAGGGGCGGGAAGTGGCTAATAGCATAGTTATCGGTCTGAACATCATCCAACGAATATCCCAACAGGTAGAAGGCCCAGAGGGTAGTGGTGACAATAGCCATAATCAGCAGCAGCGCTATTGGCCGCCAACCGCGATGACAGAAGAGAATCGTATTTTCAGCCCGATAGAGGGCGCTATTGCGGCTCATGCCCCACCCTCCGAAGGTAGCCCTCTATCCCGACTCGTCTCATCAATGGATCCATCGCTATGGTGGCGAGTCACCTCATGTGCGGTAAATTTCACCTGCACACTGCCTAAATGGGGTATTCGCGCTGTCAGCCGTTCAACGATTCGCTCACTAATCAGATCAGCACTTTCGACCGTCTCCTCCGCATCGACCTGAATCAATAGGTCAACGCAGACCTCTTGGCCTACCAGACGGGTACGCAGCTCATCCACCTCTTTAACTCCGTCAACGCGCCTCACTAGCGTATGGATTTTGTCACGCACCTCATCCGGCGCACTGCTATCCATTAACCCCTTGTACGACTCACGAAAGACCTCACTGCCCAGATACATCAGGTGGAGCGTCTCAAACACCGCCACTAAAGTGTCGATCCACGGCATATTGAGGTAGTGTGCGCCAATAATCCCCACCGCCACTGCGATTGAGGAGGTCGCATCAGCGTAGTGGTGTTTCGACAGCGTTCGCACCATCGGGCTGTTAATCTCAATCGAGACACAGCGAGTGTAAAAATACATGAAAACATTGACCAAAATGGAGATGAGCGCCACCCATAGCGCAATTAGGTGCGGCGCTTTGTGCTCCCCATCCCCCATCAACACCTGTACCGCATGGACAAACAGAAAGGCCGTCACGGCTAAAAAGACGATACTGATAATCATCGACAAAATAAACTCTATCTTGCCATGGCCATAGGGGTGTTCTCGATCGAGCGGTCGATTCGAGACTTTGAGTCCGACAATCACCAATACGGAGCTGACAACATCCTTAGCCGAGTACATCGCGTCCGCCACCAAGGCTTGGGAACCTGCAATCACACCGACAAAGCCTTTAAGGATTAGCAAGGTTAAATTGACCACCAGACCAATCCAACCCACCATTCCAGCACAGCGGACACACTTGGAATATCTCATAACCCCTTAATTCACCCCAGTCAAAACAACTACAACTGACAACTCATCTCCCCCCTCTACCCGACCCCTAGCGCGGATAACGCCTAGGTAGCTTGTTGTCACCGTCACGGCTTTTGCGCTTACGAGCCGTGATAATGATGCACGAAAACATAGCCACTGCATAGCCGCAGATAAACGAAACCGCGATAATTAGGATCATCGGGATCGCCATCGGTTTGCCCGTTACGACATGAATCTCCGCCTCCTCCATATTTTGCGAGGCAAAGATCAGCAGTACGATGATAACAATCAGTGAAATAAATGCTCGCGCCACAAAAAGTCTCTTAAAATCGCCTTTTTACCACCACAATTGCCCAGCCAGCCCCCCGATAGCCATCACGAAGCTTGACCCGACCTAAAGATCAAGGCGGTTAGTTTACCATTGATTCAGGGAGAAACACTACCTGCTTGCGCTCAAATCGCGACCCGAACGGCGATTTGACAACGCGAAGGTAACTAAATTTGGCAAGGCTTGTCGATTCGGTTATGATCCGTCGCTGTAGCAACTTAACTCGGATAAACCAATCGATAACCCATGGCGATAACTTATGGCGGCGCAATCTACAGATCCAAAACTACAACTGATTAAGATTATTACCTTCATCCTCTGTCTCTCGCCTCTTTACGAGATGATTTGGTATGCTGTCGGCGGCCACTTTGGCGACTACCCCTCGTGGGAGATTATCGGCATTACCGGTGAGGCCGCGTTGGTCTTTCTGCTTATCACCCTCTCGGTTACCCCAATTCGACGCCAATTTGGCTGGAATATCCTGCTTAAACTGCGCAGAATGTTCGGCCTGTTTGCCTTCTTCTACGCCACACTGCACTTTATGGTCTATATTTGGCGTGAAGATAACTTCATTTTGCGCGAGTTCCTGCTCGATACCGTCAAACTGCCCTACATTACCGTAGGTATTCTCGCTTGGCTACTGCTCATTCCGCTAGCGACATCAGCCAACAACGACACCATGAAGAAGCTGGGCAAAAACTGGAAGCGAGTCCACAGCATGATCTACGCTATCACCTTTTTGTCAGTGCTCCACTATCTTTTAGTGCGCACTTGGAATCCAACCGATGTTCTCGGCTATGCTACCATCTTGGTTCTGCTGCTTGCTTACCGCTTCTACCACGCTCGCACGGTAAAAGAGTGGAACTTTTAACCTTAAATCTTCCTTAATAAACCCGCTTAGGAGAGTCCCGTTATGGATCGTGAGTTCATTCAGCAAGCCAGAACCATTCACGAAAAGTGGTTCGACTCCTTTATGCAGTCGATTATCAACCACCAAGGCCAACTCGATCAAAGTGTGGCGATTCGCAGTGAAGAGTGCGATTTAGGTAGATGGTTGAAAGAGGAGGGATTAAAAAAATACCCCCACCTTAATGAGATGAACCAGCTCGACCACGCCCATCGTAACCTCCATCTTCATGTCGAAAAGCTGCTCGATCGCCAACAGCTCTATATGCGCTCCCGCTATGAGTATGGCCAAATCGAACAGGCTAAAGATCGACTCGTTGAGCTGCTAGTCGCTCTTGAGCAGAAGATCTAATAGCGATGCTCATCACCCCGCGCGACTTTATCCCCCACTTTATCGTGGCGATTGTAGTGCTCATTAGCCTCGCCTTTGCCCACCTACTCCTAAGTAAGGAGGAAGATCAATCGATAAGTGAATCACTCACTCGCATCAATAACCCCTTTTTGAACGCGGAGGTCACTTTCCAGCCGGTCGCGGCAACAGCCGCTACTACCGCCGCACTCTCCCAACAAGAGTTGAGCGATCTGCGCTATATGCGAGAGGAGGAGAAACTAGCTCGGGATGTCTATCAACAGCTCTATCAACGGTGGGGTTTATCTATCTTTGCCGCGATTTCGCGCTCTGAACAGATTCACACCGATAGGGTGCTGATGCTATTACAGCGCTACCAAATTCCCGATCCTGCGGCCAATTTAGCCCCAGGCCAGTTTCAGAACCGCCACTTAGCCACCCTCTACCGCGATCTCATTCAGCGGGGAGAGCAATCGACACTGGAGGCGTTGCGTGTCGGCGCACTGATTGAAGAGGTCGATATCGACGATCTCGATAAAGCGATGGCTAACAGCGCCCATCAGGATATTACCCAGGTCTATCACAATATTCAGCAGGGCTCCTACCGCCATCTACAGGGGTTTGTCCACTCGATTGAGCAGTTTGGCCAACGCTACCAAGCGGTGGTGTTACCACAGTCGCGAGTTGATGAGATTGTGCATGCCCCATTCGCGCTCCCTCTGACTCCACCATGGCCACAACAGGGACAAAACAGGCTGCCATAACCGCCCCCTCACAGAGAGTCTCTAGCCAGTTTGCTCGCTCACCACCCCATCCTGACCACGATCATTCTGCTCATTTGCAGTAATGTCTTTATGACCTTCGCTTGGTATGCCCATCTAAAGGAGCTAGGGAGCAAGCCGTGGATTATCGCCGCCTTAATTAGCTGGGGCATCGCTCTGTTTGAGTATCTGCTACAGGTACCGGCCAACCGTATCGGCTATACGGTACTCAGCGTTGCCCAGCTAAAAATTATTCAGGAGGTGATTACCCTTAGCCTCTTTGTCCCTTTCTCGCTCTACTATATGAAAGAGCCCCTTAAGCTCGACTATCTCTGGGCTGGACTCTGTCTGATGGGGGCGGTCTATTTTATGTTTCGGGATCAACTCTAGCACACCGAGCGGCCAAAATAGCCTCCCCCTCTCGGCATAGCGCCGCCAATGCTGAGCTAACCCCCTTAACACTAACTCTCTCACGACGCAACTGCTGCTCCAACTCTCGCGCTAGCGCGGTTAAACGGGGATAGCCAAAGGTTCCGCCTCCTCCCTTAATCGTATGCACCTGCTTATCAGCCTCCTCCCACCTGTTGGCGCTAATCGCCGCCTTAATTGCGCTCAATTTATCCTCTAGGGAGTTGAGAAAGAGCGCCCCAGCTTCGGCCAACATGGCAGCCGCCGCATCATCCCCGCCCTCATCTCGGCGACTCTGGCTCTCCCCACCCTCCTGTTCGCGCGGTTGCAGATGTTCGCTCAAAGCGGCGAACAGGGCTCGGCGCTCAATCGGTTTAGAGAGAAAGCCATCACACCCTGCTGCCAAAAACTGTTGCCGTTGACTCTGCATCACATTGGCTGTGAGGGCGTAGATGGGGGTATCGTTGCCGAGTTGACGCAGCATGGTGGTCGTCTCTATCCCATCCATCACCGGCATCTGCATATCCATCAAAATCATATCGTAGCTACCGCTCATCGCCTTCCCAAATCCCTGTTCACCCTCTTCGGCGCTATCAAACTCAACTCCGATAGAGGTGAGAATGCCTCCTAACAGTAGCCGTATTTCGGGGGTATCATCGACAATTAAGACTCGACCCTGCAAACGAGGCGGTATCAACTCGTCCATCCTCCCTTGACTCCTTTCGACCACTGGCTCATATAGCTCCATCGGCAGCACAAACTGAAAACAGCTCCCCTCCCCCACCACACTGTTCACCTCAATATAGCCCCCCATCAACTTCACCAACTGCTGTGAGATATAGAGCCCCAACCCTGTCCCTCCAAAGCGGCGTGAAATCGAGTTATCGGCCTGCTCAAATGGCCGAAATAGCCGCGCCATCACCTCAGGCGACATCCCTATCCCGGTGTCGATCACCTTAAACGCCACCTCGACTCGGTTATCGACTATCTCGCTATAGCGTAGTGAGAGGGTCACTTCGTTCCCTTTGCTGAACTTAAGGGCATTACCGACTAAGTTAATCAGCACCTGACGCAGACGATTACCATCGCTCACTAGCTGCCAACTCGCCGCCGGGTGGTTCGCATCACTCTGTAGCCTCAGTTGTGTCTGCTCCTGCTGTGCCCGTACCGTAAAGATGGCGATAACATCCTTTAGTAGCTGTTGCAGATTAAAGGGGTTCAGATCGATCGTGAAGTTACCCGACTCAATTTTAGAGAGATCGAGAATATCGTTAATCAGTGAGAGTAGTGAGGTACCTGATATATAGACATTGTGCAGCATCTCGCGTTGCTGTTCGGTTAGCGGCGTCTGCTGTAGCGACTCACTAAAACCGAGAATGGTGGTCAGTGGTGTGCGAAGCTCGTGGCTCATGGTGGCCAGAAACTGGCTTTTAGCAACATTGGCCGCCTCAGCTGCCTGTTTGGCTCGATCTAACTCCACCTCTTTGGCGACCCGTTCACGCTCCCTCTTTAGAGCAAAAAAGAGGTAACCGCAGGTATTGATCAAAGGTTCAATCGGCGTGAGCGACTCCTCATCATACCCCTCTGGGTGATTCCCTAACACAATCGCACCAACTCTTTTGCCACCGCTTTTGATCGGGAGGCCCAAAAAATTGGTCAGGGGGGGGAAACAGTCCGGAAGCGCCGCTTGCTCGTCGATAGAGAGATGGTTATCGATAATCGCACACTCACCAGACTCAGCCACCACTTGTTGCAACAGCCCGCTCAAGGGGAGTCTCTGAGGGCTCTCTTGCTCATCATTGACCGCATAGACTAAGAGCTGCTCCCCCTCTAACCCATCGTTAAACAGTTCGGCGATTAGGCCAAAACGGCTCGAAGTAAGCTGCAACATATCGGGCAGGAGTGCGTTAAAGATAATCTCTGGATTAGGGTTGTAGATAAACATCGACTGCGCCTGATTAATAGTCGCTATCTGCATCTGCTGTCGCTGTAGATGCTGCTCATTGAGTTTATTCTCGGTCACATCGGTACGCACCGCAATATATTGCTCCGGCCTGCCGTTATCATCCAAAATCGGCACGATGGTGGCGTTAACCCAGTAGGGGCTCCCATCTTTAGCACGGTTCTTTATCTCGCCGTGCCAAATCTCCCCGTTCACAATGGTCGTCCAAAGCTGTTGAAAAAATTCGGGGGGGTGTTCGTCCGATTTAACAATACGGTGGTTCTGCCCCATCAGCTCTTCACGACGATAGCCACTGATTTGGCAAAACTTCTCATTCGCATAGACAATATTCCCCGCCACATCGGCAATACTGACGATGGCGTGCTGCTCAAAGGCGTGCTGTAGATAACTTACCCGTTGTAGTGTTGAGGCGAGATAGTCACTACGACTCCCGCTCCGCCGTACCGCCGTCCCCTTGTTGTCCCCCTCTTCGCCGTCACAACTCATCTTCGCTCCTGTTGCTATCACTATCGATAGATAAGATAATAGCAATAATTGAGAGGTTATTTAATCAAAAGGCACTATATCGTCATGAATGAAGAGATTGGCAAAGGAGTTAAGATCGTTTTAGCCGATGATGAGGAGAGCATGCGCTCCTTGCTCGATAACATGCTCCGCAAACTTAGCTGCGAAGTTGCCGATACCGCTAAAGATGGCAGATCAGCGCTCGCCGCTTTTCAAAAGTATCGGCCCGATATCCTGCTACTCGATATCTCCATGCCAGGAGAGATGAGCGGTCTTGATGTCTTAAAAGCGGTGCGAGCAGAGAGCCCAGAGAGCCATGTTGTCATCGTCAGCGGCGAGACTAAAGCCGATCTGGTACGACAAATTATTAGTGCCGGTGCAAACGGTTTTATTGTTAAGCCGTTTTCGTTTGAGCGCCTAATAAAGATGCTGGAAGAGTATCGCAAAAAGCGCCTATCTTCCAAAGCGAACAGTTAACTCTCGCCGCATCTGCTGCTGATGCTGTAGCGTTAACCAAAACAGCGGGATCATATTCAGTAGCAGTGCCACACCGATAATCAGATCGCCTAGCGACCAGATAAATGTCACCGGAAACCAAGGGCCGATAGCGACACAGAGGATAAAGAGCCAGCGGAACTCCGTATCACGCTCAATACGCAAATAGTGGAGACTCCGCTCGGCAAAGTAGGCCCAAGTAACCAAGGTGGTGTAGGCGAAGAAGAGCAGTAGCGTAATCAACACCAGTCGTCCCTCACTGCCAAAGGTAACGGCAAACGACTCCACCGTCAAAAAGGCACCGTTTAGAGCCTGCCAGTCGCCATAAGAGAGCACCACCAACCCGGTCACCGAGCAGATAATCAGCGTATCGATCACCGGCACCTGCCCCGCTAATAGCGCACTACGATGTCGCTGTTCCTGATGAGAGGCCTGCAAAAAGGGCGCTAACCCCAAACCAGAACTATGCGAGAAAACCCCTCGCGCCACACCGAACTGAATCGCAACCAGCACCGAATAACCGGCTACGCCGCCACCAACCGCGTAGGGGGTAAAGGCGTAGGTAAACACCTCGCCCAGCGTATTTAGCGTCAGTAACGGATCGCTAAGCAAAATATAGAGCCCGGCCAATAGGTAGATAGCTACCATCAAGGGGACAATTTGGGTGGTCACAGCGACAATTTTCTGCACACCCCCCAAAATCACGATACCCACCAGCGTGGCCAGGAGCAGACTCACCACCAGATGCGACTCACCCACCTCATTCTCTATCGCATGTGCCACTGAGTTCGACTGGATAAAGGCGCTAAAGAGCCCCTGCACTAGCAGCAGTACCGCAAAGGTCAGCGGTAGCCAAGTACGGCCGCCGCTGAACTTTTCCAGATAGCTCATCGGGGTGGCAAACAGGGGCGAGTCGGGATCTTTAGGTTGATAGTACATCGTCAACCAGACCGAGCACATTCGCATACTCATCCCCACGAGCGCCGAGACCCAGATCCAGAACAGCGCCCCCGGACCACCGAGATGGATAGCGGTACTGACCCCGGCCCAATTACCTACCCCAACGGTAGCGGCTAAAGCCGCCATAAACCCTTTCGATTGTGAAATATGGCGTTGATGCGGGTTATCGCTCGCTGGCAACTGCGATTCGTGGCGGCGCAGATGGAGCAGATCACTAAACGCCAACCCCATATAGCGCCAAGCGGCAAAACCGGTCACGAGCAGAAATAGCACCCCTAGCTCCAGATAGATAAAACTGAGTAGCGGCTGCCATAACCAGCTGGCCAATAGCTCCATAATCGCGCTATCAGCTCCGGTTACGGGGACAATCCTGCCCTGAGGGGGACGACGACTTTAAAGCGTTAATATCGACCCAGACCTCACCCCGATGAGAGCCAGAGCCACAGCCGCCGCCAATTTGAGCGCAACAACCATGACTACAACGGCTAACGCCAGCTCGACTTTGACGCATAAAGCGGCTAAAACGGAGATAGATATAGAGCAAAATGACCACCGCTGCAATCGCCAGCGTCACATAGTCCCAAAAGGTGAGTGGGGTGGGTTCCATCTGTTAATTGCTCCCTCTATCCACCACGATCACTCTGGGAGGGGAGCGGCCCCTGACTCTTCGGCTCCTCCGGCGCACACTCGGCGCACACCCCGCCACACTTTCCCCGACGCAGCAGGGCCTCACTCGCCTGATGATAGAGCGAAACCGTATCGTTAACCCCATATCGGGCACCCACGACGGTATAGCGTCCTAGCTGTTTTATCCAGCCAATCCCCTCTTTGGAGCCGTCAAGCAGCAGATTTTTCAGCCCGGTTGCCAAATCTTCAACCTCAACCTCACGCAACTGACTCTGTTTAGGCGCTTGCTCCTCTCTCCAGCGCGGCGTAATGCGATCTAACTGCGGCTGCACGCGCTGCTCCCAGCTCTGTTTTACTCTCTCCCAGGGGCTATCTTTTTCGCTCGATGACTCAATACTCACACTTAACTCCTTAACAATAGCTAATTGGCTCGAATATGGGGCTGTACCGGCACCGTCGCTGGCTGCTGCCCATTGACAGCGTGACAAGCGATACAGGGGCCACGATCACTGTGGGGACGATTGTTACGCTGAATATCGATAGGATCGATAGCCGGTGGCGGTAAAATAATCAGATCGGGATCGGGCATAGTAAAACGGCCATCGCCGATAGTATGGCAACGGGTGCAGGGGCCGCGATCAGGGTGGGGACGGGGATCGCCTGGCTCAATCATCGGCGCCGACTCCATCTGCGCCATGCCCACCTCTTTGCGTGCCCGCAAAATGAAGATATGGCGATTCATAATAAATCGATCACCATTTTGCAACTCGCTCTTGCGTAACACGGTCACCGCGACATGGTTTCGCTGACGATACTGATAGGTCAGGTGCTTAAAATCCTCTAAAGAGAGAACCCGTTCCCCCTCAATCGCAATAATAATATCGCCCCCCAACATCCCCGATAGCGCAGCATTTAGGGTCACTTCATTAATAATCACCCCTTTTAGCCCTTTAGGGTAGAGCAATTTTTGCCGTAGCTCGGCATCAAGCAGCATCACATCCATCCCCTGCCAGTGCCCCTCATAGAGGGCGATATCCCGCGCCATAAAGATACCGCTGCCGGGGGGGGCGATATTGACGATCTCCTGATTGGTCGGATGGAGCCGTACCCCCTGACCATTACCAGCGCCCCCATTCGCCGGACCATCTTCATCGGCAAAGAGCGAGTGGGCTAGCAGTAGCAGCAGAGCTACCCCGAGCCTGCCGATAGGATAGCGATAGTGACGGCTTAATCCCATAGACTACTGCGCAAAGAACATCGTTAACGCAATCATTACCATAATCAAAGCGAAGAGCCAACGCTGAATCTCACGCGGGATCCCTCCAAACCAGCGCACGCCCAGCAGCGCCCCGGCATAGGTAGAGGGGATTAAGATCATCGCCAGCGTTAGCGGCGTCTGCCAAGAGAAGGCACCAATACTGCTGCCATAGCTAAAAGAGACCAAAGCGGCAACTAAGGAGGCGACAAAGACCATCACTACCGTATTAGCGACCGCATTCTCTTTGGCCAGCCCCTCGTGACGGCGCTGGTAGTGCTCTTCGGTAATGCCGCCACCGACACTCAGGATACCGGTCAGCAGCCCCATCGGCCCCCCCATAATAGCGTGATCTAGCCAAGTACCTCGCTGTTGCTGCTCCCGCTCTGTGGTCAGACCGGAGCTATTGATAAACTGTTCGAGCTTCGCCTCACGACTGCTGTCTGGCAGCTCAACTACCGGCTGCTGAGGGGGGCAGCGATTGTAGGTATCGTAGAGCGCGAGGGCGGCCAACACCAGCGCAAACCCCCCTAACATAATCCCGACCACATGATCAAACAGGTGGTGCCCGATAAAGAAGCCGATAACCACGCCAAACAGAATCCACGGCAGCAGCGGTAGCAGTCGCTCCCGCATCACCAGTCCTCGCTTCCAGTAGTGGTGCGCCGAAATACCATAGGTAAAGAGATTAACCACATAGATAGCCGGACGAATCATATAGAGGCCATAACCGAATAGCATCATCATGCCGGTCACTACCAGCAGACTCCCACCCATCGGCATCAACGCCCCTAACATACCGCCGGCAACGCCGAGCAGAGAGAGGGCAAACATGGCATCAAGTTTATAACCCCAAAGCTCAAAGCTGCTCTCCTGCTCCAGATCCAGCAGAGTGACCTCATCGCCTGCCGAGCCGATATGGTTAACTTGGGCATTTTTATCGACCTGCTTACTATCAGCAGCTGCCACATTCATCGCCGCTAAGTCGGGATTGAGCGCCCGATTGAGTAGCTGCTCCGGTGCCGCCTCCTGTTCTCGTGCCTGTTGCCACCAAGCAGCCGCGACCCCGTTAGTATCCGCTTGAGGTAGCGCAGGATCAACCTTCGACTGCACCGGTCGGTTGAGGCCATGAAAGGTCAACACATCACTAAAGTGAGCCACAATCACATGAGAGGGAATCGTATAACCTGCCAATCCCTCCCCCTGCTGCACGACAATATTCACTCCAGCTAGACGCGCCTTCTCGGTAACCATCGGCCCACCAGAGTGCTGAGCTACAAAGGGGACTGTGGTGGTTAATAGATGAGAGATAGTCTGCCGCCCCACCGTTAAGCTAACGCCATGCTGCTGTAGCACACCGGAGCGCGCCATGACTACTCCATTAGCGCTCTTACCGAAAGCGTGTAGCTGGGTATTGGCCGTCAGTTGAGTCGTATCCGCCAGTTTAAGAAACAGAAACTTATCATTGGTGACAATTTTTAACAGCGCCAAATCGTGGGTTTTGTGGGTTTTCACCACCTCGGTCTTATAGCGTTTAACCCCATCTGCCGCCTGTACCAATACCCCTATCCGAGCGATCTTATCGATAGAGTGGGCGGTGGTAAGGATAAACCCCTCCGGATGGACAATCACCCCCGAAGCGAGTGGCATATTAGGGGTATCTTGGCGCACCAGCGTCACCACCGCCGGCGTGACCAGCGCCTGTAGCGACATCGACGAACGGTTGGCCATATTGACCATTCCCCCCATCCCCCCATCGACCATATTGATGGAGTAGTCCTCTATATTGTACTCCTCAAGATAGTGGGCCAGAATAAAGAAGGCCCAAAAAAAGGTGAGCAGCACGGCAGCGGCAAGCAGAAAGGCGATTAGCTGCCAGCGCTTTTCACAAAAGATGAGTCGATTAGGGGCTAGTAGCGAGTGGGAATCCATGCGGTCTGACCCAAATAGGGGTTACAGTGACAGCCCTTTTCGAGTCGCCTCATCGGCACTGCTAGCCACAATATGATCGAGCTGATCCATATCGCCCTTAAAGAAGCGACTCTCGATCTGCTCCATGGAGCGATCCCAAAGATATTTAGCCCCGATAGCCGTCACTGCCGCAATGCCAAGCGAAGCGCCAAGCCCCACCCCGGCAGCACCGACACTAACGGCACTCACAACAGTCGCCACGCCAGCGCCTGCGGCCTCTTTAGAGGTATCCACCACCGCTTCAACCGGTGTTACCAAGCCATCACGACTATCTTTAATATTCTTAGCCGCAGCACCCGCGCCTCCCACCAGCGCACCAAAAACACCAATACCACTGGTGCTTGAAGCCAAATAGGTTGCTAAATTCATTACTATACTCCTGAAAAAATCACAAAATCGCAGTAGAGCCAAGCTATACCACCGTTACTGCCCCTCATCATACAACAGCAGAGGGGCAAGCGTCATCGGCCAGCACAAAAAAATTGCTATCCATTTAAAGCTAATGACACGCCTCCTCGCTACAGATAGAGTCCGCCAATAACACTAATCGAGAGCGCCAGCAGATAGGCGATCCCCATCGACATCCCCACCGAGAAGAGCGTCCAGCGCAGTGAGGCTGTTTCGCGATAGAGAATCGCCAAAGTCGCAAAACAGGGCATATAGAGCAGCACAAAGACCATAAAAGCGATAGCTGATACCGGATCCATCGACTGGGCAATCGACTCCCTTAACCCCTCATCGGATTCGGTGACCTCTCCCCCCTTCGCATTAAGCACCCCAAAGGTAGCGACAATCACCTCTTTGGCGACAAAGCCGGTTAACAGTGCTATCGAGGCGTTAAGATCAAAACCTAGTGGTGCAAAAATCGGCTCAACGACCCGACCTATCTGGCCTAAATAGCGGTTGTGATAGATCTCCGCCTGCTGCTGCTGCTGCAGCGTGTTAATCTGCTGTTCGATAGCTTCACTCGCCGACTGACTCTGTAGCTGAACAATTTGCGCCTCATAATCCTGACTTAACGGGACATTTTGGGGGAAGGTCTCTAAAAACCAGATAATCACCGAGCCGATAACGATAATCCCCCCCACCTTTTTCAGAAACTCCAGCGCATTCGAGCCCATGTGGATCATAATGGATTGATAGGTCGGCTTACGGTAGGGGGGGAGCTCCATCAGTAGTGGGGCGCTATTCGCCCCCTTCACCACCGTTTTACTTAACACAACCGCCACCAGCAACGCCAATACAATACTGGCACTATAGAGCCCGAACAGCACCACACCGGCATTTTCGGTAAAAAAGGCGCTACTAAAGAGGATAAAGACCGGCAGCCTTGCCGAACAGCTCATAAAGGGGGTGACCAGCATCGCCACCAGCCTATCTTTACGATTTTCAATCGTTCGGGTGGCCATAATCGCCGGTACATTACAGCCAAATCCGGTAATCATCGGAATAAAGGCTTTACCGTGGAGTCCGAAGCTGTGCATCACTCTATCGATAAGAAACGCCGAACGAGCCAGATAGCCCGACTCACTTAAAAAGGCGATAAAGAAGAACAGAATCACGATATTAGGCAAAAAGATAATCGTCCCACCGACACCGGCCAAAATCCCATCGACCATCATATCTCTAAAGAGACTTTCTGGCAGGATGGCACCGACGCCAGCACTCACCCAACCGACCAACGCATCGATCCACTCCATCGGGTAGGTGCCGAGAGTAAATGTCGCCTCAAACATCACCCACATCACAAAAAAGAACAGCGGCAGCCCCAAGTAGCGGTGCAGCAGTACCGAATCGATCACCCGCGTGACATCGATCCGATTTAGGGCAACATCCAGATCGAGCTCGCTGACCTCTTTCAATAGTCCGTTCACAAAGCCGTAGCGGCCATCATTGAGCATAATTTCGGCATCTTCGCCGTGCTGCTCCTCCAGTAGCTGCCGCTCATTAGCCACCATGGCCATTAACTCACGATGCTCCTGCTCCTGCTTTAGCAGGGTGTTATCCCCCTCCAGCAGCTTAATCGCCAGCCAGCGCGACTGAGAGCTATCCATCACATTAGGGTGGAGACGAGCGATAGCGGCATCGATACGCTCAATCGCCTCCTCCAGATGATCATCGTAGCCAATTTTGACGCTGCCGCCGCGACACGCCTCCACGCTACAGTTTTGACAACCGGCATCGGCGCAACTCGTTAGCGCATTGAGCAGCGTCTCGATACCATCACCGGTACGCCCCTCAATCTCTACCACCGGCCCGTTGAGAATCTTAGTCATCGCCGTCGTATCGATACGCACCCCTTTATGGGCCGCCTCCGATTTAAGATTCAGAGCGTAGATACGGGGAATACCCATCTCAATGAGTTGGGAGGTGAGCAGCAGATTGCGCTCCATATTACCCATATCGATAACATTGAGAATCAGATCAAGCGGCTCTTCGAACAGAAACTGGCGCGCGGCTAGCTCCTCATCGGTACGGCAGCTTAGAGAGTTAATTCCCGGTAGATCAATCAGCTCTATATCCCAACCTTGATACTGAATATGGCGCGATTCGATATTAACAGTCACTCGGGGGTAGTTACCGGTCGAAGCTGAGGCACCGGTCAGCCGATTAAAAAGGGTGGTGCGTCCGGTATTAGGGTTGCCGACCATCGCAACCCGTAGCGTTCCCTTAG
This sequence comes from Ectothiorhodospiraceae bacterium BW-2, assembly GCA_008375315.1. Classification (NCBI taxonomy): domain Bacteria; kingdom Pseudomonadati; phylum Pseudomonadota; class Gammaproteobacteria; order Chromatiales; family Ectothiorhodospiraceae; species Ectothiorhodospiraceae bacterium BW-2. Next base: position 2,720,903 of record CP032507.1, on the reverse strand, counting down.
TCGTACTGCTCTCCATGTGTGTGCCTCTCTAGCTGAGTTGAATTTGAACATGTTGCGCCTCGCTGTTGCGCAGACTGATGTGGGAACTACCGAGCGTATAGGTACGCGGATCACCAAACAGAGCGCTATGACCTACCGATACCTTCGCCCCTTTGCGAAACCCCATCGCGGCAAGGCGACTGCGCAGCTCCTTCTCGCCCTCAACGGCGCTAATCTGCCCCCGCTGCCCCGGTTTAAGTTTTGAGAGTTGAGTAAGTTGTTCAGACATGGATGAAGCCCCTCCTGAGATAGTGGGTAATAGAGACAAATGAAAACAAATCCCATTATAATAGCAGCTATTTTGCCGCTGTCTATCTCTTGGTGTGGCTGAGTCTCGGGTGCTTGATCAACCTAACCCCTTCTCTCCTCTCCCCCATTGCTCTATAGTCACACCCTAATTACCCGATCAGTTATCCAACCGCTCTACCCCTTAGATAATTTATGGAGTCGCTATGTCCCCCAATCGCCCCCCCTCAACCACAACGCCTAGCTTAAAGCGCCATCCGCTAACGAACAGTCGCAATAGCCGCGCCGACGAGGAGACCAAGTTACTCTCGAAAGCGGCACAGACGGCAGTTCATACCGTTGAGTCGGCCTCGGCTAAAGGGGGGGCAACTGTCGGCTGGGGAGCGGCTCACCACACCAGCGTCGTCGCCTCAGCAGGCTTTGGCGGCGGTGGCGGCTATATGGCCGGAAAGGGGTTGGGACTTAAATTGGGGCTAGGGCTCGGTGGTGCTGGCGGGCCACTGCTGCTAGCGCTCTGCTGTGCCACTGCCGGTGGCTATCTCGCCTACCGCTGGTACCGAAAACAGGCCTTTACCTTCAGTGGCGACGAAATACGCGCTGAAGACTCTTCAGCGGGTGGCGCACCATGTAGCTCATCTGCCGCCGCTTCACCACTTGGCGCTCAATCACCGTCAAAAGAAAGATAATCTCTTTGCTCAGGCGCTGCACCTCTTTAAACAGCTCTGCCGCCCGCTCCCCGTGACCTGACTGGTAATATTTAACCACCTGTTGCGCCAGCTCATGAAACTTTTTATGCTCCTGCTCCAGAGTGACGACATGGGAAATCGAACCGTAGCGAGGTATCCCCTCCTGATAGAGCCACTGCCCCAAAATACACTCATGCCAGCCACAGACCGATTTTAACCGCTTTCTGCCGCTTAACATCGCCTCCAGTTCCATCTCCCAGTCGAGATGCATTAAACGGGCATGGGTAATATCGAGTAACATGAACTTTGAATCCTCGGCTCAAAAGGGCCATTATAGCCAACTGAACCCGCTATCCGTACCCCTTTTGCCAAATTATACGACGCGACAACCCTATGACCATCGACTGGACGACGCTGCAACAGATTACCTTTAACCACCTCGCACTCATCACCACCACGACGCTATTGAGTTCGATAATCGGTGTGGGGCTGGCGCTACTGGTACACCGCTACCGCCCGCCTGAGGCGATCCACTACCTGCTACTGTTGCCGGTAGCGCTCCCCTCGTTTGTGGTCGCCTATCTACTACAGAGCCAGTTCGGCACCCATAGCTGGCTGACCCCGCTGGCCTATACCCTAACCCTCTATCCCGTTATCTATCTGCCGACACGGCTACTGCTACAGCGCAATAATCCAACGCTAGCGGAGGTGGCCGAGCAGCTCCAGCTCTCCCCCATCAAACGGTGGCAACTACTCACCTGGCCCAAACTCAAACTCGCTCTGCTACAAGGGATTGCGCTCATCATCGCGGTAGTGCTGAGTGACTACGCCACCCCCACACTCACCGGCACCCCAACGCTGGCAACCACGCTAGCCGCATCCTGGCTAAGCGAGCGGCCGCTCTCACTGCTGCTCCCTCCCGCCCTCATCCTACTGCTCATCGCACTGCTACTGCTCTGGTCACTGCGCACGCTGCTCAGTCATCAACCACTACAGCGACTAGCAAGCCACGCCACTCCACAATCAGAGACCCCCGTCCCCCTGCCATTTAGATTGATCGCGATGGTGATCCTGCTACTGCTCATCGCTTGGGGACTCTCTCATCCCCTGCCGCCGCTGATGCCGTCACTGCTGCCACTCCTGCTCCACAGCGCCGCACCGGTGGTGGTGATGCTCATCGTGCTAACGCTGACCGCTCTCATCTCTTTAAGCCGAATTCGCGCTCCACAGACACAACTAACTCGCTATATCCCCCCTGTTGTCGGCCTGCCTCACCTCTTTGTCGCTCTGCTGCTAGCGAGTCTGAGTCAACCGATCCTCGATCTGGCTGAACGGTTGAGCGGTGCCCCCCCCTCCCTGCTACTACAGGTGGGGCTCATCTGGATGGCGATTCTCGGTAGCTATCTGCTCCTCTACTACCGCCATCTACAGCAGAAGGTCAACACGCTGCTCTACCAAAATCTCCCGATCGATCCACTCACCGCTTCGGCCATCATCGGGGTCTCCCCTCTCCTGCTGCTGTGGCGCCTCTATCTGCCCGCAGTCGCCCTCCCGCTTTTAACCATTACCTCGGTCGGTGCTATACTGCTGTTCAGAGAGCTCACCTTAAGCTACCTGCTGCTCCCCCCCGACTGGCCAACGCTAGCAACCTATAGCTTCAGCCTCATGCTAAGCGACGAGCCGAGCCAACTCTTCTGGCCAATCGTGATGCAGCTGGGAGCCGGCCTGCTACTGCTGCCCCTACTTGCGCCGCTGTTTCGCATCTTGCACCGCTAACGAAAAGAGGGACTTATGATGGCTCAACAGCCACGACTACTTAAACTCGATCAGCTTCAACTCACTCCCGAAACGGAGGGGCCGGCACTTAAACCCCTCTCCTTTAGTGTCAACCGTGGCCAGATTGCCGGACTCTTCTGTCGTCATAGTGGCTATCTCACTAGGGTACTACGCACCATTATCGGCCTCGAACCGATACAGGGCGGTACGCTGACTATCGCCGGTGACCATGTCGCCTCTGAGCGGCATCAGTGGCCGGTTGGCAAGCGCCGAGCCACCTTTATTCCGGCGGCAGAGTCGCTCTTTCCTCAGCTGACTATTCGGGCCAACATCGAGCTAGCTCTACTGCAACGCAGACGGACGGAACGGATTCAGCTAAGCCAACTGCTGCTAGAGCAGCTCGATCTACAAGGGTATAGTGAACACTACCCCCATCAACTACAGGAGGATAGTCTGCAACGAAGCAAACTCGCTCGTGCGCTCGCCACCCCCCACCCCCTGATCCTCTGGGATGAGCCCTTTAACCAGCCCAATCCAGCCGAACAGCTTATGCTCGGTCAAGATATGCAACAGCTAGCGGAGCTATACCAGAAAACGGTGCTCTTTGGCACCACCAATGTCGATGCGTTAAAAACCACCGCGTCGATGGCGGGTGTGATCCATCATGGTGAGCTACTGCAGTGGGATAGCCCCTATAACCTCTACCACGCGCCTAACAGCCGTACCGTTGCCAATATTTTCGGTAGTGCTACGCTGCTACCGGGGCTGCTGCATGTGAACCAGAGCCTCACTTCGGAGTTAGGCACGCTGCGCTTTAACCAGCGCCACCTCGCCAATGAGCTAGGGGGGAAGTCGGTCACATTTCTGGTTCGTCCCGATGATCTGCAACTAGGGAGCAAGAGCGACCCTACCGCTGTTGTCATCGGCAAAAGCTTTCATGGTACCGAGTCACGCTATCTGCTCCAGTTAGAGGAGGGGTCGCTACTAACTCTCAATACCCCCAGCCATAACAATATTGCTATCGGCAAAAAGATAGCAGTGCAGTGCCGGATGGATCACCTGATTATCTTCCTAGCCGAGAGCGAGCAGAGTCTCGATTTAGGGCCAGCGCAGTCGATTTAACGACCAGTCTGTATAAACCGTGCTTTTTAGACGACCATCTCTTCCGGTCATCCACGGCGTGTAGGGGCGGGTTTCAAACCCGCCCCTACGAAACCCGGGCCTTGTTCATCAGAAGACATCGCCACCATTGCCGGTACCTATCATGCCTGGCGATCCTCCGTAGGGGCAGTTTAGGCGTCGATATCCATCGAGTTACTGAGCGTCAGCAGACAAGCAAGAACATAATAAAATATATGAGGGTTATCTTTTCTGCCGTAACCGTTCACTCTCCCTCCTTAATCTCCCTCTCCCAGTGGGAGAGGGTTGGGGTGAGGGGTAAAATTAGCAGGGAGCGTGAACGGTTACTTTCTGCCTAATAGGGAAGAGGCAGCAGCGTCACCTCGCTCCCCCCTTCGACGAGGGTTACCCCCCCTTGCTCCATCGCTGCAATTTCGACCACGGCTAATAGATCGACCCCCCCCTGCGGCGCTGGAGCAGCATTGACCACCTTACCGACCCACTGACCACTTTTAGAGTGGGGGGAGTTGAGCTCGCTACCAATAGTTGGACATTGAGCGCTCTCGCTATGCAGGCGATACATCTTCCGCTTCAGTTTGCCCAGATATTGCATACGGGCGACCACCTCCTGTCCGGTATAGCACCCCTTTTTAAAGCTAACGCCACCGAGCAGTTGCAGATTGGCCATTTGGGGCACAAACGCCTCGACCGTTGCCGCATCGAGACTCGGCAGGCCGGCGCTAATATCGAGCCACTCCCACGCCTCTCGTTCGGCTCTGGGCAGATTGGCGGCGTCCGGCTGCTGCATTAGAGCCAACGCCTGCTCTGCCGTCGTGATGAGTAGATAGCGGTGGGGCGCAAAGGGGAGTCGTAGTAGCTGCGTCTTATCAAACTGCGCCACTCCATTCTCCTCCTCTGGCAGGGTGCCGAAGTGGCGCTGTAACAGCGTCGCGGCCGCTTCGCCATTCAACCCTAACCGCACCCGATGATCGCTATAGTCGCTAAACTTAACCTCAGAGCGCAGTACAAACATCTGTAGCCTCTTTAGGGTCGCCGCGGCTATCGAGTCAGGCAGCAGCATCCACACCGAACCATCGGGGGTACGCAGCAGACGCATCATCGCTAACATTCGCCCTTTCGGGGTGCTATAGCTGCTCAGTTGACTGAGATCAGGGCCTAAACTCTGCACATTACTGCTTAACTGCCCCTGTAGAAAGAGCTCGGTATCGCCCCCCTGTAGTTGCCACAACTGTAGATGGGACAAATCGACCCAAAGGGGGCTCTCACTGCCACTAAAATGTGCTAATTCGCCCATACTCACTGCCGGGTGAGACGATAGAAACGGCTGCCAATCCGCCATACTGTTACTCCTGTTAACACGAAAACTGAGCTAGGAGATGGGGACAGCAGCGGGTAAAACTAAGGGGGTAGGTCAATTTTCGGCCCTACTCTAGCGTCACCGGCGTCACAAACCCGGGGGGTTTAATCGCTAGCACCGAGCACTGTAGTTGATCAAAGACAGCCTCGGCGGTATTACCGATAAAAAATCCCGGAATGTTAGTGCGAGCCACCGTCCCCATCACCACAATATCAGCCTGAAGCATCTGCACTACCGACGGTATCACCTTGCGGGCAGAGCCCTTAGGTAGGTGCTGTTTCGGTGCCAGATAGCGGCTAGCCTCCACCCCTATTAGCGAGTTAAGTCGCTCAACCACTCGATCCATCCCCGCCTTGTGCTGTCGCCGCTCATCTTCTAGAATCACCATTTCGCTTAAATCGGGATCGTCAGCCCACAGTCGCACCAGCCCCATCTCGGGTGCCTCCCAGCTATGGAGTAGATGGAACTCGGCAGAGTAGCTTAGGGCGATGGATCCCGACAGTGACAAAATTAGATCGTTAAGCGCCTGCTGACCCTCCTCCTCCTGATAGGGGTTAAAATCGAGTGCCGCGACCACCGAACCATAGCTTGGCCGCTCCTGCGATTTCATTAGCCAGACCGGCACCGGACATTTGCGCAGCAGGTGCATATCGTCGCTGCCGAAGAGGCGATTCATCCAGTCGGGGTCTTCGGCCGGTTTCATCACCAAATCGTAGTTATCTCTTAACACCGCCCGAATCACCTCTAAAAAGCGGGTACCGACCACCACCTTGTAGGCAAAACTCCCCCGCTGATCATACCCCGCCATCAACGACTCTAACTGCTGACACTGTTGCGCCACCCGTATCGCATTGAGATCGCGTCTCCCCTCCTCGGCCGCAACCATCCGAATCCCAGCTATCTGTTCCGATACCACCGCTAACAGAGTCAGATGGGCCTGATTATGTTGCGCTAGTTCAACTGCACGGGCAATACTCGACTGCTGCGCGACAGAGGGCTCATAGACATAAAGAATATTTTTAAACCGTTGCACTCTGATTCCCCTCTACTCATCTCAGTTAACTTACCACACTCACTGGGTTTGAAGCAGCTTATCCGCTGCCTCCTTGGCCGCGTCAGAGTAGGGAATCAGAACTAAATCGACCCCCTGCTGCCGAAACTGCTCCGCATCTCGCTCACCAGAGCAGGCGATCGCCACACTGCCTTGATACCCCTGCTGCTGTAATCCGTGCAGCAACATTCGGTTAATTATCGGCTCCCGCACTGTACTGACAACCCAACGGGCATTCGCTAGCGGGAGGGTAGCGACAAATTCGGGGTCTTCCGCATCCCCGTAGTGAACCTGATAACCGAGATTGTGATAGCGCTCCACCGTCGTCGGATCGAAATCGACCGCTAGCAAAGAGCAGTTCTGTTGCTGAAGATTATCGGCCACCGCCGCACCATAACGGCCAAGACCGATCACGATCAATTCAGCCTGCCCAACCCCGTCAGGCGAACTATCTAGCTCACGGTACGGCACTTTCCGTTCAAACATCGACAACCACGGCGCTAACCGCTCATATAGCTGATGAGAGTAGAGGATCATATAGGTCGAGACGCTGATGGTCACCAACCCCACTAGCGTAATAAGACCAACACTCTCCTGCGTCAAATGGCCCAAACTAAAGCCAAGCGCAGCCAAAATCAGCGAAAATTCACTAATTTGCGCCACCGTTAACCCGGCGAGAAAACTGGTGCGCTTACGATAGCCCATATACCCCATAATCACCATTACAATCAGAGGGTTACCAATTAATACGAACAGGGAGAAGACGGCCGCCGCCCCCACCTGAGAGCCAAGAATAGAGAGATCGAGTGTCGCCCCTAGCTCGATAAAGAAAAAGAGCAGCAAAAAATCGCGCAAACTGACTAGACGAGCGGCAATCTGCTCCCGATAGGCAGTCGAGGCGATGGAGATCCCAGCCAAAAAGGCTCCCACCTCTTTACTAAAACCGAGTGCCTCTCCAGCAGTCGCGCCGAGCATCGCCCACGCAATCGCAAATAGCATCAATAGTTCGGAGGAGTGGGCAAGCCGCAACAGCAATTTCGGCAACACATAGCGCATTAACAGCGCCACTGCAACCAGCATCACCGCCCCTTTGAGCACCACTCGCACCGCCTCCCAGCCAAGATGGACCTCACTGCCCGCTTCACCGAAGGCGGTCAGACCAATCATCACCAGCACCACCACAATATCTTGCACAATCAAAAAACCGACGGCAATGCGGCCATGGAGCGAATCGACCTCCCGCTTATCAGAGAGCAGCTTAACGATAATAATAGTACTAGAGAAGGTCAGCGCCACGGCCACATAGAGCGCCGCTACCGGCGACAACCCCAGCATGAGCGCAATGAGATAGCCAATGACCGAGGTAAATATCACCTGCCCTAACCCCGAAGCGAGCGCCACCGGTCCAACGGTGCGAATAATATGCAGATCCAGCTTCAGCCCCACCACAAACAGCAGCAGCGCGATACCGAGCCGAGCAAAAAGCTCAATTTCGCTGCTATGCTGCACCATCCCCATCACTGAGGGACCGAGAATAATCCCCACCGCAATAAAGGCGACAATCAGCGGCTGGCGCAAAAGCTGCGCTAGCAGACCACCGACTGCGGCCATACCCAATATCACCGCAATTTGAAAAAACACACTCTCAAACATAACAGAAACTCCTCTTTAGTCAGAACCCATTCACCCATTCACCACGACGACGCCACAGCGCCACTATCTCATCAGCCTGTTCAAATTGGTAGCTATTAACCGCCACGGCTAACTGCTTCGCTAGCGCCACCTCGCCTGTTCGCTCTAACTTTGGGAGCAGTCCATTCACTAACTCAATCGCCTCACTATCATACTGCTGTAGTAGCGTCTGCAACCGCTCTAACGCCGTATCCATAGCAAATGACGGCTCCTCAGGAGGCTCGACAGCCTCAGGTTGCGAGGGTAACTGCTGAAGCTCGCTCACTAACGGTAATAGCTGCTGTCGCACTGATTGCCACAGCGATTCAACTGCCCCACTCTCGACCTTGTCGCCACTTAGCTGCCGCTCCAGTTCGGCCAGCATCGGTTGCAGCCGCGCCACGCCAACAGTCGCCACCACCCCTTTAAGGCTATGCACCTTTAGTCGTAACGATACCCACGACTGCTGTTGCCATAGCAGGTCAAACTCTTGTAGTAGCTGCTGTAACTGTTGTAAAAAGCGCTGTAACAGACGGTGGTAGAGTCGATACTTATATTTCATATTGACCAGCGCCGTTTGCGTCTCAAACAGCGTTAGCGCCGCTACCCAGTCGGGAGGGGTGTCACTGTCACTCACCTCCCTAACCAGAGGTGTCGCAGGATCGGTAGCCTCGGGCGCAAGCCAGCGCAGCAGGGTCGAGATCAGTCGCTGCGGCTCGATAGGTTTAGCTAGCGTATCGTTCATCCCACACTCTCTGGCCCGATCTAGATCGCGCTGCATCACATTAGCGGTCATGGCGATAATCGGTAGCGACTGCCACTGTGGCTGTTGACGAATCGCTACCGTCGTCTCATACCCATCCATCACCGGCATCTGTAGATCCATTAAGATGGCATCGGGGTGCTCTCGTTTTAATAGCTGTAGCGCCTCACTCCCGTGGTTGGTCAATCCGACTTCAATTCCCACCTGTTGTAATAGCTCGCTCACTAACTCCTGATTGATCTCATTATCCTCAACCAATAATACCCGCTTGCCATGCAAAAGTTGAAAGGCGCTACCAAGATTGGGCGTCGCGCTCTGTTCTGAACGCGGTAGTTCAGCCAGTGGTATCAGCGGTAGGGTAAAGTGGAACCGACTCCCTACCCCCAGCTCGCTATGAACCCAAATCGCCCCCCCCATCATCTCAATTAGGCTTTTGCTAATCGCCAATCCTAGGCCGGTACCGCCATATCGACGGGTCGTCGAGCCATCGGCTTGACTAAAGGGCTTAAACAGCCGCCCTAGCTGTTCGGGGGTCATGCCGATGCCACTATCGATAATCGAAAAGCGTAACACGACTCGCTGCGGCTCGATGCTCTGCGTTCGAACACGAATCATCACCCCCCCTTGCTCGGTAAACTTCACCGCATTACTGCCTAAATTGAGCAATACCTGCTCTAGGCGCAGCGGATCCCCCTCTAAGGCATCGGGCAGCGAGGGCGCTAGCTCTAGTCGAAAGGTAATCCCCTGCTGCTCTGCACGGAGCTCCAGCATACTCTCTATGTTTTGCAACACTTGTAATAATGAAAATGGAGTGCGCTCTATGGTCAGCTTGCCCGCTTCGATTTTAGAAACATCGAGAGTATCGTTAATAATTCGTAGCAGCGACTCAGCCGCTCGGTGTACCTTCTGTAGATAGTGCTCCGCCTTCGGTGGTAACGGCTGTTGCAGCGCTAGATAGGTCATACCGATAACAGCGTTCATCGGCGTACGAATCTCATGACTCATGTTGGCCAGAAATTGACTTTTTACCTGATTAGAGCGCTCCGCCTCCCGCTTCGCGCTCTTTAATTCTGCCTCATAGCGCAGCTTTTCGGTCACATCATACAGGGTAGTAAAGTAGATCGATTTGCCGCTGTAGTCGATTTTGCTGGTATAGACCTCCAGATCTCGTATCTCGCCCGAGGCTAAAGTGTGCTGAATCGGCTGATAACTCCAACCTAAATCGTCGATATAGACCTTGCGCAGTGCAAAGAGCTCCTCCATCGAGATCACATTCAGATCGGCCAGATTTTTGGTGATAAACTCTGCGTGACTATAGCCATAGAACTGCTGCGCAGATCGGTTAGCATCGAGAATTTGCAGCGATTCGGTATCGACCAGATACATCACTGAGCTATGATTTTCAAACATATTGCGAAACATCTCTTCGCTCTCGTGCCGCCGCGCCATCTCCTGCTGTAGCGCTCGCTGCGTCCGCCGTAGATGGTACACCCAGCCCAATATGAATAGCAGCGCAGCACCGGCCACCGTGACGACTCGCCAGAGGGGGCGGTAGTCGTAACCGCCACTACCAGGAAAGCTGACCCAGCGGCTATAAAAGGCACCGCGCTCATCTGGCGAGATAGCGGCTAGCGCCTTGTTAAGTAGTGAGAGCAGTTCTGGGGGGAGGGAGTGGTGGAGCCCTAGATGCAGCTCTCGCCGAAAGTCGAGCTGCATCACCATCTTTAACCCCTCAAGACGGTGGTGGTTGATTAGGTAGCTGGCCACCTCCTGGGTATCCATGTAGAGATCGAGCTCCCCCCGTTGTAGTCGCCGCAGCGCCTGTAGCGAGTCCTGCTGTGGTGCTAGCGTCAGTTCGGGATGAGATTGGCTTAGATATTGGTGCAGCGAGTTCCCCTGTTTAACCCCCACTTTAGAGCCGGCCAGATCGTGCATGGTGCTGATAAAGGGGGCCTGTTGGCGCATAATAGCCGCGTTTTTTAGCTCTAAAAACGGTGCCGAGAAGTGGAGAAACTGACGCCGCTCAGGGGTGATGCTCACGGCCGGTAGCAGTAGCGCCCGCCCCTCCTTCACCGCCGCGACCGATTCGCTCCAGCTCTGCGTCGTTACTAGCTCAAAGGTTAATCCGGTCAGGACGGAGAGGCGCTGTAGTATCTCCGCCGCGATCCCCTCATAGGCCCCCGTTTCGGGGTGAATCCCCTCGATCGGTAACCAGTTAGGATCGACCGCAAACGGAATCGGGGCGGCGCTATCGAGATAGGCCTGCTCGGCACCACTCCATGCAAGCGGTGACGCCCACGCCCCGCCGCCAGAACCGCCTAACAGCAGCCACAGCGCCCACCACGGCGCAACACTACGACTGTTCAGCATACTGCTCCCGTATTAGCAGACAGTGCTCTAGCCCCTGATGAAAAGCATCGACCACTGCCGGATCAAAGTGGCTCCCTCGCCCCTCATCGATCACAGCTAGCGCCCGCTCTAGCGGCCACGCCTCTTTGTAGGGGCGTTTGGTGGTCAAAGCATCAAAGACATCGGCCACAGCGCAGATACGGCCCGCTAACGGAATCGCCTCCCCCTTTAGGCCCTGTGGATAGCCGCTACCATCCCACTTTTCGTGGTGAGTGAGGGCGATATCGTGCGAAATTTGGATTAATTCAGAGTGGTGCGAGCCGATAATTCCGGCCCCATACTCAGGGTGTCGTCGCATCACCGCCCACTCCTCGGCATCGAGTCTCCCCGGCTTGAGCAGAATCCGATCCGGAATGCCGATCTTGCCGATATCGTGCATCGGTGCCGCCAAGAACAGCAGCTCTACCCACGCCGGTGCCTGATCCATGCAGGTGGCGATAATGCGTGCATAGTGGCTCATACGGATAACATGCAGGCCGGTTTCGTTATCTTTAAACTCGGCAGCTCGGCCAAGGCGTTTGATAATCTCCATCCGACTTTCGGTCAGTTCGACAGTCCGTTGTTGCACCAACCGCTCCAGATCGCAACGCTGATCGTAGAGTGCCAGATGGGTCGCCACCCTCGCCTTAACCAGCGGTGGGCTAACCGGTTTGGTAATATAATCGACCGCCCCTAACGCGAAGCCGCGCTCCTCGCCCTCACTGTCGCTACGAGCGGTAACAAAAATGACCGGAATCGCCGCCGTTGAGGGATCGGCCTTGAGCAGACGGCAGAGCTGATACCCATCCATCTCCGGCATCATCACATCAAGCAAGAACATATCGGGTTTAGGTTGCATACGGGCAATCTTTAGGGCGGTGTCGCCATTAAGGGCCGTCTTTACCCGATAGTCGTGGCGCAAAATAGAGCCTAACAGGTCGAGATTATTCGGAGTATCATCGACCACCAAAATTGTCTGTTGTGAACGCACCATTATCTTTTCCAACCCATAACCACCGAACTGAGAACCAATCTACCACAAACAGACGCCGCTCTGCTATAGCACAGTAGGGGCGATTAGCCTATACTCTCACCAAGAGAGTCCCCCCTATGGTTGAGCACAGCTGGCCCCAAATCTTTAGTATAAGACTGATTATGCAACACCCTATCTCCACCCAGAACCGATCCACCATTTTGATTGTCGATGATATGCCGGAAAATCTGGCACTCCTTGGCGAAATCGTCGAAGAGCGCTATCGAGTTCAGATAGCCCTCAACGGCAGACGCGCCCTAGAGATCGCCCACCGAGATCCGAAACCCGATCTAATCCTGCTCGATATTATGATGCCGGGCATGGATGGCTACCAAGTGTTAGAACAGCTACACCAGTCGCCGACTACCCGCAACATTCCGGTGATCTTTATCACCGCCATGGAGAGCAACGAAGATGAGCAGCGCGGCTTAGAGCTAGGAGCGGTCGATTACATTACCAAACCGATTAAACCTGCGATCGTACTCGCTCGCATCGCGACCCACATTGAGCTAAAACGGACACGGGATGAGCTAGAGCACTATAACCACTATCTTGAGGCCGAAGTAGAGAAGAGGATCGCCGAAAACCAGCTCATTCAAGATATCAGTATTCGGGCACTCGCCGGTCTCGCCGAAACCCGTGATAACGAGACCGGCAACCATATTATTCGCACCCAATTCTATATCAATGTGCTCGCCCGCCATCTACAGAGCCGCACCGACTACCAATATAGTCTCAGCGATGAGGCGGTAGAGCTCATTACCAAGGCCGCCCCGCTGCACGATATCGGCAAGGTCGGGATTCCGGATCATATTCTGCTCAAACCCGGGCCACTGACCGACGAGGAGTGGCAGGTGATGAAGACCCACTCCCGCCTCGGCAGCGATGCTATCGGGATGGCGCTGCGTGATGTGCGTAACCACGCCCCACTCGCCCACTTTCATGTCGCGATGGATATTGCCCACTACCACCACGAGCGCTGGGATGGCAAGGGCTACCCCGAAGGGCTCGCCAAAGAGCACATTCCACTCGCAGCCCGTCTCATGGCGGTCGCCGATGTCTTTGACGCTCTCATTACCAAGCGGGTCTATAAAGAGGCGATGCCCTATGATAAGGCGGCAAAGATTATCCGCCAAGGCAGAGGTACCCAATTTGATCCGCTGCTTGTCGATGCCTTCGAGCAGTGCTACTCAGAGTTTAAGACGATAGCCGACCGCTTTAAAGATTAACCAAAGGTGAGTGGATGCCAAAATCTCTGTCACTATGAGCGCCTCCCCCCCTCGTCATCAAAAGATACGCCGCCGTATCACCTGGATCTTCTCACTCTATGTCGCCGTGGCGATGTTAACCATCGGCAGTGCGGTCGGCTACCGCCTAGTGACCACATTAACCCACAATCTCGAAGGGGAGCTCATTAACCACGCTTCGCAAGATATCAACCTTATTGTACAGCGCTTCACCTATCTGTTAGAGAGCGCGACCACACTCGCCACCAACCCCTTTATCATTAACGGCTTAAACGATCCTGAAGGGCGCGGCGGCTATCTGCCGCAGCTCGTGGTCAACTATAGTGAACAGCGAGATGTGAAGGCGATTGCCCTACTCGACTATGAGGGCCGTCCCCTCTACTCCAGTCTCGATAATGCCCCCACCTATAGCGACTCCAGTGCGCTGCGCTCCACCCTAAGTAGCGCCCTAACGGCGATGAGTGTCGATATCGAACGCCGCAGTTGGGTGGTCTTTGTACCGATTATCTACTACCAGACCAGTCAGGGAGTACTGGTGGTCGAGTACGATTTAGCCGGCATTTTTCAGCCTATTCTCAGTGATAGCGCCACCCTATCTCACCGAGTTATCACTAGAGGGGAGACTATCTACCGCAACAATTTTCAAGCCGATATCGACTACCTCACCACCTACCACACGGTATCTCATCCTAAACAGTCGCTATTTGACAGCTTAGCGCTCTCGCTAGAGATCTCCGCTCCCCGCTCTCACTACATGGCCACCGTCTATAACGCTCTACAGGATATTGCGCTCCTCGGGCTACTCATTACCCTCATCGCGCTCCTGTTCGCCTCTTGGCTCGGCTACCGTATCGCCCGACCGATTCTACTGCTCAGTCAACGGGTCGCCTCTACCGATGGCATCCATCATCGATGCAGCCCGATAGGGAGTGACGATGAGATAGAGCAGCTCGCAGAGCAGTTTGATCAACGAACCCGCGAGCTCCATACCACTCAACTCCACCTCGAAGAGCGGGTAGCAGAGCGAACTGCCGAGTTAGCCCGCGCTAAAGAGGCAGCCGAAAGCGCTAACCGCGCCAAAAGCACCTTTTTAGCCAACATGAGCCACGAAATTCGCACCCCCATGAACACCATCATCGGCGTCAGCCACCTGCTGCTACGACGAGCCGCCTCCCCTAATCAGCAGCTACAGCTAGGAAAGGTTGTGCACGCCGCCGAGCATCTGCTCGCGATTATTAACGATATTCTCGATATCTCAAAGATCGAAGCTGACAAATTAGAGCTAGAGATACACCCTTTTTTGCTACTCGATCTGATTAAATCGGTGCAGGTGATGGTGTTCTCTCGCATCGGCGAGACCGATCTTCAACTCATTATCGACATCGATCCCGAACTTGATGACATTTTATATGGGGATACACTACGACTAAGTCAGGTATTAATTAACTTCATTACCAATGCGGTCAAATTTACCCCCCACGGCACCATCACCCTAAAAGTGGCCAAGCAACAACAGCGCTCTCAACAGCTACAGCTCCTATTTTCGGTCTGCGATACCGGCATCGGCATCTCAGTTGCCGATCAACAGCGGCTGTTTCAACCCTTCGAGCAGGCCGATAGCTCCACCACCCGCCAATATGGCGGCACCGGCTTAGGGCTCAGTATCTGTCGCCGCCTAGTCGAGCTCATGGGGGGCGAGATCGGCGTCGATAGCACCCCGAATCGGGGTAGCTGCTTCTATTTTACACTGTGGTTACCCTATAAAACGCGGCGAAGCCCCCGTTCGGTTTCCTCGATCACCTCGCCCTTCGCCACCACACCGCTGCCGTCTCAAATAACCGTCAACACCGATGAGGAGTACCAGCTATCGCACCACTATGCCCACTGCCGCCTGCTGTTAGCCGAAGATAACCCAACCAATCAGGAGGTGCTTAGCGATCTACTGCATGAGATCAATCTGAAGCTCGATATTGCCGATAACGGTCGTGAAGCGCTCACACTCGCTAAACAGCAGCAGTACGCTCTGATCTTAATGGATATGCAGATGCCGATCATGGATGGTATAGAGGCGACTCAAGCGCTGCGCCAACTCCCAAACTACGCCACAGTGCCGATTCTAGCTCTCACCGCCAACGCGACAGCAGAAGATCGCCAGCAGTGTCTTAGCGCCGGTATGAACGATTATATCGGCAAACCGGTACGGCCAGCGCAGCTCTACACGCTGCTGTTTAAGTGGCTCTCAAGCTACGCCGTGCCGCAGACAGAACCCGCCGCAACGGCGGTAGTCAGCCCCTCCCCGACAGAATCGACAGAGAGTCAGGCACTCTTAGCCGAACAGCTATTTAGCCTCGAAGGGATCGATCCTAACCACCACCTATTACAGCGACAACACTATAGCCGCTATCTGACCCATCTTAAGAGCTTTGCCCACCATCAGCGCCACGCCTTAGCAAAAATAGCCCAACAGGTAGCCAAAGAGAACTATACGCTAGCGGCCAAATCGGCCCACAATCTAAAAGGGGTCGCGGCCAACCTCGGGTTAAGCGCCCTACAGCAGGCGATCATACCGCTAGAACAGGCGCTCAAACAGCCCGCGCTCGATCTGAACGAGCTGAAAAACCGACTCGACAACTGCCGCCAACGACACCAACAGCTATTAAACAGTATCGACGCTATTCACACCGATCACACCGATGTCGAGCCTGAGACGACACGAGCCACCACCGACTCAGCGCTCTCTCAACAGATTTCTCAGCCCCTATCCCAACAGCTACAACCGCTACTAGAGCGACTCAAACAGGACGATTTTCAGGCGGTAACGCTCTTTAACGACTACCGCCAATCGATTCTGACACAGCAACCGCAACTCGGGGCAACGCTGGCGCGTCAAATTAGCCACTACCAGTTTCAAGAGGCGCTACAGACCCTCACCACGCTACTCCAGCGCCTTGATGAGACAGCTTCCGCTAAAGACCACTTAGCAACTTCTCCATCACCTTCTGTCGATAATGAACAAGTTTAGCCACCGAGAGAGGCGATCGAGCGGTTGCCTGCTGTAGCGACTGACTCAGAGAGACCGCTTGAATCGTCCCCGTCCCCCCTCGCGAAACAGCAGCTTGACGCGCCTGCTCCAACCACCCCTTACCCTGTTTACCTGCGCTAAAACGCTCTTTGCCAACCCTTAACGCTTGGCTCAATTTCCCCTGGGCGGTAGTACCGAGTAGCAGCGTCACCACAGGCCCCTTAACTTTAGACTGCAGACTGACCGCCTTAGTCAGATAACGATAACGCCTATCCCGCATTAATCGAAACAGCCCCTCCTGTATCAGTACCGTTTTTGAGGGATAGTGGTTAACAGCCGTGACCGCTGAACAGAGGAAGTGGTAGAACTGCGGTACCTCGTGCTGATAGCTCTGTTTAGGGAGCTGCCACCGAGTTAGCCCCCCTAGTTCATCTAAGAGCCACAGCTCACACACCTCCCCCTCTAACATGGCAAATAGCTGGACTAGATCAGGCTGCTGCTGTTGGTAGATGACGGCAGCTGGGTGGAGATAGAGCGCTTCGCGATCAAAACGGCTGAGGGTAGGCCGAGAGGGGGTCGCTAGGGCAGCTATTAAGGCGAGATCCCCCTCCTGTGTCTGATAGCGCAGCTCATCGGCCCCAGCCTGCCACTCAAAACAGTACCAGTGGCGACCGAACGGCACCCAAAAGCGATAGTTACTCTGCTGTCGGTGGTACCACTGCAACTGTAGGTCGATTAGCTGCTCAAACAGCTCCTCTAGCCGCAGTTTAATCGCCTTGCCCCGTTCCCCATCGAAGCTCACCAAATTGATAGCCGCGACTTGGGCTCCAGCTGCAGAGATAGACCAGCTTAAGTGGTGACAGATAAGCTCGGCCAACCCCTCCGCACCGCTGTAGCGGTAGTGATAGACCTCGCTATAGTCGGTCGAGTAGATCCAGTCGATCTTTTTAAGCAGAAACTGCCGCCGCACACTAAAACAGAGCGGCTCTCGTCCCATCCCCCCGCCATGGCACAAGTTAGGATCAAATCCGGTCGCCGGCGCGATACCGACATGAATCAGACCACAGTGGCGCGAGAGTCGATTATCATCGGCAAAGCGCTCAATGGCGGGAATTTTCAGCTTGGTCACCGGAAAGAAGTGCTCTAATGTGGTGCCGATAAAGCGGAGCAGTTTCTGGCTAATCGGCGCATGGTTCACAAAGAGATTTATTTGGGTCTCCGATCGCCAAATCGAATTAACATGGCACCAAACCAACCCCTCAACGAGTGTTGTCGCACGATACATAAGCTGGGGACTATCGAGATCGGGCTGACCGACATAGCCAGAGTAGAAACCCCAGCTAACTATCTCTGCATCGTTCTGCTCGTGAATGGAGATCTTCTCCTGCAGCAGCGGCTGATCGACGCTAAAGCGAATCAGTTCGATTTTATTGCGTTTGCGTTCATAGAAAGCGAACAGCTTACGCCCAATCTGGCTCATATCCTCTTCGGTAATAAATAGGCTGCTGCCGCTCTCCTGCACAATGCGAGCTAAATTGGTATAGCAGTCGGCTAGGGTACGGTTAATCAGGTGGCGCTCATCGACTAGCTGACGCAGTGTCCAGAGGCTACGGTTTTCGACCTCAGCGATCTCCTCCTCCCCCCAGCCCCACTCCTCCATTAGCTGGCGATGGAGATTTTTCTTCCACTCCGGTATCGATGCCCCCCGCTTTAGGGTTAAGCCATTTTTGAGGTAGAAGGCGCGGCGCAGAATAATCAGCCGGTGATCATCACCATCTTGCTGTAGATACTGCTCCAGATGTTTGGCCAACAGACAGTAGGGATCGACCTCATCCATACTGCTCGCCCCCCGATAGACCTTCTGTTTGAATTGGCGACTTAAAATAGGGGTGGTGTCATAGCCGACCACATAGGATTCGATTAAAAACAGCTTCATTAGCGATTTATAGGGCGAACCGATCGCCTTAACAAATTGCCAAATCACTCCTCCAAAGAACTCCTCTCGGCCAATGGTCGGTAGCGCCCCAAAATCGACAAACATCTCACGATAGTCGGGATTACTCTGTAGGTAGCGATCTACCACCTCATCATAGCGCTCCTCATCATCGGGATGAACTAGCCACCAGGCGGGTAACTTTCCGGCGACGACCAAAATGGTGCGATAGAACTCATCAATTAGGAGCCGAAACTGCGCTGAACCACTACTTTCGCTACTGAGTTCATTCATCTCTCCGGTACGCATCTTATCTGGATTGGTCAAAAAGAAGTGCACCTCGATATCGAGTGTGGCCGCAAACTGCTCAATCGCGGTCGCCTTTCGCTGCAACAGCTCCAGCTCCGGCTCTTCTAGTAGCGGATCGTGAACTAGCCAAAAGTCAAAATCGCTGCCAGCCGCGTGGGCTAGGGTACCGACGCTACCCATCACATAGAGCGCCCAAATGGGTCGCTGCGGTGGCGGTTTATAGCGAACCTGCCCATAGAGATTACCCATTTTATCTAACAGCAGCTTCTCTGCCACAAAGCCGCTGATCCCAATCGGGGTATCGGGACCGACATAACCGGGCCAGTTTTCGTGGTTGGCGTTAAATAGCAGTGGAATGAGTTCGATAAATATCGCCTGCCTCGGCTTGAGCATCGACAACGCCCGCTCCAGTCGCTGCCGATTTAGCTGTTGAAAGGTCTCGATAGTGTGGTTAACTTCAACCTTTATGTGGGCCGGCTTTTTCGTGCCGAACAGAGAGCTAATCAGCCGTTTAAACAGCATAGCATCCCTTCACCTAGCTCGGCATGACCGTCACCCGATTGCGACCCGACTGCTTAGAGCGATAGACCCCCTGATCCGCGAGCTGCAGCATCTGCTCTAGTGAGTGTTGTAGATCGGTCGTTACCCCAATACTTACCGTTATCTGTAACTTAGTCTCATTATCCAAACTGATGCTCATCGCAGCAATCGCCTGCCGCACCTTCTCAAAAACCATCCGCGCCTCATCCGGCTGCCTAATCACCGCGATAGCCACAAACTCCTCACCACCGAACCTAGCGACAATATCGGAGGTGCGCAGGGTCGCCTTCAGCGTCTGCGCCATCAAGATTAACACCCTATCCCCCGCATCGTGGCCGTAGGTATCGTTCACCGACTTAAAGTGATCGGCATCGATCATCGCCGTGGCGATCGAGATATCGCCACGCTTCGCATTCGCATAGAGTGCCTCCCCTAACTCAAATAGACTAGCCCGATTATAGACTTGGGTGAGGTAGTCGGTAGCCGCACTCTCTTTAAGACGACGAGTATAACGGATCATATTCACGCTCTGATTGACTCGACAGTAGAACTCCTCCGGTATAAAGGGCTTGTTCATGTAGTCATTCGCGCCAATTTTGAGCATCTGCACAATTAGCTGCTGATCTTCGCTGCTCGATAGCCCGATAATAGCCAGCTCCTCACGGCGGTAGCGGCGGCGGATCTGGCTAATTAGCTCCAGTCCCGACATCCCCGGCATATTAAAATCGGTAATCACTAGACCGATATCGGGATAGCGCTCTAGCAGCCGCAGCGCCTCTTCCGCAGAGGCGGCGGCGACTATCTGATAGCGAAAGTGGCTTAATAGCCGCTGAATAAACTGGTTAAATGAGCGTGAATCATCGACCACCATCACTCGACAGCTCTGGTTTTGGTAGAGATGGCCGACTAGCTGAGCGATATATTTAATCTCATCTAGGTGGCGTTTAACCACATAGTCGATGACCAATCTTGCACTCATAGTCTTACAGATCGCCTTATCGACCGAACTGGTCAAGATAATCACCGGAATCTCATGCTGCTGTACTAGCGATACCACCTCACCCTCGGCCGCATCCGGCAGATTGAGATCGAGAATAGCGCATAGAAAGCTCTCGGCCCCACGCTGCTCTAGCAACACTTGACACTCACGCATCGTCGCGGCGAGCAGCGGTTCAATGGGGGCCTCAATCTCGCGCAAGTGGGCCTCTACCAAGTTACGAATCGCCGCACTATCATCGACCACTAAAACCCGACTCAATAGCTGATGACTAGCTGCCATTTACCCTATCCTCTGATAAGTTATTTAAACTGCTGCATCTGCAGCTCACTCCACTCGATCGCCTCCAGATAGAGCCGTTGCAGCTCGTCGAGCTTTAGCTGTCGATTCTTCGGCGCTCGGGACAATTTAACACAGCCCTCCTCCCCCTCAAGAAGCTCAATCTCCGCCCAACGGCCACTCTCATAGAGTACCACTAACTGTAGGATATTGCCCTGAAGATTGACCCTCGGATCGAGCAGTGCTAGTTTAATATCGTTCGCTAGCGGCAGCTCCTGTAGCAGCTCCTTGAGGGGCTGATCCATCATCGCCTCTAACAGAGAGAAGAGCCCTACCGTAAAACATTGCGCGATCTGGTTCGGTATCACCAACTTGCCGATCTGTTCACACAGTCTGGCCCGAAAGATGGCAATTTTGAGCAGCTCCGGCGGTTTATCATCGACATGGCTCAACATAATCAGGCTCACCCAGTTGCGTACCGCCTTTAGTCCTAAGAGAGAGAGCGCCATGGCAATCGACTCTATCTCATGCCGCAGGCCAAAATTGGCCGAGTTAATCAGCTTTAGTAGTCGATAGGAGAGCGAGACATCCTGCACAATCAGCTCCTCAAGCTGCCCCATTTCGATATCGGGATTTTGCACTTTCGACATTAAGTTGAGCAGCACCATCTTATTAGGCGCTAGCCGCCGCCCCTCGACTAGCTGCGGTTTACAGAGAAAGTAGCCTTGAAACATCGAAAAGCCGAGCTCAAGACAGTCTTGATACTCCTGCTGGGTCTCCACCTTTTCGGCTAGCAGTTTGACCTTAAACTTTTTCAGCGGGGCAATACGGGCGGCAAGCTCGGTTTTGGAGAGGTTCATCACCTCCAATTTGACAATATGGGCTAGCTCTAAAAAGGGATCGAACTCGGGACGGTAGATAAAGTCATCTAGTGCTAGGGTAAACTTTTGTGCCGCCAACTTCTTCATCCCGGCTAACGCTTCGGCGGTCGGTTCGACATTCTCTAACATCTCTAACACCACCTGACGATGGTTAAACGGCATCGCCATATCGCCACGAATAAAGCTATCGGTTAGGTTAATAAAAGCGACACTCTCACCGACTAGATGCTCTAGGCCAATGTCAAACAGACTATTGACTATCACCTGTGAAGTGGCCTTATCGCCATCAATCACATTAGCGCTATCGGCCCCCGCCTTCGCCCGATAGAGCAGCTCATAGGCCACCACCTGCTGCTTACGGTTAAAGATCGGCTGTCGTCCTACAAAAAATTTTTCCATTGCTACTTTGTCTCATTGTCTAGAGTTAATCGATTGTGCGACTGCTGTCGCTATACGGTCGGCCAGCTCCGCTAGCGCTCGGCTCATCCCCTCGACTAGGCGATCATAACTGTTAAAACCGGTCACGACATGAATCTGCTCCTGCCGCTGGAGCAAGGTCGCCTTATCACCATAGTGGAGCTGCCAATAGGTGTGCAGCTCAATACCATCGACCATTGAGCCGTGAAAGTAGTCGATAGCGAGACTCACCCGCCACGCCTGTTTAAACCCCTCTCCTCGATAGCTCGGCCCCTCGACCCTAGGTAGCTGCAATCTTGCCGCTAGATTGAGTGCCACGACTCGCTGAATATTATCTTGCAGCGATTCGGCCCAAACCCGATCTGCCGCCTGCTGCAGGCGGTTATCGCTCTGTTGTAACAGCAGTCGGGTCGAGTCGAGATAGGGGGCGAGCGCTATTCGATTCAATACCACGACCGTATCGGTCGGCAGTGGGTGCCGCTCTTTAGCCGCCTGCGGCAACAGCAGGTAGAAGTTGGCATCCTCCAGTGACAGCAGTGAACACCCCCCTACCATCGCAGCCGCCATCCCGACTATCAAGACTATCCAAGCGTTGCTAGCTCCTCTCATCTAACTCTCTCCAAAGATCGCTTTCGGGTTGCGCTCTAGGGTGCGCATCAGCTCCTCTACCGCCCGTGATGCCTCATCGAGCGATTTAAGGGTGTTTAGGGTATCAAAATAGAGCACCGAATCGGGGCCAATCCCCTCAAGTACCGTCTGGGTCTGCTGCAGCGTACTTTGAGTCGTGGTTAGAAACGACTCGCTGCGATTAACTAAGCGGTCAAAGCCGGTTAGAGTCTCATCGAGCTGCTGCAACGACAGGCGTAGTTGGTGCAGCGTCTGATTGACCCCCTGCGGCACCGCTTGCAGCGTGGGGTCGCTCAGGAGCTGCTCTGTGGCTTTAATAGTGCGATTGACCGAGGCGACAATTTCATCGAGCGGCAGCGCTAGCCACTGATCTAGCATCGAGTTGGCCTTACGGGTCAGACGGGTTAGATCAGAACTCACCGTCGGGATCTGCGCTAACGGGGTCGCAAACGGGTAGTGTTTCGCCTCACTATCGGGGTGCGACTGTAGCGCCACAATGAGCTGTCCGGTAAGGAGGCTACTACTTTGCAACTGGCCGTGCAGCCCATTGGCGATCGCCTGCTGTAGTAGTTTACGATAGTCCATCGGCCCCTCAAGACCGAATCGTTCCGGCTCTAGCTCAACCACGACCGCAATCACGCCGTGCCGCAGCTCGGCGCGGTAGCGCAAGTTAACCTCCACCACCTGACCGACCGGCACGCCTAAATATTCGACCGCTGCGCCGATATTGAGCCCCCGCACCGACTCCTCAAAAAAGAGCTGATAGGAGAGTTTAGCTCGAATCTGCTCGGCGTAGCGCTGCTCCCTCGCCTCGGCCTCGTTAGCGTAGAGAATAAAACTATCCCCCGCCGCGACCGCCTCTCCCCGCTCGGAGGCGAGATGGTCAAACGCCACCCCCCCCACTAACAGTGACTCTAGCGTGTGGGTCTGTAGCTGCACCCCTTCACTGGTCACCGTCGCCTGAAAGCCGCTCACATTCCAAAAGCGGCTCTTATCACTCACCTGTTGATGAAAGGGGGCATCGATAAAGATCCCGAACTCTATCGCCCCCCCCTGACGAATAAACTGCCGACTCTCGATCCGCCCAACCGGAATTTGACGAAAATAGACCGGTGCGCCGACTGAAATCGATCCCGCCTGCTGCGCTTGGAGTCGCAACCGCATCCCCGGTGCCCCCGATTCGGTCTGCGGCGGCGTATCTAATCCGGTGTAGCTGCGCTTTGTCTCCCCCTCTAGCACCACATCGGCCTGAATGTAGGTGCCGGAGAAGAGGGCATTGAGCCCCGAAATCCCCTGCAGCGACGCTTGGGGCCGCACCACCCAAAACCGCGTCTCTGCGGTTAACCAGGGGCGAGCCTGCTTCACCATACGAGCCGTCACCGCCACTCGATCCAGTTTTGGCAACAGCTCTACTGCGGTCACCTCCCCAATAACCACATCTTTATATTTGATTTTAGTCGCCCTCGCCTCCAGCCCATCGGCGGTCGCAAAGGTGATGGTAATCTCCGGCCCCTGCTCCTCGTAGTGCTGCCAAGTTAACCAGAGCCCCAGCAACATCGCCAGCAGCGGCAACAGCCACAGCGTCAGCGTCGAGAGGCGATGATGGCGCTCAACCACCACCGCCACCGGCTCTGACGCGACTCTCTCCCCCTCTAACGACACCCGCTCTTACCCTCGGTTAACTTCGGTTTGGTTCATACTATCCCACAATAGGCGTGAATCGATCGAATTGGCCGCTACCATCGTCAATACGACCACAGCGGCAAATAGCTCCAGCCCTAGCCCCGGCACCACTGCCGCCAACGGCTGAAACTGTACTAGGGTCGTTAAGATCGCCACCACAAACACATCCAGCATCGACCAGCGACCGATAAA
This sequence comes from Ectothiorhodospiraceae bacterium BW-2, assembly GCA_008375315.1. NCBI lineage: Bacteria > Pseudomonadati > Pseudomonadota > Gammaproteobacteria > Chromatiales > Ectothiorhodospiraceae > Ectothiorhodospiraceae bacterium BW-2. The sequence goes on along the minus strand of CP032507.1, from coordinate 2,696,626 downwards.
CTCGACCAGACGGTGGAGCCTTAGCCGCTGCCGCGCCGACACTTGGGCGTGGAGCTGAATCGACAGCAGCAGATAGCCCAGTACCATAAATTTTAGTAGCGGAATCGCGACACTGGCCAAAAATACCACGCCCGCGACCAGATAGGAACCGTGCTGCCATAGAATAGCCACCCCCTCAATAATAGAGGCCTCATCGCTGCGCCCTAGTGAGGTGGTCTGCATCATCGGATAGAGATTCGCTGGCAGATAGAGCACCATCGCGGCGAGAAGCCAACCCCACGCTCGTTGTAGTGAGTTAGGCTTGCGCGAATAGAGCGGTTTATGGCAGTGGCCGCAGCGCACCCCGCCCTCGATCGAGGCGATCTGCGCCGCCTCATAGAGGCGATTACAGCCGCTACAAGCGATAAGAGCGGCACGGCGGGCTGTCACAGCTTGCGCCATAACGCCTCGTGGTTAATCAGCGTCTCAGCCCACACTTGGGCGATAATAAAGCCGACAAAGGCGAACAGCGCCCCCCCCAAAATCACCTCACCCATCACCGCTAGCTTCACCAGCGCCACCACCACACCTAGTAGATAGATTTCGTGCATCGTCCAAGGTGCCACCTCCTCGGTCAGATGCCACACCCGTCGCCACGCCGGTAGCGCCCAGCCACTCTCTGCCGCCCAGAGAACATAGATGAGCCCAATCACTCGCATCAGCGGCAGAATGAGCAAAATCATGGCGACAAAGAGCGACAACGGTGGATTATAGTTGGTATAGAGCGCCACTACCGCCGAGACCAGGTGCATCTCACGCGCCATCGATCCCACCTCTAGAGTTATTAAGGGCAGACTACTAGCCAGCAGTAGCAGCAGCAGCGAGGCAAATAGCAGCGGCAGAGCGCGTTGGTGGCCATCGTCATCACGGTAGAGCAGCGAGTGGCAGCGACAGCAGTGAGCACTCTGCCCAGGTTGCAGAGGCTGACGCCGCTGGAGTAGATCACAATAGCGACAGGCGATGAGTTGCGATAGCTCACGGCTCATCAATGACCCTCCTCTCTACCCGAGGGGTGAGCCGACAGGTTAGCTCATAGCCGATGGTGCCGCAGCTATTCGCTAGCCGCTCTAGCGGATAGCCTTCGCCCCATAACACCACCCGCTCACCGATGTTAGGGGCGGAGCAGTCGGTTAAATCGATCACGATCATATCCATCGACACCCGCCCTAGTAGCGCAACGCTCTGCCCCCTAAAACCGACCCGACTCCCTGAGGGGGCGTGACGCGGATAGCCATCACCATAACCGATACCGACCACGCCGATAGTGGTCTCCCGTTCACAGCGCCAGCTAGAGCCGTAGCCGATCGTCGCCCCCGCCGATAGCCGTTTCATCGCGATAAGCGGTGCTGTGAGGCTCATAACGGGGCGTAACTGGTGGGCGCTGCCCTCACTACCGAGCATCGGTGAGATACCGTAGAGCATAATGCCAGGTCGCACCCAGTCACCCTGATAGTCTGGCCAAGCGATCACAGCCGCCGAATTAGCGCAGGAGGTGACGACCGCTCCCCCTTTCACTCGGTGTTGAGCAACAATCGTTTGCTGAAACTGCCGCCACTGTGCCGCAGTTCCCTCATGGTCGCTAGCATCGGCATTGGCGTAGTGGGTCATCCACCCTGCCAGCGTTACGTGAGGTAGAGCCGTTAATTGACGATAGATTGAGGCCACTTCGGTCGGTAAAAAGCCGAGCCGCCCCATGCCGCTATCGATTTTAAGCCAAATGGTGGCCGGCGCTTGGCGCTTGAGTGCCGCTAGCTGGTGTCGCTGGTGAACGACTGGGGTTAATCGAGCCGCTAGCGCCTGCCGTAACTCTTCGTCATCGTGACACCCCTCTAGCAGCAAAATAGCTCTCTCCCGATAGTGGTGGCGCAGTGTCAGCCCCTCCTCCAGTGTCGCGACGGCGAAACCATCGGCCTCTGTCAGCCCTCTGGCCACATTGAGTAGCCCATGGCCATAGCCATCGGCTTTAACCACCGCCCAGATCCGCCGTCCGGGGGCAAAGGCGCGTACCCGCTGTAGATTGTGGCGTAGCGCCGCTAACGAAATGGTTGCCACTACCCGTTGCATCGCCTACTCATGGTAGTAGTCGTCATAGCTCTTCGTGGTCAGATTTTCGAAACGGGTATGCTCGTGCAAAAAAGAGAGCCTGACTGTTCCTATCGGGCCGTTGCGCTGCTTGCCGATAATAATCTCCGCCACACCGCTCTCTTTCGTATCTTCGTTATAGACCTCATCGCGATAGACAAAGGCGATCAGATCGGCATCTTGCTCAATCGCCCCCGACTCGCGTAGATCGGACATAATCGGCCGCTTATTCGGACGATTTTCGAGGCTGCGGTTGAGCTGCGACAGCGCAATCACCGGCACACCGAGCTCTTTGGCCAGATTCTTGAGCGATCTCGATATCTCCGATAGCTCAGTCGCCCGATTCTCCTGTCTATTGTCGCTCCCCTGCATTAACTGTAGATAGTCGATCACGATTAGCCCTAACCCGTGCTCACGACTGAGACGCCGCGCCTTTGCCCGCAGCTCGGTCGGCGAGAGGCCAGAGGTGTCATCGATAAAAATCGGTGCCTCATTCAGCATCGCAATTGCCGAAGTAATCCTAGGCCAATCCTCGTCACTCAACGCGCCGGTACGCAGATTTTTCAGATTAATCCGCCCTAGAGAGGCGATCATCCGCATCACAATCTGCTCCCCCGGCATCTCTAGCGAGAAGATAGCGACCGGTTTTTTGCCCTTAATCGCCGCATTTTCGGCGATATTCATCGCAAAACTGGTCTTCCCCATCGAAGGGCGGCCGGCAATAATCACCAAATCGGCCGGTTGTAACCCCGAAGTCTGCCCATCAAAGTCATCAAAACCGGTCGCGATGCCGGTAATATTTTCGCTGCTAGCGTAGAGCTCCTCAATGCGCTCTAACGCCCCAGCGAGCAGCTTCTTCATCGGCTGAAATGAGGAGCGATTTTTAGTGGTCTGTTCGGCGATCTCAAACACCCGCCGCTCGGCATCATCGAGAATAGTCTCCACCGACCCATCGACATTGGTAAAGACGCTGTCGGCGATCTCATTGGCAACCCGAATAAGCTGCCGCTTCACCGATCGTTCGCGCACAATATTGGCATAGGCGACAATATTGGTCACCGAGGGGGTGGAGGAGACTAGGTTGCTCAAATAGCTCACGCCGCCGATATCATCGAGCTGCTGCCGCTTTTGCAGATATTCGGAGATAGTAATCGCATCAAACGGCTGGTTAGTGCGGGCTAACCCCTCAATAGCGGCAAAGATTAGCCGATGGTCGTAGCGGTAGAAATCTTCGCCGCCGACCAGATCGGCCACCCTATCCCAGCTCTGGTTATCGAGCAGCAGCCCCCCCAATAGCGACTGCTCCGCCTCAGCGGAGTGGGGGGGGGTTTTCAGCGCTTCGGTCTGATAATCGACCACAGGATAACCTAGCGACTTTTGAACAGTCGCTGTTTCTCCCTCGCCCAGTCACGATCCTGCTCTACCTGCCGCTTATCATGACCCTGTTTGCCTCGCGCTAGACCGATATCGGCTTTGACCCGCCCCTTGCTCCAGTAGAGCGACAGGGCGACGAGGGTATAGCCTCGCCGCTCCACCGCCCCCCGTAACTTATCGATTTCGCGCCGATGGAGCAGCAGCTTACGGGTGCGGGTCGCATCGGGCTGAATATGGGTTGAGGCCGAGAGTAGTGGCGTGATGAGCGATCCGAGTAGCCACGCCTCATCCGCTTTAATAATCACATAGCTATCGACTAGCTGACACTTACCAGCACGAAGGCTCTTCACCTCCCACCCCTCAAGCGCCAAGCCCGCTTCGTAGTTCTCTTCAATAAAGTAGTCAAACCGCGCCTTTCTATTTTGCGCGATGGTTGCCGAATTGTTTGTCGTCGAAGTTTTTTTCTTTGCCATAGTCGAATAGTATGCCTTGCTGCAAAATCGTTAGGCTCAAAACAGCGCAGGCCGCAACATGGCGGCCTGGTGTGACACTAGGGTTTCGAGCGCTACTCGGGCACAACAGCTACCGTTAATGGCTGATCGATATCGCCATGCAGATGGAGAATGACCTCATGCTCGCCAAGAGAGCGCAGACTATTCTCCCCCGCCGGCATCCGGACTTGGCGTCTATCGATCTCAATGCCGGCACGCTGCACCGCTTCGGCAACATCGTTCGCCGAGACCGAACCGAATAGCTTACCCTCGCCACCGGCGCGTACCGCGATAGAGACACTCCCGAGGGAGGCCACCTTATCGGCTAACGACTGGGCTGCCGCCTGCTCATCGGCCGCTCGCTTCTCTAACTCAGCGCGACGCGCCTGAAACTTCTCAATATTGGCCTTAGTCGCCATAATCGCCCTACCCGAAGGGATAAGAAAATTACGCGCATAGCCCGGTTTAACTCTCACCTGCTCACCTAGAGCGCCCAAATTACGAATCTTCTGTAGAAGAATAATCTCCATGATATACCTCAAAAAAATATACTATTTAGCGGCAGTAGCTACGGGGAATCCGAGTTTGGCCCCTGCCAAAATTTTCTAAAATCGAACCAGTTATCCACCAACCCAGCCAACGCTAGCAGTAGCACTATCTGCGGCATCGCTAACAGAAGCAGCAGATAGAGTCCCACCAACCACCAGCGACTCGCGCCATGCTGTCTCACTAAGGCGTGCACCACAGCCAGCCCTTGGGTGGCAAATACCACTGCTGCCATCATCAGCAGACTCTGTAGTAGCTCCGAGCCACTCACCAAGGCCACTAGCACCACCCCAGCGGTCATACCCGCCACGCCCCTACCGAGGGTAATCGCCCGAAATTCGGCACCGAACCCCCCGGGGTTAAACAGCAGCGACTGCCACCAGCGCCCCAGCATCACGCCACCGACGATGTGCATTAAGAGCGTCACCACCAAAAGCGCATTCATAAAGGGCGCTAGTAGCGCCACCCCCTGCTCCAGTTGCGCCAGATCTATCTCAGCTGTCGCGATCTGAGCTAAGAGCTCATGCAGTATCGGCAACAGCGTCTGCTGCCACCAGAGAGAGGGCTCACCTGCCATCGCTCCGTGGAGCAGCAGCAGAAACAGCCCCCCCATGCCTAGCGCGTGCAGTAGCAGCGGTGACTGCCCTGGTCGCAGTCGCAGACGGTAGGCGAGCCACCAGACCGGAAACCAGAGCAGCAGTAGATAGAGTAGCGCTGGGGTGAGGCTACCTAGCGTTAGCTGCGACAGCAGCGCCATCGCCACCGTCGCCCCCACCATAACCATCACACCACCACGCACCCCCTGTCGCAGCGTGACCAGACTGAGGGCGGCACTACTAAAGTAGCTCAACGGCAGAAACAGCAGCGACAGCATCCCGGTAACACAGGTCACCAGAATCGCTTGAGCGCTCCCTTTTAGGGTATAGTCAGCGAGAAACTTCATCTATCTACGATCTTAAATTTTTAAGACTAGGCTGGTCGGCGAGATAACGGATAGACTACTCGTGCGCGTCCGAGTAGGGCAGCAGGGCGAGAAAACGAGCCCGCTTAATGGCGGTAGCGAGCTGGCGCTGATATTTAGCCTTAGTGCCGGTAATCCGACTCGGAACAATTTTGCCCGATTCGGTAATATAGTTACGCAGGGTATTCAAATCTTTGTAGTCGATTTCGGTAACCCCATCGGCGGTGAAGCGGCAAAACTTGCGGCGGCGAAAGAAACGAGCCATAAATAAAATCCTCTTAAATTATCACTAAATATTGGTCGAACAAGGTCGGTAGCGCTAAAGCGGCTACTCGTCCTCATCCTCCTCATCCCGACTATCGAGATCGTTATTGGAGCGGCGCGGCTCCTCCTCGTCCCCCTGCTTCAGAATAAAGGAGGGCTCGGTGACCGCCTGCTTCATTTTGAGGATCATGTTACGAATGATGGCATCATTAAAACGAAAGCTCGCTTCGAGCTCCTTCATCGTCTCAATTGAGCACTCGACATTTAACAGAATGTAGTGAGCTTTATGGACTTTTTTGATCGGATAGGCGAGTTGACGCCGTCCCCAATCCTCTTGGCGATGGATCTCGCCCCCCTCTTTCTCAATCATGCCGCGATAGCGCTCTAGCATCGCCGGCACCTGCTCACTCTGATCCGGATGGACCAAAAAGACAATTTCATAATGTTGCATAGTTACCCCTTTCGGTTTCAACAGCCCCGCAACCGGAGCAAGGAGAGACGCTATCAACCCGTTCGATAGCGAAGCGGGCGATTATAGCGACTTAAGCGGCGCTAGACAATCACCTTGACCCACACCCAAAGAGTCGGTAAGAATAGCCGCCTCTCTAAAAACAGGAGTTTTGGCCATGCGCTCTATCCGTCTTATTCTTAAACCGCTCATGTCTCTCTACGAAAAGGTGACCCTCCCTACCCCAATAACTCGCAGCGAGGGCGAGCAGCAGCAGATTGATACCCGCACCCACCGCTTAACCCTCTACCAATTTCAGCTCTGCCCCTTCTGCATTAAGGTTCGTCGCACCATCCACCGGCTTAATCTCAAGATCGAACAACGCAACGCCAATGAGAGTGAACAGTATCGACAGGAGCTGATTCAGGGCGGCGGTAAGTGGCAGACCCCCTGTCTGCGAATTGAAGAGGATAACGGCGAGACGAGGTGGCTCTATGAGTCCGATGCCATTATCGACTACCTACAGCAGCAGTTTGCCAATTAGCTAATGAACCGCGACAAACGGCGGCAGATATTTACCCTGCTGCAGCAGCAGACCCCTAACCCCACCACCGAGCTTAACTACCGCTCCCCATTCGAGTTGCTCATTGCGGTGATTCTCTCTGCCCAAGCGACCGATGTCAGTGTTAACCGAGCGACAGCCAGCCTGTTTCAGATCGCCAACACCCCACAGGCGCTACTCGATTTGGGGGAGGCGGGGCTAAAAGAGCAGATCAAGAGCATCGGCCTTTTTAACACCAAAGCGGCCAATATCCTCAAGACTTGTCGCTTGCTGTTAGAGCGCCACCAAGGTGAAGTCCCGAACCACCGTGAAGCACTGGAGGCGCTACCGGGTGTCGGGCGCAAAACGGCCAGCGTGGTTCTAAATACCGCTTTTGGACAGCCGACCATTGCGGTCGATACCCACATCTTCCGAGTCTCTAACCGTACCGGTCTGGCTCCGGGAGAGACGGTCATTGAGGTCGAGAGGCGGCTCCTCAAATCGGTTCCGGCACAGTTTAGACAGCACGCCCACCACTGGCTGATTCTGCACGGTCGTTACACCTGCACCGCTCGTCAACCTCGATGCGGTCACTGTTTAATTGCGCCGCTGTGCGACTACAACGATAAGCCCACAGAGCACTAAACTGACCGTGAGGCACTGCACTATTATGGTGCAAAAAAGAGTCGCTATCGCGGGCAGTTATCTCACTCTCCCCCTCGCCTCCCCCCTTGCACCACAATCTAAAGCAGTGAATGCGCTATAATGGTGCGCTCTACCATTGCGGCCAATCCAAGCCGTTGTTATAAAACAACTTTATTCATGGCATACAAGTTGCTTTAGAGGCAATAGTGGTCACCTCCAAGGTCGGAGTGGCTATTTTTTCCAAGCGGTTGGTTACCCTGAATAACTCGGTTACCGACACCCCAATCACTCTACAATGGAGTGCAATCTCATTCGGAGGACTATAGATGAAACTGATTACAGCAATTATTAAACCCTTCAAAATCGATGATGTGCGTGAGGCACTATCCGAAATCGGTGTGCAGGGTATTACTGTCGTCGAAGTTAAAGGTTTCGGGCGCCAAAAGGGGCATACAGAGCTCTATCGCGGTGCCGAATATGTGGTTGACTTTCTTCCCAAAGTCAAAATTGAGGCAGCGGTCACGGCTGAGCTAGTCGATCAGGTCGTCGAAGCGATTCGCAACGCCGCCAATACCGGCAAAATCGGTGATGGCAAAATTTTTGTCACCCCGCTAGAGCAGGTCATTCGCATCCGTACCGGTGAAACCGGTAAAGACGCCATCTAACGGTAAGAGAGGATAACCCAATGGTAGAGAATCAAATTTTTGAACTTCAGTACGCTATCGACACCTTCTATTTTCTGGTGATGGGAGCGCTAGTTATGTGGATGGCCGCCGGTTTTGCCATGCTTGAGGCAGGCCTAGTACGCGCCAAAAATACCGCCGAAATTTTAACCAAAAATGTGGCGCTGTTCGCCATCGCCTGTACCGCTTATATGGTCGTCGGTTACGACATTATGTATGGCGGCGGCCTGTTTTTGCACAACATCGCCCTTGATGGCGCGGCAACAGCCGATGGGCTAACCGCGGCGGTCATTAAAGAGTCGGCAGAGGCCGGTTTTGGCGGCAGTTCAGTCTATGCTAACGCCTCCGACTTCTTCTTTCAGGTCGTTTTTGTCGCCACCGCGATGTCTATCGTCTCTGGGGCCGTGGCCGAGCGGATGAAGCTGTGGGCATTTTTGCTCTTTGCAGTGGTGATGACCGCCTTTATCTACCCGATGGAGGGCTCTTGGACTTGGGGGGGCAACGCCGTCTTCGGCCTCTTCTCACTCGGTGACGACTTTGGCTTCTCCGACTTCGCCGGCTCCGGTATTGTCCACATGGCCGGTGCCGCAGCCGCCCTTGCCGGTGTGCTGCTGCTAGGTGCTCGTAAAGGCAAATATAGCGCAGATGGGTCGATTCGTGCCATTCCCGGCGCTAATCTGCCACTAGCCACACTCGGTACCTTTATCCTCTGGATGGGTTGGTTCGGCTTTAATGGCGGTTCGGTACTGAAGTTAGGCGATGCGGCGAGTGCTAACGCTGTTGCCATGGTCTTCTTAAATACTAACGCCGCCGCTGCCGGTGGTCTGATTGTTTCCCTGCTCACAGCCAGAATGCTCTTTGGCAAGGCCGATCTGACCATGGCGCTTAACGGTGCCCTAGCGGGTCTGGTCGCCATTACAGCCGAGCCCTCCACCCCCACGCCATTAACTGCCACCCTCATTGGTGCCGTTGGCGGTCTGATTGTGGTCTTCTCGATTATTACGCTCGATAAGATGAGAATCGATGATCCGGTCGGTGCTATTTCGGTTCACGGTGTGGTGGGGCTCTGGGGGCTACTCGCTGTACCGTTAACCAATGAGGGGGCTAGCTTTATCGGCCAGCTGGTCGGTGCCGCCACTATCTTTGTCTGGGTGTTTGGGGTCAGCTTTATCACCTGGTTTGCCATTAAGATGGTGATGGGGATCCGCGTCTCCGAAGAGGAGGAGTACGAAGGTGTCGATGTCGGCGAGTGCGGCATGGAGGCCTACCCAGAGTTTACTCAGGGTCGCCACCAATAACTCCCTCTCCCCTAACAAGGCGCCTTCGGGCGCCTTTTTTAACGAGAACCTCTAGCCCGTACTAACTGCGGCGGTTTAGGATCGTCCACCACCTGACGCAGATAGTGGTTAACCACCTCCGGCCCCCTTACGGCCCCGATCTCGGCAAGACGCTGCCACTGCCGCCGCTGAATTGCCTCGCCTACCCGCACCGAGAGCCCCGGTTGCGACTCATAAATAAACCGACTAGCAATATAGTCGCGACTATTGACCTCCTGCTGCTGCTCAAAGGCTTGCCACAGTACCGGATCGTGTGGCGCAATCAGATGGAGCTGCTCCTGACAGCGAGTGATCGCGACATACCAGAGCCGCCGCTCCTCCTCAATATTGCACTGTGCGCGGGGAAACACCCCCTGCTTTAGCTGCGGTAGTACCAGACAGGGCCACTCTAGCCCCTTACTTTGGTGAATAGTCGTTAACAACAACCCCTGTGACTGTTGTGATAGCTGCTGCTGCAGTTGTTGAAACAGCACCACCGCAGCCTCAACAGTGAGCTGGCGCACGGCAATAAACTGAATAAACTGTTCAACAGCGGTCAAACGCTCCTCGGCCACCGTCGCTGTGGTGGCGAGTTTAGTCATGGCAGCTAGAATATCGTTCTGCTGCAGATAGTGTCGTAGTAGCGTCGCCGCCGACTGCTCCGCGCCATTCACCACTCGACTCTGCTGTTGCAGCCAGAGCAGCCGCTGCAAAAACTTCTCCCGCGCAAACGGGTGGCGCACCTCGTCAACTAGGGGCCATAGCTGTTCAAAATTGCCCTCACGACACGCCAAATTGATCTGATGCTGCAACCGACGACGATCTATCGTCACCGCCGGCTGGGTGAGTAGCTGCAGTAGCTGCTCCTCCTGACCTTTCTGGAGTAGCCGTCCGGTTACTAACTGCAACACCGCCAACAGACTGTTCAGCACCCCGAAGGAGAAGACCGAGGGGATTCGTCGCAGCCGTAGGGGGATCCCAGCGGCCATCAAATTGAGGGTATCGACCACCGCCATCGCTCCAAAACGGTAGAGTACCGCCATCTGCTCTAAAGGACGACTCTCGCTCCAGCGCTGCACAATCTCGATAAGAGCTGCCGAATCGCCCTGCTGCGGATGGAGCTGTAGCGTAATATCACGACTCTCAGGCGGAGAGAGGGAGAAGGTCGGCTCCCGCTCTTGATTATGGCTAATGGCATGGTTCGCTAGCAGCGACAGCGTATGACCATAACGAAAGGTGGTATCGAGACGATAACTCTTCGCGTCAGGATAGCTCGCCTGAAACTCCCGCAGCAGAAACCTAGGCCGAGAGCCGCGCCACTCATAGATACACTGATCCACATCCCCGACCACAACCAGCCGCGCCCGCTGCCCCACAATCAGCCGAATCAGGGCAATCTGAATCTCATTCACATCCTGAAACTCATCCACCAATACCACCTCCATGCGATTAGCCACCTGCTGCTGTAGCGCCTCATCGGCCATGATTAGCTTCACCGGCTCCCAAATCTGATCGGTATAGGTGCGGATCTGCTGTTGCTGGCGCAGCGACTCGAAGTGATCAAAAGCGACGGCAAACCCCTCATCAAACTGATAGGACTCACACACCTTAGCCGCCGATTTTAGTGTCGATTTAGCCAGCAGAATATAGTTCAAAAAGGCGTCCATTACCTCCTTATCCCACACCTCGCTGCTTTTATTGCCGTAGTGGGCTATCAACGCCTCACGCGCTATCCGCTCCAGAAGATAGCTATCGGTCTCCAACCGCCGCTGCGGCAGAGAGCCAGAGCGCTCCAACCAACGAGTCAAACGCTCGCCCATACTATTAAAAGTACGCACATCGGGCAGAAGAGCCATCGGCCCCAATCGCTGCTGTAGCCGCTGCAAGAAGGCGTTACGGGCATCGACATTAAACATCACCACCAAAATATGGTGGGGCGAGACCCCCTGTTTTAGCGTGTGACAAAGGTGCCCTAACAGGGTAGCCGTCTTACCGGAACCGGCAACCGCCACCACCTTCGCATGGCCCTGGCCGTGGTGGATCACCTCGGCCTGTTGACGGGTAAACTGCAACGGCTAGTTCGACTTTAGTTTATCGACTAAAAAGATCAGCACCATCGATCCGATGACAGCAATCACCAGCGAGCCGACAATACCACCGACAATAAAGCCGATAATTTTAAAGATAATGCCACCGATGACCGCCCCCACCATCCCAATTAGAATATATTGCCACGGCGCATAACCGCGCTTTTTCATCATTCGACTGGCGAGCCAACCGGCGACTCCCCCCAAAATCATATAGATTAACAGTGATGACAGTGTGCCCATTTCAAACTCCTTTACGACTCATCATCCCCTAGATAGAGCGCCTGATAGAGTACATAGTAGCGGTTAATATTACTCACATAGGCCACAGTCTCTTGGCCAATATGTTTTAGTGCTGCAAACTCGACATGGCGAAACCAGCGGTTCGGGTTTAGCCCCATCTTCTCCGCCTCCTTGCGCAGACGATTTATTTTCGCCGGCCCGGCGTTATAGGCAGCGAGGGCCAGTCGAATCTGATCTCGCGGTCGAATAGCCTCATCACTAAAGTAGTTATCGCGCAGCAGCGCCAGATACTTCACGCCAGCGTGAATATTGGCCTCTACCGATGAGATATCGTCAATCGCAATTCGTCTATCAGCTGCGGTCGAGGGGAGCAGTTGCATCACCCCTACCGCACCGGCCGGGCTCACAGTCTCGTGGTTTAGGCGCGACTCCTGAAAGGCTTGAGCTAAAATCAGTAACCAGTCGATACCATACTCGGCGGCGTAGTGCTTCATCACCGCCTTATAGTCGGCAATCTTCTGCCAAGTCTCGACATCGGTCGGATCTTGCAGATTTTTACTATTTTGGTAGTACTGCTTAAAGTAGAGGTTGCCGTGCAGCGCCCCTTTTTTACGGGTCTGGAGAAAGCGGTTCAGACTCTGTAACAACTCTGGACTCTGTTGACGCACCATCCAAGCGATCTCGCCCCCCTCACGCAACACAAGCTGGGGATGGATCACAATATTGGGCAGTATCTTCGCCCAAATAGAGGCTAAATGGCTATCGGCGACGGTATAGGCGAGGCTGCCACTATTGACCAGCTCTAAAATCTGCTCAGTCTCCATCTCCTCACCGGCAGGCAGAATCTGCACCGGCGCTAGTTTTTGTTGGCGCAAAGTCTGATTTAGCTGCTGCAACGAGGCGAAGTAACTGCTACTCGGACGAACCATCACCGGCACTCCTGCCAAATCTTGCAGTGACTGCGGTGGGGTGATCTGGTGATGGGTCACAACCACCTCATCGATCTCCCTTAAATAGGGGATGGTAAAATCGACCTCGGCTAATCTCTCCGGCGTAATCGTTAAGCCGGCGGCGGCAATATCGCCATACCCCGCTACCAGCTTCGGCAACAGCTCCTCGCGTGAGACCGGAATAAACTCCAGCACCATCTTTAACCCCTTTTGGTGGTGGTGCTGATTAAGATAGTCCTGATAGTCGCGCAGCAGCGAATACTCGAACCCGGCTAGCTCCCCCTCCGAGAGATAGAAATTAGTCCGATTTACCGTTGTTAAGACCCGAATATAGCGCCGCTGTAGCAGAGCGGGCAGATCTTCAGTGTACTGCTCCTGCAGATGGAGATTAAGCGGCAACGGCTCGACCACTTCCGTCTCTCCCTCCTCAGCTAGCGCCAACATAGGCAGCAACAGCCCCCATAGCGCCGTTTTTAGCAACAGACCCACAATGCCCCCCTTTGCAATACAAAAAAAACCCGCCTTTAACGGCGGGTTGCGATTATAGCAGAAGAGAGTGATGGGGATCAGGCGGCTATCGCCATCGGCGCAAATCGCTCCTTAGCAAGCTGAGCCTGCTCCGCCTCCTCAGGTGAGTAGGCAGCGCCTGACCAGAGCACCTCATAGGCGATCTCCTCATTGCCATTTTCGCACAGCGCCAACACCTCTTTGAACAGCGGCTGAAAGCTATCTGAGCGGTGGGAGGCCTCATGCTCCTCAAATGAGCGCCAAAAGGTGATAATCAGCGCCTCGCGACCCCTATCAGATGAGGCGATCGGTTGACCTATCGTTGATCCCTCATTAGAGATCATGCCGGTATTTAAAGAGACAAAGCCGCCGATAAATCCGCTGGTAGAGTGGTAAGTTTTCACATTTTCACACAGCATAGCGACTCGCTCTTGCAGATCATCCATCGTGTACTCTGGCTTCAGTACCACCCGATTAATCGTGACGACACCATCATGAGGGAAACCGTTAATCAATTGATTGGCCATCTTGTACCTCCATTAGTCTATTCGCAGTTAATAACCAACTTATTTACTAAGGTATTATCACTATCTGCCATTTTCAACAGCTATTGAGCCATTTTGTGAACTATCTCTCAGTGACAGCGCTAAAAATAGGCGCAACAAAGGGCTCCCATTTTGCCGCACTTCATGTATAATGCTGCGCTCAGTCGGGGCGTAGCGCAGCCTGGTAGCGCACCACAATGGGGTTGTGGGGGTCGGAGGTTCAAATCCTCTCGCCCCGACCAAATCAAAATTCGGCGACATTCGCCACTCTAAATGAAGCCCGCACCATAGCGGGTTTTTGAAAAACCTGAACCTCAACAGGTCAATGGCCGCTCGCTTGTTAAGCCGCCACGATAGACGGTGTCAGAGTCACATGAATCACTGATTGGGTAGGGCTGATATTTTTGGTAGATAGTCAAAGCATTGTGAATGATCAGCGGTGTCTGGTGGTCTTGCAAAATCCGGAGTTATACCGTTAGAAAATCGCGGTTTGGGCTGTCAGGAAGAGGAAATAGGCGGCTCTGGTGCGAAGTTATACGGATCTGTTTAATAACTTGTTATGCGCAAAAGAAATCGTAGAGAAGCATGCCGGCATCCTTGCCACCCCCACAAACTTAACGCTACAATTTCCGGATGCAGCACTACACCTCACACCCACTCACCCCACAACGCCGCCGCCAATGGCACCGGCTCTTTGGCCTGATGGTACAACAACAATGTCACGACAGCCCGTACCGGGTAGAAGTAGAAGTTGATGTGGCCAAAGTGCCGCAATTTCTCGATGTCGTCGTGATCGAACAGACTGAAGCGAGCGACTGGCCCGGAGCTGCCACCCTGCCCGATGGCCTGACACAGCTACAGCGTTACAACCTGATGACCTTTAAATCGCACCACGAATCACTCACCGACTGGTCAATTAAAGAGCTGATAGGTTACTATGTCAGCTATCGTAAACAGCTGAGCGAAGCGGGCAAACGGCCACCACAAAGCGACTTCGGACTCTATGCTGTTAGCCACCACTATCCACAAAAACTGGCCAACTACCTGACCGCCGATCATAAAACCGGCATCTACCAACTCCAGTGGGGCAGTGATACGATACAACTTATCGTTTTAAGCCAAATTGACACTGCCCCTCGTAATGATCTGTGGCACCTATTTAGCCACCAAATCGAACGGGTACGCCAGGCGAGCCAACGCTACCGGCAACACCCCAATGAGATCATCTATGGCGTAGTACAGCAACTACTAGAGATATACAGTGAAGAGGAACCCGACATGGCCTATACCTTAGAGCAATTTACCAAAGAGTTTGTCGCTGACCACCTTAACCTGCTATCAGCGGACGAAGTATTACAGCGCTACTCGCCGGATGAAGTATTACAGCGCTACTCGCCGGATGAAATAGCCGAACACCTCAGCTCCGAAGCGCTACAGCAGCTACTGTTACGGCTGCAACAGAAAAAACAGAATAATTGGGGTGAATAATTGGGGTCATGAATACTAATCAAAAAGGGCTGACGCTTTTTTAGCCCTACCCAACCGCTCACTTACTCCCCCTTCCGCCACTCCCAAGGCCGCTGCTGCCCCCCCTTCAACCGCCCAACCCCCCAATTTAGCCGCCCGAGCCTCCCTCTCAGCCGCAAAATACCCCGCATCACCACAATATTCAGCATAAACCGCCGCCATTCCCGCCGATGTCGATCACTTCTTCCCCCACAAACTGAAACAGTGCGACGACGGCAAGCCGATTGATGGCGTGGCCAACTTAGTGCTGGCCTGTACCGACTGCAATCGCGGCGCACAAGACAAATTTGACCAAATCCCCGCGCTACCGCTGCTGGAACGGCTCCACACCCGTAACGAGTACCTGATTAGCTCCCACCACCCGCTGCGGGAGACCCTCATCGCCCAAACCGGTGCTAGCCGTGAAAAGCGGCAGGCTTACCTGCAAGATGCTTACAACTGCGCTACGGTGTTTACTGGTAGCTGGCAGAAGTGGCAGCCGAGGGCGGAGGGAGTGACAGTTTTTTAAGGTTTAGGTGGAGGTTGGGTAACTTGCTGTGGATTTAGGCTGGACATGGGATGCGGGGTTGATATACTTGGTGGAATGGAATGTGTAGGGGGGAATGAGGCCGAATTAAGGTTTAATTCTACTCTGACCCTATTTATTTATTACAAAGGCAAAAACTTAATTTTAAGGAATCTAAAATGGCTAAGGCAACTTCGTTTAGTGAAGTATTGGATGCGGTCGATCACCTATCACTTGATGAACAAGAATCTTTAATTGATGTTGTTCGTCATCGTATAGCAGAGTATCGCCGTCAAGAAATTTCTTCACTTATATCATCTGCTCGTAAAGAGTACCAACAAGGCAAATTATCTCCTGAAACACCACAGGATATAATGAATTCAATTTTGTCATGAACAGGCTGTTGATAAAATCTACTGCATTTGTACGAACTGCAAAGCGCGTATTAAAGAAGAATCCAAATTTAGCAGTGGATATTCAAACAACGCTGGAATTGCTTTCTGAAGATGCTTTTCATCCATCATTGAAAACACACAAGCTGAAAGGGAATTTTGAAGGTTCATGGGCTTGTAGTGTTGCTTATGATTTGAGAATCATTTTTGAGTTTGTTCAGCATGATGAAGATGAAGCAATCTTGTTGGAAGCAATAGGTTCACATGATGAAGTCTATTAACTAATTTATCCTAACTTAGCCATCCACCCGACCGCTTCCGCTACGCTCCAGCGTCGGCTGATGGCAAGCGTTAGCCCCTTAAAACAACCACCTGCCAGTAGTAAAAAAACCAATGGAGACAGAATGGTAAAGAAGAAAGAAGTACCAGAAGAATCACTGGAAAAACAGCTTTGGAAATCGGCTGACAAGTTGCGCAAAAACATTGATGCGGCTGAGTATAAACATGTTGTCTTGGGTTTGATTTTTCTTAAATATATTTCTGATGCCTTTGAGGAGCTATACGCTCAATTACAAGCAGGTGAAGGCGAATTTGCTGGGGCTGACCCCGAAGACAAGGATGAATACAAAGCCGAGAATGTATTTTTTGTACCAGCAGATGCTCGCTGGTCACATCTGCAAGCCCATGCAAAACAACCGACGATTGGCAAAACCGTTGATGAGGCAATGGATGCTATCGAAAAGGAAAATACCTCATTAAAAGGCGTGCTTCCAAAAGTCTACGCCAGACAGAATCTTGATCCGACCAGTTTAGGTGAGCTTATCGACCTGATTGGCAATATTGCCTTGGGGGATGCCAAGTCTCGCAGTGCCGATGTGTTGGGGCATGTGTTTGAATATTTCCTTGGCGAATTTGCCTTGGCAGAAGGTAAAAAAGGTGGGCAATTCTATACACCGAGAAGTGTCGTTGAATTATTGGTGGAAATGCTCGAACCCTATCAAGGGCGGGTGCTTGACCCTTGCTGTGGTTCAGGCGGGATGTTTGTGCAGTCAGAAGAATTTGTATCCGAACATCGAGGCAAAATAAACGATATTTCCATTTACGGGCAGGAGAGCAACCAGACCACTTGGCGACTAGCAAAAATGAATTTGGCCATTCGGGGTATTGATAGCTCACAAGTCAAATGGAATAACGAAGGCTCATTTTTAAATGATGCCCATAAAGACCTGAAAGCCGATTACATTATCGCCAATCCTCCGTTTAATGTCAGCGACTGGAGCGGCGATCTACTGCGTAAAGATGGGCGCTGGCAATACGGCACACCGCCTACAGGCAATGCCAACTACGCATGGATACAGCACTTTATCTACCACCTTGCCCCTAGTGGACAAGCAGGCTTTGTGTTGGCAAAAGGGGCGTTGACCTCCAAAACATCGGGCGAAGGTGATATACGAGCCGCCTTGGTTGAAGCGGGATTGATCGATTGCATTGTCAACCTGCCTGCCAAACTGTTTTTAAATACCCAAATCCCCGCCTCACTGTGGTTTTTGAGCCGTAACCGTGCCAATGGCAAGTTTCGTAATCGCACCCATGAAATTCTGTTTATTGATGCCCGCAATAGGGGGCATTTAATCAACCGCCGAACCCGTGAGCTGTCTGCTGAGGATATACAAACCATTGCAGGCACTTATCACAACTGGCGCAATCCTGAAGGTGATTATGAGGATGTCAAAGGCTTTTGTCATGCCGCACCCATTGAACGAGTCAAAGAGCTGGATTATGTGCTGACCCCAGGGCGGTATGTGGGCTTGGCAGAGGAAGAGGATGATTTTGATTTTGCCGAACGGTTTGCCAGTTTAAAAGCCGAGTTTGAAGGACAGTTAAAAGAAGAAGCCGAACTCAATCAGCGGATTTTGGAGAATCTGGCGAAGGTGAAAGTTGATGGCTAAGAAAAAAGAACACCCCCCAATACAACCCCCTGCTGAATACCAAAAGTTGTATGCAGAGCTCAGGCAACTGATTACTAATGCAAAATCAACGGTTGTTAGGCAGGTCAATCAGATATTGACCGTTACTTATTGGCAGATTGGTAAACAGATTCAAACGCAGGTTTTGGACGATAACCGTGCAGAATACGGTAAGCAAACCATGAAACAACTCGCTCAGCAATTAACTGGAGAGTTTGGCAAAGGCTTTACTTACTCATCCTTGACCCGCATGGTGAAATTTTATCTGTCATTCGATGATGAAAAGATTGTTGCGACACTGTCACAACAATTGAGCTGGTCTCATTTTGTTGAGCTAATCAAACTCGACAACGGTATTCAACGTGAATTTTACACCCAGATGAGCAGCCATGAGGGCTGGTCAGTCCGCACCCTGCGACAACGCATGGACGGCATGTTATTTGAACGCAGTGCCATTGCCAAACAGCCCGAACAAGTCATCCGGCAAGCATTGGCAAACTTGGGTAATGAGCAACAACAATCCCTTTAGCTGCATTTAAAAGACCCTTACCTACTCGATTTTCTCGATCTACAGGACAACTTCAGCGAAAAAGATTTAGAAAATGCCATTTTGCATAAACTGGAACAGTTCATACTGGAACTCGGCAGTGACTTTGCTTTTATGGCGCGGCAAAAACGCCTGCAAATCGGTGGCAATGACTATTATCTGGACTTACTGTTCTATCACCGCAGCTTAAAGCGTTTGGTGTTGATTGAACTCAAGCTCGGTGAATTTAAGCCCGAATACAAAGGGCAAGTTGAGCTGTATCTCAAATGGCTGGCAAAACACGAACAACAAGCTGACGAAAACCCACCGATTGCGATTTTATTATGCAGCAGCAAAGATCAGGAAGTGGTCGAACTGATGGAACTGGAACAGGATGATATTCATATCTCGGAATACTGGTTGAAGCTGCCATCAAAAGAAGTATTGCAAGCGAAGTTGCATAAAGCGATTGAGGAAGCAGAATTGAGATTGGAGGTTGGGGATGAGTGAGTGGTTGGAATATCGTTTGGGAGACGTTGGTACTTTTTCATATGGAAAAATGCCAAAAAAAGAAGCATTGAATACCGGTATTTACCCAACTTTTTCTGGATACAAGTACCAATATTTTTACCCCGAATTCAACTGTAGTAAAAATGATCTGATTGTTGTAGCGAGAGGAGTTGGTGGAACAGGTGATGTGAAAATAGTAAAAGAAAAATGTTACCTAACAAACCTTTCCCTGAAAATGGATTTCGATAAAGAAACTGTAAATAGCAAATTTATCTATTATTACTACAATATCGAAACATTAAGGTATTTAGATAGTGGTTCAGCACAATCTCAAATTACTATTACTGACTTAAGTAATGCATACATTACTCTCCCACCCCTCCCCGAACAAAAAGCCATAGCTGAGGTACTAAGCAGTTTAGACGACAAAATCGACCTACTCCACCGCCAGAACAAAACCCTTGAACAAATGGCTGAAACGCTGTTTCGGCAGTGGTTTGTGGAAGAGGCTGGGGAGGATTGGGAGGAAGGAGTGCTTTCTGAAGAGTTTGACTTCACAATGGGGCAATCTCCACCAGGGGGTTCATTTAATGAAGCAGGTATTGGAATACCTATGTTTCAAGGTAATGCTGATTTTGGTTTTCGTTTTCCAACTGAGCGAATTTTTACAACCGAACAAAAAAGACTAGCTAAACCCTTTGATACGCTTATCAGCGTAAGAGCTCCTGTAGGTGCTCAAAATATGGCAGAACAAGAATGCTGTATTGGTCGGGGTGTGGCAGCATTTCGGTATAAAGATAATCACGAATTTTATACATATACATACTTTAAACTTGAATCTTTGATGGAAGAAATAAAGAAATTCAACGATGAGGGAACAGTGTTTGGCTCTATCAGCAAGGGAGATTTTCAGAAAATGGAAGTCGTAATACCACCTGAAGATTTGGTGAGCAAGTTTGAGTCTGAGGTTAAACCAATTAATGACAAGGTAATAAAGAATTGCCGACAAATCCGTACCCTCGAATCCCTCCGCGACACACTCCTCCCCAAACTCATGAGCGGTGAAATACGGGTCAATCTATCCGCAGAGGCACTATGAGTTACCGCCCACCCTTTACCCTGACAGATGAAATCATCGATTTGCTTGCCAAGGTCTCTCATGCTTTAGGCCGATTGGATCATTTACAACATAGCCCCCAAGCTATTCAACTGCGAAAAATCAGCCAGATTAAGACCATTACCGGCACGTTGCAGATTGAGGGCAATACGCTGAATGAACAACAGATTACCGCTGTATTGGAAGGTAAAACGGTACTGGCACCGATGCGAGAAATCAGCGAGGCTCAGGGGGCTATTTTATTGTACCAACAGGCGGATAGCTTCAATTACCAAAATCAGGAACACTTATTACAAGCCCATCGGTTGCTGATGGGAGATTTACTCAACCGTGCGGGGCAGTATCGTCATAAGGCAGTCGGTGTTTATGGTGCAGAAGGGGTGGGTCATATCGCCCCCCCTGCCAATCAGGTTTCCGGCTTGATGGCTGAATTGTTTGACTGGCTAAACACCACCACAACGCACCCGTTAATCAGCAGCAGCGTGTTTCATTATGAGTTTGAATTTATTCATCCGTTTGAAGACGGCAATGGTCGCATGGGGCGTTTTTGGCAGTATCTGATGCTAAATCACTGGAACGCCGTGTTTTCCCTTATTCCCGTTGAAAATATGATTAAAAGCAAACAGCAAGATTATTACAAGGCACTGGAGCAATCAGGGGCAGCGGGTGAAAGTACGCTATTTATCGTTTACATGTGTCAAACTATTTTGGCTGCCATCTCCTCGTTACCGATCAGCGACCAAGTAAGCGACCAAGTAAGCGACCAAGTAAAAAAAATGCTTACTGTATTGCCAGATGACTGGTTAAGTGCAGCGGAAATCATGCAGTTATTAGGCTTGTCCCATAAGCCAACATTCAGAAAGAATTATCTTGAACCTGCTTTGAAGCAGCACTCCATTGAGATGCAATATCCTGATAGCCCTCGTAGCCCCAAACAAAAATACAGGAAGCATTCTATATGACCCGAATCACCGAAAACACCATTGAAACCTTTTGTATTGAATTGCTGGAAAAGCAGGGCTACGAATACATTTACGCCCCTGATATTGCCCCTGATAGCGACAATCCACTACGCAATGATTTTGATGATGTTTTATTATCTTCTCGTTTGTCGGATGCGGTTGACAGAATCAACCCGACCATTCCCCTTGAAGCGCGGCAGGAAGCTATCAAAGAGATCTCCCGCATTCACTCCCCTGAATTACTCAGCAATAACGAGCGCTTCCATCGACTACTCACCGAAGGGGTAAAAGTGAGTTATCAAAAAGATGGCAACCAAAGAGGTGATCTGGTGTGGCTGGTGGATTTTGCTAACCCAGAAAACAATGATTTTGTGGTGGCAAACCAGTTGACCGTGATTGAAAACGGGGTGAATAAACGCCCTGATGTGGTGCTGTTTGTGAATGGCTTGCCGTTGGTGGTGATTGAGCTTAAAAATGCCGCCGATGAAAACGCCACGATTAAATCGGCTTTCAAACAGCTACAAACCTATAAACAAGCCATTCCCAGCCTGTTTACCTATAACGGCTTGATGATTATTTCCGATGGTCTTGAGGCGAAGGCAGGCGCATTGTCGGCAGGACTCAGCCGTTTTATGAGCTGGAAAACGGCTGATGGCAAGATCGAGGCCTCGAATCTGGTCAGCCGGTTGGAAACCTTGATTAAAGGGATGCTGGCGAAAGAAACCCTGCTGGATTTGATTCGTCATTTTATTGTGTTTGAGAAGTCTAAAACCGAAGATCCAAAAACAGGTGTGGTGACGATTGAAACGGTAAAAAAACTGGCGGCCTACCATCAATACTATGCGGTCAACCGTGCGGTGGAATCGACCTTACGGGCAACTGGGCATACGCTGGGCTTCTCTGATAAAGACAGGCAAACGCCTGTTAGTCAGGTAATGGAAGACCCTGCCAGTTATGGTGTGGCGGGCGTAAAAAGCCAGCCCAAAGGCGACCGTAAAGGCGGTGTGGTGTGGCACACCCAAGGGAGTGGCAAGTCTTTATCCATGGTTTTCTATACGGGTAAGATTGTACTGGCATTGGATAATCCTACTATTTTAATGATTACGGATCGCAACGATCTGGATGATCAGCTGTTTGATACTTTTGCTGCCTCAACGCAACTGTTACGCCAGGAACCCAAACAGGTAGAGAACCGCGATCAACTCAAAGAGTTATTACAGGTTGCCTCGGGTGGGGTAATATTTTCCACCATTCAAAAATTTCAGCCGGATGAGGGTAATGTGTTTGATACCTTATCGGCTCGGGAAAATATTGTGGTGATTGCCGACGAAGCACACCGCACCCAGTATGGATTTAAGGCAAAAACCGTTGATGACAAGGACGAACAAGGTAATGTGGTGGGTAAAAAAGTCGTTTATGGCTTTGCTAAGTATATGCGCGATGCCTTGCCCAATGCGACCTATCTTGGCTTTACGGGTACGCCGATAGAAAGTACCGACACCAATACGCCTGCGGTATTTGGCAATTATATTGATGTTTATGATATTGCCCAAGCCGTTGAAGATGGGGCAACGGTGCGTATCTATTATGAAAGCCGTTTAGCCAAAGTCAATTTAAGCGAAGAAGGCAAACAACTGGTTGCCAATTTAGATACAGGGCTGGATGACGAACTGGCACAAGATGATCTGACTGAAACACAAAAAGCCAAAGCCAAGTGGACACAGCTAGAAGCGTTGATTGGCAGTGAAAATCGCATCAAAAATATTGCCAAGGATATTGTTAGCCATTTTGACCAACGCCAAGAAGCGTTTGATGGCAAGGGCATGATTGTCTCCATGAGTCGCCGTATTGCTGCTGAACTCTATGCCCAAATCATCAAAATAAAACCTGACTGGCATTCGGATGATTTGGATAAAGGGGTGATTAAAGTGGTGATGACCTCCAGCTCATCGGATGGTCCTGAAATTGCCAAACATCACACGACCAAAACACAAAGAAAGACCTTGGCAGACAGGATGAAACATCCTGATGATCCTTTGAAGTTGGTGATTGTGCGGGATATGTGGCTGACTGGATTTGACGCACCGAGTTTGCACACCCTTTATATTGATAAGCCGATGAAAGGGCATAATCTGATGCAGGCGATTGCACGGGTTAATCGGGTTTATAAGGATAAACCAGGTGGCTTGATTGTGGACTATTTGGGAATAGCCTCTGACTTGAAAAAAGCCCTCTCTTTTTATTCTGACGCGGGTGGCAAAGGCGACCCCACTATCCTGCAAAAACAAGCGGTAGAGTTAATGCTAGAAAAACTTGAAGTGGTTTCTCAGCTTTTTCATGGTTTTGCTTACGAGAATTATTTTTCTGCTGATACGGCGCAAAAGCTATCGCTCATTTTAGCGGCGGAAGACCATATTTTAGGCTTGGAAAATGGCAAAAAACGTTTTGTCAATGAAGTCAATGGTTTATCCAAAGCCTTTGCTATTGCAATACCGCATGATCAGGCAATGGACATTAAAGATGAGGTGGCATTTTTTCAGGCGGTAAAGGCGCGTCTGGTCAAATTTGATAGCACTGGAACAGGGCGAAGCGATGAAGAGATAGAAACCACCATTAGGCAAGTCATAGATAAGGCATTGGTTTCTGAGCAAGTGGTTGATGTGTTTGATGCGGCAGGGATTAAAAAGCCTGATATTTCCATTCTATCAGAAGAGTTTTTGTTAGAACTTAAAGGCATGGAGCATAAGAATGTTGCTTTAGAAGTCTTGAAGAAGTTACTCAATGATGAATTAAAATCTCGCTCAAGAAAAAATTTGGTAAAAAGCAAGTCATTGATGGAGATGCTGGAAAATGCCATCAAAAAATACCACAATAAAGTGTTAACTGCTGCTGAGGTCATGGATGAGCTGATTAAGTTGAGCAAAGAAATTATTAACATGGATGATGAAGCTAGCGAACTTGGGTTAACCGAATTTGAGTATGCTTTTTATACGGCAGTTGCCGATAATAAAAGTGCTAAAGAGCTGATGCAACACGATAAATTAAGAGAACTGGCTGTGGTTTTAACGGAGCGTGTAAAACAAAACGCTTCTATAGACTGGACAATAAAAGAAAGCGTTCGAGCCAAACTGAAAGTGATAATTAAGCGCACACTTAGGCAGTATGGGTATCCACCTGATATGCAAAAGTTGGCAACAGAAACGGTGCTGAAACAAGCAGAGCTTATTGCAAATGAGTTCACAGTTAATGCCTAGAAGGGCTAACAAACGCATGCACTCGGACAAAATAAAGCTGCGCCGCTTCGCTCTGCACCTTTATTTTGCCGGTGATGCGAGGCGTTGGGCGTAATAAAATAGCAAGGAGCAAAAATGTATAAAGACGATATCCTGAATCTTATTCAACAATCACCGCTTGAAATTGATACAGAAATACAAATGACAGGGCGGCCACCTACTATGGCAAATTCAGAATTCCTTACAAATAAGGAACAAGGCGATTGGGCTGAAAAAGTTGTATATAGGGCAATTAATGAATTCTCGTCTGACTATTTTGCTGTTCAATATGGGCGATCTGATTCAATAGTAGCTGGGGATGATGGTTTTGCTGATTTTTATATGGAATATCAAAGTGAACTGAATACAATAGGAAAAAGGCCAGACCTTTTAATTTTCAAACTAACGGACTTTCCAGATAGAGATGTTGACATCGAAAATGATGAACACGTTAGAAAGGCAGTAGTTGCATTAGAAGTAAGATCAAGCTCTTTCCTAATCGACAAATACACTGCCTTTATGGATGAAAGACAACAAGAAGCAATAAAAAACTGCACGGATATTCGTAAAAACTTATTAGAGGGAGAACTCGGAAATCTACTTAAACGAAAGAATAGTACTATTTATAAACTTATTTTGGGAGCAACAAACGAGACCTTTAAAGAGTTGGATTTTCGACGACCATCATGGTCACTAACCCAAGAACTGAGAGATTTAACTGATCTTTTGAAGGGATTAAAAGAAAATATAAAAACACTTCACAAGAGAGACTATTTAAGTATTACCCCAAAGATGGAGGATATTGCGCTTGTAAACAGATGGATTCAAAAATACAATGTCAAGCATTTTTACTTGCAGGTGTTTTTCGATAAAGCGTATGCAATCTCTTTTCAAGACATTCTTGAACTCGTTTCTAACGATGAAAACGAAGGTAATAATTTTTCAATCGAAAGAGACGTAAAAAATCAAGGCAAAACAACAATAAAGGTTAATGTAAAAATAGGTAAAGAGGTTATAGGGAAGATCGATATGCCGGAACATAAGGCAGCTATGAAAGAATTGGATAGAGGCAGATTATTATTCTATGTGACCTTCGAGGGTGGTAAAGGCTATCTTGATAATGAAATATTGATGAGGGATGTCATTAATGCTTGAATCTGACTATATAAAGCACACACCTATTAGCCATAGGAAAGATTATGGACAATTTTTTACACCATCATCAGTAGCCCGCCTTATGGTTCAGTGGGTTTTGAACGATAACCCAACAACCGTTTTAGACCCCTCATTTGGACTTGGAATATTTTACGACGAAGTACTCAAGACCAAACCAAGTCAACAGTTGCAATTTGTCGGGTACGAGATTGATAAAAAAATAATTGGCTATCTTAATAGTGAAATAAATAAATCAAATCTAAAAATCAATAACTGTGATTATCTTGAAGCAAATGTAGGTTCTTTTGATGGGATTATATGCAATCCTCCTTACATGAGGTTTCAGAATTTCTTGAAAAGACATTCTGTATTACCAAAAATTGAAAAACAAATAGGAAAAAAGCTTGTTGGCTACTCTAATATTTCATCAGTCTTTCTTTTAAAGGCATTGAACGAACTTAGGGGCAACGGAAATCTTGCATTTGTTATGCCATTTGAATTTTTTAATACTGGATATGGAAAAGAGGTAAAGAGAAGCCTGCTCAAAAATCATCTATTAAAACAAATAATAATATTTTCAAATGAAAAAGAAATATTCCCAGATGCGACTACAACTGTCTGTGTGTTGCTTTGTAAAAAAGACGGGATAGAAGAAGATATAAAAATTACGCAAATTAATTCTGAGGATGAGATTAGTCAAATATCAAATATTAGTAATTTTTATCATGCAGCAATAGAACCATCGAATTTGCCATTCAACAAAAAATGGACACCTATATTGTTATCATTATTTTCTGGACAGACCATTCCAGAAGATTTCGTTAAATTATCACTTTATGGTTCATTCACGAGAGGTATTGCCACGGGTGCAAATGATTTTTTTGCACTAACAAAAACAAAAATCGAAAAGTGGAATCTAAATAATGGCAATATCTGTAAATGCATTACAAAAAGCCCTCAAATACGTAAAGCGGTATTTACGGAATATGACTTTGATATTTTATATAATTCAGATAAACCTGTTTATTGTTTAGATGTAAGAGATCATGAGAGCCAACGAATACGCCAATATATAAATGAAGGTGAAAAATTAAGATATCACGAAAGGTATCTTACAAAGATGAGGAACCCTTGGTATAAAATAGAACGTCGAAATACTGCTCCAATATTGTTCGGTGTATTCAACAGGGGACGACTAAAGGTAATAAGAAATCTTACAACAGCAATTAACTTTACCTGCTTCCATGCTTTTTATCCAAATATGTTTGGTGAACATCTTATAGATAAGATATTCGTTTATTTGCTGAGTGACATTGGCCAAGAGATTATAAAAACCAATAAAAGAAGTTATGGGAACAACTTAGATAAATTTGAGCCAAGTGATTTAAACGACTGTTTTTGCCCAAGCCAAAATCAATTTGACATGATTGATAACAAAGAGGCTGAAAATGTAATTAAAATCGCCAAAGCTGATGAAAAATTGGCAATTCAAATGAGTAATGACTTAATCCAACGAATTATAAGCAACGCCCAACAAGACGCTGCACTGGATTTTTACTCCGCTCCGTAAAAACCAGTGAGCTCAAATGTTATGCGCAAAAGAAATCGTAGAGAAGCATGCCGGCATCCTTGCCACCCCCACAAACTTAACGCTACAATTTCCGGATGCAGCACTACACCTCACACCCGCTCACCCCACAACGCCGCCGCCAATGGCACCGGCTCTTGGAGCCCGACATGGCCTATACCTTAGAGCAATTTACCAAAGAGTTTGTCGCTGACCACCTTAACCTGCTATCAGCGGACGAAGTATTACAGCGCTACTCGCCGGATGAAATAGCCGAACACCTCAGCCCCGAAGCGCTACAGCAGCTACTGTTACGGCTGCAACAGAAAAAACAGCACCACTAACCGATCACCCGAATCAACCAGACGCTTTACGATCAGGCGCGTCCGGTTTCTCCGATTTATGGTGTTGTAACTGACGGCGTTCTTTGGCAGTTTTTATCACTTCAGGACGGTACTGCAACTGTGGACAGTTATTTGTACAGTTTTGATGACGGCAGCAAGATTGTCGGAATATTGAAATATCTTGTAGAAAGCAGTATCCCACAAGCCTAACTTATCGCTCAAGACCGACCACCCGCCCATAGCGGTCAGAACGGCCACCTCATCAACTCATATCCATGCTGGGGTTATACAAAGGGCGACAAAAGGTGTGAAGTTGGCGACAAAGTTGACCACCCGTTGAAGATAACTGATTAATATCTCTAACTAACAGGATAACGGAACAAATTTTGCTGCCTGTGACGGTATCAATGGTCACACCCACAAGGAGCGCCTCATGATTAGCGAGATTAGCGAGATTAAGGAACAACTCATTACCGGACTAAAACAGCACCAAATTGTCCCCTACCTAGGGCCTGGGGCGCTGAAAGATGTCGTTAGTAGCGAAGAGGGTCGACCGATCCCAGCCGACAGCGATTCGTTAATTATCGCCCTTAACGGCGGTCGACCGATGAATGCTCGCTTAATGTATGAGTTTCCTCGTGCGGCGATGGATATCGAACAGAAGCGGGGACGCAAGGCGGTAGAGCGCTTTCTCGATCAGACCTATGGCGCGACTGAGTGGAGTCGTGCGGCACTACACGACTGGTTAGCCGAGATAAAACCCCACTATGTTGTCGATATTAATCGTGACACCCAGCTACAGCAGAGCTATACCACTACCCCCCATACCCTGATTCGCGGCATTGCCCGCGTTGGCGGCAGCGACTACCGCTTCCACATCCACCACTATGATGGCGAAAACTACCACCACATCGACCAGACAGAAGTCGATGCCTCGTTACCGATCCTGTTTAAACCGATGGGGAGCCCCCTACCCGACTCGACCTATATCGCCTCCGACGCCGACTATGTGGACTACATTACTGAGTTGATGGGGGGGTTTGCCGTACCTGACTTTCTGAAGCAGTATCGTCAGGGGAAGCAGTATCTATTTCTCGGCCTACGCTTAACTCGCGATACCGAGCGGATGGTGCTCTCCGATATCATCTATGCCGCAGAGAGACCCGCCGGCTGGGCAATGATCGCCGAACCGAATAGCAAAGAGAAAAAATTTTGCGATAAGATGGGGATAGAGATTATCTGCGCCGATTTCGAGGCGCTATTTTAAGAAGAGGCTGTACGCAACTCATCCTCATAACAGCCGACCGGCAGGCCTAGCTCGCCGTCGCTATTTTCAAAACGGACTAAATAGATGGTGATATCGGGCGTCTCTTCGTAGTGACCGGTATTGACCAAAACGCCGCGAGTACCGGCGGTTGCTATCACCGCTTGCGGCTCCATGGCGGGAATCGAGCCATCGTTAACGATTGTCTTCGCCGCATAGAGCATATCGCCCGACTGCAGCGCTCTTACTGAGAGCTCCTCTCTATCCATTGCCATCATCACTCCTTTAGGTTTAGGTTAAAACAGTTGGCATAGTCGGTACAGATTTCACAGCTCGGTGCCCGACAGGTGTAAATACCTTCGGCCTCACATAGCTGTTTGTAGAGAAACCGTTTCCACTTCATATCACGACTGTTGCGTTCGGCTAACGGTCGAAAGTGGCGCACCATGAGTGTCGATAGATCGGCTCGCGACCACAGTCCAAGATCAGACCAGAGGTGGTCGTTCGCCTGACAGCCGATAGCCACAATCTCAGCGAGCCACAGCTCTGCCTCAGAGTCGCCACTGCGCCCCTGATGTAGCAGCGTCAACACCTCCTGCCACTCATCACGGCGAGTTAAATCGACCGGCCGTGGGGGCTGTGGTGGCCACTGTGAGAGATCAAGCGCTGGAAAGTGGCTGGCGATTAGGTGCTGATAGCGTCCCTCGCCTAGCCCTAACCACGCCGGCATCGCCCCACTGCCACCATGGAGTGAGGCGATCATTAGCGCCAGCGACTCCTCAATCAGCTCTCCCCGCCGATGCTGCATTAACTGCTGGTAGAGCTGCTGTCGCAATACTACTGCCGCTAAGGCACCATTTTCACACTGAAAGGTTGTCTGATTGAGTTCTAGCGACATCCGAACTACATCGCCTCATACTCGACCAGAATATCCTCATCACGCGGGATAAACTGGCAGGCAAGACGCCATTTGCTCGGTAGATCATCGACAATGAGCTGCTCTAAATCCTCTTTGGAGATTTTGCCGATTTCACGCAGCACCTGCTTCTCTTTCTCCTCTAGATGGTAGCCCATCGGCCCATTTTTACCGATATAGGTCACCTTAATAGCACAGCTACCACACTCACCATCGCCACAGTCGAAGCGAATTGGGATTTGGTTGGTTTTGGCAATCTTTAACACCGTCTCGGTAAAGCTGCCGGCTACGGCATAGACCGTTTTATCTTTGTAGTCGGGATTTGAAAAGGTAATTAATGGCATTCGTCTGCTCCTATGTTAGGGTTAAGGTTAAGCCGGTTTAACTTTGCAGTCATTCAAAATCTGCGCCTGACAGGCAAGGCGGTGGTGGCGTCCGGCCATATTCTCCTTTAGCACCTTCTCCTCTAAGACTGAGGGTTCGGTTAGGTTATTCCACCCCTCGGTCACCTCCATCATGCAGGTACCGCAATCCCCTTCACGACAACCGTAGATGATGCCGGAACCGACCTTCTCCGAGACCTCAATCACTCGCGTACCGGCTGGTACATTCACGGTCTGGTCAATATCTTCAAATGTAATCTTCGCTTTCGCCATGACTAACTCCTTGCTGTTAAAAAATCATTACTCACAATAGCCCTCTGGTCTAACCCAAATCGGCCATCTCAATCACGCCGCTGCTGCCTTGGCTCTTACCGGTCAGCACCTCTGCCACCTGCCGTCCAAACTGCTGACACGCCTCCAGCTCCCCGGCAGTCGGGATGAGTTTGATGCGTAGCCCCTCACAGGGGATATGCATCTTTAACCCGCGCATTCTGTCTTCAATCATTCGTACCGCCTCCCCACTCCAACCATAGGAGCCGAAAGCACCACCCAATTTACCTTTCAAATTAACCACCGCTAGCGATGAGAGGAGATCCCATACCGGTTTAACCGCGTCACCATTGATTGTCGGCGAACCGAATAGCAGCGCATCGGCCTCTTCAATCAGATCGACAAAGGGATCGGTCTCCCCCCCCTCCAGATCGTAGAGCGACACCCGCACCCCCTCAATATCACTCGCCCCACTGCTTATCGACTCGGCCATGCGGGCGGTATTGCCGTAGGAGCTCATGTAGAAAATAATCACCGACTGCTCCTGATTCCCCAGCTCCCGACTGAGGCTAGAGGTCGATAGTTCGCGATAGTGGGCCACATATCGACGCGGCCGCTCACGCAGAATCGGGCCGTGTGTCGGGGCGATTTGGCGGATCTTTAGCGGTTCAATTAGCTGTAGCGCCTCAAGCAGATGCTTTTTAAATGGCCGCATAATGTGAGCATAGTAGTAGTCGAACGAAAAGCGAAAATCGCCCACTAAATCGTTGAAGAGCCGTTTATCGCAGTAGTGGCAGCCAAAGATATCGCCCGAGAAGAGTACCCCCTCCTCCTCTAAGTAGGTACACTGGGTATCGGGCCAGTGGAGATAGGGGGTGTGGAGAAAAGTTAATGTCCGATCACCGAGTGAGATCGTATCGCCCGTCTTAACCGTAATATAGTTTAGCTCCCCATCGGAGGGTTTAAGTAGCGCCTTTAACATCGAAGTGGCTCGCTGCGAGATATAGAGCTGCGCCTGTGGTGCTCGCCGCATCAGCTCCGGCAGCGCTCCGGTGTGATCCGGTTCTAAGTGGTTAAGGATAATATATTTAATCTCATCATAATTAACCTCCGACTCTAATCTGGCAAAAAATTCGTCACTACAGTTCTCTTTAACTGTATCGATCACCGCCACACCGTCACACCCTCGCACCACATAGGCGTTGTAGGTAGTACCATTGGCGGTACTGAGAATAATGTCAAAAGTTCTTAACCCCGGATCGAGCGCGCCAATCCAATAGACCCCATCGGCTAGCTCCATCGCATTGCGATGGGCGGAGACATCGACGCTACTTCTCATCGCTCACCTCCGTTACTCTCCTATCTGGCTCTCATTTGCGCCATTACCGCCTCTAACCGCGCCGGCTCGATTCCGGTTAGCGATCCGGGCGGATTGAGCGCCTCGCCTAGACTATCGAGAATCGCCCCCTCAATCGGACAGATAGAGGCGCACTGGGGATCGGCATACTCCCCCTCACACTCACTACAGCGCTTAGCATCAATCAAAAAGTGGGGGGTCGCCTGATAGATAGCCTCAGTCGGACAGAGGGGCTGACAGGCCCAACAGTTGACGCAAGACTCAATAATTTGATAGGCCATGGCAGCGCTCCTTAAGCTGAGATCCGCATAGGCTGCGGCGCTTCGGCGCGATTAAGCGCCCCACTAGCGACCATTTCGGCGTAGAGCGCGGCCACAGCCTCCTCTATCGGCTCCATGGCATACTCACCATTCGGTTGAATACCCGCCCGCTCTAGCTGCTCCCACGGCTCAAAACCGATTTTGGAGCAGAGTACCGCTTCACACCCCTCTAGGGCACGAATCGTCTGCTGCAGCACACTCTCGCCCTCACCACAACTCACATCACCGCTACAGTAGAGATCAACTTTACGATGGCCGATAAAGCGTACATCGATCGCGGAGGCTTCGTAGATTAGAAACTCTCTGGCGTGGCCAAAGTGTTGGTTAATCACCCCGCCACCACTGGTCGCCACAGCCATCAGCACCGGGCGGCTCTCTTTAACCGGACGCTTTAGTGAGGCGAGTGAGATTAGGGTCTCCCCGCGTCTCTCGGCCTGAGCGGTTCGATTCGCCTCTACCGTGCGCTGATAGTCGGCTCGCTGCACCATCGCCTCGGCGTAGTCGATCTCCATCCTCTCCACCTTATCCATGCTGAACTCATCGCCACGATCCTCTCCTAACATACCGACCGCATCGGCACGACACTGACGACAGTGGCGCATCATAGTCATATCACCGGCACAGCGATCTTGCAGCGCTTGCAACTCTATATGGGTCGGGCCGCGCTGCCCCATCACCCCGTAAAAAGTTCCATGCTCCGCTTCGGCAATCAGCGGCATCACATTGTGCAAAAAGGCCCCTTTGGCCTTCACAACTCGGCTCACTTCTTCTAAGTGGGTGTCGTTGACGCCAGGAATCATCACCGAGTTGACCTTAACCAACACTCCACGCTCGGTCAGTAGCTCCAGCCCCCGCTGCTGCTGCTCGATCAGTATCGCCGCCCCCTTGCGCCCCTTAATTCGGCGATTGTTCCAGAAGATCCAAGGGTAGATTTCGGCACCAATGTCGGGATCAACACAGTTAATCGTTATCGTGACATGATCGATATTGTGGCGACAGAGCTCATCGATCTGCTCTGGCAGAGCTAGACCATTCGTGGAGACACAGAGCTTGATATCGGGCGCTCGCTCGGTTAGCTGCCGAAAGGTCTCAAAGGTGCGTTCAGGATTAGCGAGCGGATCCCCAGGGCCTGCAATGCCAAGTACCGTCATCTGTGGGATAGTCGCCGCGACCGCCAACACCTTTTTGACCGCCTGATCCGGCGTTAGCAGCTCCGAGACGACTCCCGGCCGCGACTCGTTAGCACAATCATATTTACGGTTACAGTAGTGGCACTGAATATTGCACGCCGGAGCCACCGCTACGTGCATACGGGCAAAGTGGTGGTGCGCCTCCTCTGAGTAGCAGGGGTGGTTATGCACCTTCTGCCGAATATGCTCCGGCAGATGAGCGAGTTGATCTTGGCTACCGCCACAACCCGAGGCGCTGCACCCCTCCTGAGTGGAATCTGATACCGATGTGCCTGATAGTTGAGCCATACCGCCTCCTCAATGGTGTTTACACCTAAAAAATAGCGCGAAAAATTAACGATATTGGCTCAAAAGCAACGGCTGTGCCGTTTAGGTAATGGTGTTAAAAAACAGTTAATTGTAATATTTAAACAGGAGAGGCAAAGGAGCTATTGTCTGCTTTGCGACAAAGGGTTGTCACAACCAACCAGCCTAATTGGCTGCCTCACCCTTCTGCACCCAACTCCCTCGCACCAATCTAATCCGCCCCTTCACATTACGGCTACCATAATCCTCATAAGCGTAGTCAAAATAGATCGCCCATGCACCGGTAGGGCTATTTTTAATCGGTGAGGCAGACCAGTACCAGCTAGAGACCGTATTAGGGAAAACAGTCTGATCGATAGCCGGCACGGTTCTGGTTTTGTGCGTCAGTGACATCAACTCCTCTTTAGAGGGGACTCGCCAATCACTAAAGCCACACAAATTGCTCCGATTAGCCCCATTGACCAGCTCATCCCAGTCGTTATAGCGCTCCTGCTTCTTGATTTTAGCCTCAATCAGCGCCCCCACTCCCCCCCAACGAAAGAGGGTATCCTTACCATAAAGCCCGCTATCGCTCTTTACCTCCCACACCAAATCGGTCAGGTTATCGCGAACACAGCGCCATGTTGCCGCCTCAGGCACTAACTCCTCCCCCATCTCACCTAGCTTGGTCCAATCGCTCCTCCCCTCACCAAAACCGATCTTCGGCGCAGCCTCCTCCTCCTCCCCCCAAACAAGAGGGGTGGTGATAACAGACAAAATTAGCATAACATATTGAATTAATTTCATATTTTCTCCTGATAAAATAACAATAACTGTGACAACCACCCACTGTAAACCAGTGGCCATTGGGGGGGGACAGGGCAATTATAGCGCCCAATCTTTCACAGAACTACTGACACAAATTTGACAACTTGGTAGAATGGCCCCAGTGCCCGAGATAACTGCGGGCCTAACCCCCCGAAAACCCGCAACCTAAACCGGAATAGCCTACCTCCAATATGTCTGAGAGTACACTAACGCCCCCTGTCGAGATGCCAGAAAAGAGGCGTCGCCCGTTTAGTATTGAGCAGTGGATTAAGGATAAGATGCCGCTTGTGATCGTCACTACCCTCTTTACGCTCATCGTAGTCGCCTTCTTCTTTAACAGTATTCTCGTTACCATCCACCCAGGTGAGGCTGGCGTACTCTACCGCCGCCTCACTACCGGTACCCAGACCGACTATATCTATCCGGAGAAGCTCCACTTTGTTCTGCCGTGGAATACGATGTATGTTTACTCGGTGCGGGTACAGACCATTCGCCACGAGCTCACGGTACTGACCAAAAAGGGGCTACCGGTCACCCTCTATCTCGCTATCCGCTTTCGCCCCGAATACGATATGTTGGGGGTACTGCACAAAAATGTCGGCCCCGACTATGTTGACCGAATTTTAGTCCCACAAATTGAGTCGGTGTTGCGAAAGAATATCGGCCAGCTCAACCCCGAAGATGTCTATACCAACAAGGAGGGAATACTGACCAATATCCTACTGCTAGCGATTGAAGAGACCATGCGTCACTTTATCGTGGTCGAGGATATTATTATCACTAAACTTGATCTTCCCGAAGATATCCGACTAGCGATTGAGAAAAAATTAGTCGAAGAGCAGACGCTACAAAAATATGATTTTACTATCGAAGTCGCCAAAAAAGAGGCGGTACGCAAACAGATTGAGGCAGAGGGGATCAAAAACTATCAGGAGATCGTCACAGAGACCCTCTCTGACAAGCTGATTCGCTGGCAGGGGATCCAAGCCACACTTGAGCTCTCAACCTCAAACAACGCTAAAGTGGTGGTGATAGGTGCCGGTGAAGAGGGATTACCCATTATCCTCGGAAATCAGTAGATGTTTATTATCCGTCTCTTCTTCATTATTCTACCGTTGATCGCGACGGTGGCCTTTGTCATGCACCAAAATCGGCAGACCAACTACCATTTTGGTCAAAATCGATTTGAGTATGCCAACCAGAGCGATCTGCTAGCTAGCTGTAAAATATTAAGCAAAGATCCCGACTTCTTTATTAACCGAGCTCAGTGCCAACACTTTATGGCCACCGACAAAGATTGCGACACTTTTGCCAATCAAAAACCCCACTGTGCCCCCTTTGTTAACGCCTACGACTACCCCAGAAAACGCAACTACTGCCAAGATCTGTTAGGCCAAATTAACACTTGTCAACACAGCGTCGCCAAGCGGTTATGGTACACCCCATTTCGAGAGCTAGTTGACGATCCGGTCATTACCCAATTTACCGAACTAACCGGTTACGACTTAGGGGCCTTTATCGAAGAGATATTCTTCTACTTCGGCATCTATCTCCATACCGAATGGTATGATGCGGTCGGTGATATGGGCGATATTGTTGACTACATCAATATTGCCACCCTCGCACCCGCTAACCGGGAGAGAGAGTTTAAACAGGGAGTTGACCTCGCGGTAGAGCAGATTAATAGCGATGGAGGAGTGTTAGGTCGCCAACTGCAGATTAAACCCTTCGTCAGCAAAGGGGCTAACGATATCGATTTGGCTCGGGATCTGACCTATGCCATTGCCCGTAATCCGACCATCACCGCCCTCATCTCCCGTGAAGGATCCTCGCTAACCAAACCGCTAACGATCATTTTTGAACAGACCAATCTGATTAATCTCATTACTTCAGCGACCAATAACAACATTATCCTACCCAACATGAAGTACAACTTCCGTCTGATCCCCAAAAACTCGGTGATGGCCGCCGCCTCCGTCCGCTTTTGCCAAATTATAGGGTGTCAGCGAGTGGCGATCATTATGGGGCGGGATAGCTACTCCCAAGAGTTAGGTCAAGCGTTTTATGACGAGGCGATTGCGCTCGGTATTCGTACCGCCTATATGAAGACCTTTTTCGAAGATCGCACCGACTTTATCGGTATTCTCAACGAAGCTAAAGATGCCAATATCGACGCCATCTACTTCAGTGCTTGGGCTAAGGCTGCCGTGCAGTTTATGAAACAAAAAGAGCTCTTAGAGCTCAAATACCCGATTATTGCCACCGATTCGCTCGATAACAGCCAATTTATCGATGAGGGGCGCGGCGCTGCCGAGAATACCATTACCCCATCGATCTATAACGAAACCCTAACCCACGAGAAGAATCAGCGCTTTCTCGACAGCTATCTCGCCGAATATGGTAAAACACCCGGGACATGGAGCGCTCAAGGCTACGATGCGGTCTATATTCTAGCTAACGCTATAAAGAGTTCCGGCTCTACCGTCCCCGACAAAATTGGCTCTGCCATTCGTTACATGCCCCAGTGGCTAGGGGCCGGTGGCCACTACCAATTCACCTACGATGGCGAACTAACCAACCGCGATATCTTCTTCAAACGACTCGAAGTAGGGCGCTTCTGGACAATTCCCTCGATCGTTGTCAACCCATTTAAACGGCTCTCCACACAGGAGGCGGTTGCCCAAACCTTTGCCAAAGCGAACAGCGCTAGCGCCAATAACTTCGGTACTTTCTCGGCAACAGATAAAATTTCCCTCCCCAAACTACAGGAGACTCCCTAATGCCTCTATTAATGTTAATCGCCCTCTATCTAATCCTCTCGCTAATAGTCGCCTTTCTCGGCCGCAAGCGGCGGATGGGATTTTGGGGCTACTTTTTCGGCTCTATTCTGCTAACCCCCATTATCGGCCTGCTGCTAATGCTAGTCTCGGCGCCCCAAACGCCGGCACACTAGCGGTTGCCATAAATTTTGCCCCTCTAGCCGCTACGAGTAAAAAATAGAGTACTAATTGTGGCGCAGGGGTGCTATGATCGGCTTGATTCTGCCACTAGCGCAGGGTCTCAGTTTTGGTAAATTTGTGACATTAGGATGGAAAATTATGAGTGAAGCAGTATTAACGAATGTTGATGAGATGCCGAAAACCGCTGAAGAGCGTTCGGCAGCAGCTGACAAAATTGTGCGTAACTACACCATGGCAGCGATGGCTCCCGCACTGATACCGGTACCCGGGCTCGATCTGGCGCTGATTACCTCGGTACAGCTAAAGATGTTGCATAGCCTGAGCAACGAATATGAAGTTAAGTTCTCCAAGCATCTGGGCAAAGAGGCTGTCGCTAGCCTGATGGGAAGCATCCTGCCGCTAGCAACTACCTCCACGGTGGCTAGCTTCGTTAAAGTGGTACCGTTAGTCGGCCAAGCAGCAGGCACTTTGAGCCTAATGACTCTGAGTGCAGCAGCGACTTACGCTGTCGGTAAAGTCTTTATCCAACACTTTGAGTCTGGTGGTACCTTCCTGACCTTTGATCCCGAAGCCGTTCGCGATCACTTTGCCCAAGAGTTTGAAAAGGGCAAAGATGTCGCTGCGGAGCTCAAGGGTAGCAATGCCACTAACGCAACCGCAACCGCAACCTCTAACTCTACCGTTAAGAAGTAGCCTTTTGATCAACCCCACTCTAAATAAGAGTGGGGTTTTTTCAGTCTTTTTCTCCCTTTCACTTGTTACCCTTTTACCACCCGAGTCATCGTAAGATCCACTAATCTCTCTTATGAAACAGCTCTTTCAATTTTATAACCAAGAGTCTAACGCCCCTAAGGGCAAAATTTGGTTTATGGCTTCGGTCTCCGGCATCTCCAACGCCATTTTGCTTAGTATTATTAATATCGCTGCCGCCCAGATATCTAACCAAGCGTTAGAGGTACGCTTCTTCATTATCTATCTCGCCGCACTAATTCTGTTTATCTACGCCCAGCGCTACGCTCTAACCGAAACCACCATTGCGGTCGAAGAGCTAATTCGTAATGTGCGCCTGCGACTGGTCAACAAGCTGCGCCACGCCGAACTGCGTTTTATCGAATCCCACAACCCCACTGAGCTCTACCGCCCTATTACCGAAGAGAGTAATGCCATCTCGTTCGCCGCTACCGTGCTCGTCTCCGGATCACAGTCGATTATTCTGCTAGTCTCAGTCTCTATCTACCTCGGTTTTCTATCACTGCTCAGCTTTCTGATTTGCGTGGTATTTATTATAGTAGCGCTCTTCATCTACAAAGAGCACCATAAAAAGATTCGCGCTAAACTAGAGGAGTCGTATAGAAAAGAGAGCGAAGTCTTCTCCGCCATCACTACGACACTCAACGGTTTTAAAGAGATAAAGATCAACCGCGCTAAGAGTGATGGGCTATTTCAACATATCACCCGCACCTCAGACGAATATAAGGCGATTAAGGTCGATGCTAACCTGCGTCTTATTGTCGATATGATGTTTTCACAAATATCGTTCTACACCCTGCTACTCGTCTTGGTCTTTATTGTGCCGGTATTTGACCACACCCAAGCCGATATCGTCTTTAAGGTCAGTGCAACCATCCTGTTCATCATGGGACCGATTAATGGTCTGGTCAATTCGCTGCCGCTGCTAGCTAAGGTCAATGTCACCATTGAGGGGCTATACCATCTGGAGCAGGAGCTAGATAGCTCCATGGCTGAGCGGAGGGAGAGTGAGGAGTCACTCCAAGCCCCGGCCATGAGCTATATGAACAACCTAACGCTCGATGATCTCTATTTCCACTACACCAACTCCCAAGGACAGACGCTGTTTGAGGCTGGGCCATTTAACTTTAGCGCTCGTGCCGGCGAGATGATCTTTATTGTCGGCGGGAACGGCAGCGGTAAATCGACCCTGCTAAAGCTCCTCTGCGGTCTCTACTACCCCGATCGAGGCCATATTCGGGTCGATGAGACGCGCATTGACCACCTCAACTACCCGGCCTATCGTGAACTCTTCTCTATCGTCTTTACCGACTTCTATCTATTTGATCGGCTCTATGGCCTAGAGCATATCGATATCCAGCGGCTAAACCGACTCCTAAAAGAGATGAAGTTAGATCACAAAACCCAATTTATCGATGGCCGCTTTACAAATCGAGATCTCTCTACCGGGCAAAAAAAGCGCCTAGCGTTCATTATCGCCGTTTTGGAGCAGAAACCTATCTGCATCTTCGATGAGCTAGCAGCAGATCAAGATCCTGAGTTTCGTAAAAACTTCTACGAGAAGATTCTACCCGAGCTAAAGCAGGAGGGGCGACTGGTTATCGCCGTTACCCATGATGATCGCTACTTCCACTGTGCCGATAGAGTGTTGAAGATGGATTTTGGGCGGCTAGTTGAGCTCGATCCCTCTGAGTTTGCCTCCTCACGCGCCTAACGATGAGCATCCATCTCTACGCCCTCCCCTATGCCGGTGGCCACTCGCTAGTCTATCGCCCACTACAGCAGGCGCTAGCCCACTCCCCGATTACCCTACAGACGCTAGAGCTACCTGGGCGCGGCAAGCGGGCAAAAGAGCCGCTGCTGCACGATATCGATCGGCTAGTCGAGGATCTCTTCTCACAGCTACGACCCCAGCTAACGCCGGGGCAGCCCTATGCCCTCTTCGGTCACAGTATGGGCTCGCTGTTAGCGGTGCTGCTCGCCCGTCATCTAGCCCAGACTCCCGCCACTCCACAGCCGTGCCACCTCTTCTGTAGCGGTCGCGGTGCCCCCTCAGTTCGGGGCGAACAGCTACGAAACGAGAGCGACTATCGTCCCAAACATACCCTCCCCACGCCCGAATTTTGGGCCTATATCGACTCTCTCGGCGGCATTCCGCCAGAGTTAAAACAGCATCGGGAGCTAATGGAGTATGTCGAACCGATTGTTCGTGCCGATGTGGCGGCGTTAGAGAACTATACTCCAGTCACCGATGCCCCGGCGCTGACCGTGCCCATTAGCGTCATTTATGGCATTGAGGATAACGAACTCCATCCTGAAGGGATGGCCGCTTGGCGCAGCGTTAGCACCCTGCCACTAACGCTGCTGCCGATTAGTGGCGGCCACTTCTCGCTGTTTGAACAGCTCCCTTGGCTAACGGCTTCTCTACACGAGAAGCTAGTGCCGATTGACGCCACAGAGAACTTTAGTTAACCTGTGGGGCAGATATGGCCACTGGCAGCTTTCTATGAAGAATTCGGGCGGTCACGCGCTGTTGTACCAACCCGGGCAGATTTTCAATTAACTGATGAGACACACTTATGAACCAAGCATGTTTTCGACTCAAATCTACCACTCTAGCGCTTATGCTGGCAGCTCCAGCCCTCTTTTCGACTCAATCTCACGCTATGTCGCTAAAAGAGGCTACTGAGCTAGCTCTGAAAAATTCTCCCGGAATAATCAACGCCCGCATTAACTCTAAACTCAAAGAGGCTGATGAGCGAACCGCCCATAAATATTTTGACACCAAAATTGAGGCTGAATATACCATTAACAGCCTTGGCGGCTTTGAGTATCCCGATGAGTTTGAAGCCTTAAGCCTCGCCTCGTTGAATACCGATGCCCCTAAAACCAACTTTCTCCCCGATGAGACCACCGAAGGTAAATTCAAACTGAGTCTGAAAAAGATCTACCTAAACGGCATCTATACCGAGGTCGGCTTCGACTTGAGCCAGCGCGACTCTGAGCGTGACAAAATCAGTGCCAGCCCAGCCGTTGATGCCTTAAATAATGGCGGTCTCGATAAGAGCGTCGATGACTACTTTCCGATGAGCTACGGCGTGGTCAAACTGGTAACCCGCTTCCCACTCTGGGGGCGAGGTGATCTAGCCGAAGCGATCGGCGACTACCAGAATAAATACTACCTGTTTGAAGCGGCAGAGACCGAGCTCCAGCACGAAATTGCCA
The DNA here is from genome assembly GCA_008375315.1 of Ectothiorhodospiraceae bacterium BW-2. Classification (NCBI taxonomy): domain Bacteria; kingdom Pseudomonadati; phylum Pseudomonadota; class Gammaproteobacteria; order Chromatiales; family Ectothiorhodospiraceae; species Ectothiorhodospiraceae bacterium BW-2. The sequence continues at coordinate 2,655,312 of CP032507.1, read as the reverse complement.
ACATCCTCAAAAAGGCGATCGATGCCTACTGGGATAACCGTGCCGCAGCCGATATCTTCGCTCTGCGCCAAGAGTCACTAGAGCGCAGTCAGCGCTGGATGGATCAGATTAACGCCGTCATTGACCGGATGGAGGATCCTAGCGCCGTAAGAGCGCAATACGCCGCGCAACTTGATCGCATCGAAGGCTTTGTACAGTCTAAGCTACGAGAGCTCAACAGCGCCGAAACGGCCCTCAACGAGAGCCGCTCGGCGCTCGCTAAGAGTTTAGGTATCTCGATTGAAAAAGCGATCGAACTAGGTGATGCTAACGACGCCATGCCCCAACCGGCTCGTGTTAACAGCAACTTCGACTCCTCTAACTGGAACGAGCTAGCGGTTAATAACCGCATGGATATTAAAGCCAAAAAGCTGGAGCAGAAGGGTGCTGCTGAAATGCTCGACTGGTTTATGAACTTCAACTACCCTGAAGTCAATCTTATTCTAGCCGGCCACCAGCAGATGGTCGAATTTGGCGCAGAGGGGCCTGGAGGCTACCTAGATACCCTCGGTAGCCCTAGTGGCGATCTTGGCTATACCGTTGGACTACAGTTCAATATGAAGCTCGATAACAGCGCCGGTCGTGGCCGCGCGATTCAGGCCACCCTAAATAAGATGAAAAAGGAGATGGATCTGAAGCAGATTATGAACGAGGCGGGCGTTAGCACCAAATCGTTGGCCGATCAGGTACTCTCTAACATTAAAGAGGTAGAGTCTGCCGCCGACTCAGCCGCTGCCTATAAAAAATCGGTCGATGCTGCCCGTGCCGACAAGAGTCAAACCATCGATACCGCCTACCGTCAATTCGAGACCGAACGCGACTGGGTCGATAGTGAGGTCGATTACCTTGAGGCAATGACGAAACTAGCCAAAACCATCGCCCAAGTCCGTTTTGAGACCGGTACGCTCATTGAACAGACCGACGAAAACCAGCAGGTCGATCTGCAAAAACTGGTAACTCTACCCACCCGATAGCACCACACCACACCACAAGGCCGGTCTCTACCGGCCTTGTTCATCGTCTCATCCTCTCTAAACTGCCAACATCCCCTGCTCAATAATAAACGCCACAATCACCTCGACCCCCTGCCCCTGTTTCAAATTGGTAAAGAGAAACGGTCGCTCACCACGCATTTGACGGCTATCGCGCTCCATCACCTCCAGAGAGGCCCCGACATAGGGGGCGAGATCAATTTTATTAATCACCAGCAGATCAGAGCGGGTAATTCCCGGCCCCCCCTTACGAGGAATCTTCTCCCCCTCAGCCACATCGATCACATAGATAGAGAGATCGGCTAGCTCAGGACTAAACGTTGCCGCAAGATTATCGCCACCGCTTTCGATAAAGATGAGATCCAACTCAACCCATCTTTCGTCAAATCCGACCAAAATCCCCAAAATATATCGGGAACCCGATATGCTATTTTAATTAAATCAATTACTTGAGTTTTGAAAATAAATCGTAGTGCCATAATGTGACGGATAGGCTTGCAATCCCCCATTTTGCAGCTACACTGTCAGTATGTATATTCGTCGCACTACGATTAAAAGCCACGGCTCCGGTGAGCCCTACTTCACCTATCGACTGGTGGAATCCACCCGTGTGGCCGGCAAGGTCAAGCAACAGACCCTGCTCAATTTGGGTCGCCACTTTAGTGTAGAGTCGGCGCAATGGCCGCTTCTGACCGCCCGCATTGAGCAACTGTTGAACGCACAGGGCGATTTTCTCACCCTGGCACTGCCAACCGCCCTGGAGCAGACCGCCCAGCAGTTGAGCAACAAACTACAGCAAACCGGTTACGGCGAACCGTTACCGCCGCACACCTGGCAATCGGTCGATATGGACTCTCTGGAGCTAAGCCGGCCTCGTCAGGTTGGCATTGAACAGTTGGCTCTGCATGCGCTGCAACAGCTGAAACTGATTGATAAACTGCAAGAGCTTGGCTTTAACCGTCATGAACTGGCCGCAGCCATTGGCAATATCGTTGGGCGCATGGCTTCTCCTGCCAGCGAGTGGGCCACCTATCACTGGCTCCAGCAGCAGAGTGGACTGGGCGAGCTCATCGGTTATGACTTTGACGCCATGGGGCATGATCGCCTCTATCAAGCCAGCGACCTGCTCTGGAAACACAAAGCGGCACTGGAGGCCCATCTCTGGCAGCGGGAGCAGACGCTTTTCGATCTGAAGGAGACTATCGCCCTCTATGACTTGACCAATACCTTCTTTGAAGGAGCGCCCGACTCCGAACTGGCACAGCGTGGGCGCTCCAAGGAGCGGCGCAGTGACTGCCCGCTCGTTACCCTCGGTCTGGTACTCGATAGCAGTGGCTTTCCGCGCTGTTCACGCCACTTTGCCGGTAATGTCAGCGAACCCTCCACCCTGGAGGGTCTGCTCACTGAGCTGGAAGCCTCGCCACACAGTACTGTTATTATGGATGCCGGCATTGCCAGTGAGAAGAATCTACAGTGGCTGAAAGGTGCCGGTTACCACTATATTGTCGTGAGCCGTCAACCCCATCGAGAGTTTGATGAGACCCAGGCCACGCTGATCAAAGAGAGCCCCGGCAATTGCGTACGCGCGCAGCGGGTTGAGGATGGCGAGCGGGGGGAAGTCAAACTCTACTGCCACTCCGAAGCGCGAGAACTGAAAGAGCAGGCGATTCTGGATAGCATTGCGCAACGCTTTGAAGCGGGGTTAACCGCCCTTAATGAGGGACTATCTAAACCCCGTTGCACCAAAAGCAGCGAGAAAATCCATGAGCGGATTGGTCGGCTCAAACAGAAGTATTCCCGTGCAGCCGCCCGCTATACCATTAGCGTCAGCGAACAAGAGGGCAAAGCCACGGCCATCACCTGGTCTCTCAACGATGCCGCCGACTCAGCGGCCAGCCATCCCGGCGTCTACTGTCTGCGCACCGATTTACTCGATTGGGATGCTGCCAAGCTGTGGCAGACCTATATCCTGCTCACCGACCTCGAAGCGGTCTTTCGCAGCCTGAAAAGCGAACTGGGGATGCGCCCCGTCTATCACCATACAGCCGATCGCCTCGAGGGCCACCTCTTCATCACCCTGCTCGGTTACCATCTCGTGCATACGCTGCGACATCAACTCAAAGCACACGACATTCATGCGAGCTGGACATCCCTGCGACAGCTGTTTGCCAATCGTCAGCGGGTGAGTGTCACCGTCAAGCGTGAAGATAATCGCACCATTCATCTGCGCAAAACCACCCGCATCGAACCCCATCAACGTCCAGTTCTGGATGCGCTGGGACTCGACTATTCGGTCCATCCGACAAAGATGACGCTGATCTAAATTCGGCTCAGTCAACACGCGTTCTGCATTCTGCATCGTGAAAAATCATAGATGTAGTGCCATACTACCCATTGAATTCGTCTCAACTATTTGATTTTTTGCACTATTCGATCTAGCAAATCGAAAGATGGGTCAAAACGCCGAGTCAGCTCAGCGATGGCGGCTAAATTCATCGACGCATCTTCCCGAATCGCGGTATGGGGACAACCGCCGGTCTCGACGCCAATAATGCGATCACTACTAAGCGCCTTAGCGCGGGTTAAAATGTTGGCATCCTCTTGGGTGTAGATATCATTAGTCACCACACCAATGCGGTAGCGATCACGCATCGCTTTACAAAGTCGCTCTAATAGCGCGGTCTTACCGGAACCGACCGGCCCCCCTACCCCTACCCGTAACGGATTCGATTTAACCACACCCACACCCTCTCTTTAATTGACTAAAATTGATAAATCCACCCCGTTAATCGCTCTACGAACGATAGAGACGGCAATATTGAGTCTCATGGCGGCTACTAGCGTGAGCTAATGCCGGTAGTGAGGCTCCTAGCTCACTATCGGGCATCCTTAGGGCAGCCGCCACCATCGGCTCTACCTCCGCTCCTAACTGCAACAGCAGTCGCTGTCCCGCCGTCTGCCCTAAGGGCACTAACTTTACCGCCGCCCCCACCTGCCCCTCTAGCCAACTCCAGCTATAGCCACCCATTAGCGCAGCTAACGGAATTTGCCACCGAACGGCGGCCAACGCCAGCGGTGCGAGCTGATTTGAACTGAGTGAATCGTACCATGCCGGTAGATAGTCGAGCTGTAGATCGGTTAATAGCGTTATTAACGCCCGGCCTCGCTGCCGCTCCTCCTGCCGCAGCTCACCACTGTCACGCCACGCTAACAGAGAATCGCTCCAGTAGTGCAACGACGCGCTATCCTCGCAACTAACAGCCGCATAGAGTCGGCACAACAGCGGCAGATCGATCCGCTCTAGCGTGAGCTGTAGCTGCGATTGAAGCCACCCTCGTGCTGCCTCCTCATCAGTTACCCAACCTAACCCATCTTTCGATTTGCTAGATCGAATAGTGCAAAAAATCAAATAGTTGAGACGAATTCAATGGGTAGTATGGCACTACATCTATGATTTTTCACGATGCAGAATGCAGAACGCGTGTTGACTGAGCCGAATTTAGATCAGCGTCATCTTTGTCGGATGGACCGAATAGTCGAGTCCCAGCGCATCCAGAACTGGACGTTGATGGGGTTCGATGCGGGTGGTTTTGCGCAGATGAATGGTGCGATTATCTTCACGCTTGACGGTGACACTCACCCGCTGACGATTGGCAAACAGCTGTCGCAGGGATGTCCAGCTCGCATGAATGTCGTGTGCTTTGAGTTGATGTCGCAGCGTATGCACGAGATGGTAACCGAGCAGGGTGATGAAGAGGTGGCCCTCGAGGCGATCGGCTGTATGGTGATAGACGGGGCGCATCCCCAGTTCGCTTTTCAGGCTGCGAAAGACCGCTTCGAGGTCGGTGAGCAGGATATAGGTCTGCCACAGCTTGGCAGCATCCCAATCGAGTAAATCGGTGCGCAGACAGTAGACGCCGGGATGGCTGGCCGCTGAGTCGGCGGCATCGTTGAGAGACCAGGTGATGGCCGTGGCTTTGCCCTCTTGTTCGCTGACGCTAATGGTATAGCGGGCGGCTGCACGGGAATACTTCTGTTTGAGCCGACCAATCCGCTCATGGATTTTCTCGCTGCTTTTGGTGCAACGGGGTTTAGATAGTCCCTCATTAAGGGCGGTTAACCCCGCTTCAAAGCGTTGCGCAATGCTATCCAGAATCGCCTGCTCTTTCAGTTCTCGCGCTTCGGAGTGGCAGTAGAGTTTGACTTCCCCCCGCTCGCCATCCTCAACCCGCTGCGCGCGTACGCAATTGCCGGGGCTCTCTTTGATCAGCGTGGCCTGGGTCTCATCAAACTCTCGATGGGGTTGACGGCTCACGACAATATAGTGGTAACCGGCACCTTTCAGCCACTGTAGATTCTTCTCACTGGCAATGCCGGCATCCATAATAACAGTACTGTGTGGCGAGGCTTCCAGCTCAGTGAGCAGACCCTCCAGGGTGGAGGGTTCGCTGACATTACCGGCAAAGTGGCGTGAACAGCGCGGAAAGCCACTGCTATCGAGTACCAGACCGAGGGTAACGAGCGGGCAGTCACTGCGCCGCTCCTTGGAGCGCCCACGCTGTGCCAGTTCGGAGTCGGGCGCTCCTTCAAAGAAGGTATTGGTCAAGTCATAGAGGGCGATAGTCTCCTTCAGATCGAAAAGCGTCTGCTCCCGCTGCCAGAGATGGGCCTCCAGTGCCGCTTTGTGTTTCCAGAGCAGGTCGCTGGCTTGATAGAGGCGATCATGCCCCATGGCGTCAAAGTCATAACCGATGAGCTCGCCCAGTCCACTCTGCTGCTGGAGCCAGTGATAGGTGGCCCACTCGCTGGCAGGAGAAGCCATGCGCCCAACGATATTGCCAATGGCTGCGGCCAGTTCATGACGGTTAAAGCCAAGCTCTTGCAGTTTATCAATCAGTTTCAGCTGTTGCAGCGCATGCAGAGCCAACTGTTCAATGCCAACCTGACGAGGCCGGCTTAGCTCCAGAGAGTCCATATCGACCGATTGCCAGGTGTGCGGCGGTAACGGTTCGCCGTAACCGGTTTGCTGTAGTTTGTTGCTCAACTGCTGGGCGGTCTGCTCCAGGGCGGTTGGCAGTGCCAGGGTGAGAAAATCGCCCTGTGCGTTCAACAGTTGCTCAATGCGGGCGGTCAGAAGCGGCCATTGCGCCGACTCTACACTAAAGTGGCGACCCAAATTGAGCAGGGTCTGTTGCTTGACCTTGCCGGCCACACGGGTGGATTCCACCAGTCGATAGGTGAAGTAGGGCTCACCGGAGCCGTGGCTTTTAATCGTAGTGCGACGAATATACATACTGACAGTGTAGCTGCAAAATGGGGGATTGCAAGCCTATCCGTCACATTATGGCACTACGATTTATTTTCAAAACTCAAGTAATTGATTTAATTAAAATCGCATATCGGGTTCCCGATATATTTTGGGGATTTTGGTCGGATTTGACGAAAGATGGGCTAACTCAACCGCCGTCTCCAACCCCTGAGAGTAGGTAAACCCCCCCACCGGCAGCGCCGACGAGACTAGCTGTAGTAGCCGAACTAGCGCTTGTGGGGAGAGTGGGATCTCAGTGGTGAGGCTCATGCGAATGGCCCAGACCCTGCTCACCATAGGCACCCGACTCCGGTTCAAACGGCGCCTGTTCACATATCACGGTTAAGCCGAGGCCGACAACTAGCTGATCCAACACATGATCGTGCCGATAACGCAGCCAACCGTCACCAATCTGCAAAGCCACATGGCGATTACCCAAATGGTAACAGGCGCGTGCTAGCTGTAGCGCATCCTCACCACGAACCGTCGAGACCGTTTCGGCAGCGGCGCAGATCTCAACCACCACCCCCTCATCAGAGGCGATCTGATCGCCGCCACGCAACACCGGCCCCCGCTCAAGAAATAGCCCCGCGTCACGACCATCATCGAGGATAACCCGCAAGCGCCCCTTTACCCGCTGCTCTAGCGGTAGAGTGAGGGTCGTTTGCGCCGCCCTCCGCTCACGCAAGCGGTGAGTCAGTTTTAACATCACACTGTTAATGGCCCTCTCCCCCTAAAAGAGGTAGTAGCGCTGCGCCATCGGCAAAATATCGGCCGGCTCACAGACGAGCAGCTCGCCATCGGCACGCACCTGATAGCTCTGCGGATCGACGCTAATATCGGGCAGATAATGATTGAGCTTCATATCCTCTTTAGTGACATGACGACACCCCCGCACCGCCTCCAGACGATTTTTTAGCCCCAACTGTTCACCAATACCGCCCTTAAGTGCCGCCTGAGATAGAAAGGTGACCACAGTCGCATGACGGGCACGACCTAACGCGCCGAACATCGGTCGATAGTGGACTGGCTGCGGGGTCGGTATCGAGGCGTTAGCGTCCCCCATCGGGGCGGCGACAATCATCCCCCCCTTAATAATCAGACTCGGTTTGGTACCAAAAAAGGCCGGCTTCCAGAGAACCAGATCGGCCAGTTTACCCACCTCCACCGAACCGACCTTATGGGCGATACCGTGGCTTAGGGCAGGATTGATCGTATATTTAGCCACATAGCGCTTAGCGCGACCGTTATCATGGTGAGCAGGATCACCCTTTAGCGCCCCCCGCTGCTGTCTCATCTTATGCGCCGTCTGCCAAGTACGGGTAATCACCTCACCGACTCGCCCCATCGCCTGCGAATCGGAGGCGATCATCGAAAAGGCCCCTAAATCGTGCAAAATATCCTCCGCTGCAATCGTCTCGCGTCGAATGCGCGACTCGGCAAAGGCGATATCTTCGGCAATGCTAGGGTCCAGATGGTGACAGACCATTAACATATCGAGGTGTTCATCAACCGTATTAATCGTATAGGGGCGGGTCGGATTGGTCGAAGAGGGCAGTACATGCGCCACCCCACACGCCTTAATAATATCGGGCGCGTGTCCTCCTCCCGCCCCCTCAGTGTGGTAGGTGTGAATGGTACGCCCCTTTAACACCGCTAAAGTATCTTCGACAGTAACCGTTCACTCTCCCCGCTAAATTTTACCCCTCACCCCAACCCTCTCCCGCCGGGAGAGGGAGATTAAGGAGGGAGAGTGAACGGTTACCTTCGACAAAGCCCGACTCATTTAGCGTATCGGTATGGATAGCCACTTGGACATCATACTCCTCAGCCACGCTCAGACAGTTATCGATGGCCGCTGGGGTGGTGCCCCAATCTTCATGCAGCTTTAGCCCAATCGCCCCCGCCTGTAGCTGCTCTGCGAGCGGTAGCGGCAGCGAGGCGTTGCCCTTGCCCAAAAAGCCGAGATTCACCGGCAGCTCATCGGCGGCCTGTAGCATACGGTGGATATTCCACGGCCCCGGGGTACAGGTGGTCGCATTAGTTCCCGTGGCCGGCCCGGTACCGCCACCGAGCATCGTGGTCACCCCCGACATTAGCGCCTCCTCTATCTGCTGTGGACAGATAAAGTGGATATGGGCATCGACACCACCGGCGGTCACAATCTGCCCCTCGGCCGCAATCACTTCGGTACCTGGGCCGATAATAATATCAACCCCCGACTGAATATCGGGATTCCCCGCCTTACCGATGGCGACGATATGGCCCTCTTTAATACCGATATCGCCCTTAACGATCCCCCACCAGTCGAGAATTAGCGCATTAGTTATCACCACATCGACCACTTCAGCCGCTGGCCGTTGACTCTGACCCATACCGTCACGAATCACTTTGCCGCCGCCAAATTTGACCTCATCGCCGTAACAGGTGAAATCGCGCTCGACCTCTATCCATAGATCACTATCGGCGAGTCGAACTCTGTCGCCGGTGGTCGGGCCAAACATCTGCGCATAGGCCCCTCTGTCGAGACTACTCATTGTCACCCTCCTCACGCTGATCTAGTGCCCCCATCACAGCGCCATGAAAGCCGTACACATTGCGATCACCGCTATAGGCGACCAGCTCCACCTCACGCCGCTGCCCTGGCTCAAATCGCACCGCCGTTCCAGCAGCAATATTGAGCCGACAACCACGAGTCAACTCGCGCTCAAACACCAGAGCCGAATTGGTCTCGTAGAAGTGGTAGTGGGAGCCGACCTGTATCGGTCGATCACCTTGATTAGCGACCATTAGCCGCAGTCGGGGACGATCTTGATTAAGCGTTAGCTCCCCCGGCAGGGTGACGATCTCGCCTGGCTGTAACGGCTCAGTCGGCCCCTCACACTGCGACTCAGCAGATGGCAAGATCGGATCGTGCACCGTCACCAGTTTGGTGCCATCGGGGAAGGTCGCCTCGACCTGTACTTCGTGAATCATCTCCGCCACCCCCGGCATCACCTCGGCGGTCGGTGGTCAAAACATCTCGCCCAGCGTGCATCAGCTCCGCGACCGTTCGACCGTCACGCGCCCCCTCCAAAATCGCCATGCTAATCAGTGCCACCGCTTCGGGGTAGTTAAGCTTCACCCCTCGTTCGCGCCGCCGCTCGGCGACTAACGCTGCGGTAAAGAGCAGCAGTTTATCTCTCTCTCTTGGGGTCAGTTCCATCGCTCAATCACTCCAACGGTTATTAAGTTGCCCATATACGCGGTAAGACCGGCTCTGTTTTTAACAGCAGAGGTCGTGCTAGCTGCCAAATATCGCGAAAAATCTGTTGCGCCTGCCAACTATCCTCACCTAGATAGCGGGTGACTGAGAGGCTATCTAACAGCGTGGTGCTACAGCTAGGCTCGGCCTCAATACGCTGACGAATCTTCTCGCGCAGCAGCGCATCGGCCCGATGGATAATGAGACTCCCCACCACCGGCAGTCCCCTTAAACCGGCCTGCTGCCTTAGCTGGGGCCGCCATAGCTGCCGCTCTAGTAGCAACGGCCGCTGCTGCTGATAGATAGCCAGACTCAGATCGAGCTGCCCCTGTTCAAACCGCTCACCATTGACCGGCCGACCTAAACAGTGGAGTTCGGAGTAGATTAACCGACTCTGTCGCTGTAGCTGAATCACACTGTTAGCTCTGACCTGCGCCCCAGAAAAATAGATATTCTCCTGCGGTAACCACTCCAATTCGCTCTGCTCCGCTAGCAGTAGCTGGTGTTCGACCACCGCAGTCTCACTCGCACTACGGTAGAATTTAGTCGCCCCCGGCGTTGTGATCAGCGTCTGCGTCTTTGGGGCGGCGCTCATAGCCACCCTCAACCCATCCCCTCCAACGACCCCTCCCGGCGGATGGAGTAGATAGAGGTGGCAGCGCCCCCCTTCAGGGTAGAAGGGGCGCTGTATGGCCAACGGCCCCTTTTGACTCCGCTCGGTTAACCATGTCTTATCGCCAAACCGCCGCAGACCGAGCATAAGCTCCGCCTGCCAGCCCGACAGTTCGGCAACCTTCACCCTTTCATATTATTGTCAAGCGGCTCCCGTTTCGCCAGCCTCATCCGACGCAACCCTACCCCAGCGGCGACCAGCGCCAGCACCACGGCGACGACAATGACCTCCAACAGGTGGCTAGTCGTGATCGTATGCCATAGATTGGCCCAATAGCTGTTAGCCGCGTGATCACCGTGTGCCATAACACGCCAGGACGAAACCAGTAACAGACCCAAAATGAGTGATCTCTTCATCTTCATGCTCCTCAATATAACTCATGACGGTAATGCATCAAACAGTCAAATACTGCTGAATTAGCTGCTCATTTAACCCTTTTATCTCCCCTTTGGCAACCACCCGACCGCGATCCATTAAGATAAAATTGTCGCCGACCCGCCGCGCAAAGGGGAGTTTTTGCTCGACTAACAGGACTGTCAAACCGAAATCATGGTTCAAACGGCGAATAATATCGCCAATCTCATGCACGATATTGGGCTGAATCCCCTCGGTCGGCTCATCCAGAATTAGCATCTTCGGATCAATCGCCAGCGCCCGCCCTATCGCCAACTGCTGCTGTTGCCCCCCGGAGAGATCGCCGCCACGACGCTGTAGCATCTGCTTTAGCACCGGAAAGAGTTCAAAAATCGTCTCCGGTATCCCTTTTTGGCCATCAGCTCGCGCCGGCAGCCCGATCTGTAGATTCTCCTCTACCGTTAATAGCGGAAAGATCTGCCGCCCCTGCGGTACATAGCCGATACCTAGTGGCGCTCTCGCCTCGGTCGGCAGTGACTGCAACGGCTGCTGCTGATAGAGAATCTCGCCACTACGAATCGGCTCTAGCCCCATAATCGAGCGTAACAGCGTGCTCTTACCGACCCCGTTGCGCCCCATCAACACGGTGCACTTACCCTCTTCCAGACTCAAATCGAGATCCCACAGCGTATGGCTCTCGCCATAATATTGATTTAATTGGTTAATAGTAATCACACTTCTGCCCCGCTACTCTCCTAAATAGACCTCGATTACCTTGGGGTTATTTTGTACCTCATCCATGCTCCCCTCAGCTAATACACTCCCTTGATGTAGTACCGTTACTTTGCGAGCAATAGAGCGAACAAAATCCATATCGTGCTCGACCACTACCACCGTATGCTCACCTGCGAGCGAGGTGAGCAGCTCGGCGGTTCTATCCATCTCCTGATGGGTCATACCGGCCACCGGCTCATCGACTAGCAGTAGTTGCGGATTCTGCATCAATAGCATCCCGATCTCTAGCCACTGCTTCTGGCCGTGGGAGAGGTTACCGGCGAGCCGCCCTACCTGCTCGGTCAGGCCGATACTCTGCAACACTTGGGCGATTCTCCCCTCCTGCTCACTACTCAGTCGGGCTCGTAGGGTTGCAAAGACCCCCTTATCCCCCGCCATCGCCAGCTCCAGATTTTCAAAGACGCTATGAGACTCAAACACGGTCGGCTTCTGAAATTTACGCCCGATACCGGCCCGAGCAATCTCCGGTTCATCCATACGCAACAGATTAAACCGCTGCCCAAACCAAGCGGTACCGCTATCGGGGCGAGTTTTACCGGTAATAATATCCATCATCGTCGTCTTACCCGCCCCATTAGGGCCGATAATACAACGCAACTCGCCGACATCAAGATAGAGATTCAGATTGTTAATGGCTTTAAAGCCATCAAAACTAACCGCAATATCCTCCAAATAGAGCAGCGTGCCGTGGCTTAAATCGAGCCCCTCGACCTCTTTAGGCACCAAAAAATCGAACACCTGATCTCGTCGTAACGACTGTGCCATTGCCATTAGCTCGCCCCCTTGCGTTGAAAGAGTCCAGCAACCCCACGGGGTAACCAGAGGGTGACCAGTACGAACAGCGCTCCGAGCAGGAACAGCCACGCATCGGGCATCACGCCGGTCAGCCAGCTCTTGCCGTAGTTGACCATTATCGCCCCAATCACCGCCCCATAGAGGGTATGACGCCCCCCAACAGCGACCCAAATCACCAGCTCAATCGAATTTAACGGCGAAAATTCACCCGGATTGATAATTCCCACCTGCGGTACATAGAGCGCTCCAGCCACACCGGCCAACATAGCAGAGAGGACAAAGACAAACAGCTTCGTATTCTCCACCCGATAACCGATAAAGCGAGTTCGATCCTCAGCATCGCGCACCGCCACCATCAGCCGACCAAAACGGGAGATAATCAGCGCCCGACAGAGCAGATAGCCGGCCATAAGCGCCACACCAGAGGCGATGAAGAGGCCAATGCGGGTCGAATCGGCCTGCAGACTAAAGCCGAGGATATCTTTAAAGTCGGTTAAGCCGTTATTGCCACCAAACCCCATCTCATTGCGAAAGAAGGCGAGCATCAGCGCATAGGTCAACGCCTGGGTCATAATCGACAGATAGACCCCAGTGACCCGAGAGCGAAACGCCAGCCAGCCAAAGAGAAACGCCAACAGCCCCGGAATGAGCAGCACCATAAGCGCGGCAAACCAAAAGTGTTCAAAACCTAACCAAAACCAAGGGAGCTCCTGCCAGTTAAGAAAGACCATAAAGTCGGGCAGCTCGGCGTTCCCATAGACCCCTCGATCACCGACTTGGCGCATGAGGTACATCCCCATCGCATAGCCGCCGAGGGCAAAAAAGGCCGCATGGCCAAGGCTAAGAATCCCGAGATAGCCCCACACCAGATCGAGCGCCAGCGCCAATAGTGCATAGGTGAGATACTTCCCCAGCAGCGTGACAGTGTAGGTACTTAAATAGAGCGGACTCGACTCCGGTAGGCTATTGAGAATCGGCACCCCTACCAACACCAGCAGCAGCAGCGCTAACATCACCTGCCCACCACGATCACCCTGCAACAGCTTCCATACTCCCATCACTTAGCCCTCCACCGCTCGACCCTTTTGCGGAAAGAGTCCTCGCGGTCGTTTCTGAATAAAGAGGATGATAAAGACCAGCACCAATATTTTAGCCAGCACAGCTCCGGCCCACGGCTCCATAAACTTATTGACCACCCCCAGACTCATACCGGCCACCAGCGTCCCCCAAAGGTTACCGACCCCGCCAAAGACCACCACCATAAACGAGTCGATAATATAGGCTTGACCCAAATTGGGGCCGACATTAGTTAACTGCGACAGCGCCACTCCAGCGATGCCGGCTATCCCCGAACCGAGGCCGAATGTCAGCGCATCGACTCGGCCAGATCGCACCCCCATCGCCTGCGCCATCGCCCGATTTTGAGCCACTGCCCGCACCTGTAGCCCCAGTACACTCTTTTTCAGTACATAAAAGAGCGCTGCAAAAACCAACAGAGAGAAGAGAATAATCGCCACCCGATTCATCGTCAGTGACAGCACCGAGTTAATCTCAATCGAACCGGCGAGCCACTCGGGGTTGGAGACCGGCACATTCTGCGGTGAGATGAGCGTTCGCACGAGCTGCTGCAACACCAAACTGATACCAAAAGTGGCCAGCAGCGTCTCTAGTGGCCGACCATAGAGGTGGCGAATCACCCCCCGCTCAATCGCGATCCCAACCAGCCCGGAGACTAAAAAGGCCGCCGGTATCGCTAAAATCAAAGCCGTGCCGATAGCGTTCGGCATTAGCTGCTGTAAAAACCAGCTCGTATAGGCACCGAGCATTATTAGCTCGCCGTGGGCCATATTGATCACCCCCATCACCCCAAAGGTGATCGCCAGCCCAATCGCAGCTAGCACTAGCACAGAGCCGAGGCTGATGCCAAAAAAGAGGGTCTCGATATTGGCGTAGATCTGCCGCTGCTGATCAATCCTCTTTAACGCCCTCTCGGCGGCCTGTTGCAGCTCAACCACCTCACTCTCGCTTAGTTGCAGCAGCCGATTGCGTACCTCCGGCTCTAGTGATCCGGCGAGAGTCTCAATCGCGGCCAACTGCTGCGGCAGCTCCTTGCCATTGAGATCGGCAATCGCTAACGCCACCGTTAGCGCCTGCTTCACCTCACGATGCATCTCCTGCGCCTCCAGGCGGCGCAGCTCACTCACCAGAGTGCTATCGAGATCGCTATAGAGCGCCTTAACTGCCGCTAAACGAATTTGGCTATCGGGATTCTGGAGCCGCATCTGTGCTAAGGCGGTGCGAATCTCACCCCGCATATTGTTGTTAATCGTCACCCGCTGTAGCGCCCGTTTAGACAACGGCGGCAACGGCTGCCCGCTCAAAACGCTCTCGGTCAGACTCCCCTCATCACCCTCTTCGAGGTGATAGACTAGCGCCTTGTCGGCTTTATAGAGATAGAGCTTCCCCTGCATGAGGGCAGTTAAGAGCCGCTCACTGCGTGCATCACCACTATTAGCACGGGTAGTGATCGCCGCCTCCTTTTGGCTAAAAGATCGCTGCTGTAGCTGCTCTAACCCCTCTTCAAACTGAGAGTTAGCGCTTAGTACGACAGGAAACCCTAACAGCAGTAGCGTCAGGATGCGGTAGATATTGGCTAGAGACATAGCTAGAGTTCCACTAAAAAGGGGCTCCCCTGAAGAATGGGAGAAAAGAGGTTCAGGGGAGCCCAACTCACCTTAGGAAGAGATATCGAGGGCGATAGCTTAGCCCGTTAGTAGTTTTGCCCTGAACATTTGGCGGTTTTGACATTGTAGTTACCACAAGCAAGGGGTTGACGCCAATCGGCGATCAGATCCTTCGAGCCGGGCAAGAAGTCTGACCACGCATCGCCGACCACTAGCCCTGAGGTCTCCCAAACGATAGCAAACTGGCCATCATCCTGAATTTCGCCAATTAAGACCGGCTTGGTGATATGGTGGTTCGGCATCATCGCCGAGTAGCCGCCACTCAAATTGGGCACGGTGACCCCAATAATCGCCTCTTGCACCGCTGCCGGATCGGTCGTGCCCGCCTTTTCGACCGCTTTGACCCACATATTAAAGCCGATATAGTGCGCCTCCATCGGATCGTTGCTCACCCGCTTCTCATCCCCAATAAAGCTGTGCCAGGCGTTAATAAACTGATCATTCGCCTCCGAATCGACACTCATAAAGTAGTTCCATGCGGCCAGATGGCCGACCAGCGGTTTAGTGTCGATACCGGAGAGCTCCTCTTCACCGACTGAGAAGGCGACCACCGGAATATCTTCCGCCGAAATACCCTGATTTCCTAGCTCTTTATAGAAGGGGACATTGGCATCGCCATTAATGGTTGAGACCACCGCACTCTTCTTACCGGCGGTGCCAAACTTTTTAATATCCGAAACAATCGACTGCCAATCGGAGTGGCCGAAGGGGGTGTAGTTAATCATAATATCCTCCTCAGCCACCCCTCTATCTTTCAAGTAGGCTTCGAGAATTTTATTAGTGGTACGAGGATAGACATAGTCGGTGCCAGCGAGAACCCAGCGCTCGACACCGAGATCGTTCATCAGATAATCGACCGCCGGAATCGCCTGTTGGTTAGGTGCGGCACCAGTATAGAAGACATTTTTGGAAGACTCCTCGCCCTCGTACTGTACCGGATAGAAGAGCAGGCTATTGAGCTCTTCAAATACCGGCAGTACCGATTTACGCGATACTGAAGTCCAACAACCAAACACCGCATCGACACCGCGTTTTTCGACCAGCTCACGCGCCTTTTCGGCAAATAGGGGCCAATTAGAGGCGGGATCGACCACCACCGCCTCAAGTTGCCTGCCCAACACGCCGCCCTTTTTATTCTGCTCATTAATCAGCATAAGCATCGTATCTTTAAGGGTGGTTTCGCTAATCGCCATGGTACCAGAGAGGGAGTGGAGCACTCCCACCTTAATCGTATCGTAACCGTTCACTCTCCCCGCTAAATTGTACCCCTCACCCCAACCCTCTCCCGCCGGGAGAGGGAGATTAAGGAGGGAGAGTGAACGGTTACATCGTATCCGCCGCCTGAGCTAACATCGAGAGGGACAAACCGCCGGTTAGCGCCAGAGTTAAAGCCAACGGCTTCGGTTGAAAGTTAAGTGGCATAGAAGATATCTCCTTGAAGGAATGCTGTTTCGGGTGAACACCACACTCGGTGTGCGGTACTGCCCTAACAATCAGCAAATAGAGCGCCACTTAATAAGAGTTTTTTTAATTTTTATTAACTTAGGATGTCATTCGAGTCGCTCGAACGGCGCGGCTCTAAGGCCAGATGCACCAAATAGGTGCGGTAATGATTCAGTTATGGTGCATCTTTAGTGCAGAGACAATTTTAACCAGATCGACACTCTCCGCCACATCGTGCACCCGAATAATGTTAGCCCCCTGCCACAGCGCTAGCGCCGCCATCGTCAGGCTCCCCGCCAAGCGCTGCTCCACTTCACGACCTGTGATCTGGCCTAACATCGATTTGCGCGATAGCCCGACCAAAAGGGGCCGTTTAAAGCTAGCCAGTTGCGGTAGCCGATTTAACAGCGCCAGATTATCTTGTAACCGTTTGCCAAAGCCGAAACCGGGGTCGAGAATCAGCCGCTGGCGACTAATACCGGCCTCTTCACAGGCACGCATTCGTTCACTAAGAAAATCGGCCACCTCAGTAACGACCTCACGATAGTTCGGCTGCTGCTGCATCGTCTTCGGTTCACCCTGCATGTGCATCAGGCAGATCGGGACATTGAGTGTCGCTGCGCACTCTAGCGCCCCTTCGGCTCTCAGGGCATAGACATCATTAATCATCGAAGCCCCCGCCTCAACAGCGGCCTGCATAACCGCAGGCTTACTGGTGTCGATTGAGAGCGGCGTCTGAAAGCGAGCGGCCAGCGCCTCAATCACCGGAATGACCCGTCGTAGCTCCTCGCTCTCACCCACCGCCTCAGAACCGGGGCGGGTTGACTCTCCGCCGATATCGATAATATCCGCGCCGGCATCCACCATCGCTTCGGCCTGACACAGCGCCGCATCAAGGGTGTTAAAACGCCCCCCATCCGAAAACGAGTCGGGGGTGACATTGAGCACCCCCATCACTTGACGCCGGAAGGGATCGAACTCCCCGCCGTTATTAAGCCGCTGCACTCTCTGTTTAGTGCTGTTCGGCGGTGCCACCGAGGGTGCCAGCGTCGTCCTTGCCCTTGCCCTTAGGTGCCCTTTTTGACGCCGATTCATCCTCATCTTTTGGGGTCGGGGTACCTTGACGATCATCCCAATCTTCGGGGGGGCGCGGCTCTCTACCGGCCATAATGTCGTCAATCTGCTTCGCATCGATAGTTTCGTACTTCATCAACGCCCCAGCCATGAGATGTAGCTGCTCTATATGATCGGTCAAAATCTGCTTAGCACGGTCAAAGTTGGTATCGATAACGCGACGAATCTCCTCATCGATAATATGCGCCGTCTCGTCAGAGACATGTTTATGGCGAGTGACCGAGCGCCCTAAAAAGACCTCTCCCTCCTCTTCGGTGTACATTAACGGGCCGAGCTTGGCCGAGAGCCCCCACTTAGTCACCATGTTGCGTGCGAGTTCAGTCGCCCGCTCAATATCGTTAGAGGCGCCGGTCGTGACCTGATCGCTACCGAAAACCAGCTCCTCAGCCAACCGCCCCCCAAAGAGGCTCGAAATTTGGCTCTCCAGCCGCTGTTTCGTGTGGCTGTAACGATCCTCTTCGGGCAGGAACAGAGTCACGCCGAGAGCACGACCGCGAGGAATAATGGTCACCTTGTGCACCGGATCGTGTTCGGGCACCATGCGGCCAACAATGGCGTGTCCTGCCTCATGGTAGGCGGTGAGCCGCTTCTCCTTCTCAGACATCACCATCGATCGGCGTTCAGCCCCCATCATGATCTTATCTTTAGCTCGCTCAAAATGGTCCATCCGCACCGTCTTCTGGTCAGAACGGGCGGCAAATAGCGCCGCTTCATTGACCAGATTAGCTAGATCGGCCCCAGAGAAGCCGGGGGTACCTCGGGCAATAATTGAGGCTTCAACATCATCATTGAGCGGCACTTTGCGCATGTGGACGCTCAAAATCTGCTCCCGTCCACGCAGATCGGGCAGCGGTACCACCACCTGACGGTCGAAACGGCCAGGGCGCAGCAGGGCCGGATCGAGAACATCGGGGCGGTTAGTCGCTGCGATAACGATAACTCCCTCATTCCCCTCAAACCCATCCATCTCAACCAGTAGCTGGTTTAAGGTCTGCTCCCGTTCGTCGTGCCCCCCCCCGAGACCGGCGCCACGATGGCGACCGACTGCGTCGATTTCATCGATAAAGATAATGCAGGGGGCGTGCTTTTTGGCCTGTTCGAACATATCTCGTACCCGTGAGGCACCTACGCCGACAAACATCTCCACAAAATCGGAGCCGGAGATGGTAAAAAAGGGCACCTTCGCCTCGCCGGCAATCGCTTTTGCAAGCAAGGTTTTACCGGTACCGGGGGAGCCGACCATGAGTACGCCGCGGGGAATTTTGCCACCGAGCTTCTGAAATTTGCTCGGATCACGCAGAAATTCGACCAATTCAGAGACCTCATCCTTCGCCTCTTCCACCCCAGCGACATCGTTAAAGGTCACCTTGACCTGATCTTCGCTTAACATCCGCGCCTTCGATTTCCCGAACGACATCGCCCCTCGGCCACCGGCTCCGCCCTGCATCTGACGCATAAAGAAGATCCAGACCCCGATAAGCAGCAGCATCGGGAACCAAGAGATAAAGATTTGGGTTAGCAGTCCCTGTTTCTCCGGGGCTTTCGCATCGATCACCACACCATTGTTAAGTAGATCGGCGATAAGGCCCGGATCATCCGGCCCATAGGTAGAAAAACGCTCATTATTATCGTAGTAACCATAAATGTAGTTCCCTTCAATAATCACCCGCTGCACTTTGCCTTGCTTAACATCATCAAGAAAACGGGAGTACTCTAGCTGCAGGCTTGCTGGCTGTTGCGGTCCAAAGTTATTGAACACCGACATCAAGACTACGGCGATAACCATCCATAACAGGATATTTTTTACAATGTCGCTCAATTTAAGCCCCTCTCAATTTTAGCTACAATCCAAACACGATGATACCAGAATAGGGACAATTTGACGAAAATCATCCACAAAAACCTCTTGCTAGCAGATAGTTCTCTCGCGAACGGCTACGAGAGGCCTCCGGTTTGCGGGTATAGACCCGTTTAAACTGCTGCCGACACTGGCGCAGATAGTCGTCACTCCCCTCGCCATGAAAAATCTTGACTACCATATCCCCCCCAGGTCGCAGCACCTCGGTCGCTAGTTGCAGCGTCAGTTCGGCGAGATAGAGAGCCCGTGGCTGATCCACCGCCTTTTGACCGCTGCTGTTAGGGGCCATATCTGACAAGACTAAATCGACCTCCCCTAGCGTAATATGTTGCAGTAGCTGTTGATAGGGCTCCGGTTCACGAAAATCGCCCTGAATCGCGACTACTTCGGGGATCGGTGCCATCTCTAGCAGATCGAGAGCGACCACTCGACCACTCCCCCCTAATCGATTCGCCACCACCTGCGACCACCCCCCGGGGGCGGCTCCTAAGTCGATAACACTCATCCCGCGACGAAGTAGCCGATCCCGCTCATCGATCTCTAGCAGTTTATAGCTAGCGCGAGAGCGATACCCCTGGTGTTGGGCTCGCTGTACAAAGGGATCGTCAAAGTGCTCTTTCAGCCACTGACGACTAGTTTTACTCCGTTTTGCCATTGTATTTTGGGGGGGTAACCGTTACAGTCGTCTCGTTATTAACCAAATGGATTGTTTGCACTATGTCGCTATCAAAATCGCAACTGCGTCATCTTCGTGGCCTCGGCCACGCCCTTAAACCCATAATGCAGACGGGGGCGAAGGGGCTCTCTGACGCGCTGCTGGCGGAGCTGGATCAAGCGCTAGAGCACCATGAGCTGCTGAAAATTAAACTCATGAGTGATGATCGTGATGAGCGAGAGCAGATGTTAACCACCCTCTGCCAACGCCTTAGCTGTGAGTCGGTGCAGTTCATTGGCAAGACCGCTCTGCTCTACCGCCGCGCCAAGGAACCGAAACTAACCGTACCAGCCTAACGCTCCGGCTACTCATAGCGAATCGCGATCACCTCGTACTCCCGCACGCCGCCGGGGGCCTTCACCTCGGCGACATCATCGACCTCTTTACCGAGTAGCGCCCGAGCAATGGGGGAGGAGATGGAGATTTTGTGCTCTTTAATATCGGCCTCATCATCCCCGACAATTTGGTAGGTCACTTCGCTATCGCTCTCGACCTCAAGTAGCTCTACCGTCGCCCCAAAGACGATTTTGCCGTTGGCCCTCAAACTGGTCGGATCGATAATTTGGGCGGTAGAGAGCTTCGCTTCAATCTCCTGAATGCGCCCCTCAATAAACCCCTGTTGCTCTCTAGCGGCGTGGTACTCGGCGTTCTCTTTCAGATCGCCGTGTTCACGCGCCTCGGCAATCGCTCGAATAACTCGCGGCCGCTGAACAGATTTTAGATCCTGTAGCTCTTCACGCAACTTCTCCGCCCCTTTCAGGGTCATCGGTACCTTATCCATTGACTAACTCCCTATGTAAAACCTGCAGACGGTTGACCTCATCGCCTCGTGCCGAGCGACTGCGCATCGCCTGTAACATCGCTAAAGCACCCGACAGTGTCGTGGTATAGGTCACCTTGTGCTGTAGCGCCTCTTTACGAATTTGGGCCGAGTCGGCTATCGCCTGTTTCTCTTCGGTTGTGTTAATAATAAATCGAATTTCATCGTTTTTAATCATATCGACAATATGGGGACGATCTTCGGTAACCTTATTGACTCGAACACATTTGATGCCGGCCACCTGAATCGCTCGGGCAGTCCCACGGGTCGCACAAATCGTAAATCCTAGCTCAGTGAGCTCTCTTGCCGCCTGTACCGCTAGGGTTTTATCGCTATCGCGCACGCTAATAAAGGCGCGGCCCGACGGCGGTAGCACTACCCCAGCGGCGAGCTGCGATTTGAAGTAGGCCTCGCCAAAGCTGCGGGCAACGCCCATCACCTCGCCGGTCGATTTCATCTCTGGCCCTAAAATCGGATCGACGCCGGGGAATTTGGCAAACGGAAATACCGACTCTTTCACCGAGTAGTATGCGGGTATCACCTCGCCATAAATTCCCTGCGCCTCCAAGGTCACGCCAACCATACAGCGGGCGGCAATTTTGGCCAGCGGCCGACCGGTCGCTTTAGAGACGAAAGGGACTGTGCGAGAGGCGCGGGGATTAACCTCCAGTACAAACACCTTTTCGCCTTGAATGGCAAACTGGGTATTCATTAATCCCACTACCTTCAGCTCGCGCGCCATCTCTGCCACCTGCCGCCGCAGCTCCTGTTGAATCGACTGACTTAAATCAAAGGGGGGTAGCGAGCAGGCCGAATCGCCCGAGTGGATCCCCGCCTGCTCAATATGCTCCATAATGCCGCCAATGACGACACTCCCTTCACTATCGCAGATCGCATCGACATCAACCTCAACCGCATCATCGAGAAAACGGTCTAGCAGCACCGGGCTCTCGTTAGAGACCTTGACCGCATCACGCATATAGGTGCGTAGCTCGGCCTCGTTGAAGACGATCTCCATCGCCCGACCGCCCAACACATAGGAGGGGCGAACGACTAAGGGGTAACCGATATCTTGTGCTAAACGGACGGCATCATCGGGGTTGCGTGCGGTTCGATTAGGGGGCTGATGGAGCTGTAATTTATCGATCATCTTCTGAAACCGCTCCCGATCTTCGGCCAGATCGATAGAATCGGGGCTGGTGCCGATAATCGGCGCCCCAGCCGCTTCGAGATCACGCGCTAGCTTCAAGGGTGTCTGACCGCCATACTGTACCACGACCCCCTTCGGCCGCTCCAGATCGACAATCTCCAGCACATCCTCCAGGGTTAACGGTTCGAAATAGAGTCTATCGGAGGTGTCATAGTCGGTCGAGACCGTCTCAGGGTTGCAGTTAACCATGATCGTCTCATAACCATCTTCACGCATCGCCATCGCCGCGTGGACACAGCAGTAGTCGAACTCAATCCCCTGACCGATACGGTTCGGCCCGCCGCCTAACACCATAATTTTGTCGCGTTGCGTCGGCTCGGCTTCGCACTCCTCCTCATAGGTAGAGTACATATAGGCCGTTGAGGTGGAAAACTCCGCCGCGCAGGTATCGACCCGTTTATAGACTGGCCGCACTCCGAACTGGTGACGAATCTTTCTCAGCTCCCCCTCACGCATTCCGAGTAGGTGCGCTAAGCGGCGATCTGAGAAGCCTTTGCGTTTTAGTCGGCGTAAAAAGGGCTCATCCAGAGCGCTAGCACCGATATCTCGTAGCTGCTGCTCTAGCTCGACTAGCTCTTCGATTTGAACTAAGAACCAGAGGTCGATTTTGGTTAAATTTTGCACCTCCTCCAGCGCAAAGCCGACCCGAAAGGCGTCGGCGATATATAAAATCCGCTCCGGAGTCGGTAGGCGCAGGTTGTGGCGTAGCTGCTCATCAAGGTGCTCATCACTTAAATCGACCAGCTCATTAAAGCCATCTAGGCCGGTCTCTAGCCCTCGCAGCGCCTTTTGTAGCGACTCCTGCTGGGTGCGTCCTATCGCCATCACCTCGCCGACCGATTTCATCTGCGTGGTTAGTATCGCCTCTGCTTGGGGGAACTTCTCAAAGGTAAAGCGGGGGATTTTAGTGACCACATAGTCGATAGCCGGCTCAAATGAGGCCGGCATCGCTCCTGCGGTAATCTCATTTTGCAGCTCATCGAGGGTATAGCCGACAGCTAGCTTCGCCGCCACTTTGGCAATCGGAAAACCGGTCGCTTTAGAGGCGAGCGCCGATGAGCGGGAGACGCGCGGATTCATCTCGATAATAATCATCCGCCCATCTTCAGGATTAATCGCAAACTGGACATTAGAGCCCCCCGTATCGACCCCGATCTCACGCAGCACCGCGATTGAGGCGTTGCGCATAATCTGATACTCCTTGTCGGTCAGGGTCTGCGCCGGTGCCACAGTAATCGAGTCGCCGGTGTGTACCCCCATCGGATCGATATTCTCAATTGAGCAGATAATGATGCAGTTATCTTTGCGATCCCGCACTACCTCCATCTCATACTCTTTCCAGCCGATAACCGACTCTTCGATTAACAGCTCACTCGTCGGTGAGAGATCGAGTCCGCGAGTGCATATTTCGATAAACTCCTCTTTATTGTAGGCGATGCCGCCACCGCTACCGCCCATGGTAAATGAGGGGCGAATAATCGCCGGAAAACCTATCTGCACCTGAACCTGCAGCGCCTCTTCCAGACTATGGGCAATCGCTGAGGCGGGCATATCGAGACCAATTTTGCTCATCGCCCGCCGAAATTGATCCCTATCTTCCGCCTTATCGATCGCCTCGCGCTTAGCACCAATCATCTCGACACTAAATTGATCCAGCACCCCTTCACGAGCCAGATCGAGAGCGCAGTTTAGCGCCGTCTGCCCCCCCATCGTCGGCAAGAGTGCGTTGGGGCGCTCCTGCTCGATAATTTTGGCCACTGTCCGCCAGTTAATCGGCTCAATGTAGGTCGCATCGGCCATCTCTGGGTCGGTCATAATCGTCGCTGGATTGGAGTTAACCAGCACCACCCGATACCCCTCCTCTCTTAGCGCTTTACACGCTTGCGCACCGGAGTAGTCAAATTCACACGCCTGACCGATTACGATCGGGCCGGCACCTATGATTAAAATCGATTCAATATCTGTTCTTTTTGGCATACTAGCGGCTCGATTCGATAAGCTCAATAAAGTGGTCAAACAGTGGTGCAACATCGTGGGGACCGGGACTCGCTTCGGGGTGGCCCTGAAAACTGAACGCTGGGCAGTCGGTGCGATGCACCCCCTGTAACGATCCATCGAACAGCGAACGATGGGTCGCCCGCAGATGTTCCGGTAGTGTCGCTTCATCCACCGCAAAACCGTGATTTTGTGAAGTAATCATCACCACACCACTATCGACATCCTGTACCGGATGGTTCGCGCCGTGGTGGCCAAACTTCATTTTGACCGTTTTAGCGCCACTCGCTAGCGACAGTAACTGGTGCCCTAGGCATATCCCAAAGAGCGGTACTCCAGAACGGGTCAACTCCCCAATCGCATCAATCGCATAGTCGCACGGTTCGGGGTCGCCCGGCCCATTGGAGAGAAACACCCCATCGGGCTTGAGCGCTAGTACCTCACTCGCGGGCGTCGTCGCCGGCACGACCGTTAAATAACAGCCGCGATCAACCAGCATGCGCATGATATTGCGTTTAATGCCAAAATCGTAGGCCACGACATGGTAGGGCAGCGTGTCGCGCTCACGCAACGGATGTCCTGCTGCCAAACGCCACCCCCCCTCCTGCCAAGTGTAGCGCTCAGCCGTGGTGACCTCTTTGGCCAGATCGAGCCCTTGCAGACTAGGACAGGCTCTCGCTGCCGCTACCGCAGCGTCACTATCGATCGACTCACCGGTGATAATCACCCCCCGTTGTGCCCCCTTTTGGCGTAAAATTCGGGTTAAACGACGGGTATCGATATCGGCAATCGCCACCACTCCACAGCGCTGAAGATACCCCTCCAGACTCTCCTTACCACGCCAGTTACTAAACAGCAGCGGCAGATCGCGAATCACCAGACCGGCACAGTGGACTGCCCCCGCCTCATCATCCTCGGGGTTCACGCCGACATTGCCGATATGGGGATAGGTTAAGGTTACGATCTGCCGCGCATAAGAGGGATCAGAGAGAATCTCCTGATATCCGGTCATCGCGGTATTAAACACCACCTCGCCTCTGGTCTCGCCTTGGGCTCCTATTGATTGTCCCCAAAAAAGCGTCCCCTCTTCAAGCGCCAACAGAGCCGATGGACCCAAAACTCACCTCCCGCAGTCAGACACAGAAAACGGACACCCGTTTTGGCCCGCTTTGCAAAAATATTAGTTACTCTACGCCCTGTACTCTGCCAGAGCGGGGCAATTCTACTGGATGGCGGCGCGAGTGTCCATTAGGGGCGTTGACTCTTAACATCCAATCGATAATTATCTGTTAATTGCTCTCCTCCCCCCCCTTGACCGCCCTCTCCACTGCCTATCGACAGGCAAATTTGCTAAAATGGCCGCCATTGGTGATCGCCAAACATTTAACCGACTGTTTTTTTAAGGAGAATATCTGCCGTGG
Source organism: Ectothiorhodospiraceae bacterium BW-2 (assembly GCA_008375315.1). Lineage (NCBI taxonomy): Bacteria > Pseudomonadati > Pseudomonadota > Gammaproteobacteria > Chromatiales > Ectothiorhodospiraceae > Ectothiorhodospiraceae bacterium BW-2. Next base: position 2,629,772 of record CP032507.1, on the reverse strand, counting down.
AGCGTTTTATCGAATCGGCTCTCTACACGAGCCGCTGGCTACTAGCCCCCATCTATCTCGGTCTGAGTCTAACCTTGATCGCTCTGGCGCTCAAATTTTTTCAGGAGCTAATCTATATCTTTCCGGTACTCTTCTCGCTGCCTGAGGCGGATCTGCTACTTAAAGTACTCACCCTTATCGATTTAGCGCTGGTCGGTGGTCTGTTGGTGATGGTGATGTTTAGCGGTTATGAGAACTTCGTCTCCCGAATCGATATCAAAGAGGGTGAGGAGAAGCTCTCTTGGCTCGGTACGCTAGATGCCGGCTCATTAAAGCAGAAGGTGGCGGCCTCCATCGTGGCTATCTCCTCCATCCATCTGCTAAAGGCCTTTATGAACGCCAACCATATCCCCAACGATAAGCTGATGTGGTATGTGATTATCCATACAACCTTTGTCCTCTCAGCGATGGGCATGGCCTATGTTGACCGAATGAATAAAAATCATCCCCACTAAGCCCTGCTCTCGGCTGGGAAAAAGCGCCATGAAGGGTTGGTTTTCAGAACGATTCACGCTATATTTCGCCTATGATGTACCGCTATCCTCTAACTATCGCTCTATCACTACGACTGCCCTAAGGGGCAGAGAAGCTTCTGTGCCTAGGTGTGGCCACAAACACCGCTACCTTTTTGACTACCTACTGCCAACCCTATTTTTGGAGCCTCTAAATGAGCGATAAACTCTACATTTTTGATACCACCTTGCGCGATGGCGAACAGAGCCCTGGTGCCTCAATGACTAAAGACGAAAAGATTCGTATCGCCAAAGCACTCGAACGGATGCGGGTCGATATTATCGAAGCCGGCTTCCCTGTCGCTTCGGTAGGTGACTTTGAGTCGGTGCAAGCTGTTGCCCAACACATTACTGAATCGCGCGTCTGCGGCCTCGCCCGAGCACTAGAGAGGGATATCGATCGCGCCGGTGAGGCGTTAAAGGGGTGTAATGCCCCCCGCATCCATACTTTTATCGCCACCTCCCCCATCCACATGGAGCGCAAATTGCGTCTTAATCCTGATCAGGTGGTAGAGCAGGCGGTACGCGCCATTAAACACGCTAGACAATATACCGATGATGTCGAATTTTCGGCCGAAGATGCCGGCCGCTCCGATATCGACTTCCTCTGCCGTATCTTTGAGGCGGCTATTGAGGCCGGTGCCTCCACCCTCAATGTCCCCGATACGGTCGGCTACAATATGCCAGAGCAGTTTGGTTCGATGATTGCCCAACTGCGCCAGCGCATCCCTAACTCAGATAGAGCGATATTTTCAGTCCACTGCCACAACGATCTCGGTCTAGCGGTCGCTAACTCCCTCTCAGCGGTCATTCATGGCGCCCGACAGGTGGAGTGCACTATTAATGGTTTAGGCGAGCGAGCCGGTAACGCCTCCTTAGAGGAGATCGTGATGGCGGTGCGCACCCGCAAAGATCTCTTCCCTTGCCGTACCGATATCGATACACAGCATATCGTTCCGACCTCAAAGCTAGTCTCTAATATTACCGGCTTTGCCGTACAACCGAATAAGGCCATTGTCGGTATCAACGCCTTTGCCCATGAGTCGGGTATTCACCAAGATGGGGTGTTAAAACATCGCGAAACCTACGAAATTATGCGCGCTGAAGATGTCGGCTGGAGCGCTAACCGTATGGTATTAGGTAAACACTCGGGGCGAAATGCCTTCAAAAGCCGCATGGCCGAGTTAGGGGTGGTATTTGATTCAGAGGAGGCCTTAAACCACGCCTTTAGCCGCTTTAAAGATTTAGCCGATAAGAAGCACGATATTTTTGATGAAGATCTGCACGCCCTAGCGAGTGAGACCGCGACCGATAGCGCCACGCAAATTGAGCAGATTAAACTAGTATCGCTCCATGTCTGCTCCGAAACCGGTGAAAAACCACACGCTAAGCTCACCCTTAGCTGCGATGGCCGTGAGTGTCGCTGTGAGGCGGACGGCAGTGGCCCAGTCGATGCCGCTCTGAAAGCGATTGAGAGCGAAGTGCATAGCGATACCGAACTACAGCTCTACTCAGTCAACGCTATCACCAGCGGTACCGATTCACAAGGGGAGGTGACGATTCGCCTAGAGAAAGCAGGGCGGATTGTGAATGGCCAAGGGGCCGATACCGACATCGTTGTCGCCTCGGCCAAGGCCTATATTAATGCACTCAATAAGATTATCGCGCCACAAGATCGGGTTAAGGCACAGGGTGCCCCCCTCTAAAGCGCGTTATGGTTGACTCCCAGCGTTACGCCTACTTAAAGGCGCTGCAGATCCCAGTCTGGGTAGAGCGTAACGCAGCTAACACAGCGCCGATCAAGCCAGAACCAGAACCAGAACCACAGCGACAGAGGAGCCCTCCCCCCCCCCCTCTCCCCGCAACGACATGGGAGCAACTAGAGCAGCAGGTAAGCGGTTGTCAACGCTGTCAGGAGCTATCGCAACAGCGTACCCAAACGGTATTTGGCACAGGGAATCGTAGCAGCAAACTGCTAATTATCGGCGAGGCGCCCGGTGTGGATGAGGATAGGCAGGGGGAGCCCTTTGTCGGCAAGGCAGGGCAGCTCTTAAACGCGATGCTCTACGCTATCGGTTTTGAACGCAGCGAGATCTATATCGCCAACACCCTCAAATGTCGCCCTCCGGGCAACCGCAATCCAACCCCAGAGGAGCTACACCACTGTTACCCCTTTTTGCTACGCCAAATCGAACTCATAGCGCCGAAAGTGATTCTAGCCGTTGGCCGTTTTGCCGCCCACACCCTGCTTCAGACCGACGCCACCCTCGGCACATTACGGGGTCAACTCCATAGGCATCAAGCGAGCCAGACCCCAGTGATTGTCACCTACCACCCCGCCTATCTGCTCAGAGCTCCGCTAGAGAAGCGTAAAAGTTGGGATGATCTACAGCTACTAATGCGACACTACTGGTAATGGCTCTAAAGCCGCGACTTAAACCGACTCACCGCCGCTACGAGTTCTAAGTAGCGCTCTGGTGGAGAGTCGGGGTTATAGCGACACTGCTCATACGCCTCAACCACGGCACCAATATCTCCACTCAGAGCTGGCCAGCGCTGCTGAAGGCGAAGGGCGAAACGGGTAGGGGTTTCACCGGCTAAAGGGGTGATCCCATAACGCTGTGTCGCACGGGTTAATCGCTGCCACTGCCGCACAGCTGGGGCGATACGGCGACGACGCCACAGCAGCAGCAGCGCCATCCACCCGACGACCAGCGCCAGCAGCACCAGCGTCGTTAGCATCACTCGCTGCAGTGACCACGCTGCTAAGCCGAGCTGCTGCAACAACTCCCGCTGTCGCTGCTGATTAAACCCCACCACCCAACGGTTCCAACTATGGTTCACCAGATCGAAGCTATTACGCACCAGCCGCCAACCGCTGACCAACCAATCGATATCGACTGTTCGTGTAGGCTTCGGTTCGACGCTGTCAAAACGCATATTATCACCCTGATACTCGATCCGCTCCGATGGAATCACCGCCGTCGGATCGACTCGAATCCAGCCCGACTCCTCCAACCACACCTCAGCCCAAGCGTGGGCATCGGCCTGCCGTACCATTAAGTAGTTCCCCATCGGATTCAACTCTCCCCCCTGATATCCGGTCACGACTCGTGCCGGAATGTCGGCTAGCCGCATTAGGGTGACAAAGGCAGCGGCATAGTGTTCACAAAAGCCGTTTTGGGTCTCAAACAGAAATTGATCGATCCGATCCTCCGTCAGTGGCGTGGGGCGACGGCTATACCAAAACGGCTGCTCGCGAAAGTAGGTTAACGCCTGCTCCACCAGCGCCGCCTCAGTTAGCCCCTGCTGCTGCCACTGCGCTACCAGCTCTTGCGTGCGGGGGTGAGCCTCTTCTGGTAGCTGTAATCCAGCACGCCAAGCCCACTCGGGTAGCGCCAAATCACGATAGTCGGTCACCGCAGTGGCACGATAACGGACGGTTTTAGTTAACGGTTTTTGTAGCTGTAGCTGAAAATCACCCCGAATCTGTAGCGGCTGCTCCAGCTCAGGCAGTGTGGTCGGTCGATCTAGCAGCGGTAACCACTGCTGCTGGTGCGGCTGTAGCGTTAGGGTATAACTCACCGTCTGGCGCTGTGGCTGAAGCCTCGCCTCGCTATTGAGCGCCTGCTGTAGCAACCAACCATCGAGCTGCTGCCAACGAGAGCCATCACTCTGCCACAGCACCATTACCCGCCAGTAGAGTTCGGCGGCATTCACACGCTGCCCCGGCTCAAAATCGACCCGAAAGGCGATACTGTTATCATCCACCAGTTCGGTAATATTGCCTAACTCCATAAAGTCGCTTAAACCGGTTTGGGCCACCCCCCTATCATCGGGCAGGCTCCACAGCGGGGCATTCAAGCGCGGAAAGAGTAGAAACAGCAGCACCATGATCGGCAGCGCCTGTAGCAGTAGCTTAGCGGCACCTCGTCCATGAATTAGCAGATGTTCACGACTCGCCGCCGGATGGTTGAGCAGCAGTAGCGCCAGCGTGAGCGCAAACACGACTGCAAATAGATAGCCGCCGACCAACATCGACTGATCGAATAAAAACCCAACCACCACCAAAAAGTAGCTAATGGCGATAATCACAATCGCATCACGCAGCGAACGCAGCTCCATCAGCTTCAGCGACAACATAATAATCAGCAGTGCAGCCCCCGGCAGCCGCCCAATGAGCGAGTGAAACTGCTGTACGACCAAAACCACTGCCAGTAGCGTCAAGCCGATGCGCAGTAGCGGCGGTGGCAGCGGCCAGCCGCGATACTCCTTTAGCAACCGCCAAGCGATAATGGCGCCACTAAAGAGGGTAACCGCCCACGGCAGGCGCAGCGTATGGGGCAAAATCACCAAAATCAGCGCCAGTAGTAGCCCCATGCGACCCCAAAAGGGCAATGGAATCGCCGCCTCTGGTGCCATTTTTCGACGCATGAATTTAATCATGCCGGTGCAAGCGCCAAGGCAGTCAGACAGCGCTGCAGGTGGCGCTGACCACTATCGGGGGCAATCGCTTGATGCGGCAGCTCCAGACCATAACGATCCCCCCTCGCCTCAGCCTGCAAGCACCAGTCGCAGAGGCGCGACAGTCGCTCCTCAGTGCGATAGCTGCCCAAAAGCTGCCAACTCAATATCAGCTCCGACTGCCCGACACTCCCCCCATACTGGCGTGTCTGTACCGACTGCCCCTTAGCTAGCGCCTTCCAGTGGATATGGCGCAGCGAATCGCCCGGCTGGTAGCTGCGAATTTGGTAAAACTCATCGCTCCCCCGCTGGCGACTGATACCGCTACCACTCCCCGCCTGCTCAACCGGTTCAGGTAGCGGCCCCGCTGCCACCGGTTTAGGATAGACCACGACCTTTGCATTGAGCGCCAGCGGCGACCAGGCGCGAACCAACCCCAAGGGAAACAGCGTTCTGAGGGTAAAGCGCTGTAGTAACCACTCCCCTCGCTGCAAACAGGGCTGTTTTAGCTCCAACATAGTCGTCCCATGAGGGGCGATATCGATACCGCGCTCAATCCCCCCCTGCTCCCCCTCCAGCTCCAGCGCATACCGCGCTAGCGGCGCTAAGTTGTCGATTTGGATCGTAAAGCTAGCCAACTCACCGGCAAAGATCGCCTCATGCGTCGGGGCGGCGCTCACCGTCAACGCCACTAGATTGCGAAAGGTATGCAAAATCGCCATTAACCCCATCCCAAACAGCAAAAAAGTGAGCGCAAAGCCGAGACTGTTATTGTAGTTCATCGCCCCGATAAGCATCGCGAGCAGCGTTAGGGCAAAGATAATTCCGCTACGGCTAGGCAGAATAAAGATCCGCCGCATCGACAGCACTACCGGCGAGGGCTGCGGCCGCTCACGCAGCCTTAGTCGCTGCAAAAAGTCGCGCCAGCTCTGCAGCGGATGGAGCATGCTTTTAATCAGGGCAGCGGCACCTGCAGTAGCGGCTCCACCACCGAACCGACCCCCTCCTGCCGCTGCTGTAGCTGGAGTCGATGTGAGACAACGGCCGGCAAAACCGCCTGCACATCGTCGGGGCGAACAAAAGCTCGACCATCGAGCAGCGCCCAAGCGCGAGCGGCGTGCAACAGCGCCAATCCCGCTCTAGGGGAGAGCCCCATCCGATAGCGCTGCCCCTCACGACTAAAGCGCACTAGCGCTAGCACATAGTCGGCCAGCGCGTCGCTCACCTTCACCTCCCCCACCTGCTGCTGTAGCGTTAATAGATCCCGATGGCTCATCGCCTCCCCTAAGGTGGCCATTAACTGCCGCCGATCCTCGCCTAAGAGCAGCCCTAACTCCGCCTCACGATCAGGGTAACCGAGCGATAACACCATTAAAAAACGATCTAGTTGCGATTCGGGTAGTGGATAGGTGCCGAGCTGTTCGGTCGGGTTTTGGGTCGCGATCACAAAAAAGGGCTCCGGTAGCGGGTAGGTCTGCCCCTCAATAGAGACTTGCCGCTCCTCCATCGCCTCTAACAGCGCACTTTGACACTTCGGCGAGGCGCGATTAATCTCATCAGCTAGCACCACTTGGGTAAAGATTGGCCCCTGATGGAAACTAAAGCGCTCGCTCTGACGCTCATAGATCGATGCGCCTAAAATATCGGTCGGGAGTAGATCAGCGGTAAACTGAATGCGGTTAAACTCCAGCCCCATCACCTGCGCTAACGCGTGTGACAGGGTGGTTTTACCGACCCCTGGCAGATCTTCAATTAAAAGGTGTCCTCGCGCTAACAGACAGGTAATCGCCAGACGAATTTGTGCCGGCTTGCCTAAAATCAGGCGGTTTAGCTGTGCTGTAACCTGTTGCAGTTTCTGCTTCATCGCATCCTCTGTCGTGAGTTAAATTCAGTTTCGGGTTATACTTGCACACTATTGACGAAAAAGACAACCATTCGGTCACAAATATGCAAGGGCAATTAACAGGTCAGCCAATGGATCAACCACAGAACCCAGTGAACTGGGATACCTATCGTGCCGCCGTATGGCGTCGAGGCCGGGGGGGCTATCTCCATCCGGTTAGCCATATCGATCCGGTTCAGCTCGATCAACTCATCGGTATTGAGCGCCAAAAGAGGGCGCTAGTGGCCAATACCGAACGCTTTTTAGCCGCTAAACCGGCCAATAATGCGCTGTTGTGGGGTAGTCGCGGTAGCGGCAAGTCGTCGCTCATTAAAGCACTACTCAACCGCTACGCCCTGCGCGGGCTACGGCTGATTCAGTTCGAGCGCGACGATTTAATCCATCTGCCGCAGGTGGTCGATGAGATTCGCGATCTACGCCAGCGCTTTATCATCTTTTGTGATGATCTCTCCTTTGAGCAGGGGGAGCTCTCGTTTCGGGCACTCAAAAGTGTGCTGGAGGGGTCGATTGAGCTACCGGCCGACAACGTTCGCCTCTACGCCACCTCTAATCGCCGCCACTTACTCCCCGAATCGATGGCAGAGAATCTGGCCGCTGAGGTGGTCGGGGGCGAGCTCCACTTAGGCGATGCTACCGAGGAGAAGATCTCGCTCTCTGATCGTTTCGGATTGCAGCTCTCGTTCCATCCAAATAGCCAAGATCACTATCTGGCGCTCATAGATCACTACTTTAATGACTATCGAGGCGATCGCCACCTGCTCCATGCCGAGGCGCTGCGCTATGCGTTAGAACGAGGTAGCCGCAGCGGCCGCACTGCACAACAGTTTTTTAATAGCCGAGGAGAGTCATGATGGTTAGAAAGAGGGACACAGGGCAGCTACAGCCACTCCTATTTGGTGAAGTTCTACTCGACTGTTTTGAAGATGGGAGTCAGGTACTAGGGGGAGCGCCGTTTAATGTCGCGTGGCATCTGCACGCCTTTGGCATGTTACCGCTGTTTGTCAGTCGGGTTGGCAGTGATGATAACGGCACGCTGATTATTGAGGCGATGCAGGATTGGGGCATGGAGAGCCGCTATCTACAGCGCGATAATCGCTATCCGACCGGTCGAGTCGATGTCACTATCACTCGCAGCGAACCGAGTTATGAGATTGTCCATCCTGCGGCGTGGGACTTTATCGAACCGCCCCGACTGCCAGCTAACAGCTACACCCATACCCTGCTCTACCACGGCACGCTGGCGCTACGCAGTAACCGCTCGTTGCAGTCGCTGCTCTACCTGACCCACAAAGATCCCGTCTGCCGTTTTGTCGATATTAATGTACGCGAGCCGTGGTGGGATCAGAGTCTGGCCGAGACGCTACTGCACCACTCCGACTGGGTAAAGTTGAATGAAGATGAGTTAAAGCTGCTCAGTCCATTACGACACGCTAAACCGCTCCACGCTGCTAAAGCCTTTTTAGACTATTTTCAGCTTCAGGGGGTGATTGTCACCCTCGGTGCCGCTGGGGCGCAGGCACTAACGGCTCAGGGTGAGGAGGTAAGTGTCACCGCCACAGAGGTTGAGGTGATCGATGCTGTTGGCGCAGGCGATGCCTTTGCCTCGGTCGCCATTATGGGGTTGATAGAGAAGTGGCCGCTGGAGCTGACGCTCCAGCGGGGGCAGGAGTTTGCCTCACTGATTGTAGGACAGCAGGGAGCAACCATGGCTGATCGTCAAGCCTACCAAGCGCTACTACAGCGCTGGTCGGCTCAACCAGCTAAATAGAGGAAGAGGAGTAGCCGCGCTAGGCCATGAGATCGATAATCTGCCCTAACCCTCCACCGCTGGTCGGTACAACCCCTTGACCACTGCGCTCACCACCATTAGGTTGGCGTTCGTCAGCCGCGCTACGACGACTCTCATCTGACTGTAGCACCCGCTGCTGGTCTGCACGCCGATCTTGGCTTGCTAAGGTGTTGACCGCTTGTTGATTAACCACCTCTCCACCCGCACGGAAGGAGGCAAAATTGACGGATTGTAGTGCATCGATAGGCATTTGAGTTTACTCCCAGTGTCGTGTTTTATGCCGAAACATGGCTACCTCTGTAGCCGGTTACTCCCCCTCCTTATCCCCCCCTCTCAGCAGGAGAGAGTCGGAGTAGAGGAGTCTTCTGTTAATCTTTAGTATAGCCTATTTTGCTCCAAAAAAGGGGGGGGCTTAGTAATTATCGGTCAACTGTTGCGTTTTAACCCCCCAGCGGTAGGTGTACATTAGCTGCAAGTTGGTTTGGCTGTGGCTGGTGGTAACGCCATTCATTGAGTTAGTCTGCTCTACCTCGGGTGCAAAGGTGACCGCCGCATCAATTAGGCTGCTACTATTAAAGGCGTAACCGACACCCAGACTAAAGTGGTTCTCTACAATGGCTGGGAAGAGGGGATTCATGGTCTCATCGGGAATCGGGTTACTGGAGAGACTTATCCCGCCTCGTAGGGCTAGCTCCGGCTTGGGCTTATATTGAGCACCTAGCATAGTGACCACCTGATCATCCCAATCTTGTGGCATGATGACCTTAATGCTAGCACCACCAAAGCCGTTAGCCGGATCCATTGGGTTATCACTTTGCACCTGATTAGCGGTAAAGCCGACTCTAAAGGCGTCCATCACATCCTCCCACTGAATGATCTTAATATCACCAGTGAACATCCATTTTTCGTTGGCATGAAACGCAACCCCGAGTGCCATGCTGGCCGGCCACTGGAAATCTTCTACAGTGACCGTTCCTTTAACCGGCACGGTTTGATTCTCCATCGCCACCATTGCACCCGTCTCCGGGTTTGGCCCCATCATATCAACCCCCATGGTCATGGTGCCGCTACCGGTCATATCGCTTAGGGAGGATTTAGTGTGGTAAGAGGCACCAATACTCAGTTGATTAGAGATGCGGTAGGTCATCCCCAGTTTGGCGGCAAAACCATCGGCTGTGGCCTGACCGGTGTAGTCGTCACTATTGGAGAAGTCGAAGCGGGCGTAGTTAACATCGGTCATCATGCCTGCCATGGGGGAGCCCGATTGTGGATTTAAGGCCCCTTCGAGCCCATCCATCATAGTTCCGGTAACTAGGCCAGTGCGAGCACCTGTCTGCGGATTGTAGGCCATATTTTGAAAGGTTTGACCATCCATATCCATCTGTAGATCCATGCCGACCCACATATAGTCGAGCGAGGCGGCGATATTAAGACGGTTATTGACCTGATAGCCAATGGGTAAAATAGCGCGACCCACACCTAACTCAGAACGAATCGGCTGACCACTTAACATAGTTTGTCCCGCTGTATCGGGTCCCATAGGCCCATCCGCATCCATATCCATGCCGCCGGCAAACAGATCGGTCGGTAAAGTTGCAACGCCATATTCAGTCCCCATCCCCCCCTGAGGAATAACGCCAACGCCCATTAAGAGACCATTCGACTGTTTACGGGCATAGCCAAAGGCGGGCATAAGGTAGCGATCACCGCTTGAAGCCGTTTCAAAAGTCATCCCACCCATCTCGGCTTTAGAGCTCACATCGGGTTGCAACGCACTGAGCGCAAACTGAATTTTGTTCCCCTCCTCTGCCCCCATCCCCATAGTCGCAGGATTATTCATCATCCCGCCGAGGCCATTATTATAGGCCTGTGCCGTCCCCCCTAAGCCGGCCGAAATGGGACCAAACGCCTCCATCGACATCCCGTTAGTGGCATAGCTAGAAGATGATGCTAAAGTCAGCGCGACAGCAACGGCAATTTTATTCTGTTTCATTGAATCTCCTCGTTAACATTTATCTGTCCTATTGACCGGTTTGACTTTGAAACCGGCATTTATAAAAAATTATAATATAATGATTGACTTATATTAAATAAGTCAATCTGCGAGTCGCATGATGCCCTAGATGAGGGTGAATTGACAAGAGGAAATTGAAGCAGGGAACCGAAATAGTCTATTAGCTAATAAAAAAAAGGCACCCGTAGGTGCCTTTTTAACAATCGATTAGAGAGTCGATTTAGAACTTGGTGTCAGCAAAAACAGCAAATCCGGTAAATTCGACATCACCATCAAATTGAGCCACATCGAAAGTCAGCGAGGACTTCTTGGTCAACGCTTTATTTAGGCTAGCGGTATAGACCTGAATACCGTCAACATCATCATCATGAGAGACCATAGCCAGACCGCCGGTTAGGGTCATGGTTGGCGTTATTCCAAAACTAGGTACCAAAGCGAAGATACTAGAGTCTTTGGTTGTCAGACGACCTAAGCCTTCGAAGATAGTACCATCATGAGCACCGGTGAAGGGCAGAGGCAGCATATCGTCATCAGTCTGGAATCCATCCATAGACATAGCATACATCGCGGTCAGATCAGCAGGACCAACTTTACCGATAGCAGCCAGCATCAGAGCGGTCTGATCGTCAGCACCGACTTTTTTAGCCTCCTTCATTGCAGCTTCCGCCGCTAGTGTCCAACCACCTACACCGATTGTTGTGAAGGCATCGAACTCCATGTAGCTATCTTCTTCCCCTGCTACCGCACCATTATCGGTGTACATATCAAGGCGAGCCCCATGCTTACCATCAAAAGTTCCAGAGAGAACCACTTTGAAAGTATCATCATCGCTCGCATCGGCATCAACGCTACCGGTATCCTCTTCGATCATGACATAGTGCAGACTCAGTTTAATTGGGCCGATATCTTTGAGGATAGAGGCACCATGAGCACCCTTGTCATAGAGGTAGAGCTTATGACCCCAGTTACGATCCCAGTCACCCGCTTTCAGCTTAAACATGTCATCGACATTTAGCTGTAGATAAGCGTAATCGACATAGAACGAATCGTTGGTGCTCTTACCAGGACCACCATCCTTCGCCTTGTCACCATGGTAGTCACGCATACGGATACGAGCAGCAGCCATAGCGTTTTTGCCATCAGTCGCGGTGAATTTAACCCGTACACGGCTCTGCCACTCGTCGGTAGTCGTGTCAGCAGTCGTGTTGTCATTATATAGATAGAACATCTGCGCATCAGCGCCGACATCGACCTTAGGGCCGCCGCCATGTGAACCGGCCTGAACCGCGAAAGGAACCGCCAATACGCCAGCAACTGCTGCAGCAATCAGATTTTTTTTCATATCTTCCAGTCTCCTAGAATTGAGAATCAAACTTAAAGGTGAAAATTTTCAATCGTCAATTAATTAATTAATTGCGGTCATCGTTACAACCAGTGCAACTTTAGACCAAACGCCCAACGAGTTGCAACACTTTTTTTTCCTTTTTTTTAACCTCGATTCTAGGTAATCAACATAATAATATGAATTTAAACATAATTAGTAAATTCTAATATTCTTAACGGCGGCGATTAATGGTTGATCTCCATCAACTTTAGCGCCAATGGCTGACACGATGGCCACTATCAGCTAGCTCTGTCCTCTGCCCAAACTCTGGTCTGGCCATAATAGCATGAATTTTAGAGGCATAGTTCGGGTCAGTTGCATAACCTGCCTGTTGCAGTTCTGTGACATAGGCCGCGGCATCGGGTGCCGCCTTTAGCGCTTCACTATAACGGGGGTTACGCTGAATAAAGTCGGCATAGTCGGCGAAGCTCTCCTCGTAGCTGCCGTAGGCTCGAAACGGTGAGCGTACCGGTGCCGCAACCCCTTGATCAAACTCCAGCGACGCCTTCACCACGCTCTCCCCCTGCCAGCGCGAGTCGGCTTTGATGTTAAATAGATTAAAACTGCTGTTACCGTCGGCTCGACGAATCACCGCCCGCCCCCAGCCGGTCTCTAGTGCGGCTTGGGCAACCAGTGCCTTCGGCTCTACCCCTAGTTCGGAAGCGACCCGCCGCGCTAGTGGCAGCATCGCCTCGATAAACTCGGCTGGCGAGTCAAATCGCTGTGGCAGAGCGGTTAATGTTAATGGCGAGAGCGGTTCGGGGGGCTCCTCCTCTGAGGCGATCGCTGGCCGTTCACTAAGCGACGCTTTTGGCTCGGCATCGGCAGCCATCACGGTCGCGAGCGGGGGCTGAAAACTCCCCAGACTGCTATCTCGCTCCGGTGCGGCTAACTGTCGCTCAGGAGGGGTATAGCCGGGTCGGTTCTGTACCATCTGCTGATAGATCATCTCGGCTAACCCCAATCCATGCCCTTTAGTAGAGAGATCGCTCGCTAGCTGCTTATCGTGCAGATCAAGATAGGTCTGACTCGCATCGCTATCGAACAGCCCCTCTTTCGGGGTCGCCTCACGCATACTCTTTAGCATCATCTGCATAAATAGCGACTCAAACTGCTTCGCCACGGTACGCATGGTGGACTCATCGTAGTTTTCGGCCCCTTTGCGCAGGGCACCTACCCCTTGAATATCGGTATAGTTCTGCGCTCTCGCTGTCGTGACTGAATCGACCATCTCACTGCTCTCCAATACTATTAAATCACGATTAGTTCGGCTCGTAGCGCTCCGGCCTCTTTGAGCGCCTCTAAAATCGCCATCAGATCGCCAGGTGCCGCCCCGACCTGATTAACCGCCCGCACGATGTCGTTTAAATCGACCCCCGGCTGAAAGTTAAACATCCGCTTCGGGCCGGTGTTGATATTGATCTCGGTATCCTGCTCTAAGGCATTACCGGCAATCCCAGGAACCACCTCTTGGTTCTCTTTAATCGTTACGGTCATGCTGCCGTGGGTAATCGCCGCCGGCATGACTCTGACATTTTTGCTGATAATGACAGTACCGGTACGAGAGTTGACGATTACTTTAGCGCTCGCCTCAGCCGGTTCGATGCTCATATTCTCTAGCAGCGAGATAAAGGAGACTCGCTGCGTCGGATCAACCGGGGCACTAATCCGAATCGATGAGGCATCAATCGGTACCGCTGTCCCCGCCCCTAGCATACCGTTAATGGTCTCAACTAGGGTATTGGCGGTGGTGAAGTCGGGATTGCGTAGGTTATAGGTGATATGTTTACCCTGATTGAAGCTCGTCGGCACCGCCCGCTCGACGGTCGCGCCATTCGGCACTCGACCGACGCTCTGGTGGTTAACGGAGATACGCGACCCATCCGCCCCCTCCGCGCCAAAGCCGCTCACGACCAGATTCCCCTGCGCCACGGCGTAAATGTTGCCATCAACCCCTTTAAGCGGGGTCATTAACAGGGTACCACCACGCAGACTATCCGCCTTGCCAATCGAGGAGACAGTCACATCAATGGTCTGCCCAGGTTTGGTAAAGGGGCGCAGCGTGGCGTTAACCATGACGGCGGCGACATTATCGGTATCGGGATTGACCCCCGCCGGTAGCTCCATTCCGAGTTGGGAGATGATACTGCGCAGACTCTCCCGCGCAACAGTCCCCTTATCACCGCTGCCATCGAGCCCGACAACGAGGCCATATCCGAGTAGCTGGTTATCACGAACGCCGGCGATGGTAGCCAGATCTTTTAGCCGTCCGGCCTCTAGCGTGGTCATTGGCAGCAGTAGTAGCAACAGGATGGGGATCGCTCTCATGGCACTAACCTCTCTAAATATAGAATAGATAAGACAGAATGGATGGATGGATGGATGGATGAAGCATTAAAACGGCCACATCGGGCTGTTAAAGAAGCGGCTAAGCCAGCCCGCCTTGCCAGCATTGGCCACCACGCCATTACCACCGACGATAATTTCGGCGTTGGCGATTTTATAGGAGGCCACGCTGTTATTGGTATCGATATCGCTCGGTCGTACCACTCCAGAGAGACGAACAAACTCATCGCCCTGATTAAGCCGCATCACCTTTTCACCCCGAACCATTAAGTTGCCGTTAGCCAGTACATTGACCACAGTGACGGTAATATTGCCGCTTAGGCTGTTAGTTTGGGTTGAAGAGCCGGTGCCGCTAAAGCCACTGCTCCCCTCTAGCTGATTGTTGAGCAGCGCCCCATCGAGTAGCGTGGAGGCTTTCATATCGACCGAACCGCTTTTAGCAGTGGCGGTATTGGTCGATTTACTAGCGTTAAGACTCTCTTGCAGCCGAATCGTCAACAGATCACCGATCTGGTGCGCCTTGGTGTTATTTTGAAATATCCCATTACCCTCGTCACTAAAGATGGCGCCGTTAATCGCCACCGGCTGCTGCTTAGTCACCGGATAGACGGGGGTAAATTCGGGATCGTGCACCGGTCGCTCCGGTGCGCTACTACAGCCGGCAGCGGCTAACGCGAGCAGCAGTAGCGAAGTTTTCAGGTAAGGGCTCATGGTTCGGCTCCTTTAGTTAATTAGAGATTCTGGTTCAGATACTGTAACATCTGATCAGCGGTCGAGATCGACTTAGAGTTCATCTCATAGGCCCGCTGGGTCTCAATCATATCGACCAGCTCAGTCACCACATTGACATTAGAGGCCTCTAGCGCCCCCCCTTGAATCGTGCCGACCCCATTCTGCCCCCCAGCAGCCACGACAGGAGCGCCACTGGCGATCGTCTCGTTAAACAGATTCTCACCTACCGGTTGTAAACCGACTGGATTAATAAAATCGGCTAGCTGAATATTGCCCGCAGTCTCCTGAGTCCCATCTCGCAGCGTATATTGCACCGCCCCATCGGCAGAGACCGAAATCTTCTGCGCGGTTTGTGGAATATTGATCGCCGGCTCCAGCGGATAGCCGTTAGCCGTCACAATCTGTCCCTCCTGATTGAGAGAGAAGGAGCCATTACGGGTATAGCCGATCGTCCCATCGGGCTGTAGAATCTGAAAAAAACCACGGCCATTAATCGCCATATCGAGTGCATTATCGGTCGGATTGATATTGCCCTGCATGTGCTCTTTGGTGGTCGAGACCACCTGCACCCCAGTTCCACGCATTAAGCCGCTCGGAAAGGTGGTGGTGGCGCTCGACTGCGCCCCTGGCTGGCGAATATTTTGGTAGAGCAGATCTTCAAAGTTAGCTCGATCGCGTTTAAAACCGGTGGTACTCACATTGGCCAAGTTATTGGAGACCACCCCTAATTTGGTACTTTGGGCGCTTACGCCCGTTTTTGCTATCCAGAGTGCCGGATTCATCGTTTACCCTCCGTAACCGTTCAAAAAATTGACTCTCCCCCTAGCAAAAGCAGTTATCATGCCAAAAAGAGAGTCAGGAGGCATTGCCACACCATAGTCACCCCGAACCATTTGCGGTATGATGCGCCAACAGCGAGGATGGATGCGCTTCTCTACCAAACATTTAGATACTTTAAGAATGAACATTATCAATGCCTAACTCGATTCGCAATAAAATTGTGGCGGTGATTCTGCTCACCATCACACTGGTATTGCTGCTCTTTAGCGGCCTGTTTCTGCTCGCTATCGACTCCCTCTACCATCAAGGTAACCAATATAACCTTAACCAGACTGGTCAGCGGGTGGTGCGGGCGTTAGAGGAGTATCAGCAGCGGCTACAAAAACTGAACTACATCATCTCTCACCACCACGAGGTAGTCGCTCTGGGTCGAGGGGCGATGAACCATACCCTCTCTGAGGACGAAAAGAGGCGAATTACCGCCGCTCTAGGGGATGATCTAGCACCAACGCTGCTATGGCAGATGAGGCTGCTCACCCCCGCAAAAGAGCCTCTACTGCAACTTAAACGCCACCCTAACGGCAAGCTAGTGGCCCCTTTTGCAGCCGAGATCCCCACCCTGCCGCTAGCCACGGAGGGGCACGATTTACGCCTAGTCAGCGAGGGTGGAGAGCTCTATACCGAACAGATGAGTGAGATTCGTGATCCTCTCCATCACAACACTCTAGCCTGGCTCCATCTACGCCAGCCCTTAGATCAGCAAAAGTTGCAACAACTAGCACAAAATGCCGCTGCGAAACTGCTGCTCTACAGCCAGCAACCGCTCACACCGATACCTGACGGCTTTGCCCTGACGGCCACGGAGATAGCGCAGCAACTCACCCAAAGCGCCAATTTATTGACATATCAGCCGCTCTCCCCACAAAACGCCCCACTGACGCTCACCCTACTGCCGCCAGAGCGCCCCACTATCGCCGCCGTTGCGCTCCAGCTCGGTGGTAACTCCCTCCCCGACTCTGGCGGCGTGCTGCTACTGATCGACAGCGGCCTCTCGGAGCTAACGGCGCAGCTAAATCGCTTCTCGCTCACCATTTTGGCTATTTTAGTGACCTGTGTCGCCATTATCGTACCGTTAGTACTCCATCTAAGCCAACGCTGGATTAATCGCCCCCTGCAACACCTAACCGAGCAGACCAACCAGTTCTGCCAAGGCTCACTAACACCGATTGAGCCCTATTCGCGCGATGAGGAGATTATCCAACTAACCCGCGCTTACAATCGTATTATCGCCACTATCGCCGATCGGGAGCGCGATCTGCGCGATAAACAGCAGCAGCTACAGAGTGTCATTAATAACGCCCCAGCTATCATCTATATTAAGGAGTTACTCGGCCACTATCAGGTGGTCAATCCGGCCTTTTTACAGCTATTTAACAAGCGCTTTGAAGAGGTGGTGTACCACAGCGATGCCGAGATCTTCGGCAATGACAACAACACCATCTCTCGTAACGACATTCGCCTGCTACACACCCTAGAACCGGCCTCATTCGATGAGGAGTTGACCATTGAGGGACGCCACTACTGCTTCCATACCATCAAGTTCCCACTCTATAACGATGAGGAGATCCCCTATGCTATCTGTTCGATGTCGATCGATATTACCGATAGACGCAAAACCGAGCACGATCTCCACCTAGCACGCAAGGTTGTCGAAAGCGCCAGCGAGGCGATCCTAGTTACCGATGTCAACGGCAATATTCAAGATGTGAACCACGCCTACGAGCTAATCACCGGCTATCAGCGCGATGAGGTGCTCGGTAAAAATCCCAGCGTCGGCAATTCGGGGCTACACGATAAGGCATTTTATACCGAGATGTGGCAGCAGATTACCCAAGGTGATCACTGGAGCGGTGAGATTATGGATCGGCGCAAAAATGGCGAGATCTATCCCAAATGGCTCTCCATCACCACCGTGCGCAATGAGCAGGGGGAGATTCTCAACTTTGTCGGAATCTTCTCCGATATTACCGAACAAAAACGATCCCGCGCCCGCCTACAGCAGCTCGCCTACTACGATCCACTCACCCAACTCCCTAACCGGCAGCTCTTCTACGAGCGACTAGAGCAGGAGATTAAACACTGTCAAAAGAGCGGCCTGAAGACCACGCTCATGATGATCGATCTCGACCACTTTAAAAATATTAACGACTCGCTCGGCCACAGCAGCGGCGATGAGCTGTTAAAAAAGGTGGCTAGCGCCATGAAGCAGCAGCTACGGGATGTCGATACATTAGCTCACCCCGGCGGCGATGAGTTTACCCTAATTCTGAGCGAAAGCGGCGATAACCTCTACGATGTCGGTATTATCGCCCAAGAGCTGCTCGATACGGTCAACACGCCACTGACACTCAATGGCGGCCACCATTTGCAAATTAGCGCCAGTATCGGTATCGCCATCTACCCCACCGATGGGCAGGATATCGAAACTTTAACTAAAAATGCCGATATGGCACTCTACAAAGCCAAAGATAGCGGCCGCAACAACTATCAGTTCTTCTCCCGCGATCTACAGGAGAACCTGCACCATAAGATCGCCCTTGAAAGTGAGCTGCGTCAAGCATTGCAGCAGCAAGAGTTTGTGCTCTACTACCAGCCGAAACTCGATCTACACACCGATCGCATCCTCTCGGCTGAGGCGCTACTGCGCTGGAACCACCCGACCAAAGGGTTAGTGCCGCCGAATCAGTTTATTCCACTCTTAGAGCAGAGCGGCCTAATTATCCCCGCCGGTGAGTGGATTTTACAGCAGGCCGCCCGCGATGCACTCCAGTTCAGCCAAGCCTTAGGGTATGATTTTCGAATTGCAGTCAACCTTGCGGCTAGCCAGTTTCAGCAGCACGATCTTATTGAGCAGATGATCCATCTTATTGGCGAGGTGGCTGCCGATAGCCATCTGATCGAGCTAGAGATTACCGAAAGTATGGTCATGGAGAGTATCGACTCGGTCATTCAGAAGATGACTAGGCTGCGCGACCAGGGCTATACCCTGACCATTGATGACTTTGGTACCGGCTACTCATCACTCAACTATCTGAAAAAATTTCCGATTCACACCCTTAAAATCGACCAGTCATTTGTACGCGATCTTGAGGTTGACTCTGCCGATGCGGCGATTGTTAAGGCGATTATCTCCATGGCTCAGAGCCTCGGCCTACATGTGGTCGCTGAAGGGGTCGAGACTAGCGAACAGCTACGCTTTTTACAACAGCATCAGTGTAACCAGATTCAGGGCTATCTACTCAGCCGCCCGCTACCCTACCGCGAACTGCTTGAGAAGCTACACCACTATAACCAGCTCGGCTACTGCTACCGCACCCTCATCGAGCCTGAGCAGAGCAGTTAACTCAATATCTCCCCGTTATTGCCGCTGTGTAACTATCATCTAACGCCAACAACCAGAGGAGCAAAACCAAGATAGTGTTTGCAATCTATACCACCGAAGGTCGGCGTTTTCGTGACACCCTTGAGGCGCTCTATCGCGTCAAAAAGCCACGAGACGCGACCCAAAATCCACAAAATGTAGCCGAGCTGATAGAACGCAATCAGCTCAAGCAGCGTCAAAATCGTATGTCTGACCAAGCCATTGCTAGTTATAAAGATGCCATTAAGCAGCCGCCACGCGAACCGGTCTATCATGTCTATCAAATTATGTCTTCACCGGTGATTTCGGTCAAACCCACCACCTCGCTAGAGCAGACAGGAGAGCTATTTCAGCGCCATGAGATACGGCAGTTACCGGTTATGGATGTCTATCATAAACTGGTCGGGATTTTAACTCGCCACCAGTGCCAGCGGGCGCTGCTAAACCGTCAATTAAACGGTCGTGGCGATTGGGTCGAGGAGATTATGACCCAAGAGGTTGTTAGCGCCGATCCGATTACCGATATTCGTCGTATCGTACGAATAATGCTCGACTACCACTTAAACGCTCTGCCGGTGGTCGATGAACAGGATGAGCTGGTCGGCATCGTCTCGCGCAAAGATATTCTGCGCACAGTGATGAATGAACCACCGCTGCGCCTGTTTGCCTGAACTAAAAAAAGGCGATACCGCCGCTCTCTTGCTGCTCACTATCATGACTCTGGCGCAGCAGCTCCTCGAGCTCAGGAGGGGGTTGACGCAGCTCATTAATTAACCTAAATATCCCCTGATTATTTTGACTTAACCTATCCATCTGCTGGTTAATTTTGCCATTAAAGAGATCGATTAGATCATTTAGCTTATCCTCCTCATCCATCGTTAACGATGTGACACCGAGCGACAAAATCGCCTCTTTTAGCGAGATATTCATCTCCTGAAACAGATCGTAAATCCTATCCTTCACCTCACCATTATCAGACTCTAACCGCTGTACCTGCTCTAGCAGCGAATTTTCGGTCACAATCGCCTTCATGCTCGCATTTAAGCCATCCATTAAGATGGCAATAATATCAAGCTTATCGGTCGCATTACGCACCAGCAGCGAAGCGTACTGCCAGTTAAACAGCGCTCGGCCATGTCCGAACGAGTAGATGCGATCAAAACTCTCCGCCATCTCTAAAATCTCCCGCTCCAGCCGACTAATCGACCCGTTATCGGCACGAATTTGGTGATCATCGGGCAGCAGCAGCTTTAGCGCACAGCCGATACCTAGCTCCCGTGTGGTACGAAAAAAGAGGGTGAAGAGATCATTGAGATCGTGGCAGAAGAGCCCCGCCTGCATAAAGCGGCTCACACTCTGTAGATTAGAGGACTCCTGTTGCAGATCCATAATCAGCGAATAGCTCTGCTGTAGCTCCTGCTGTAGCCTATGACGCTCGCCCTGTAGCTGCAGCATCTTTTCAACCTTGGCAATCAGTTCACTGCTATCGGGCGGCTTGCCAATATAGTCGTTGCCGCCGGCACCGAAGGCCTGCATCCTATCCTCCAGCGCGACCATATTGGAGATAAAGATAACCGGCACCTCCCGAGAGACCTCACGCTGGCGTAGCTGGCGACAGGTCTCGTAGCCATCCATCCCCTCCATATTGATATCGAGCAGAATCAACTTGGGGGCAAACTGCTCGACCTCAGCGAGCGCCTCCTCACCACTAGCGACGACCTTGAGCCGATACGACTTGAGCAGCGCCTGTAGCATCCCCTGAAACATCAGATCATCATCAACGATTAAGATCTTCTCCTCGGCCATACTCTCTCCTGTTATACTTTACCGACATCAGAATCTGGATGAATCATACCAACCTTATCCCTCATCGCCAACGATATTATCCCTATGGTCATTATTGCACAGCTACTTACCCTACTACTACTAGCCGCCATTACCCTCACTGAGATCGAGACGCCACTACAGCTCGGACTAATCGTGCTCATTCAGCTCCCATGGCTGATCTGGCTGTGGCGCCTCTCCCCTCCCCAACCGGCTCCTCCCCACGCCGAAGCTATCTGGCAACCGCTGATAAGGGCGGTGCCGTTTCGGATCTATTGGAAAGATCGTCACGGCACCCTGCTCGGCTGTAACGCCCTTGCCGCTACTGACTTCGGCTTTAATGATCCGGCTCAAGTAGCCGGCCTGCATGAGAGTCAGATATTTCCCCACCCCAGTGAGTTTAACTCAGGTGATCTCAATGTGCTGCAACATGGACAGACCCTAAGCAATATCATCGAACCACGCCACTGCGCCGATGGCTCCACCCTATGGGTTGAGTTTAGCAAAACCCCCCTAACCGATAGCCACGGCGAGATCTACGGCCTGCTCTGCCTCTATCGCGATATTAGCGAGGATCTCAAGATTCAGTCCGAACTAACCGAGTATCGAGTTAACCTACACAAAATGGTCGATGATCGCAGCGCGCTGCTCTCCGCCGTCGCCTACTGTGCCGAAAAGCTGCTCGAAGAGAGCGACTGGATGATCCATATCGAAGATGTACTCCACTACCTCGCCCTCTCTGCCAAGGCGACCCGCGTCTATCTCTACCAAATTCCCTCTGGGATGCCCCCCCCCGAACAGCTCAAGCTAATCGCCTGCTGGAATAGCGATCGGAGCCGTACCGAACCGCTCCTCTACCATATACGCCGCGAGCCGGAGTGGAGTGAGCTATGGCAGCAGTGGCACCGCCAGCTACAGCAATACCACTGCATCAAAGGCAGTCTCAGCGAATTTACCGCCATCGAACAGCAGTTACTACAACGGAGCGACATTCGCCAGCTCAACATTATTCCGATCTTCAGCAACACCCGCCTCTGGGGCGTCTTGGGGCTGGAGCAGCAGCAGCAGCTCCATCGCTGGAGCGACTCGGATCATATCGCCCTCACCACCACCGCCAACCTCATAGGAGCCGCCATCTACCGCACTCGGCTCGATCAGCTACAGCAGGAGTTGACGATGGAGAACCAACTCATGATTCGTAACATGGGACTCGGCATCGCCCTCATTCAACAAAACACTATCCAACGCACCAACCAGCGTGCCGCCGAACTGCTCGGCTACAGCGAAGCGGAGCTAATGCAGCTCCCATTATGCCACCTCTTCGGTGGCAACATAGCGTTTAAGCGACTACAGATCAAAATTCGCCGCTGCTTTGCCACCAACGGCGTCTGGCGCAGCGAAGAGCTACTCCACTGTCGGGATCAAAAGACCGTCCCCTGCCGACTAGTCGGACGCTTAATCGATAGTCGAACCGCAGAGAAGGGCTCCATCTGGGCGTTAGACGACATTAGCGCCGAAAAGGCTGCGGCTCAGGAGTTAGAGCAGGCAAAACTAGCCGCAGAGAGTGCTAATCGTACCAAAAGTGACTTTCTTGCCCGCATGAGCCACGAAATTCGCACCCCGATGAACGGTATTTTAGGGATGTTAAACCTATTACAACGAACCGAACTCGACCACGAACAGCGCCACTTTGCCGACACCATCCACACCTCCGGCGTCACCCTTTTAGCGATTATTAACGATATTCTCGACTTTAGCAAAATTGAGGCGGGCAAGTTTACCCTCACCAGCGCCCCCTACTCACCCCAACAACTACTACAACAGGTCGCCGAGCTATTTCAGGGGCGTCTGACCCAGTCGAATCTAACGCTAAAGCTCTCACTCGATCCGAACCTACCCGACACACTCCATGGCGATGCCAATCGCATTCGGCAAATTCTCTACAACCTGCTCGGCAACGCGATTAAATTTACCCCAGCGGGAAAGAGAATAGAGCTCAAAGGGAGACTGATCGACACACGACAAGAGGCCAAGGCGACTCACTACCAGCTCCAGTTGGAAGTTATCGACGAGGGGATAGGCATTAGTGTCGAGGATCAGCGCCACCTATTCGACTCCTTCTACCAAGTCATTAACGATCACCAGTGGCACAGCAACCACGGCACCGGCTTAGGTCTAGCGATTGCCAAATCGCTAGTTGAGATGATGCAAGGGGAGATCGGCGTCGAAAGTGCGCCAAATCGAGGCTCCCGCTTCTGGTTTACCCTGATCCAACCCCAAGCAACTGAGGCCCCCCAACCACTCTCACCTCCCGCCTCATTGCCACAAAAGCACCTGCCTCAATTTAGCCAAGCACAGCTACTCATTGCCGAAGATAACGAAGTCATTCAAGATGTGATTCGCCACACACTGCCACTATTTGGCTGCCAATTTACCCTAGTTGAAGATGGCCTAAAAGCGGTTGAGCACTACCAAATGCACTCAGAACCCTTTGATCTAATCCTAATGGATATCAATATGCCCCACCTAGATGGCTATCAGGCGAGCCGTCAAATTCGGGCCATTGAGCAGCAGCAGCAGCGCCCCCACACCCCGATCGCCGCCCTCACCGCCCACGCCATTAGCGGCACCGAAGAGGCGTGTCGCGAGGCAGGAATGGACGATTTTTTGAGCAAACCGTTCGAACTAGAGCAGCTCTCCACCCTACTACAGCGCTGGCTAACGCCTACCACGGCCCCCGCCAGCCAGCCCCCCTCCCCCCCGACACCAGCAGAGGAGCCTCAACACCCCATCGAGACCGCCTCCCCACCCCCCCCAACCATTCGCCAAGAGAAGCTCCAACCACTGTTACAGCTACAGCAGATGGGTAACCCTGGCCTGCTAGAGCAGATGGTAGGCCACTTTATCCAGCAAGGGGAGGAGACTCTACAGCGACTGCAACAGGCAAGAGAGCAGCACGATAGCGAACAGGTCAGAAAGATGGCGCACAAACTCAAATCCTCTAGCGCTACCCTCGGTGCGGAGCGACTCGCCGAGTTCTGTCTCACCATCGAGCTCTCGGCGCGTCAACAAGAGATCGATACGACCACCATTGACGCCCTCCTCGACCACTATCCACAAGTGGTTACAGCACTGCGACAGCTACTGTAACTACCGAACTCATAACACTATTCTCCCCCGCAGCCATCGTAACGCTAACCCGATCCCCCCCCTCGGCAGCAGTTTTAGTTGAAACTTAAACTCAACCGAGTATAATCGCACCGCTTCGGGGTGTAGCTCAGCCTGGTAGAGCGCTGTCTTCGGGAGGCAGAAGTCGGAGGTTCAAATCCTCTCATCCCGACCAAAATCGTATTGCAGGAGAGCTGTCCGAGCGGTTGAAGGAGCACGCCTGGAAAGTGTGTATAGGCTAACCGCCTATCGAGGGTTCGAATCCCTCGCTCTCCGCCAGTTAAATTGCATAAACCACTGATTATCAACAATAAAAAATAAACTAAATTTAATTATCCCACCACTTGGATTCAGTCACAATGTTGTGGTGGGACAATAAATCAGCCCTCCCTGGCTCGCTTATCCTTAATAACGAATCGTCACATTCGGCACCATCCCCTTAGCAATAGCGGTAATCACAGCTCTGGCACACCGTTCATCAACCCCTGCATCCATCAAATCAGCTAAAATCATGCGATGAACAGTAGCAGCATGGGTTAAGTCTGCCGCTTTGGCCTGTTCATCGATGGCCTGGCGTGGGGTGCCGTGGCGCTCGTCTATTGCTATAACCCCACAAAAAGCACCTGAAGCCATAACACACCCCCAAGCGGACACCACCCTGCTGCCCTCCTTAAATAATCAATTAAAAATGGCAGGGGGTGTGGTGTGGTTCAGGCCGTACCTCCGGTGACAGGCGGTACGGGCGCAGGGAAAGCAGTGAGAGTGGGTAGACTGGCTGATGTGGTAGGTGCCGAAGGCAACGGTGTAGCCGGTAGAGCCGTTACATGGTGAGCAGAACAGGGTGACAGCGGCAGCTAAATCTCATACGATTAGCGGACTAACCTACCTGGAGAGCTAAACTATGCAACCTATCCGACAAATCTATGATGATGCCCCTGCCTCAATCCCCATACCGGAAGATTTACAGCATCAACGGATAGAGCTGATTATTTGGCCACTATCCAATGACACCTCTATCGGGACGGATAAAGAGAGTAGCGAATTTGAACGCCGCAGGGTAGATCGCGTTATTACACTTTCACGCGAAGAGCGCAATGAGCGGCGCTAACTTTATCGACACCAACATTTGGGTCTATGCCCACCTAGATGCCCCGGCAGATGAACGCTCATCTAAGGCGTGGGACTTTACCCAACAGTGCCAGAATAGGGTGATAAGTGCCCAAGTCTGTGCTGAATACTTTAACACCATGCGCCGCAATGGTGAGGATGAAGCGACGATTGGCCGCAATATTGAACGAATGCTGCAGCGTTGCCGGGTTCAGTCGATGGATAGCACCACGATTCGCCGGACACAGCACATCCGCAATCGTTACGGCTTCTCTATTTGGGATAGCCAGGTTGCTGCGGCAGCGCTACAAGCCGGTTGCACTACCCTCTACAGTGAGGATATGCAGCATGGGCAGTGGGTTGAGTCTCTGGTGATTATTAATCCGTTGTTAGTGGGCTAAGGTAACTCTACCTGGCAAGGCGCAGGCCGATGCTGTGGTTGCGGAGGCCTGGCGAGAAGGACATGCGATTAACGCAACGCAGGCGGCTGGCGTCGCTGCTCCAGCTACCACCACGATTGCCCCGGAGGGAGGCGCTCGATGGGCCGGTAGGGTTGTTACGACTATGGTTGCTATAAGCCCTGCCGCTATACCAATCCTGCACCCACTCCCATACATTACCACTCATATCGTACAGACCAAAGTCGTTGGGCTTAAAAGAACCAACTGGTACCGTTTTTTTGCTATAACCATCATTTAGCCAACCATGCGCCTCATTTCCATTTGCATGGCGACCACTTGGGTTATTACCCCAATAGTATTTAGTCGTCGTCCCTCCCCGCACAGCACAGCATCGCGCGGGCATCGTTAACCGGGTTATTAAGGGGTGATGCGCTATAGTCACTATTACCGATCACCAGTGCAGTACGGTTTTGGCTCCATGCGGGCATGGTGCAGAGCAGGATTAACAGCAGAGTAAGATGGCGCATGAGGACTCCTTCGGGCTTGTCTGTGGTTTATGCTACCCTATCTCGGCTCAATGGTTCAAGATTTGGAGTACCTGCAAGATGCCTACAACTGCGCTACGGTGTTTACCGGTAGCTGGCAGAAGTGGCAGCCGAGGGCTGAGGGAGTGGCCGTTTTTTAGGGTTTAGGTGGGATTTAGGCTGGACAGGGGATGCGGGGTTGATATACTCATTGAGGTTAGCCGTGATTGATCAGCGGTTTCTGCTGATCCTGCAAAAACCGGAGTTAACCCGTTAGGAAATCGCGGTTTTAGCCATCAGGATGAGGAAATGGGCGGGTTTGTTTAGTAACTTGTTATGAACAACCAACGATAAGGAGAAAATATGGGCACTAATTTGCTTCCACAATTCATAAGAGATAATTACGAAATTCATGAATGGAAGCACGCTTGCGCTATCCTTAAAGAAGATTTTCCGAATGAATGGGATGATATTGTTTCTGTATTAACTGACTTTCGGTTGAAGAAAAGCTGGATAACTAAATCAGGTGGTAGAAAATCTCAGGTATCCGCATATATTGATGGCTATTTATATAATAAAAATTGGGAAGAATAAGGAATTTAAAACAAAGGTTGTTGTTGATGATGTATCTACGGATACCCCAACCCATAAAATTGACTGTCTGAAAAATCGTGTAGCTCTTGAAATTGAATGGAATAATAAAGACCCTTTCTACGATAGAGACCTTAATAACTTTCGTTTGTTATTTGATCTTCGGGCGATAAGCGTCGGTGTTATAATTACAAGGTGTGATGAGCTACAAGAAATTTTCAATGATCTTGGAAGAGGCTCATCCTATGGAGCATCAACAACTCATATGAGCAAATTACTGCCAAGAATTGAAGGTGGCGGAGGTGCTGGCTGCCCAATTCTGGTAATCGGTATTACAAAACAGTTATATATCGAGGATGAATAGCCATGAGTGCATCAGATGACTTACTGAACGAGGTTGGAACGAGAAAATTCTCAACAGTCTTAGCTGATCCACCTTGGCAATTTCAAAACCGTACTGGAAAAATGGCACCAGAGCATAAACGATTATCTCGTTATCCAACAATGACATTACAGGAAATTAAAGACCTACCTGTAGAAGCAATTGCAGAAGATACCGCACACCTTTATCTTTGGGTTCCTAATGCACTGTTAGCAGAAGGAATGCAGGTCATGGAGCACTGGGGCTTTACCTATAAAACCAACTTAATTTGGTACAAGGTTAGAAAAGATGGTGGCCCTGATCGTAGGGGAGTAGGATTCTACTTCCGTAATGTCACAGAAATGATTTTATTCGGTGTCCGAGGTAAAAACGCACGCACTTTGCAACCAGGCCGAAGTCAAGAAAACATAATATCTTCCCGTAAAAGAGAGCACAGTAGAAAACCAGATGAGCAGTATGAAATAATTGAGTCATGTAGCTGGGGGCCACGTATTGAGCTATTTGCTCGAGGTTCAAGAAAAGGTTGGTTTAGCTGGGGAAACCAAGCTGACGAATACACTCCTGATTGGGATACATATTCAAATCATTCTCAATCAAATGTAATTCCAATAAAAAAAGCCAGAACTGGCTGATGAGGTTCATAGATGTCAATTCCACTGCGCTCCATACCAGCTGATGAACTTGGTCGTTACCGCCCAGCCCGCCACTCCCAAGGCCGCTGCTGCCCCCCATCAACCGCCCAAATCCCTAATTTAGCCGTCCGAGCCTCCCTCTCAGCCGCAAAATAGGCAGCATCACTACAATAACGCCCATAAACCGCCGCCCTCCCCGCCCGCACCATAGCCAAATTAACACTCTGACCGGTAGCATCAAACAGCTCCGCCACCACCCGCCCATAGCGGTCGGTGGTATGGCGTTTTAAGGTGATCTCACTGCCGATAATGGCTCTCAGGTGATCCCGACTCTGCTCGCCCCACGGCTTCTGCCCTATTTCGGGGGTATCAATGCAGTCAATACCTTCGCCAAAATTATTCATGCTAGGCAGCCTTAGGTATCTGATTAATACGGCCTCTATTAGCCGCCTGCTGAATAATTTGGTCAATAATAACCGCATCCGGCATTTCTGGAAGCAATTTTAAAGCTTCCAAGACATATTGGCGCCCTCTGAACTCCGCTTTGAGATCGTTCACACTGAAGTCTGGACACTCTTCACGCATGGACTGGCGTAATATATAAGAGAGGTTAACCATCAGCATCGCAAGATTAGCACTGTTGTAAACTGGTGTTTGTTTGACGGCCATAAAATCTTCCAGTCCCCAGTACTGCTTGGCATCCCGAAAATTGAACTCAATTTGGAATCTGAGTCGGTAGTAGTCAACCAACTTCTCATAGCCTAATTCGATATCACTGCTGATATGTTTTTTTACCCGATTTCGTGACCACAACCTCATCCGCAGCCATCACCCATTCTGTATCCTCTCCTGAAAGATGACTCTGAAACAGCGACCAATTCAGTTGCGGCCAATTAATCGTGCTATGAAAAAAACGCTGAAGTGTACGATAGCTCCCCCCTCGACCGCTCCAGCGGGAAAGTCCCAACATGGTGACTCGGCCTGTCATCGACAGCATCGCTTCAGCGATTCGAACTAAACGACGCTGATTTGTTTTTCCTAACTCGTAGCTTAAACAGGTTAAAAGTAGCATAATGTCTGGCATGGGCTGGGGCTCCGGTGTTCGCTTGTTGTTTCGTCACTTAAGCTTATCACCTTAGCCCCTCGCCCTCCTCATTTTTTTGGCGAAGGTATTGAGAAATGCCGGATGCGGTTATTATTGACCAAATTATTCAGCAGGCGGCTAATAGAGGCCGTATTAATCAGATACCTAAGGCTGCCTAGCATGAATAATTTTGGCGAAGGTATTGTTTATACCCTGGTTTTTTTGTTCAAGCTACAAAACCAAACCCCTACGCAACCGCAATATGAGGAAGTGGGTATTGGCGCGTTTGCACTCTTGCCTAGCCAGACTGAGTACGGTTATTCCGGTCACCAGTGGTTGCTAGAGTTCTTGCAAGCCCAAATTGGCACAGCACTGAATACACAAACAGGGCAAGGCAATGAGGCTATGTATCCAGTGGCCGGCATGGCGGAAAGGCTCTACATACAAGAAGCTGCACGCATACCATATTACGGCATGCGCCAAGTGCTGTACCCTGATTTGACTATGACAGTGGCATTAGGTAGCCAACGAGGCCGTAATAATGGCTACTTTGAAAAATTTGAGCAAGGCATAGCGCAGTGGTATCACTTGCCGCAAAGTACATTTTTGCAGAAATTTAAGCAACATATCGCCGAGGAAATTCGCTATTTAGCGTTAGCGCTTACCTCTGACACCCAAAGTTCAACCAAGCAAATTGACAAACTTTGGCCGGTTAAGCGAGTCACAGTGTTACCACGCTATGCCATTACCGAAGATCAAGCGGGTAAGAAATCAGGCTCGGCTGATTTGTATTATTTATTTGAGCTAGGCAAACCGCTCTCGCTGCAAACGCCAGTGACCAATGTGCCACATCGCCCAATGAAAAACTCGATGAAACTCACAACCTTAACTCGCCTAGAGAGCGTCACTAAGTTTACTGAGGTTGAAAAAGTGTACGAAGAGGCAATGGTGACTTTTTTTTAACCACTGGTCTTAAATTGCTTGACAGCTTCCGCCTGCACTAGCTGATAATATAGCTTGCCTCGGCTATAGCGTCGTTAAGCCCCGTGGCAAGGGGGAACAGACTCTGCTACCTGGCCATTTTGTTGCGGCTCGGCGCGTTGATTAGTGGAGACAACCTATAGCCGGTTATTCAAAGATGGCAAATAATTTTCTGTTAATGGGTAACCAAGAACATTGTTGTATCATTATGCATAGAAGCAAATTAGAGGTAACACTATAATGGCCCGCATTCATTTTATCGGCGGAGAAAAGGGTGGTATAGGAAAATCAGTCCTAGCCAGAGCTTTAGCCCAATACTATTTAGATCGAGATAAGCCCTTTAGTGCTTTTGATGGTGATTTATCACATGGGGCATTGATTCGATATTACGCTGACTACGCTCAACCTGTTGATATCAGCCACTTCGAGAGCGCAGATAAAATCATCGAGGTGACCGTAGAGCATGGGTGCGATGTGATTGTGGATTTGGCGGCACAGTCTTCCCGAAACATTGACCAATGGATGTCTGAGTCAGGACTTATGGAAATAACCAAAGAAATCGACATAGTGACCACTTTCTGGCATGTCATGGACGATGGCACTGACGCTATTCGTCTTTTAGAAAAGACACTTAACAGCTATCAATCAGCTCCGGAATACATACTCGTTCGCAACCGGGGTTGTGGTAGCGACTTCACCCCTTTTGAAAAGTCTGAAG
Source organism: Ectothiorhodospiraceae bacterium BW-2 (assembly GCA_008375315.1). Lineage (NCBI taxonomy): Bacteria > Pseudomonadati > Pseudomonadota > Gammaproteobacteria > Chromatiales > Ectothiorhodospiraceae > Ectothiorhodospiraceae bacterium BW-2. The sequence continues at coordinate 2,598,976 of CP032507.1, read as the reverse complement.
CAAAAATCAAGGCAGATTCATTCGGTGCAAAAATAATTGACTTACCCAAACTACACGCTAGTGCAATGCGTAAAATCGATCGTATTGGGGCCAGCTTATGGGCGGCCGCCAATAACAAAGACGAAGCGGTGGGACCAACACTAGGATTGTTGGAGCGACAGCGCGTCAAAGTTTGGTTGAACAAAACCTATGCCGAGTTCGATCGGGTATTAACTTAATCGACCTTGTTCATCGTTTCATCAGCAGGCACAGGGGCCTGCCCCTACGGCGATATGGTAATTCATCCCAATTGACCCGATGTGTGGTTGCGTAGGGGCACCCCCCTGTGGGTGCCCTATCTTGGCTCGTTCAACTCTCCCAATTGCGGGTGCAGTCGAGCATGCTCCAAATTTTATCCATCCCGTTCAACCCATCGTTTAGCATCATCTCCAGCGGTACTTTGCGCCGAAACAGCTTGTTTTTATTGCGAATCCAGAAACGGGGCATATTAGGATTCATAGGAAACAGCACATCAAGCGACTCCTGAATCCCAAGAATATGTTTAGCACGATCGATCACCCTCTCGTCATCAGGGATCGGCTTACTGCCCTGACGCAACTGGGTCAGATAGCGCGGTTTTGTCTCATCCGGTAGCCCCAGCAGGACGATCTGATCGCTCTCCCTAATATGCCAGCGCGAGAGAATATCGGTAACTAACTGCGCAAGCTGCGTACGCTCTTGAAGGGTAAGTTCCATAAGGTGGCCTCTGTGGTGGTTAGGTTAGATTGGATTGGATTGGCTGGCCACCATACCTTACCTGACTAAATTAGTCAAATATAGCCCCCAACGCCGCAATAATCGCCTCGGAACTCGCATTAGCGGCCAACACGATCGCCTCTGCGGCAAAACCGAGCTGCCGCGCCTGCTGCACCATCCCCTCACTGATAACCACCAGTGGTCTCTTCAGTCGATGTTGATACTTTAGGGGCGGAACTAGCTGCACAAGATTTTGCAGCACCTCCCCGCTAGTCACAACCACAGCCGCTATCTGCTGCCACTGCACCTCGCTCAAAGGGGGGAGCTCTGAGGCGGTCGGCAGACGCCGACGATAGACCTCAAGGTAGTTAACCTCGGCGCCGCGCTGTTTTAGCTGCTGAGACAGCCACTCTCGCCCCCCCTCCCCTCGCACAATGGTGACCGACTCGCCCGCAATCGCCTCCGGCTGTAACGGTGGTAGCTGTAGCGCCGCTTCGCTGTTATAGGGGGGGGGAGCGGTGATAGGCTCCCTGCCGGTCGCAGCAGTTAAAGCGGCCGCCGTCGCCCGACCGATGGCAATACTCCTGAGCGCGACTAACTGCGGATAGCGCGGCAGAGCGAACCGAACCGCATTAGCGCTAATATAGATCACCCACTGCGAGCTATCGCTCAGATGCGGCGGCGTTTGAGCCGGCTCGATCACCATGACCGGCCACGCCATCGCCGCCCACCCAGCTCGATGAAGCTGCGCCACCAGCGCCGTCGCCCCCGGTTCGGGGCGGGCCACCAAAATCGTGCCCCTATCGTTCAGAGATAGCCTCTCCGAGACCGACCGCCCGCAGCAGCCTATCCGCCCCCCGCGCGAGTAAATCTTCGGCCAGTATCCGACCTAACTCCTCCCCCTCTTCGGGACGACCGCTAATATCGCCCCGAACCACTTCACTGCCATCTACCGCCGCCACTAGGCCTTGTAGCAGAATCACCCCATGATCGATCTCAGCATACCCCCCTATCGGCACCTGACACCCCCCCTCCAGGCGCTGGTTCATCGCCCGCTCCGCTAGCACCCGCTGTGCGGTCGGGTGATCATTTAAGGGGGCGAGTAGCCGCCGAACTCTCTCATCCTCAGCGCGACACTCAATCCCGACCGCCCCCTGACCGACAGCGGGTAGCAGTGTCGTAATCGGCACTAGCTCGGCGATGCGGTGCGCTAGCGCCAGCCGTTTTAAGCCGGCAGCGGCCAGAATAATCGCCTGATAGTGACCCTCATCCAACTTTCGCAGTCGGGTCTGCACATTACCGCGCAGAAAGTTAATCTGTAGATCGGGGCGGTAGTGGAGTAACTGCGCCTGTCGCCGCAGACTAGAGGTACCGACGATGGCCCCTTGTGGTAGCGCATCTAGCGACCCAAACTCGGTCGAGACAAGGGCATCACGCGGATCTTCGCGAGCACAGATCACCGCTAGCTCAAGCCCCTCTGGCAGCTCCATCGGCACATCTTTCATCGAATGTACCGCAATATCGGCCTCTCCTGCTAGCATCGCCTCCTCTAGCTCTTTGACAAACAGCCCCTTGCCGCCCATTTTAGCTAGCGGGGTATCGAGAATTTTATCCCCCCGCGACTTTATCTTCACTAGCTCCACCTTAAGATCGCCATGGCAGTGCCGTAGCGCTGCGGCGACAAACTCCGCCTGCCATAGCGCTAACAGGCTATCTCGGGTCGCTACTTTAACTATTTGTGTCACACACCTGCTCCTGCATCGGGGTATCGTTCAATCAGCGTGAGGGTAACCCCCCTAGGGGGGTACCACTCTATCAAAGTCGCGCTCACCACTTCAACGCCGGCGCGAACTAAAAGATCAATTATGGTGACGGCTTCAAGCTGTTCGCAGCCGGGGGCGAGCGGGATAAGGACGCTTGCCATAGCGGATCTCTCCTCTGTTGAGTCTCAATTAAGCGGGAAGTGGCCACCAGCTCGATGCCCAAATAGTCTAGCAGCGGCAGTAACTGCTTTAGCGCTGCTGTTGTCTGCGGATAGGTGTGGCCGATAGCGATAGCGCTCCCCTCACGGGCAAGATGGGCGATTAGACGCATAAACTGCTGCGTTATCGCCCCCTCGGTCGGGGTGTGGTCAAGAAAGATATTGCGTCGGGTTGAGGCGATCTGGTGCCGTTTTGCACTCAGCAGAGCGACCGTATCGGCGGTGGTGCGACTATCGATAAAGTAGAGCTGCGGCCTAAGTTGGGCGAGTAGCTGCATAAACTGCTCCATACTCGCCTCACTACTGGTCAAGCGGCTACCCATATGGTTATTGACCCCACGGGCGTATGGAACCGAGCGTAGATTCTGCTGTAGGGTGTTGAGCATCGTGGTGCGATCCATCGCGCTATCGATCCCCCCCGGCCCCATCCGTTTGCCGTTGAGCGCCTCCATCGGCTGGTGCAGCATCACCTCTTTATTGGAGCAGTGGGCCAATATTGCCAGCGCTTCGGCGTGGGGGGTGTGTGGCAGTATCGCATAGGTCAACGCCCCCGGTAGCCCGATCGCCTGCTGACCCTCACGCAGATTATCGCCTAAATCGTCGATAATAATCGCCACCTGTGGTCGGTGTGATAGCTGGCGCAGCTGCTGCAACAGCTGCGGCTGTAATAGCTGCTCAACAGAGGGCAGGTTGGTGCCGTGCGCGACCGCTAAGGTAGATAGCCAGAGGCTAACTAGCAGTACAACGAAGAGGTAGCTCACGAGAGGCGCTATAAGCTAGCAGCTCTCCAGCTCACTATTGCACGGCAACAGGTGGCCCTGATTACGCAGAATCTGCAAGCCTCGTAGCAGGGTGAGCGCCTCATGTAGCACAAAATCTTTTCGCGCTAAATCGGTCTCTTTGGCGATCTTCGCCTCTTTGCTCTGCTCTCTGGCCTTCAGATCCTTCTCGTCACCGTTTTCGAGATGGCCACTAAGACTCGCCTCGCTTAAACGATCTAGTTTCTGCTCCGACTCCGCCTCATCGGCTTCAATGCGCAGCGGTCGTACCAAAATATCGGGCTCAATCCCCAGCGCCTGAATCGAGCGGCCAGAGGGGGTGTAGTAGCGGGCGGTAGTGATTTTGACCGCCGATTGGTTACTCATCGGATAGATAGTCTGCACCGATCCCTTGCCAAAACTGGTATCGCCCATAATCACCGCCCGTTTGTGATCTTGCAGCGCTCCGGCAACAATTTCGGAGGCGGAGGCAGAGCCGCCATTAATGAGCACGACCATCGGCACCCCGTTGAGAATATCGCCCGGTTTGGCGCTAAACTGTAGTTTCGATCCCTCCTCTCGCCCTTCGGTATAGACAATCAGCCCGCGATGCAAAAAGGCGTCGGAGACCCCCACCGCAGCCGTTAACACGCCACCTGGGTTATTGCGTAGATCGAGTACTAGCCCCCGCAGCTCACTCTCGCTCTGCTGTTTAAGCTCGGCTAGCTTCTCCCGTATCTGCTCGGCGGTGCGGGTCTGGAAGTTGGTTATCCGTATGTAGCCAAAACCCTCATCGAGCAGACGGCTCTTGACACTGGTCACCTTAATGACATCACGGGTAATGGTAATTGAGAGCGGTTTCTGCTCCCCCTCCCGTACAATTGTCAGGACAATATCGGTACCCGGCTTGCCGCGCATCATCTTCACCGCCTCCGAGAGGCTCATCCCCTTCACCGGCGTCTCATCAAGACGAATCACGACATCACCGGCCTGCACTCCCGCCCGCTCCGCTGGTGTATCATCAATCGGTGAGACGACTTTAACGAAGCCATCCTCCATCGTCACTTCGATACCGAGCCCGCCAAACTCGCCGCTAGTACCGACCTGCAGCTCTTTAAACTCTTCGGTATTGAGGTAGGCGGAGTGGGGATCGAGTCCTGCTAACATGCCACGAATCGCCCCCTCAATCAGCTCTTTATCTTCAGGAGGTTCAACATAGTTCTGTTTCACTTTGGCAAAAATTTCACTAAAGGCGCGTAGCTCCTCCAGCGGTAGATGGCCACTAAGGCTGCTCTCACTTCTGTCGGCCAGAACGGTAGTCCCTACGGTTAACACCGTGCCGATTAAGATACCCAGCATAAGTGGCAAAAGGTGGCGAATGGATCGTATCATTGAAATCAACTGCTCCCAATTTGGCTAATCTGTTAACTAATCGCCAGTGTACCGTGTTTCGGCAGAGGGATAAAGACGAAAGCGATACTCATTAAAAATCTGTTAAAATGGCGATGACTATTTAGCGACGATTTATCCACGATTAACTGTAAGAGAACTCACTGTGATTCAAACTGCCATGAGCGCTACCGAACGGCGCGTAGCAACCCTCCTCGCCGCTGTTTACGCCATTCGTATGGTAGGCCTGTTTATGCTGCTGCCGCTGTTAGCGCTATTTGCCGCTGAGAGGGAGCACGCTACCTCGCTACTCATCGGCCTAGCTATCGGCAGCTACGGTCTGACTCAGGCGCTGCTACAGATCCCGTTTGGTATCGCCTCAGACCGTTTTGGTCGTAAGCCTTTGATTATTCTCGGACTGTTGCTGTTTGCTAGCGGTAGCCTTGTCGCCGCTTGGTCAAGCTCTATCGAGATGTTAATCGTTGGCCGCGCCCTACAGGGAGCCGGCGCGATCGCCGCTGTCATTATGGCGCTCATGTCTGATCTTATCGCCGATGAGCACCGCACTAAGGCGATGGCGCTAATCGGCACCACCATCGGCATTGCCTTTATTGTCGCGATGGTCGCTGGGCCGCTACTGAGCCGTTTTATCGGTATTGCGGGGCTGTTTCATCTTACCGCGCTGCTAGCTGCAGTCGGCATGGTGATTGTCTGGTGGGCGGTGCCGACCCCTCCTAGACAGCGATTTCATCACGATACCGAGGTCGAACCCGCTCGACTATGGCAGATTATGAGTGACAGAGAGCTGTTTCGGCTAAATAGTGGCGCTTTTGTGCTCCATTTTGTCCTCACGGCCACCTTTGTCACCCTGCCGCTACGGCTGGTTTCGGGGGGGTTGGCCGGCAGTGATCACTGGCAGCTCTATGGGATTATCCTGCCGCTGGCGATGGCCGTCACGATCCCGTTTATTATTATGGCCGAGAAGCGCCGCCGATTACGAGGCAGCTTTATCGCGGCTATCGCTGTGATACTGCTAAGCCAGATCGGTCTAGGCGTCGTCGATAATCAGCTCGTTCTGCTAGGGGGGCTGCTAGGGCTCTTTTTTGCCGCGTTTAATCTGCTAGAGGCGACGCTGCCCTCGCTAGTGAGCAAATTTACCCCCCCTGCGAGCAAGGGGAGTGCCATGGGCGTTTTTGCGAGTAGTCAATTCTTTGGTGCCTTCTGCGGGGGCCTCATTGGTGGACTACTGCACCACCATTTCGCCGATCACGGTCTCTTTTGGGCGACCACCCTACCGCTACTGTTATGGCTACTGCTAGCTCGGGGAATGGCTGAACCGCCCTATATCAGCAGTTTAATTCTCCATGTCGGCCCGCTCTCAGTCGCAAAGGCCGATCTGCTACGCCAACAGCTACTTGAGCTAGAGGGGGTCGTTGAGGCTGAAGTCGATGGCAGCGATGAGAGTGCCTATCTTAAAATTGATCGTAAACAGATCGATGAGGCGGCCTTAGAGCGCAAAGTTTTTGAATTTACCCCGTAGATGTAGCATAATCCCCCGCTTGTCTTGTATCCGCGCCCTTAAAATCGGTTGGTGCACGACTCTCCCCCTCCCTCCCTAACTGTTAATTTGAACCAAGTTTATTTATTTAAGGTATGGCAAAAGAAGAAGGCATTGAGATGGAAGGTACCGTCATTGAGACGCTACCTAATACCACATTTCGGGTTGAACTGGAGAATGGCCATGTAGTCACAGCCCATATCTCCGGCAAGATGCGTAAACACTACATTCGGATTCTGACCGGTGACAAGGTTACCGTCCAGATGACCCCCTACGATCTCTCTAAGGGGCGGATCACTTTCCGTTCCCGTTAAACTGTTAAGAGCTCTCAACGGAGAGTAGCGCTGTGCTACTCTCCCTCTCCTGCTACGAGCCGCTTAGGCGCTAACCGCCTCGGTGCTAGCCTTGGCCGCACGAATGGTAAACTTTAGTTCGCCACTCTCCACCGTCACATCGACCTCGCCGCCATGCTCTAGCGCTCCAAATAGCAGCTCATCGGCAAGATGCCGTTTTACCTCATCCTGAATCGTACGCGCCATCGGTCTAGCGCCCATGCTCTTATCAAAACCGCGTTGCGCGACCCAGTGACGAACCGACTCATCGTAGCGCATTGTCACCCCTTTCGCCTCTAATTGTGACTCTAGCTCAATGAGAAACTTATCGACCACATGCAAAATGGTCGAATCATCAAGCGGCTTAAACTGAATCACACCATCGAGCCGATTACGGAACTCAGGGGTAAAGTGGCGTTTAATCGCCTCCATGCTATCGCTGCTATTATCCTGCTCGCTAAAGCCGATAGAGCGTTTAGCGAGCGATTCGGCCCCTAAATTGGTGGTCATGACGACAATCACATTCCGAAAATCGGCCTGACGACCATTGTTGTCGGTTAAGGTGCCATGATCCATCACCTGTAGCAGCAGGTTATAGAGTTCGGGGTGGGCCTTTTCGATCTCATCGAGCAGCAGCACCGCATGGGGCTCTTTGGTCACCGCCTCGGTCAATAGACCGCCTTGATCAAAGCCGACATAGCCAGGAGGAGCGCCAATGAGTCGCGATACGGTGTGGCGCTCCATATACTCTGACATATCGAACCGAATCAGTTCAATTCCAAGCGTTTTGGCCAGTTGCCGGGTCACTTCGGTCTTACCGACGCCGGTCGGGCCGGCAAACAGGAACGAGCCGACCGGCTTCTGCTCGCTACCAAGGCCGGAGCGGGAGAGTTTAATCGCTGTGGCGAGCGAGTGTATCGCCTGATCTTGACCAAAGATCATCAGTTTAAGATCGCGTTCCAAATTGCGTAGCGCCTCTTTATCAGAGCGGCTGACTTGGCGTGGCGGAATACGCGCCATTTTGGCGACCACCGCTTCAATCTGCTCTACGCCGACCGTCTCCCGCCTCGCCGCAGGTAGCTGCATCCGCTCTCTCGCCCCCGCCTCATCGATAACATCGATCGCTTTATCGGGCAGGTGGCGCTCATGCATATAGCGTGAGGCGAGCTCCGCCGCCTGCTGTAGCGCCTCATCCAGATAGCTGACCTGATGAAACGCCTCAAAGCGACTCTTAAGCCCTTGTAAAATTTCTACTGTCTCAGGGACAGACGGTTCAGGAATATCGACTTTCTGAAATCGTCGTGCTAGGGCGTGATCTTTTTCAAAAATACCGCGAAACTCCTGATAGGTGGTCGAGCCGATACAGCGCAACTGCCCTGAGGCGAGCATCGGTTTAATTAGATTAGAGGCGTCCATCGTCCCACCCGAGGTCGAACCGGCCCCAATAATCGTATGAATCTCATCAATAAACAGAATCGACTCCGGCTCCCCCTTTAGCTGCTGTAAAATAGCTTTCAGTCGCTTCTCAAAATCGCCGCGATATTTCGTTCCGGCCAGTAGCGCCCCCATATCGAGTGCGTAGATCGTCGCTTGAGCTAGAACCTCCGGTACTTCACCATCGACAATCTTCTTCGCTAACCCTTCGGCTAGCGCCGTTTTACCCACCCCCGCTTCGCCGACGAGCAGGGGGTTATTTTTACGCCGCCGACAGAGAATTTGGGTCATCCGCTCTAGCTCCTGCTGTCGGCCGATGAGTGGATCGATCTCCCCTTCAATCGCTAAATCGTTTAAGCAGACGGCGTATTTGAGCAGCGGATTGCTTTTGACCTCCTCCTCCTCTCCCTCCTCCTCGGCACCACTGTGTTGCGGCTCCTGTTCGGTGCTATCAACGCCATGGGAGAGGAGTGTCACCACATCAAGCCGAGTCACATCTTGCTGCTCTAGCAGATAGACCGCGTGCGATTCGCGCTCGCTATAGAGCGCCACTAAGACATTGGCGCTGGTCACCTCCTTCTGTTCAGAGGATTGCACCTGAAACACCGCCCGCTGAATCACCCGCTGAAACCCGAGTGTCGGCTGGGTCTCCTGCTCCTTATCTTGCAAAATTGGGGTGGTTTCGCTTAAAAAGAGCGACAGCTCCTCTCGTAGCTGGTCGAGATTGGCTTCGCAGCTACGCAAAATGGGAGCCGCCATCGGGCTGTCTAGCAGCGATAGCAGCAGATGCTCCACCGTCACAAACTCGTGGCGTTCGGTGCGGGCATGGTGGAAGGTACGATTAATAGTTAACTCAAGTTCACGACTTAACACAGCAGTTCCTCGACAAATGGGTAGATAGTAGAGCTATAGAGTGAGGTTACCCTAAAGCGATTCCAAATAAAACCACCTGTTGACTTTAAAGGGGTAGCCACCATAATGGCTGTTACTCAAATAGCCACGCTAAGATCATGACACTCATCCACCGCCCCCGCAAACGCTTCGGCCAGAACTTTCTCCACCATACGGCCACGCTTGAGGCTATCGTCGCGGCACTCTCTCCCCGTCGCGAGGAGAGTCTGCTGGAGATCGGCCCCGGTCGCGGCGCACTGACGGCCGCGCTGCTGCCCCATCTCGACTCACTCCACGCCATTGAGCTTGATCGCGATCTGGTCAGCTATCTACAGCAGCGGTTCCCCTCCTCACAGCTACAGCTCCATAGTGGCGATGCCCTCAAGCTCGATCTAGCCGATGGCCGATGGCCGACCCCGCTGCGACTAGTCGGCAATCTCCCCTATAACATCTCTACCCCGCTCATTCTGCACCTTATTGCCCAGCGAGAACAGATTATCGATATGCACTTTATGTTGCAAAAAGAGGTGGTGGAACGGCTAGTCTCTGCTCCGGGGAGGAAGAGTTATGGTCGCCTCTCGGTCATAGTGCAATACTATTGCCAGATCGAGCAGCTCTTCACCGTCCCCCCCTCCGCCTTTACCCCCCCGCCGAAGGTCGATTCGGCCATTGTTCGCCTCATCCCCTATCGCGATCCGCCCTTTCCGTCGGTTAGGCGCACCCTCCTAGAGCAGGTCACCCAATGCGCCTTCAACCAACGGCGCAAGACACTCCGCAACACCTTAAAACCGCTCTTTAGTGTCGCTGAACTAGAGCAGCTCGGCATCAATCCGACTCTAAGAGCTGATAATGTATCGGTCGCCGACTATGTAACGCTAGCTCTCGCCCTAGATAGCCTACCCACCCCATGATGAGCGTCGGCCACTATCTAGCCCTGCAGCCGCAGTCGCTCACGACGCTATTTCATCGCTATTCGCTCCAGCTACAGCAGGTCGATAGCGCCGCTATCCCCGGTAGCTGGTTCGGCTACCCCGAGGCGGGGCTAATCGCTAATCGGCTCTATTTTCACCGCCACACCCCCCTCCACTCGCTGCTACATGAGGCCGGACACTATATCTGCATGGCGCCTGAGCGGCGGCAACAGCTCCATACCAATGCAGGCGGCGATGAGTTAGAGGAGAGTGCGGTCAATTTTTTAGCGCTGCTATTAGCAGCACAGCTCCCCGGCTACGGTCGTGCCCGACTCATGGCCGATATGGTTGAGTGGGGCTACTCGTTTCGGTTAGGATCGCCGCTGCGTTGGTTTGCCGTCGATGCAGATGATGCCCGCCAGTGGCTATTACACTACCGCTTAATTACCCCTCAACTGGAGCCGACTTGGCTGCTACGACAACAAGAGCCATTAACAGGTGCCCTCCAACCATGACACCGACTGACCCCCACACTAAACCGACCTTTTGGGAGCGGCTCTGGCACGCCGATCCGGCCGAGCAGCCACGACCGCAGCGCCTCGCCACTCAACTGCTGCAACTGCTGTGGGTGCTGCGACGCGATATCTTTATCGGTGAGCTGAATCTACGCGCCATGAGTCTAGTCTATACCACCTTACTATCTTTAGTGCCGCTGTTGGCGGTCAGCTTCTCGATGCTAAAAGCGTTCGGAGTCCATAATCAGATTGAACCGATGTTAATTAACTTTGTCGCCCCGATGGGGGAGATGGGGGTGGAGATTATTAATCGGGTGTTGGAGTTTGTCGAACGGATGAAGGTCGGCGTTCTCGGCTCGGTCGGGCTGGCGATTCTGCTCTTTACCGTCATTTCGTTGGTACAAAAAATTGAGCAGGCGCTCAACTATGTCTGGCGCGTCAAACAGCCTCGTACTATTGTGCGCCGCTTCTCCGACTACTTAAGTGTCATTATGGTCGGGCCGGTGTTAATCTTCTCCGCGATGGGGATGAGCGCCTCGATTCGTAACCATACCATCGTGCAGCAGTTACTGGAGATGGAGGCGCTCGGTACCCTTATCCTGCTACTAGGCAAACTGATTCCGTTTCTGTTTGTCACCACCGCCTTCTTTTTTATCTATCTGTTTATCCCGAATACTCGCATCGGGCTGCGACCGGCGCTACTCGGTGCAGCCGCTGCGGGGGGGTTGTGGCAGAGTATCGGCCTGCTCTTCGGCCACTTTGCCGCTGGTGCGACTAGCTATGCCGCCATCTACTCCGGTTTGGCGATTCTCATTCTGTTTATGATTTGGCTCTATCTTAACTGGCTGATTCTGCTCATCGGTGCCCAAATCGCCTACTATATCCAATATCCACGCCAAATTCGGCGTGAACCGCTCACTCTGCCGCGCGGTCTCGCCTACCGCCAGCTCATGGTACTGCTTATGGTCTCTATCGTGCGTCGTTTTGAGAGTGAGGCCCCGCCGATTACCTTAGAGGAGCTCAATCAGCAGAGCGAACTGCCGCGTGATCTACTAGAGCTGCTGTTGCAAAAACTGCTCAGCTACGGCTTTATCGCCACCTGCCGTGAAGAGCCGGAGGGCTATCTGCCAACCACCGCCCCAGAGAAGTTGCAGTTAAACCACTTTCTCCAGGTTGTCGATAGCAACGATACCCCTCCCCCCACTTGGTTAGCGCACGAGTCGGCTATCGCGCAGCTATTTAGTTCGTTAAGTGAGGCGAGGGAAGAGCGGTTAGGGGCGTTAAATTTTAGTCAGTTAGCCGCTGATAATTTTTCACTACGAACCTGTATCGATGGGCGTGGCTGGGTATAGAGTCTCTAGCGGCTGCTAAAGAGTCGCAAGCCTCATAAATAAGCCTATTTATTACATTTGTTCTGTGCCGAATTCCATTTACCTCCCACACTAGTACAGCGAGCTTGTCTATCGCTCACTGTACGATAACAGGTGCTATTATTGGGTTCCCAGCTATAGTCATTGCCACCACAACTCGCCGAAGTGGTTGGTGCTATGGCAGAGCAGCCCGATCCACTCTTATCCCACCAGTGCCCTGCCGTATCACACGCTGTTTTAGTCGAGCAGTACGGCGCATCAGCCACAGCAGCACTACAGACATTAGGACTAGAACAGGTGATAGCCGCACCCGAATAGTCGCCATGGGCCAGCGCACTCAACGATTGTGTTGCCGGCTCGCAGGTTAGGCCTGCTGCGGTAGCATTCATATCACCACTCCAAGTAGCCGTGGTAAAGCTCACGCTACAAGAGTATCCCCCCGAGACGGCACTACAACTACCCCCCCCCTCGATAGTCAATGTCGGAATAGCTCCATCTGTGGCATAGTTCCCAGAAATTGTCGCAATATTTTTACACGCCACAGTGGCACCGCTGGATGATTGCTCGGTAACGGCTTGGCTTGCATTGCTACAGCTAACCCCTCCTGTCGTCGAGGCGGTCACCGTACCACTCCAATCAGCGCCACTATAGTCGGCACGACAGCTATATTGACCTACCGATGGGCTATCGATAAGACAAGTTCCGGCGCTATAGCCACTATCACCACTCATGCTCAGTTGCAGCGTATCGCCGCTAGGAACACTATAATTTCCGGTTATCTCCACCGTACCTCCTGGCAGCAGACAGTTAATTGCACTGCCACTGGCCGTTGCCGTCACACCAGTAAAGGTCTGAGTCGCTGAAGTACAAGCGAGAACATTGGCACCATCAACGGCACTGGTTACCGCCACCGAGCCACTCCACGCGGCACCCTCATAGGTCACTTCGCAACGATAGGTTGCAGCGCCCGCATCGAGTTCACAAACGCCACTATTGTAGCCACTCTCCCCGTTCATAGAGAGAGCCAGAGAGCTGCTGTCCGAAGGAAGCGAGTAGCTACCGCTGATCACAGCGCTTCCACCTAGGTTCACGCATCCTATGGTCGCTCCTGAAGTCGTCCCGCCATACAACTCAGTAAAGGTCTGACTACCATTGTAAAGGCAGTTAAGCCCAGTTCCACTGGCATTTAGCGTGCCATCCCAACGGTAACTGCTGGTCAAAATTGCGGTGCAACGGTAACTGTTATCCGTCTCATTAATGGCACAGCTACCATCAACACTCTCCCCCTCCATGCTAATAGAGAGTGTTTTACCTGCCGGAAGGGTGTAGCCCCCCTCAATGACTACTTGCGTCTCACAACCTGCCGGGGAGTCACTCCAAGTCCCTCCTGCCCCTTCACAAGCTAACTGCAACGACGCTTCACAGCTACTACCGTTCCAGTAACCGCCAGCGCTCGTACAGCTAGGCTCGCTCTCATCGGTACAGTAGCTCAGTGTCGCGGCACTACAGTCGTTTACCGCAGCGCATTGTGGGGAAGCCGCCGCATCCCACACCGCGTTAACAGAGCCACACTGCGCTTCGGTCACACACCCCTCTGGCGTGTCGAGGGTACAGAGTTTTAGGACTATGTTACTAGAGGAGCCGTTATTGCAGTTGTATGAGAGATTTGCCGTAAAATCTTCCACGACAAAGACACTCTCAATTGAGGCGTTTGCATCACACGCCTTAGTCGGACCAGGTGCATCTTCGCCCTTAACAACGAGATCGATAGCACTAGCGCGACTTGCCGTACAAGCCCAATCCCACACGCCACCGGCCTCTCCCTCTAAAGTACAGAGCTGACCATTCGCAGCGACTGAAGTAATCGTGACCGTCTCGCCACCGGTATGGTTAGGCGTAATGAGTAGCTCTAACTGAATAGTGGCCCCAGAGTTAGTGCTAATCGCACAAGAGGTACCAGAACCGGTGACACTAAAGTTCTGCTCCGTCAACTCACCGATAAAGATATCGTCTGACTGTGCCGAAGTTAACCCCGTTAACACATCATTACCCTCATCGCCATCGTCACTATAACTGTAGTAGCGCTGCATCCCCAATATATCGGTCGTAAAGAGTGGATGGGTAATAATCGCATCGTTCGTTTCATACTCAATAGAGCCACTACAGACAGTATATTTATACTTGTTTCCCTGTCCACCTTCGGTAATACGGGAGATGACCCCCAGATTGCCATACCAACTCTCTGGCGTGATGCAGAGATAGGCCTCGCCGACACTGTCATTGACCCATTGAAAAGCACATAGACCCGCATCTGAGGTCATCACGCGAATCTTCTCCATAAACGCATCACTGGTTGCCCCCCCTTTGGAGATCTCCCCAGAGATAATTAATAGTTTTTCTGATGAGATAAGCGTCCACCCCTCATCGTTATTATCGGTATCGGTAAATATTTTAAACCCGCCATCTTCTTTATAGATACGCATTCCATCTCGGGCAGCATCCATCTCCCCTCTATCAGGTTCGGTGACATTTTTCTTAAGGTAACCATCCCCCGTAGGCGGAGAGATCCCCCCGCCGCCGGTGCCGTCACTAACAGAGGTGTCGGCGGTAGGATTATCCCAGGTCACATAACCGGTCAGAGTCACTGTCTGGGTGTCACCCGCGCGATCACTCCAGTTAACATCAACGGTTAGTAGCACCCGATTGACCTCACCATTGACCACTTCCGGGGTATAACTACAGTCACGATCATAGGTTGTAAAACCACGAGTCACAGACTCATTGGCAGTGCAGGCAAAGTTGGCCGTAAAGGTATTCGTTGTTGGGTTATATGTTCCAAACTCGTTGACAGTAAATAGATTGCGAACATCGTTAATCTTCTCTTGCGCTAATAGCATCGCCTCATTACGAGACTGCGACTCACCACTAGAGGAGGTTAAATTGAGCTGCAAATTGGTTAACGCCAGCACGCCAATGGAGGTAAAAGCCATTGCCATCACCGCATCAATGAGTGCAATACCTATCTGTCTGTTAAATAGCTTCACTGTTCTATCCTCTTAAAAATCGCGCCAACTAGCTGTATCGACCCTAATATCCCGACTCGGCATACCGACACCATCTCCTCCGCCCTCAAAATAGCGTTTATAATAGATATCAGGGGTACCATTCACTTTTAGTGCGGTATCAGGAATACCATCCCCATTGGTATCCTCACCTTCGCCAATGAGAGACCCATGAATTTGTGGAGTACCACTGGTCTGAACCTCCCCCATCACATAGATAATGCCGTAAAAAACACTATTACCAGTTATCTTAAAATCCCCCTCCGTGACCACAATCGCTGGTGCTGAACTACTATTACCCACGCTCCCTACGCTTAAGGTACTACTACCATCACACCAGACAAATCGCCCCGGTTGCACCTCAGCGGCACTACAGGAGATAGTATCGGCAGTTGCTTTAATGTCGGCTTTTGTGCCTGAGAAGAAGCTCTGAAAAAACTCATCGCCAGTCAAAGCGACTAATTGTGGATCTTGGTCAACAATATCGAATCCTAGCGTGCCATCCGCAGGTCTTGAGATAGCCACCTCACCTCCAGAACTAGAACCATCAGCAATAAAGGTAATAAACTTATTACCGGTCATAGTGACCGTCTGACCAGTCCAGATGGTGGCATTCGTTTCGGTATTATGAATTTTAGCCTCCCCTATCATATTCACGGTGGTTCTGGCAACAACAGGGTGGGTTGGCCCTCCCCCTTGAAATAGCCCTATGCCTGTCCCTCGATAGCGTATCGTTCGAGTTGCTGTGCCATCGGCACTACTACCGGTAACACAAATTTCAAAGGTGGTTCCATCAGGGGCGTCGGCAGTGCCAGGGGTGCAGCCGCAGGCAACATAACCGGTGGCACGATAGTTACACATAGTAATAGCCGGCGCCGGGGTAAGGGTGCCTGCTGGCACGCTAATCACATCAATATTGCCATCGCCATCCTGATCGGCTCCGCCCCCCCCTTTAACATAGGCGAGCACATACTCTAACCCAGCCTGTGCACTCTCTAGCGCCTCAATAGAACGCACCTGATTGGCGCTAATTTTCTGTTCCATCATGACCGTTTTGGAGGTAAACAGAGTCACCATACTGACCGAGAAGAGCAGTACGGTAGAGACTAAGAGCGCCGCTGCCCCCCGCTGAAACTTATTGACGACAATAGAGCGTTTCATATCATTTTCTCCCAAACTATGGCACAGCCGCTGTGGCGTAAAAGGTACGGTTATTAGCTACCGCCACCGATTCAGAGAGCGTTAAGGTCACGCTATTATCACTGACCAAACGCGCCGTGATAGAAAAGTTGACATAACGCGACTCAACCATCTTATCGCCAACGGATCGAGCTACGCTATTGGTATCACAAGGTAAAGTGGTATCGCCTACCGTCACACTCTGCCAATTCCCGCCCCCCGTTTCGGTATTAGCGCAACGAGAGCCGACAAAATCGGCGCTAAAGGCGGTCACCTCGATCACCGTTGGGTCGGTAATATCTTCCCAGTCAGAGGCAGCACTATTGGTACAGGTAAAATTGGCACCAGTGCCAGCGCTATTTACCCGTTTATACATCTCAATCGCGCGATTAGTGACATCGTAACGAAACATACCAAACACATCGCCTGTCGTATCTAGGGTGCCATTTGGATTAGCACCATTGTAGTCGTAGCTGTAGGAGAGGCAGGTCGCGCCACTATTCACGCTAATAGCCAACAGATAGGGGGGCTGCATAAAGGGGTTATCTAGCCCCGGCCCCCCGCCCCAGTAGCCCGCGCGACGAACCTCGCCAGCTATAATATGGCTGATGGCACCTAGGTCTTGATGCAGTCTCGCCATGCGAACGATATCAGCACTATTGCCAGTCGAGGCGCTGTAGTAACTAATGGTGCCCCCAATCACGAACAGACCGACAAACATGCCGATCATAATTTCGACTAAGGTAAAGCCGCTTGAACCAAAATGTGTACAGGAGAACTGTTTCATCATCATCACCCACTAGCAGTTAGTGCTACAGGCAGGATAAGTGGTATAGGAGGTTCCACCCGATTCGCAGATAGAGACCCGACCTAAGATACTCATCGAGACTCGCAACACTTTCCCATCACTCGAAGTTAAACAGACGCTGCCATTATTCGCAGTGCCACGAACATTATCTATTGTTGTGTTGCCATTAGTAAATGGATTAGCTGCCATGGTGACCCCTTGAAAAGCGTTACCGGTGACTAGTTGGGCTGTCATCGTCCCCCCCATATCTAGTCCGCAATAGTCACTCTCGCTCGTCACCGTTTCGGTACAATCACAGGCCGCTGTGCCTGCAATCATCCCCGCACACCACGCGGCAGCATTAAAGCTGACTGTGATCGGTGTATTGCGTTTAACCGCCTCGGAGCGGGCTAACTGTAGGTGAGCATAGAGAGCTTCTGCCGCCCCCGTCACCCGAGCCGTACCAACGCCACCGGTAAACGACGGCGCAGCGAGTGAAGCGATAATCCCCACAATCACCACCACAATCAGCACCTCTATCAGGGTCATCCCGCTCGCCCTAAAGCGCCACCTAACTGTTCTGTTCTGCTTCATCGCCTGTTATTCGCCTCAATCGACTGCTACTGAGCTTAGTATAGCCACTTTATCGGCCAGTCACCTACCGCTTATCCGCTTTCAGCCACCGCTAATCACGGTGACAAAGAAATTTTGCCGAATCGGTCACACTCCGCCTATACTTGGACGCTTAGCATCTAGCATTAACCCAATTTCTAAACTACCGGAGAGAATGATGAAACTCAATGCGACCTCTTACCAAGGCTTTACGCTAGTTGAACTGATGATTGTGGTTGCCATTGTCGGCATCCTCGCTGCGGTTGCCTATCCTAGCTATACCAATTATATGCTTGAGGCTCGCCGTGGGGAGGCGATTGCTGAACTCGCTCGACTACAGATGGCGCAGGAGAAGTGGCGTGCTAGTGACAGCGACTACGCGACCCTCGCCGAGTTAGGCGATCCTTCGGCCAACTTCACCTACTACACCTTTGCCGTTAGCGCCCAGAGCGCCGGTAGCTATACCCTGACCGCCACCGCCAGCGGTGCGCAGAGCAGCGATAGCGGTTGTACCGTCTTAACCGTCACTCCCACCACCCGTACACCGACCGCCTGCTTCGCCCAGTAGCAGTAGCATCTTGTCATCCGCCCTTTTTCATGCCATTGTGACACCTATATGAACCACAACAACTGATAAAGACCATGGAAAGTAGTAACGATACCTATACCATTACCCACTGGCTAGACCAGCTAAATGCCTCGACTAGCGCCAGCGAATTTCACGGCCTCCTCACCGGGCTGATTATTACCCAAGGCAATAAGGCGGCCGTGCAGTGGCAGCCCTATATTACCCCCGATCTCAATCCTGGCGATCTGGTGCGCGAAGAGGCGGTTGATAACCTCAATATCGTCTTTGAGTCGCTTATTGAGGAGCTAAACGATCCGATGCTCAGCTTCTCGCCCCTCATGCCCGAGGAGGGGGATGCGTCGATTGAACAGCGCATTGAGGCGATATCGGAGTGGACTCAAGGGCTGCTATTAGGGCTCAGCCACGGCAATCTTGCCGTCGAAAAGCTCTCGGCCGAAAGTGGCGAGTTTCTAGATGATCTACTCGAAATCAGCCGCGCTAACACCTTTGTTCCCGATAGCAATGAGGAGATTAATGATCGTTCACTGACCGAAATCGGTGAATATCTGCGTGCCGGTGCCCTGACGCTACTAGATGAGCTCCACCCCCTGCCACTCTTCTCTGTTGCCGATGATACCCCCACACTCCACTAACCCGATCTGAGAGAGGGCGCTATGCCGATAGAGAGTCGAGAGTTTCGCCACCGTCGCCGCGACTTTATAGAGCAGATAGGCTCGAAGAGTATCGCCATTATACCTACCGCCATAGAGAAGCTTCGTAACCGCGATGTTGACTATCCGTTTCGTCCCGACAGCGACTTCTATTACCTGACCGGTTTTGCCGAACCAGAGGCGATCGCGGTCATCATTCCAGAGCGAGATCAAGGCGAGTATCTGCTCTTTTGTCGGGAAAAAGATCCCAAAAAGGAGATGTGGCACGGCCATCGTGCCGGACTCGATGGCGCTAAAGCCGACTTCGGTGCCGATGACGCCTTTCCGATTGACGATATCGGCGATATTCTGCCAGGACTCTTAGAGGGCAAAGAGCGCATCTTCTACGCCATGGGGTGTCATGCCGAGTTTGACACCAAACTGCTCGGCTGGTTAAACAAGTTGCGTTGTCAGAGCCGCGCGGGTGTCCATACCCCGGGCGAGATTATCGATTTAAGCCACATTCTGCACGATATGCGACTTATCAAAAGCCCAGCCGAAATCGAGACCATGCGCCGTGCGGCCAACATCTCCGCCGAAGCACATCGGCGAGCGATGCAGATGACCCGCCGCTGCAAATATGAGTTTCAGGTGGAGGCGGAGCTGTTGCACCACTTTATGCTCCACGGCTGCCGCTCCCCCGCCTACCCCTCCATTGTCGGTGGCGGTGTCAATGGCTGCACCCTCCACTATACCGCCAATAATCAGCCACTACAGGAGGGCGATCTGCTGCTTATCGATGCCGCTGCGGAGCTCGACTACTATGCCGCTGACATTACCCGCACCTTTCCAATCAATGGCAAGTTCTCCAAAAATCAGCGCCTGCTCTATCAAATCGTCCTCAAGGCACAGCAGGCGGCCATGGCACAGGTGAAACCGGGTAACCACTGGAACGCCCCCCATGAAGCGGCGGTCGAAGTGGTCACCGCCGGTTTGATGGAGCTCAATATCCTCAAGGGGAGCAATCTATCGAGCCTAATTAAAAAAGAGGCCTATAAACCCTTCTTTCCCCACCGCACCGGCCACTGGCTCGGCATGGATGTCCACGATGTCGGTGACTATAAAATCGAAGAGACCTGGCGGGAACTGGAGCCTGGGATGGTGCTGACCATCGAACCGGGGCTCTATATCCCCCCCAAATCGAAAAAAGTGGCCAAAAAGTGGTGGGGAATCGCCATTCGTATCGAAGATGATCTCCTCGTCACCGACAGCGGCTACGAGGTACTTAGCGCCGCTATTCCGAAAGAGATTGATGCCATTGAGGCGATTATGGCGGAAGCGGAGCATTAACATGGCTAAAACGCAGTACGATATCGCCATTATCGGTGGCGGCCTCATCGGTACCTCACTGGCATTAGCGCTCGCCTCCACGCCAACAAAAATAGCACTCATTAATCGCCAGCAGAGCGACAGCCGCCAGCATCAGAGCTTTGATCAACGCGCTATCGCCCTCTCCCACTTCTCGGTGCGACGACTACAGCAGCTCGGTATCTGGGAGTCGGTGGCGGCCGAGGCGACACCGATTAAAGCTATCCATGTCTCAGATCGAGGCCACTTCGGCACCACTCGCATTAGCGCGGCGACAGAGCGGGTCGAAGCGCTCGGCTATGTCGCTGCTGCCGCCGCGCTAGGCCGCGCCCTACAGCAGCTCCCCCCCTTAAGCGTCGAGAGGATAGCGCCGGTAGAGGCCGAAGAGCTTGAGTTTGAGGGCGAGAGTAACCGGATCCATCTCACCCCCCTCACCGGCGAGCCATTCACAATTCAGGCGCGATTAGTCGTGATCGCCGATGGTGGTGGGAGCTATTTTAGCGATAGGCTAGGGCTAACAAAGATAGCATACACCTATCACCAACAGGCGCTAACTACCACCGTGACCACCCATCTTCCCCACCAGTTTTGCGCCTACGAGCGTTTTACTAACGAAGGGCCGATCGCCCTACTCCCCTACGGAAACCGAGCCGATAGCTGCGACTGGTCGCTCGTCTGGACCCAACCCGACTCGCAGCAACCGCCTCGGATCAACTTAGATGACAACGACTTTTTACAGCAGCTACAGCAGCGCTTTGGCCGCCGTGCCGGCCACTTTACCGCTGTAGGCCAGCGCGATAGCTACCCGTTGACACTGCGCTATCTCCCCCAAGCGGTAGCGCCACGAACACTCTTTATCGGTAACGCCAGCCATACGATCCACCCTATCGCCGGACAGGGGTTTAATCTCGGCCTGCGTGATGTTGATACCCTAACGGCGCTACTGAAACCGCAGCTACAGCAGGGGAGCGATCCGGGCGATCCGGCGCTACTGCACCACTATCAGAGCCTAAGACGCAGTGATCACTGGCGGGTTATCGGCACCACCCACCTGCTAAGCAAACTCTTTGGCCACCAGGGAGCGGCGTGTGGCGCCCTTCGCAGCAAAGGGCTAGCCATTCTCGATAACCTTCCCTCGCTGCGACGCCCATTCACCCACCAGATGATGGGATACCACTATGAACGACTATGAGCTAATTATCGTCGGCGGCGGCATGGTCGGCAACGCCTTTGCCGCCGCCATGGCCGACAGCGGCCTAAGCCTCGCAATGATCGAACCGCGCCCATTTACCCCCTGGCAACGCCCTCCAGCAGAGTACGATCTGCGAGTTAGCGCACTGACCCGCGCCAGTGAAAATCTGCTACGACGTCTTAACTGTTGGGATGAGATAGCGCAGTTACGCCTCTGCCCCTATCGTGCCATGAGCGTCTGGGAGAGATCGGGGGCGATCCACTTTGACGCCGCAGAGGTAGGAGAGCCCAATTTGGGCCATATTGTCGAAAATGGGGCGATTCAGAGCGCCCTAGTGAACCGATTACGGCGGCAGGGGCAGTGTGAGCTAATCACCGATTTTAATCTAACCACCCTACGACGCCACCCCGAATCGATTGAGCTACGGGACGATCGCGGTCGCGCGCTCCAGTGCGATCTGCTCATCGGTGCTGATGGAGCCAACTCACAAGTGCGACAGTTAGCCGCCATGCCGAGCCACGGCTGGAGCTACGATCAGCAGGCTGTGGTCGCCACGATTACCACCCGCGACCCCCACCAGCAGACCGCTTGGCAGCGCTTTACCCCCAAAGGCCCCATCGCCATGCTGCCACTTGCCGATCCCCACCGCTGCTCCCTAGTCTGGTCGCTACCGACCGAGGAGGCTGACACCGTGATGCAGCTAGAGGAGGCCCCTTTTTTACACCAGCTACAGCAGCAGTTCGGTACTGCACTCGGCGAGCTAGAGGCGAGCGGCCAGCGCGCCAGCTTTGCGCTACAGCTCAAACATAGCCGCCAATACACCCAAGAGCGCCTCGCCTTGATCGGTAATGCCGCCCATGTAATCCACCCGCTCGCAGGACAGGGGCTCAATATCGGCCTGCTCGATGCCGCCGCACTCGCCGAAGTGATCCTAAACGATATCCGCCAGGGGCGCACACCGTCCCGTTTTAAGACCCTGCGCCGCTACGAGCGCTGGCGCAAAGGGGATAATCTACTCATGATGGGGGCAATGGATGGCTTAAAACGGCTCTTTAGCAACAGTCACCCCCTAATAACCACACTGCGAAACCGTGGACTACAGCTAACCGATCGCTTGACTCCTCTCAAACGGCAACTGATTATTAACGCCATGGGGCTTAACGGCGGCGAAGAGCTACCCCCGCTCTGCCGCCCCCTCTGGCCAACCGATTCACCCTAGAACTTAAGGAGCTACCCTAATGAAAAGCCTTAACACCGGCTTAACCGCACTACCGCTACTACTTACCCTCCACACAGCACCCACACTGGCCGAAGAGCCACTGGCGATCGAGCTCATCCGCCTCTCACTCGACAGTGCTCAAAAGATAGCCCAAGGCACCATCAACGCCTGTCGCAAGGAGGGGATTCATATCTCAGTCGCCATCGTTGACCGCGACGGTACGCTACAGGTGCAGCTACGAGACACCCTCGCCGCCCCCATATCGCTCCAAATTAGCCAAATGAAGGCCTATACCGCCGCCAATTTCAATGCCCCCACCTCAGCGCTCACCGAGCGAGCTAATAGCGCCGTTGGCCGAGTTGACGGGCTAGTGATGTCGGCTGGAGGCGTGCCTATTCATGGCGGTGGCGGCCAGCTACTCGGTGCTATCGGGGTGAGCGGTGCCCCCGCCGGTGAGACCGATGAGGCGTGTGCTAAGGCGGGGCTCGATACCCTTCGCGACGATTTAGAGATGGAGCTCTAACGCCTCTCTCATTCTATCCCCTAGCCCCGATAATCCAAGGAGAGTCTCATGGGTCGTCAACTCGGTCTATTCATGCAGCAAACCATGCGCGGCATCGGTATTCACTCTATCGCCTCACAGTTTCTGTTTACCTATATCGTTATCTTTCTATTTGCCTTCACCTCAGTGGCCGTGCTCTATCTATCGATGGGGAGCGATGCCAACTCGGTCAATATCGCCGGTCAACAGCGAATGCTCAGCCAACGAATGGCCAAAGAGGCGCTGTTAATCGCCCAAGAGATCGCCAATCGCAACGAAGTGATGGAGAGCATCGAGCTGTTTGAGAAGTCGCACCGCAGCCTGCTAGAGGGCGATCCGACACAGAATCTCTACCCCATTACCGATAGCGCCACCCTTAAACAGATGCAGCGGGTTGAGAGCTTATGGCGCGACTATAAACAGGTCATTTTAGCCCACATCGACCACCCCACCACCGACAGCTACCGCCAGATCCACCAGCAGTCGCCGCTTATCTTAAAAGAGATGCATCAAGCGGTCGTCATGATGACCAAAACCGCCAATGAGGTTCAAGCCCTTAAGCTCAATGTGGTTATGTTCACCGCCGGTTCGATCTTAATTCTGGTTATCTTTGGCCGTATCTTCGGGACGCAGGTGTTAATGCGACCGATTGAGCAGCTACGCAACCACCTAGCGACCGTCCGCCAAGGGGACTACACCGGTCGGCTACAGAGCAATTTTGATGACGATGAGATTGGAGCGATTATTACCGCCTATAACGAGATGCTACAGCGCACCGAAGATCTACTACGACAGGTTAGCGAGATCTCAGAGCGTATCGATAACGATAACCGTGCCGTCAGCGGTATGCTCTCTCAGACTGAAGCGGGGGTACGGCAACAGCAGCAGGAGCTCGATAAGGTCGCCACCGCGATGAATCAGATGGCAGTCTCGGTGCAGGAGGTCTCCTCACAGGCGGTCAGCGCCTCAGAGCAGGCCCACAGTGCCAAACACTCTGCCGAAGAGGGGAGTCAAGTTGTGAACAGTACCGTCACACGCATCTCCTCCCTAGCCAATGAGATTGGCCATGCCGCCGAGGTGATGGCCAAACTCGAAACCGATGCCCAACAGGTCGGCCATGTCCTAGAGGTGATTACCGGAATTGCCGAACAGACCAACCTACTAGCGCTCAACGCCGCCATTGAGGCCGCTCGCGCCGGAGAGCAGGGGCGCGGCTTCGCCGTGGTCGCCGATGAGGTTCGTACCCTAGCGCAAAAGACCCAGCAGTCAACCGAGGAGATTCGGCAAATTATCGAACGGCTGCAAAATCAGTCCCAACATGCGGTCAGCGCGATGCAGACCAGCCGCGAACTGACCAACAGCAGTGTCACCGAGACCCATAAAGCGGGCGAGGTGCTACAGCAGATTGTCGTCGCTGTCGATACCATCGCCCAAATGAATAGCCAAATTGTACAGGCGACTAGCGAACAGAGTACCGTCAGTCAGGATATCGACCGCAATATCGTCCATATCGCCGACATTGCCCACACCACCACCGAGAAAGCGCACGAATCGGTCGGCGCAACCGATGAGATTAATCGGGAGATTAACCGTCTAGTCGAACTCATTCGTCAATATCGCATCCATTAAACGATGACGATGACCATGACCACACCACTCATCTTAATTGATGGCAGCTCCTACCTCTATCGCGCCTTCCACGCCATGCCGCAGCTCAGCAACTCTGCCGGTGAGCCGACCGGTGCCATCTACGGTGTTATCAACATGGTGCGCAAGCTGCAACAGCACTACCAGCCACAACAGATAGCAGTCGTCTTCGATGCCCCCGGCAAAACCTTTCGTGATGAGCTCTATAGCGACTACAAAGCGACCCGTTCGGCGATGCCCGACGAGCTGCGTGCTCAAATTGCCCCCCTACACCAAGCACTCACGGCAGCTGGCCTGCCGCTCTTTGTGATCGCCGGGGTCGAGGCGGACGATGTCATCGGCACCCTAGCCCGTCGAGCAGAGGCCGATGGCCAGAGCGTGATCATCTCTAGCGGTGATAAAGATATGGCGCAGCTAGTCAGTGACCACATCACCCTCATCGACACCATGAAAGGGAGCATAACCGACACCCAAGGCGTCGTAGAGAGATTTGGTGTCCTACCAGAGCAGATTATCGGCTATCTAGCACTCATGGGGGATAGTAGCGACAATGTCCCCGGTATCCCCAAAGTGGGTGAAAAGACGGCGGCGAAGTGGCTACAGCACTACGGCTCCCTCGATACCTTAATAGATCATGCCGCAGAGATTAAGGGCAAAGTGGGAGAGAGTCTGCGCAGCCACCTACCGCAGCTAGCGCTGGCGCGACAACTGGTGACCATTCGCTGTGATGTCGATTTAGGGGGCCAATGGCGCTCGCTAACAGCCCGACAACCACCCGACACCCAACAGCTACGGCAGCTCTACCAGCGGTTTGAGTTTAAAAGCTGGCTTAAAGAGCTACTAGAGAGTGGCAGTGAAGAGACTAGCTCGCCCCTCCCTATCGACCCCCAAAGCTATCCGCTAATTACTACCGAGGAGGCGCTACAGCAGTGGCTAACCGAACTAAACCAGTGCGAACAGTTTGCGTTTGATACCGAAACCACCTCATTAGACTATATTGATGGCCGCATTGTCGGCATCGCCATCGCGACCGCCCCTAATCGGGCGGCCTATCTCCCCCTAGCCCATAGCGGTGCCGGAAGCGAGCACCAACTCAATCGGGACGCTGTACTAGCCCAGTTTAAGCCGCTGCTAGAGGGTGAGACCCCGCTTAAATGTGGCCAAAACCTGAAGTACGATAGCCATATTCTACGCAACCACGGCATCACCCTGCGCGGCATTGGCGATGACACGATGCTGCAATCCTATCTACTCGACAGCACCGCGAGCCGTCACGATATGGATTCGTTAGCGCTAAAATATCTCGGTTATAAGACCATTAGTTACCAAGAGGTCGCCGGTAAGGGGGCGAAACAGATAGGGTTTGCCGAAGTAGCGCTATCCCAAGCGGCCCCCTATGCCGCTGAAGATGCGGCAGTCACCCTAGCCCTACAGCAGCAGCTAAGCCCCAAATTGGCCGCCGAACCGACACTGCAACAGCTCTACCGCGAGCTAGAGCTGCCACTTCTACCGCTACTCGTAAAGATGGAGCACCACGGCGTATTAATCGATACCTCTCTGCTCCGGCAGCAGAGCCTAGAGCTCACCGAGAAGCTAGCCCGACTAGAGCAGCAGCTATTCGACGCCGCCGGCGAACCCTTTAACCCCGCCTCCCCCAAACAGATTCAAGCGCTTCTGTTCGAAAAGCAGTCGCTACCCATCCTGAAAAAGACCCCCAAGGGGCAGCCTTCGACTGCTGAGGAGGTACTCCAAGAGCTCGCACTCGACTACGAACTGCCGCAGCTAATTCTACAACACCGTTCGCTCGCCAAACTCAAATCGACCTATACCGACAAGCTGCCAAAGATGGTTAACCCAACCACCGGAAGAGTTCACACCTCCTACCATCAAGCGGTCGCGGCGACGGGTCGGCTCTCCTCCTCCGATCCCAATTTACAAAATATTCCGATTCGTACTCCAGAGGGGCGGCGGATTCGTCAAGCCTTTATCGCCCCACCAGACCACTACCTCCTCGCCGCCGACTACTCCCAAATCGAGCTGCGAATTATGGCCCACCTATCGCAAGATAGCGGACTAGTTGCCGCCTTTCATGCCGGCGAAGATATCCACCGCGCCACCGCCGCCGAACTCTTTGCCACCGCACTCGATCAGGTTACCTACGAGCAGCGCCGCAGTGCCAAGGCGATCAATTTTGGGCTAATTTACGGTATGTCGGCCTTTGGTCTAGCCAAACAGCTCGGCATAGAGCGCAATGCAGCGCAAGACTATATCAATCTCTACTTTAGCCGCTATCCTGGCGTCAAAGCCTATATGGATCGTACCCGTGAACTGGCACGAGAGCAGGGCTATGTCGAAACTCTGTTTGGCCGTCGCCTCTACCTGCCGGAAATTCACTCCCGCAACGCCGCCCGCCGCCAATATGCCGAACGGACAGCGATTAACGCCCCGATGCAAGGCACGGCAGCCGATATTATTAAACGAGCCATGCTCAAAGTCGGCCACTGGTTATCTCAACAAGAGAGCACCACCCAACTACTCATGCAGGTTCATGACGAATTGGTGTTTGAACTGCCCAAAACAGCGTTAGAGAGCACTACCGCCACCCTTACCCAACTCATGGAGAGCGCAGCCGAGCTACGAGTGCCGTTAAAGGTTGAGTGTGGCCATGGCGAGAATTGGGATGAAGCACACTAACTTCCACCTTTAGGAGTAAAAATCAGATGTCACTAGCCGTTGAAGATTTAGAACAGATAGCCTCCCTAATTGATCAAAAGCTGCAACAGCAGCCGTGGCAAAAAAATGCCAATGTCCGTTATGAGATGGATATACGCGAACGCATGGCTCGCGTAGAGCAGGAGCTACTTCATCAACGAGAGTTGATGGAACAGGGCTTCGTGCAGATGGATAAGCGCTTTGAGATGTTAATCAACCAGATGGAGAAGCGTTTCGAACAGATAGATAAGCGCTTTGAGCAGATCGATAAACGCTTAGATCAGATGGATAAACGCTTAGATCAGATGGATAAACGCTTAGATCAGATGGATAAACGCTTAGATCAGATGGATAGACGCTTTGAGATGTTAACCGAGCAGATGGAGAAGCGTTTTGAGCAGATGGAGAAGCGCTTTGAGCAGATCGATAAGCGCTTTGAGATGCAAGCCGAACAGCTAGATAAACGCTTTGAGATGCAAGCCGAACAGCTAGATAAACGCTTTGAGATGCAAGCCGAACAGCTAGATAAACGCTTTGAGAGGCAGGAAAAGCAATTCAATCTGCGCTTTGAACAGATCGAAAAGCGGCTCGATCAGCAGCACCAAGAGATTGTAGCCATCCATCAAGAGATTAAAACCCAAATGCGCTGGTTTTTTGCCACCTCCATGGGAATAGGAGGATTGGTCGTTGCGATATTGCGCCTCTGGCCCGTATAGAGCAATTAACAGCAGTGGCTACGCCCTCCAAACTCAAGTTAATTATCGGTATGTCGGGCGGGGTGGACTCCTCCGTCGCCGCGCTGTTACTGCAAGCGCAGGGATACTCGCTGCGGGGGCTATTTATGAAAAACTGGGAGGAGGATGACCGCGACGACTACTGCGCTGCTGCAGTTGATCTCACCGATGCAACGGCAGTGGCAAAACAGCTAGAGCTGGAGCTACTGACCATAAACTTCGCTAGCGAGTATTGGGATCGGGTTTTTGAGCACTTTTTAGCAGAGTATCGCGTCGGTCGTACCCCCAACCCCGATATTTTATGCAATAAAGAGATTAAATTTCGTGCCTTTCTCGACTATGCCCTATCGTTAGGAGCCGATAAGATCGCCACCGGCCACTACGCCCGCACCCGCTACCGCGATGGGGAGTGGCAGCTACTGAAAGGGGTCGATAGTCATAAAGATCAGAGCTATTTTCTCCACGCCCTGAATCAATATCAACTCAGCCATTCGCTCTTCCCCCTAGGAGAGCTAACCAAACCCGAAGTGCGTCAATTCGCAACCGAAGCAGAGTTAGCCACTAGCCAAAAAAGGGATAGTACCGGCATCTGCTTTATCGGTGAACGGCGGTTTAGTGACTTTCTGCAACGCTACCTACCCGCCCAGCCTGGGGAGATAGTGACCGAAACGGGTGCGGTCATTGGTCAGCATCAGGGGCTAATGTTCTACACCATCGGTCAGCGGCAGGGGTTAGGCATCGGTGGACTAAAGGGCTATCCCGAGGAGCCGTGGTTTGTCGCCGCCAAAGATTTAACCCATAATCGGCTCGTAGTGGTGCAGGGGTATCACCACCCACGACTCTTCTATTCAGCGCTCATCGCCACCCAACAACACTGGATTAGCCCCACCCCTCCGGCTCTGCCGCTTCGGTGTCAGGCCAAAATTCGCTATCGACAGGCAGATCAACCCTGTACCATAACGGCGCTCGACCCACAACAGTGGCGGATCGACTTCGACTCACCACAACGAGCCGTCACATCGGGGCAATCTATCGTCTTCTACCAAGGAGAGATAACTCTTGGCGGGGCGATTATTGAGCGCGGCATAGACTAAGTAATATGGGCACCCAGCGGATGGGGTAACATTGCATGGCTGGCAACGGTCTGATGGCAAATTGTGGCAACGCAATTATTGAGAGGATAGAGAGCAAAATCATGCTACAAAAATTGTTCCAAAACCAAGTCCTAGCCAACCTGCTATTTGTGCTGGTGTTGGTGATGGGAACACTAGCCTATCTCGACCTGCCTCGACAGCAAGACCCGGAGATTAACTTTAACTGGATCAATATTACCACCCTCTGGCCTGGCGCAGCGGCGAGCGATGTGGAGAAGCTGCTCACCGATCCGCTCGAAGAGGCGATATCGAACCTAGCCGACATTCGTTTTGTTGACAGTAATAGTCGCCAAGGGCTTTCGTCCATCTTGGTACGCTTTGATGAGATCGACGAGCGCACTTTCGATAAACGGCTCAACGATCTGCGCCGCGAGGTGCAGAATAAGCAGCGAGAGCTACCCACCGATGCACTCGATCCGGTCATTAACGAAATCACCACTGCCAATGCTTTCCCCACCGCCATGGTGGTGGTCACTGCCCCTCGGTTCGATGATAATTTGCGCCGCCAAGGGGTACTCATTACTAAGGATCTAAAGCGACTCCCCGGCGTCAATGGCGTGACCGAAATCGGCCTACCCGATCCGGAGCTGCAAGTGAATCTCATTCCCGAACGGTTAACCGAGTTCGGCCTCTCCCCGATCGATATCGCCCATACCGTGAGCCTCAATTTTCGCGATATCGCCGCCGGAGATACCCAACAGCAGCAGCAGAGCTGGCTGATTAGGGTATTGGGCACCTCTGCCGATCCTGCCTATTTAGGCGCCATGCCGATTGCCACCGCACGAGGTGAAATTCGTCTCGATGAGGTCGCGGAGGTGGTACGAGCCTATGAAGATCCGACCTATCTCGCCAGCTACCAAGGCCAACCCGCCCTCTTTTTCGGTATCACCAAAAAGAGCCAGACCAACACTCTCGATATTCTGGCCGATATAAAAGAGTATCTTGAGACAAGAAATCAGATGAGCGAACTGACCGGTGTGAGGCTGATTTTGGCTGACGATCAGACCATTCCCACCCGTCATGCGATTGAGATTATGCAAAATAATGCCCTCATCGGCCTGCTGCTAGTTGTCTTGGTGACTTGGATATTTTTAGGATCACGCATCTCACTGCTGGTCTCTATCGGCATTCCGTTTATTTTGGCGGCGACCTTCTGGATCTTAGCCGCTATCGGTCAGACCCTCAATCAGTCGATTCTGCTCGGGGTGGTGATTGCGCTAGGTATGCTGGTTGATGATGCGGTAGTGATGGCCGAGGCGATCTACTACCGGCTCCAGCGCGGCGTTGATCGGCTTCAGGCGGCAATCGACTCGCTTAAAGAGATTTTCGCCCCAATAACCGCCGCCGTCTTAACCACTATCGCCGCCTTTCTGCCGCTCATGCTACTACCGGGAATTTTGGGGCAGTTTATGATGGTGATTCCGCTAGTGGTAACCCTATCGTTGGCAATATCGCTTATCGAAGCTTACTGGATCCTGCCGGCTCATGTGGTCGCCCAACACGGCAGTAGAGCAGACCGCCCGTCGCGACTACAGCCCTATCGCACCGCTATGACCCACTGGATCAGGATTAAATATACCCGTCTGCTACTACGGACGATGCGCTGGCCAAGGCTAACCCTTATCTCGGCACTCCTGATGTTTATTGCGATTCTTAGCGCCGTTAGTAGTGGTGTGGTAAAGATGGACTTTTTTGCCTCCGATCCGATTCGGCTCTTCTATATCACTATCGAGATGGAGCCCTCTACCCCACTCGCGCAGACGCTACAACAGAGCGAACGGGTCGAGAGAGTAGTCAGACACTATCTTCAACCTGAAGATGCCCGTGCCGTCGTCAGCTATGCCGGGATCGCGTTTACTGAAACCGCCCCTCTTATCGGCGAACACTATGGTCAGATAATGGTCAGCCTCCTACCGGAGCAGCCGGGGATGCGTAGCGTGGATCAGGTGATGGAGTCGATGCGCAGCGAGGTACTCACCATCCCCGGGGCGGTCAATATCTCCTTTGTACGACTAGCTGGCGGCCCGCCGGTAGAGAAACCGGTTAAAATCAAGGTTCGGGGCGATGACTATGACGAGATTCGTCAGGCTGCCGATAGGTTAAAGGCCGCCATGTTCCAGATGAGCGGTATTAAGGATATTAGTGATGATGCGGTCGCAGGGCGCATGGAGCTACGGCTACGACCCGACTACGACACCATTCGTCAGGTCGGTTTGAACGCCGAGACCGTTCGCCGCACCCTTCGGCTACTCACTGACGGCGAAGCACTCGCCTCAGTACAGTATGAGGGGGAGAAGTGGCCGGTACGGGTGCGCGGCCGCCCCGCTAATGTTGATGACATTGGCCAACTGCTACAACTCACCCTACCACTACCCGGAGGGGGAGAGATCGCGCTACGAGAGCTAGTTCAAGTCGAGAGTGCTCAGGGAGTTGGCAATATCCGCCACTACAACTTCCGCCGTGCGATAACAATCGAAGCCGATATCGACAAAAAGATCACCGATGAGGTCGCCGCTAACGGTGCCATTATCGACTACTGGGAGCGCGAACTACAATCGCACTACCCGAATCTAGCGATCGATACTAGTGGCGCACTAGATGATATTAACGAAGCCCTAGATAACATTATTGTGCTGTTTATGATGGGGGTGGGCATTATGTACATCATTCTCGGCACCCAATTTAACAGCTATTTTCAGCCGCTGGCGATTTTAGTGACGGTGCCGCTAGCCTTTACCGGCGTAGTGTTAGGATTAATCATCTCCAACAATCCGCTCAGCCTCTACACCCTCTATGGCGTGGTGGCGCTCGCCGGCATTGCGGTGAACTCGGCGATTGTCTTAATCTCCGCCGCTAATGATCGCCTCGCAGCAGGTATGAGCCTGCTGCACGCCACCCTCTACGCGGCTAGACGGCGGGTGATTCCGATTCTGATTACTTCACTCACCACGATTGCCGGACTCTTCTCGCTCGCTACCGGCTTAGGGGGAAAATCGCTGGTCTGGGGGCCGGTGGCGACCGCTATCGTCTGGGGACTCGCCTTCTCTACCCTTTTGACCCTCTTTGTCATTCCGGTGCTCTATCGGATCACGATGAGCCGCTCCCCGAGGCTCAAACGGTAGCCACCTAGCAATAAAGTTGTGTGCAAGCGGCGGCCAAATTGCGTACTATATCCCCCCTTGTTTAGCCCACTATAACTGGATGGAGTGAGTCTGTGCGTTCCCCCCTACCCCTACCCCTATTGCTGTTACTGTTAACCACCACACTCCTCGCAGGCTGTGCCACAACCCACTCTCTAAAGCCGCCACCACCGACCCCCGATCCGTGGGAGTCGATGAACCGCACTCTGTTTGCGTTCAATAGCGTCGTGGACAGCCACCTCATGCAACCGGTTGCCCGAGGCTATAAGGCGGTCACCCCGGGCTTTGTCGATACCGGCATTACCAATTTTTTCAATAACCTAGATGAAATAAGCGTCATGGCCAACAATCTGTTGCAGCTTAAACCGACACAGGCGCTAATGTCGGGTGGCCGTTTTGTCGCTAACTCCACGATCGGTCTATTAGGGCTAGTCGATGTCGCCACTCCGATGGGGCTTATCGCCCACGATGAGGATTTTGGTCAGACCCTCGCCGTCTGGGGAGTCGGCAGCGGCCCCTATCTGGTGCTGCCGTTTCTCGGCCCCTCAACCTTAAGAGATGGCAGTGCGACCGTCATTGAGTGGGCGGTGGAGCCTAGGCTCGAAGAGGAGTTACTAGAGGGGAGTCGCTACTCGCTACTTGCGCTCAATATTGTCGATACCCGCGCCGATCTCCTCCCACTAACCGACTCCATGCAGCGCACCGGCGGTGATGGTTATACCTTTATGCGTGAGGCCTACCTACAGCGCCGCAGCTACCAAATCTATGATGGCAACCCCCCTCCCCCCGAGATCGACGATGCCCTGTTCGGTTTTGAGGAGTAGCGACCCCTCTTTGGTGAAACGGGGGTCTATGCTACCCTTGCCTTTTATGAATGAGAGCAATTAACAGCTAATTAACCGAGTCACGACAATGATTGTTATCTTAAAACCCGAAATTACCCGTACTAGCCGCGAGTTCGACAGCATCATGAGCTTCCTGCTGACACTGCCTAACATTACCGTCCGCACTCACCAGGTTCATGGTGAGCGGCAGACCCTAACCGAACTCTACCTACTCGGCGAGACCGCCACCATTAATGATAGTGAGATTAAGACCCTTCCCGGAGTTGATCGGGTGGTTCGAGTCTCTAGGCCCTACCGTATTTTAGGGCGTCATCAACACGATGATCAGCGCCGCACCGGCTTTGAGTATAACGGCGTGACATTCAGCCAAGAGAGCCTCAATATCTTTGCCGGCCTCTGTGCTGTCAATACCCCCGAAGATGTCGAACTGATGATGAGGGCGCTACAGCAGCAGGGGCAGGTCTGCACCCGCATGGGAGCCTATAAACCGCGGACTAGCCCTTACGCGTTTCAGGGACACGGAGCGAGCTGCCTCCCCTATGTATTCGATATCGCGGGTAACTATGGCATTAAGGTGATCGCGATGGAGGTCACCCACGAGTCACATATTCACGAAATCAATAGCGCCCTAGAGCAGACCGGCCATCCGACCGGAGTGATGCTACAGATAGGCACCCGCAATACCCAAAATTTTGAGCTCCTTAAGGTGGTTGGCCGGCAGCAGGCGTTTCCAGTGCTGCTTAAACGGGGGTTTGGCATTACTCTCGATGAGTCACTCAATGCCGCCGAATATCTGGCTAGCGAAGGCAATGACCGAGTCATCTTCGGCCTACGAGGCATGAAGACCAACATGGGCGATCCCCACCGTAACTTCGTCGATTTTGCCCATGTTCCGGTCGTTAAACGGCTCACCCGTATGCCGGTCTGTATCGATCCCTCCCACTCGGTCGGCAGCCGCGAGGTCGGCTCAGATCGACTACTCGATGTAATGCATGTCACCGCCCAAGGGGTGATCGCTGGAGCTAACATGGTTTTGGTCGATTTTCATCCCCACCCAGCCAACGCCCTAGTCGATGGCCCGCAGGCACTGCGACTGAATGAGCTGCCCTACTTTATTCGGGATGTTGATATTAGCCGCAAAGCCTACCTAGAGCGCATTGCGCTCGCGGCTAGCCAAACCGATTAGTGAGAGAGCGCCTATGATGAGCAGCCCCACAGCAGCACCCGAGGGCGAGTTAGCCGCGCTACAGCAGCAGCTCCAGCGCCTTGAGCGGCGCCTAGAGCGGGAGCGCAACGCCCGCAAACAGGCCGAGCATCTGTTAGAGGGCAAAAGCCTAGAGCTATACAACCGCAACCAGGAGTTAACTCGTCTGCACGACTCCCTAGAACAGGAGGTCAAGCAGCGCACCCGAGAGCTAGAGATAGCCCGTGACAAAGCCTTAGAGGCTAACCGCGCCAAAACTAACTTTCTCGCCAATGTTAGCCATGAGTTACGCACCCCACTCACCGCCGTTATCGGTTTTGCCGAAAATATTAAAAACGGTATTATTGCGATCGATGAGGTCGATAGCGCCATCGAATCGATTATCGATAGCAGCTACCACCTATTAGGCGTCCTAAACGGCATTATTAATATTAGCGATATTGAGTCCGGCACCCTAACGAAGGAGCTCGCAACCGTACCGATTAAGCGACTGTTCGAGCTCATTCGCAGCAACTTTGGCGCCGAGGCGGCCAATAAGGGGCTTAACTTCGATCTGACCATTCACCCTAGCGTGCCCGAGCGAATTGTGACCGATCCGGTGATGTTCAAACAGATTCTGTTTCATATTACCCAAAATGCGGTCAAATTTACCCAACAGGGCAAGGTCAGCCTCGCGGTTAACCACCATCCGGCAAGTCGCCTGCTAGAGGTTAAGGTTGAAGATAGTGGCATCGGCATCAGCCCAGCTGATACTCCCCGCCTGTTTCGCCCCTTTACTCAGCTCGATGAGGAGAGTAATCGCCAATATGGCGGCAACGGCATGGGGCTCCACCTCTCCAAGCGACTGGCCAATCTGTTGGGGGGAGATATTACCGTCAACAGTACAAAGGGAGAGGGCTCAGTCTTTACCATCACCATTGATAGTGGCGATATGAACTCTATCGACAAGCGCGAACCGAAATCTAAAGTGATACCTATCATCCCCAAGCTGCAGGGCAAGGTACTCGTTGCCGATGACAGCCCCGTTAACCTACAGATTGTCACCACCCTCCTTAAGGCGTGCCAGCTAGAGATAGTCACCGCCACCAATGGCGAAGAGGCGGTAGAGGCGGCGCTAAGCGATAACTTCAATCTGGTACTGATGGATATTCAAATGCCCAAAATGGACGGTAAACAGGCCTTTGAACTGCTACAGCAGCTCGGTTTTTCGACCCCTGTGATCGCTCTAACTGCCAATGTCATGCCAGAAGATATGACTAACTACCAACAGCAGGGGTTCTATAGCTGTCTTGCTAAACCGATAGAGCAGGAGAAGTTTTTTGCCACTTTAGCGCAGACGATTCCAGCGGCAGCCGCCACCGCCCCAGCTAGCGAGGCGCTCCCTATTGAGGCGTGGATGGTAGAGCTTAGGGGGCAGTTTATTAATGAGTTACGCTCATTAAAACAGCAACTCCAGCAGGCCAGAGAGCGCAACGATACCACCGGCTGCACCAAAATCGCCCACCGTATCAAAGGGTCGGCCGGCAATGTCGGCTTTCATCGGCTAACGGATGAGGCGGGGGAGCTGCAAAGCCGCCTTAAGTCGCAGCGACTAGAGGAGTTGGTCTTGCAACTCGATCAATTTAGCGATCACATTGACCAATTGCTTGCCGAACACTCTCATGACTAAACTCAAACCGCTGCACATTTTTATTATCGATGATGCTAGCTCGACCCGAGAGACGCTACAGCTAGTGCTATTAAATATCTTTCGCGAAAACTACCCCCAGTGGCTAGTCAAGATTCACCAGGCCGAATCCTTTGCCGAGGCGCGACGCCATCTACTCTTCCAACAGGCTCATATCACCTTTCTCGATATTAATCTCCCCGATGGCAACGGGCTGCAGTTTATGTCAGAGTTAAAAGAGAGCCACCCTAAGATGGGGGTGATTATTATTAGCGGTGATGCCACCGTCGAAAATGTTAAAGCGGCGATGAGCTACGGTGCCTGTAGCTTTATCCTCAAACCGTTTAAACTGATTAAAGTCAAAGATTCGATTGAGCACTGTTTTAAAAAATATAACTTTTAGGGAGTCATGACACTAATGAAGGGTATGGTCTTTACCGAGTTTATGGAGATGGTCGCTACCACCTTCTCCGAAGATATTCTGGACGATATCATTGAGGCCGCCGAACTACCCCACGGCGGTAGCTACACCGCAGTCGGCACCTACCCCTATGAGGAGATGGTGCGCCTAGTGGCCGCGCTAAGCACACGGGTCGAGCTACCGCTTAGCGAGCTACTTATCACCTTTGGCGACTATCTGTTTGAACGCTTCTATCAGCTCTACCCGACCTTCTTTGAGGGAGTCACCAACGCCTTCGACTTTCTAAAAGGGATTGAAAGCTATATCCATGTCGAGGTGAGAAAACTCTACCCCGATGCCGAGCTGCCTACCTTCGAACACTCTGAACCAGAGCCAAACCGGCTAGAGCTAGTCTATCGCTCCCCCCGCCAGATGGGGCTCTTCGCCTACGGCCTGATTCGAGGCTGCATCACCCACTTTAATGAGCAGATTAGCATCGATTACGACGATCTCTCCGATGAGAGTGGCAGCTATATTATCTTTACTCTACAGCACCAGTAACTGCTGAGCCCTACGATCGCTCTAGTAGCTGCTGTAGCGCGTTAATCGATAGGGCTAACGACTGCTGTAGCTCCTCTAGTAACGGCCGCCATGGAGGGGTGTGATCCTCCTCCTCCATCTGGCTCTCAATTTGGCGCAAAGAGTGCTCCAGCCGCTTGAGGCCAATCATCGCCGCACTGCCAGCGAGACGGTGACTCAACTGGCGAGCACGACTCCGCTGCTGCTGCTGTAGCGCCCTTTGCAGCTCCTGATGGGGTAGCTGCCAAGTGGCCAGATACTGCTGTGCCAAATCGCACCAAATATCCTCCATGCCACCTAGCTGCTCTACCGCTAACGCCCGATTTAACAGCGGCAAAGTCGCCTCCCCCTCGCTCCCCTCTGCTATCGCAGACGGGCGGACAACATGGTAGTCGATAGCGGCGATTAGCTGCTCTAAATGGAACGGTTTACTAATATGCTCCACCATCCCGCAAGCAAGGCTGCGCTCACGATCCAGCTCATGCGCATGGGCACTCATCGCAATCACCGGTATATCGCGACAGTGGGGTAGCTGCCGAATATGGCTAGTCGTACTATATCCATCCATATTTGGCATCTGAATATCCATCAAAATGAGATCGACCGCTCCCCCCTGTTGTAGCAGCGCCAACGCCCGCTGACCATCGTCAACACTCGTCACAATCGCCCCACACCGCCTTAATAGCTGCTCTGCCACCTCTCGGTTTAGCGGGTTATCATCTACCACTAAGATATTGATCTGTAGCAGCGCCTTCGACTCACTCCGCTCTCTCCCCCCCACCTCGACAAGCGGTTGCGGCTCTAGCTCCCACTTACCCGCCTCGATTTTAGCCGGATCGAGTAGCTGATTAAGCAGCTTCAATAGATGATCTATCGAGCTATCGGCCTGATGCCACCACGCAAGGCTCCTCTCCCCCTGCGTCTCCTGCCGCAGTAGCTGTAGATAACCATTTAAGGTATTTAACGGTGTTCGTAGCTCATGGCTAAGATGGGCAAGTGAGTGTTGAAGGGCGTCATGATTGATAGTATCGCGACGGGCACAGCTCGCCTCTAACCGCTGCACTAGTCGCTGCTGCTGCTCTAGCGCTAGCTGCAGATCGCGGTAGCGCCGCCTACAGCTCAACAGCGCGATAACTAGCCCCCCACCGACTAGCGCCACCAGTGCACTATACCACACAAGAGCCCCCCCCCTAAGAGCCGATAAAATAGAGAAGCAGCTCATCGCTAGCCCGACTTATGGTACAATTCAGCCATTAACTTAGCCCTCTCAAAACAGACCGCAATGCCAAACTTGCCGCACAGACGAGGATCACTATCTTGCGTTTTTTTTTCAATTTAATTCAAAATATTTGATAAAAAAGGATTGTCAATGCCGACACTTGGACTTCTTGAAGATGACCCACTCCAGCGCACCATGCTGCAACGCATTTTGCAACAGGCACACTATGAAGTACACCCCTTCACGACAATTCAGGAGATGATAAACGCATTGCAGCGGCAGAGTTTCGATCTGTTTCTACTCGACTGGTCACTGCCCGATGGCACTGCACTAGAGGTGATTCAACAGATTCGCCAGCGGCTCGGCTGGCAGACGCCGATTGTGATTCAAAGTATTCACGATACCGAAGCACAGATTGTCCACGCGCTAGAGCAGGGGGCGAACGACTATATCACCAAGCCGATTCGAGTTGCTGAGCTGACGGCGAGGCTCTATGCCCAGATGCGCACCAGCGTTACGAAGGAGCAGGAGCAGGAGCTGATCCTACCCGCAGGTTACTACTTTAATGAGGCCGAACACACCTTTAACTATCAGCACCAATCGGTTCGTCTCACCCCTATTGAGTATCGGCTACTGATCTTCCTAACTCGCCACAGCAATGAGCTAGTCTCACGACAGACCCTACTCGATGAGGTCTGGCTGCGCCCAACCTCCACCGACAGCCGTACCGTCGATACCACCATCGCCCGCATCAGAAACAAACTTAACGAACTACCCCACCATCCGTTTAACATCGGCACCGTGCGCGGATTCGGGTATCGCCTGTCGTTAGTCGAATCGTCACTACCGCCCCATCCGCCGCACCGTACCTAGCTCCTCTAGCGGTTTAGGGTGGCCGATGTGATAGCCCTGAGCGTAATCGACCCCCATCTCCCGTAACAGCGATTCGATTTGGCTATTTTCGACAAATTCGGCAATGGTCTGTAGCCCCATCACATGGCCAATATGGTTAATCGACTCCACTAGCGCTCGATCCGTCTGGGAGCTCTCTATCTCCCGAATAAAACTGCCATCAATTTTCAAGTAGTCCACCGCCAGATTACGCAGATAGCCGAACGAGGAGAGGCCGCTGCCAAAGTCATCGAGAGCAAAGCGACACCCAATCTGTTTTAACTGCTGTATAAAGTGGATAGCAGCATCGAGGTTGGCAATCGCCGCCGTTTCGGTGATCTCAAAGGTGACTCGCTCGGGGTTGGCACCATAGCCCTTAAAGGCGCTACGAATCGACTGCAAACAGGCGGGGGTGCCGATGGAGCTACCGGAGAGGTTGATTGCACAGTAGATCGCCGCCTCAGGGTGGCTGCGCTCCATATCCCCCTGCCAAGCGAGTGTATTTCGTACGACCCACTGGTCAATTTCGACCATTAAGTTATAACGCTCAGCCGCCGGAATAAAGGCCCCAGGAGGGATGATCTGACCGCTATGGTCAACCATTCGTACCAATATTTCGTAGTGGGCGTGGTACCGTTCTGAGCTGTGGAGCGGCTCAATACGCTGGCAGTAGAGTCGAAACCTATCACTATCGAGCGCCTGGCGGATCTCCTGTGCCCAGTGCATCTGCCCCTGTCGCTGGGCGACCTCACCATCATTAATATCATAGACATGGACTCGATTTCGACCTAAATCCTTAGCAGCATAGCAGGCGGTATCGGCACGACTTAAGAGTTGACCTAAACTCTCGCAGTGGAGATCGACCGTTACCAACCCGATACTGACTCCGATAGAGAACTGCCGCTCCTGCCACGGAAAACGGTAGCTAGCGATCGCCTCCCTCATCCGTTCGGCCACCCTCACCCCCGCCTCGACGCTAGCATTGTGCAGCAAGACACCAAACTCATCGCCCCCTAATCGGGCGAGTAGATCGTGCTCCCGCAGGCAGCTCTGTAACAGCTTAGCGACTTGGGTTAAGAGCTGATCTCCAGCGATATGGCCACAGGTATCGTTGACCAGTTTAAATTGATCGAGATCGAGATAGCCGATGATATGTTCGCCCTCATCTAGCTGAAGATGGGTTAACAGATTGGCCACCGCACTCTCGAACGCCGCGCGGTTCTTCAGTCCGGTTAGACTATCATGGCTCGCCTGATAGGAGAGCTGCGCCTGCATCTGTCGCGCTCGGGTTATGTCGTGAAACACGACCACCACACCGGTTAGACGCTTTTTACGATTAAGGAGCGGCGAGGCGGCGTGGTGTACGGCATAGAGCGTGCCGTCGCGGTGGCGCAGCAGTCGTGGCGAGGAGTCGGAGAGGGCGCTTTCGGAGCGAATCACCTGCTGCACAATCTGGCTACAGCTCTGCTCGGTCACCTCATCGCGACAGTCGTAAATCTGCTCAAAGGCGATCCCTTTCGCCTGACGGTTCGGCCAACCGGTCATCCGTTCGGCAGCGCTATTGACAAACGCCACCCGCCCCTCCTGATCGGTAGTAATGACGCCGTCGATAATCGACTCTAAGGTGATCTGCGCCTGCTCCTTCTCCTGAAACAGCTTATCCTCTATTTTACGCCGTTCAGTCACATCACGAATTAAGCCGGTAAAGAGACTCTCCCCATCTTTACGGCTCTGGCTAACGATAAACTCCATCGCAAATTTGGTATTGTCGGCCCGCTTACCGATAAATTCGCAAATTTGGTTCTGCTCGCCAAACTCAAATAGCGCTCGGCCCGCCCCCTCGCCATCACTACGAAACGGCAGATGGCGCTGCGCGGTGTCAAACAGAGTCGTTATCGACTCTCCCATGACTCGCTCATTGGTGTAGCCAAACAGCCGTTCGGCACCGGGGTTAAAGCTAGTCAGCTCGCCATGGCTGTTAAAGGTGACGATACCATCACGAATATCACGCACAATCGCTCTGGTGGTGGCAATCGCCTGCTCTAACGCCTCCATTAATAGATTATGGCGAGCCGCGATTTGACCCACTTCGGTAAAGGGCTCCTCCGGCAGCCGCTGGGTCAGATCTTGCTGCGCTTCGGCTCTATCCATCGCCTGTAGTAGCTCTAGTAGCGGCGTTCTCGCCCCATGTTCGGAGATATTCAGGCCAACGGCTTCCGCTTCGCGACTTACCCGCAGCGGCAGATAGCGGTTAATCAGCCCAAAGATGAGATAGCTGAGGCCAAACGCCCACACCCCGACAATCACAATCCCCTGTAGCTGTACCCAAAGCTGCTCAGAGGCTGAGAGTCCGGTGGCCAACTTATCGCTATCACCAAAGAGCGCCACCGCGATAGTCCCCCAAATTCCCGCCGCTAGGTGAACCGGCACCGCGCCAATGGCATCATCAATCCGCCGTCGTAACAACTCAACATGGGTCAGCACCATCACCACCGCCCCCACCGCGCCAATTAAGAGCGCCTGTAGCGTCCCAATAGCGTGGGCGCTCGCGGTCACCGAGACCAATCCGGCCAGAATCCCATTTAGAGGCAGTAGCACCTCATCTCGCCCCTGCGGTATCCACCGACTCACCAGCCAAGCTGTCACCCCGCCAGAGACCGCCGCTAACAGGGTATGGACAACCACCAGCGCCACTTCGCTGTTTAACTCCAGCAGCGAACCGCCATTAAAGCCGATCCAACCGATCAGAAAGAAGATCACCCCTAGCATCGATAGCGGCAGATTGCTCGCCGGAATCGTCTGCCCCCCTTCCGCACTAAAGCGCCCCTGACGGGGGCCAATCAGCAACAGCGCCGCCAGCGCCACCCAGCCGCCTAGGCTATGTACTAGCGTCGAGCCGGCAAAATCGACAAAACCCTGTTCGGCCAGCCAAGTCGGCTGCGGTAGGTAGGCTCCCCCCCAGATCCAGTGGCCGGCAACAGGGTAGATCACCACCACCACCACAGCGGTCATGAGGAGATAGCCGTTAAAGCGCACCCGTTCGGCCACCGCCCCTGAGACAATCGTTGCGGCGGTAGCACAAAACATCGCCTGAAACAGAAAAAAGACCGGCAACCACGGCGGGTTGCTCTCCATTGAGAGTAGCAGATGGTCGCTGCCGAACCAGCCCGAGACCGACTGACCAAACATGATCCCAAAACCGACCAGCCAAAACAGAAACAGCGCGAGCAGCAGATCAGCGGCATTTTTTAACGCCACATTGATGGCATTTTTAGTACGGGTCGCCCCCGACTCCAGTGCCAGAAAACCGGCCTGCATCAGTAGCACCAGTACCGAGCAGAGCAGCAACCAAAGTGTATCTAACAGTAGCTTGTCCATCGCACCCCTTTTGCTTTACGATAATAGCAATAGGGGGGTGAGCAAAAAACTATCCATATAGCATAGGTTAGGTTCTATTTCAGTGACATACGCTAAAAGAGTCGCCTCAGACCCCCTCTCGCCATGCCACAATGCACTCTATTGGTGCGGCGATAATGCGCCCTCTCTCACAAGCGCTCAAACAGCTCATCGATCCGTTTGACTGTCTCCACCTGCAACCCCTCAACCACCTGCCGAGAGCGGTTCGCATAGGGGATAATCGCTCGGGTAAAGCCGTGTTTAGCCGCCTCCCGCAGCCGCTCCTGTCCATTAGGCACTGGACGAATCTCACCGCCTAACCCCACTTCGCCGAAGATAATCAGCGTCTGCGGCAGCGGGCGATCACGCAGACTCGACCAGATGGCGGCTAAGAGCGCTAAATCGACCGCAGTTTCGTTCAGCTTCACCCCGCCAACGACATTGATGAAGATATCTTGATCAAAAGTGGCGATCCCCCCATGCCGGTGTAGTACGGCT
Source organism: Ectothiorhodospiraceae bacterium BW-2 (assembly GCA_008375315.1). NCBI lineage: Bacteria > Pseudomonadati > Pseudomonadota > Gammaproteobacteria > Chromatiales > Ectothiorhodospiraceae > Ectothiorhodospiraceae bacterium BW-2. The sequence goes on along the minus strand of CP032507.1, from coordinate 2,555,839 downwards.
AGCAGCAGCATGAGCCGGTTGACATCGAGCCCTACCGCTAACCGCCTCGGTGCCGAGCCGTGGCTCTCATCGACCAGCGCCTGTACCTCCACCAAGAGTGGCCGACTCCCCTCCACTGTCACCATCACCACACTGCCACTGCTATCGGGGTCACGGTTGGCCAAAAAGATCGCCGAGGGGTTGGTGATCGCCTTTAATCCCGCCTCGGTCATGGCAAACACCCCTAGCTCGTTCACCGCGCCAAAGCGATTTTTAACCGCCCGAATCACCCGATAGCGGCTACCGCTATCCCCCTCAAAATAGAGTACCGTATCGACCATGTGCTCTAGCACTCTAGGGCCGGCTAGCTGCCCCTCTTTAGTCACATGGCCGACCAAGAAGAGCCCCGTCTGGGTCTGTTTGGCAAACTGTACTAGCTTAGCGCAGCTCTCTCTAACCTGAGAGACCGAACCGGGGGCCGATGAGAGCATTTCGGAGTAGATCGTCTGCACCGAATCGATTACCAGCACCCGCGGCTGCTCCTGATAACAGGCGTGTAAAATCGCCTCCACCCGAGTTTCGGCTAAAATACGCACCGATTTTGCGGCTAATTGTAGCCGCCGAGCACGAAGCGAGACCTGCTGCGGCGACTCTTCGCCACTCATATAGAGCACGGCAAAGCGATCAGAGAGCTTATCGAGCACCTGCAGCAGTAGCGTCGATTTGCCGATCCCAGGATCGCCCCCTAACAGCACCACCGAGCCGGGCACCAGACCGCCGCCTAAGACTCGATCAAACTCCCCAATGCCGACGCTATCGCGTTCGACCGCTTCGCTTTCGACAGCGTTAAGTTCGATAATCGCCGCCGCCCCCGTCTGCCCAGCGCCGGCGTAGCCACCGAAACGGGGCTTAACCGCCGCCGCTGTTGTGACGGGTGCTAACTCCTCACCCATACTATTCCAAGCACCACAATCGCCGCACTGCCCCGCCCATTTCGGGGAGATAGCGCCACACTCACGACAGCTATACTGTAGCTTCGCTTTAGCCACGCAGCTCCCCTCGCCACCACCCTAACTGTTGCAGCGCTAAGGCGGTCTGCCGATTCAGTGCCACGCTAGGCAACTGTGTCAGTTCGAACCACGCCACCTCTGCGGCATCATCGCCAGCCTGCGGCTCACCGCCGAGATAGTCGGCGACCATATCGAGCACCACATAGTGGTAGAGATAGCCACCTAGGCCATCACTCACTCGGTTTTCAAAGTGGTAGATCACCTCTTTAGCGCAAATAGTCACCCCACACTCCTCCCACACTTCGCGCTCTGCCCCCTGCTGCAACGACTCTCCCCACTGTAGCCGCCCCCCCGGAACCGCCCACTCTCCAGCGGCGGGCGGTCTGCCCCGTTTAACCAGCAAAATCGCCCCGTTGTGAATCACAAACGCCCCCACCGCAACCACCGGTTGCGCGATACTCTCTTTAGGCTGCATACCTTGCCACCTTAGCTGCGGCTATATTTCGTGGCTTAAACGGTTTAAAAGTTGCATAATATCTGACATGGGCAGCGGCTCCTGTGTGTTGGCTGGTTTTGGGTCTCCTAAGCTTACCACTATAGCCTTCTGCCCTCCTCACTTTTTTCAAGCCTAACCAATAGTCTAACCGTTATGCTAACCGATAAACTGAAAAGCTGGCCCCAATACCTAATGCCAGGACACGCCCTCTCCCGTCTCACCCACCGCCTCACTCGCTGTGAAGTGAGTTGGTTCAAAAATGGGGCGATTCGCCACTTCTGCCGCCTGTTTCAGGTCGATATGGGGGCGGCTCAGCGCCAATCGCCGCACCAATTTCGCCACTTTAACGACTTTTTTACCCGTGAATTACGCCCAGAGTCCCGACCTATTGCGACTGACATTGATGGCCTCATCTCGCCGGTCGATGGTAGCGTCAGCCAATATGGACCGATTCGTCAAGGGCGAATGATTCAGGCTAAAGGGCGCGACTTTAGTGTCGCCGAACTCTTAGGCGAGAGCCACCCGATCAACGCCCGTCACTATCAGCAGGGGCAGTTTATCACCCTCTACCTCTCCCCGCGTGACTACCACCGCATCCATATCCCACTCGATGCCACCCTCACCGCCATGAGTTATATCCCCGGACGGCTGTTTAGCGTCAACCCGGCCACCGCTCGCACTATTCCAAAGCTCTTCGCCCGCAACGAACGGGTCGTCGCCCACTTTGCAACCCCCTTTGGCAAACTGGCTCTCATTATGGTCGGGGCGGTCAATGTCGGCAGCATTGAGACTCTCTGGGCCGGTGAGATCACCCCCCCTGCCGGTAAGCAGATCCACCACTGGCACTATGTCGATACCCCCGCGACCCACTTCACTAAAGGGGAGGAGATCGGTCGCTTTAACATGGGCTCGACGGTGATACTGCTGCTACAGCGGGCGAGACTCGATTGGAGTGAGGGGGTACAATCCCCCGCAGCGCGGCTCCAGATGGGGCAGTTAATCGCTCGGTTTCACTAAACCACAGTTGCCTATGGCTACCCAAACCCCCATCCAGAGCAATGAATAGACTATCTGTCACGCTTTTTTGTCAATTAATATCGAGATCTAACGCCATGACCACTACCATTCGCCCCACCTCGACTCTCGAAGAGTCCCTGCTCGCTCTTACCCAAGGTACCTTGGAGGATGAGCAGTTCATGCACTCGCTACTCAATAGCGAACTCTTTATGCCTATTCACGATGAGGACAAAATCGGCGGCCTACAGCGCTCCCAAATCGCTAAGCCGTTAACGATTACCAGTGATGAGGGGTATGACATTCTGATCCTCTTTACCGCACCGGAGCGAGGTAAGGCCTTTTTGGCTAACTACCCCGGTTATGAGGGGGGGCTATTGGCCGAGGCGAGTTGGATTTTAGAGCGGGTCGGCAGCGGCGTTGCTATCTCGATTAATCCGGGCCTTGAGATCGGCATCGATCTAGAACCTATGCTAGTCGAACAGCTCGTCGCCACTGTCAAAGCGAACGCCCCCCAACAACCCCTTTAATAACAGAACCATCCTCTCCCCTACGACCATGCCACCACTTATCGACTCTCTACCGCTCATCCCGCGCTGGCGCAAGGTGTTCTATACGCTAACACTACTGCTGTTAGCTAGTTTTGCCGCTCTGCCGCTGCTCTTAAAACAGCTAGTTGCCGATCAGCTTCAGAGTGCTACCGGTGAGGTCGTGGAGATAGAGAGCCTCGACTTCAGTCTGCTAGCCGGAAGCGTTACTCTACACCAACTGGTGATCGGTGCCGGCTCTGAGCCGCTAGCAAAACTGGAGCGGCTCTATCTCGATCTCGACTACCGCCAGCTACTCGAAAAGCGAGTCGTGGTCAAACAGCTAGTGATCGCCGGGGTGGTACTGCCCATTGACTATCAGGCCCAGAGCGGGGTAAGCATCGCCGGTGTCGCGCTTCCGGCTAGTTCGAAGGAGGAGCCGACGACAGACTCGGCAATCGAGTTGAGTTGGGGGGTTGGGTTTGAGACGATTCGTCTGGCCGATATTAGGCTCGATGTAAGTGGCGATATGCCACAGCGACTTCAGATTGAACAGCTCCTGCTGCACCAGCTCTATAGCTGGCAACCGCAACAGCCGACGCTAGCGCAGATCGATATAGCCCTCAACGATCTACCGCTACAGCTACTGGCAGAGATTACCCCACTCAACCAGCCGCTGCAGGGCGAGCTCTTTATCAGCCACAACGGTATCGAACTAGCCCCTCTGCTAGCCCCGCTACTCCCACCTGAGCAGTCGCTACAAGGTCAGTTATCGCACCAGGCCCACCTCCTGCTACAGCTAGCAGATAACCAGTTAACTCTAACCCATAACGGCCAACTGCAACTCAATAAGCTCCAATTTCAGCAGCCAGGGCAGCAGTTAACGCTGGATCAAATCGACTGGCAGGGCCACTCCCGTATTAGCTACGATCTCAACCAAGGCGCACTAAAGAGTCAGCTCAATGGCACCCTAACCCAGCAGCAGCTACAGGCCCAACTCGGCCAGCAGCAGCTAAGTCAGCAGCAGCTACAGTGGCAGGGGAAGCTACAATTTAACCAGCAGGCGGGGGAGCAGCAGCTACAGCATGAGGGGCAAGTGACCCTACAGCAGAGCCGCTACCAAGACCTGCTCACCCACTTTTCGCTGCCGCAGCTAGTGTTGATCGATAACAGCCGTAGCACGACGCTAAAGGGTGAACGGCGGCAGATCGAGAGCCAATCAGAGCTGACACTAGCGCCGTTAACACTCAGTCAGAGCGACGCTGAGGTGACTCTCAACAGCGGCCCGCTACGGTGGCGGGGCGATATCCGCCTCAATCAGAGTGAGGCAGGCGTCGAGCTGACGCTCAACGGCAACCTCGCGAACCAACATCTAGCCGCCACCGCCGCAGCGCAGCAGCTCCAGAGCGCTAGCCTTGAGTGGGAGGGGGAGATCGCACTGACGCAGTTATCAGATCAGCGACAACTAGCACTCAACGGCACGCTGACTCAGCAGCAGCTAGAGGCTCAAGTGGGCGAGCAACAACTCTCTCAGCAGCAGCTACGCTGGCAGGGGAGTGTCGATCTACAGCAGCCAGAGCCTAACAGCCTAATCTTAGCCCTTAAAGGTCAACTCGATAGCGAGTCAGTCAATGTTGCCAACCCAACCGCCGCCCAGCAGGCCTCTTATGAGCAGCTACAGTGGCAGGGTGAAGTCAATTGGCAGCAGCCACAGCAGCAGCTACAGCAGCAGAGTCGGCTCACCCTCACCGGTATAGGGGCAGAGGTGGCCGGGCTAGCGCTACAACAGCAGCAGCTTCAGTGGCAAGGTGAGATAGGGTGGCAACCCGAAACGGGGCCAAACATTAGCGGCGAACTCACGCTAAGCGGCCACCAGCTCCATCAGCAGCCCCAAGGAGAGCGGCTACTACAGCTACAACAGTTACAACTACAACAGCTCAACTACCACCCTGATGCCATCGATATCGGGCAGATGATCCTAAGTGGCATCGAACTTTCGCTAGAGCGCCAAGCCGACGGCTCACTCGCTCTGCCCCCCTCCCTAGCTCCCTCTCCCTCTCCGCCCCCCTCCCCTAGCGCCGATCAGATGTCGGGTGATCCCCCCATGGCGATTCGTATCGGTGGCTTAGAGTTTAGGGGGGATAACCGCCTCTCACTCCACGATGCGGTACCGACGCCCCCCTTGAAAGAGACCCTAACTCTCACTCAGCTACAGCTCGGCCCAATCGACTCGACCCGGCCAGATAGGGCCGCTCCGTTACAGCTACAGGCAACCCTTGGTGACTTCTCTACCGTGACTGTTACCGGAGAGGTGGCCCCCTTTGCCACGCTACCGACGCTCGATCTGACCGCCACTATTGAGGCCTTAGAGCTGCACGATATCAGCGGTTACGCCTCTCCGATCCTCGGTTACCACCTCGATAGCGGCCAGTTAAATAGCGATATTCAACTCACTATTGAGCAGGGCAAAATGAGTGGGCTAGCTAAGCTGTTAATTAACCAGCTACAGATCTCGCTCGCCGAGCGGACGGAGGCGGAGCAGCAGGCTAACCCTGCGCCGCCGTTAGAGATGGGGCTAGCGGTGCTGCGTGATAAGCAGGATAATATCGCACTCAATATTCCGATAAGCGGCGATACTAGCAATCCTCAGTTCAGTATCGGCGATATTATCAATACCGCCATTACCAATAGCGTTAAAATGGCCGCCACGACCTATCTTAAGGTGGCGCTACAGCCCTATGGGGCTCTCTTTGCTGTCGGCGAGATGCTGCATAAGATGTCACAAGAGATCCCCCTGCAGCCGCTACAGTTTGAGCCAGGCACTTCCACACTCACCGATACCCATCGCGACTACTTGACCAAGCTGGCCACGCTGTTAACTGAGCGCTCAGAGTTGCAGCTTAAGCTCTGCCCAACCGCTACCGAGTCAGATCGCGACGCTCTACAGCAGCAGGCGGCCCCCTCTCCTGCCCCCTCCCCTGCCCCCTCCCCCGCGCCAGCGCCAGCGCCTGTCGAGATAACCATTACCGATGAGGCACTGCTGCAACTAGCCAAAACTCGTGCGGCAAACGCCAAGCAGCGACTGTTGCAGCAGGGGATCGGTACGACCCGACTCTTAACCTGCCGCGCGGTCATAAAATCGACCGAAGAGGCGATCCCCGAAGTGGAGTTAAAGATGTAATCTTTGAATTTGGCTCAAAATCGGCTTAGACTCTCCCCTTTACCGAATGACAAGAGCCCATCAATGCCACCAGAACCTGCTGCGGAACCTGAAACTATCTCCCCTCTACTAGAGCACTACCACCCCTCCAGCCATTTCGATGAGCTGTTTAGCGCCAGTGGTGAGCTACACCCCCACTGGCACTATCTACTACGAGTGCTGGAGGATTTAGGCCCTGAGGAGATTGAGGAGCGCAGTCGAGAGATCGGCCGCCTGCTGCGCGATAACGGTGTCACTGGGGGTGCCTTTGGTGAGCCGCGACAGCTACGACGCCCTTGGGTGCTCGATCCGGTACCGCTGTTAATCTCCAGCCACGACTGGCTCGATATTGAGCGTGGCGTACAGCAGCGGGCTGAGCTACTCAATCTGCTGCTCAAAGATCTCTACGGCCCTGCCAAAGTGTTAAGAAAGGGGCTACTCCCTCCAGAGTTAATCTACGCCTCCCCCACCTTTCTGCGCCCCTGTCACGGCCTCTCCCTCCCCGATGATCGGATGCTCCAGTTCTATAGCGCCGACCTAGAGCGCTGTCACGACGGCTCTTTTCAGATCACCACCGATCGCTGCGGCTCGTTAGGGGGTATCGGCTACGCTCTGGAGAATCGGGTGGTGCTATCGCGAGTCTTCCCTAGTCTGTTTCGCGACTCGCAGGTACACCGCCTCGCCGCCTTCTTCCGTCGCCTGCGCTACCGAATCCATAAGCTAGCTAATGAGCAGAGTGAGCCGCTACGCATTGTTATTCTCTCCCCCGGGCCGGGAGATGAGGCCTATTTTGAACACGCCTATATTGCCCGCTATCTGGGTTATACTCTCGTTGAGGGGGCCGATCTAACCGTCAGAGAGGGGCGGGTCTGGCTCAAAACGCTAGAGGGGCTACAGCCGGTACAGGTGATTATTCGCTGGCTAGAGAGCCATCTGTGTGATCCGTTGGAGCTACGAGAAGATTCGCTCTTTGGGATTGCCGGGTTAGTGCAGGCGGTTCGTAGTCAGAACGTTACCGTCCTAAATCCACTCGGTGCTGAGGCGGTTAACAGTCCAGCGCTGACCCCGTTTCTCCCTGAGCTGTGCCAATATCTACTCGGAGAGCCGCTGCAGCTCCCCTCCTCCCCCCGCTGGTGGTGTGGTCGCAAAGCCGACTACGACTATGTTACCACCCACCTCGATGAGCTAGCGATTCGCACCCTGCTGCCAGAGGCGACGACTCTCCTCAACGGCAGCGAACTCTCGGCGAACCAGCGCCATGAGCTGTTAGAGCAGATGAGGCATCAGCCGCAGCTCTATATCGCCCAGCCGGTTACCGAACCGACCACAGCCCCGCTATTCGAGGGCCGTAGCCTCAGGGCGCATCCGGTACTGTTGCAGATCTTCGCCGCCGCCGATGAGGGGGGCTATCAACTCCTTCCCGGCGGCATAGGCCGCCTCGCCGGGACGGCACCACAGCGAACGCCGCTACTGCGCCATGGCGGTATTAGTAAAGATATCTGGCTGCTCGCTTCTGAGCCGGAGCTTCAGTTCCAGAGTATGATGCCGGGGAACGATAGCGTACCGCAGTTTCGGCGTAACGAGATCCCGAGTCGGGTGATAGAGAACCTCTTCTGGCTCGGGCGCTATCTGGAGCGAGCCGAAAGTAGCGTCAGGCTACTGCGAACGGTGCTGTTAATGCTGCTCAATCCGGTAGAGCTACCCCTCAATAATCAGTGCCAGCACGGCCTGCTACGGGCGATCACCCGTACCACCGAGACCTATCCTGGCTTTATCGGCGATGGGGCAGCGGCGCGGCTTAAACAGCCGGAGGCGGAGCTTATGTCAGTCTTTCTCGATCGCGAGCGTCCCGGTACCCTGTCGTTTAATCTAAACGCTCTGCTCTACGCCGCCCGCAGCGTTCGCGAACGGATTTCGTCCGATATCTGGCGGGTCTTTAACCGCATTGAGGAGAGTCTGGAGCTGTTACAGAACCAAAATCGGTTTCGCTCGTTAACCAATCTCGACTCCTCCGGCGAAGATGCGCTCAATGATGCCCAAGAGCAGCTCGATGAGCTGGTAATCGCTTTCGCCGCCTTTAACGGGCTGATGGCCGAAAATATGACCTATGGCCAGGGGTGGCGCTTCCTCTCTATCGGTCGTCGGCTAGAGCGGGCAACGCAGATGACCCATCTGCTACAGGCGACCCTCTCTACCCCCTGTCGCGAAGAGAGCGCCATTATGGAGCAGCTACTGGTGATCTGTGACAGCCAACTGACCTACCGCAGCCGCTACCGTACCCAAGTCCATATCCACCCCCTGCTCGATCTACTATTACAGGATGAGACCAATCCCCGCTCGCTCAGCTTTCAGCTCGATGCGCTACAGCACTTTATTACCGAACTACCGCGCCATAATCTATTCGCCTACAAAAGCCGTGAGGAGCGGCTGGTGCTAGAGGCGATTAGTCGGGTGCGACTCGCCGATCCGGCGCTATTAGGTCAGACCGAGGGGGAGTCGCCGCCACAACGGCAACGGCTCATTGCCCTGCTAGCCGATCTGGAGTCGCTGCTGCCACACATCTCCGATGCTATGAGTAACGCCTACTTTAACCATACCGAAAACTCGACCCAGCTAGTTCAACTTGAAGGGGTAGTGCAATGAGTCGAGGTGGACGATAGCCCCATGCAGTACCAAATTCGCCATGTGACCGAATATCTCTATCAAGGCCGTGTGGCGCTGTGCCATAACACCGCCCGCCTCATCCCCCGCAACAGTGAGCACCAACGCCGACTAGAGGCCAGTTTACAGATCGATCCCCCCCCCGCCTTCAGTCAGCGCTACAGTGACTACTTTGGCAATGTCACCACCTATTTTGCCGTAGATCAGCCCCACAGTCGGCTGCAGGTGACTTCGCACAGCCGACTAGAGATTAGCCACCCCGGTATTCTCCCGCTCCCCACCCACTCCCCCCCGTGGGAGGAGGTTCGTGATGCCGTGGCCGGTTGTGGTGATGATGCCCTGCTGCACGCCCACGGCTACACCTTCGCCTCGCCCTATGTCCCCCTGCTGCCGCAGCTATACGACTACGCTAGCGAGAGTTTCGATCTCGGCCGCCCACTACTTGATGCAGTGCGTGAGCTGATGCAGCGTATCTTTAACGACTTTAGCTACGCCCCCGGCTTTACCACCTTAGTGACGCCGCTACAGAGTGTTTTTGAGCATCGTCGGGGGGTCTGCCAAGATTTTGCCCACCTAATGATCGCCTCACTGCGGGTGCTAGGGCTGCCGGCTCGCTATGTCAGTGGCTATCTGGAGACCTTACCCCCCCCGGGAGAGGAGAAACTACAGGGATCAGACGCCTCTCACGCTTGGATCTCGGTCTATATCCCCGAAATGGGCTGGACCGATTTTGATCCAACCAATAATCAAATCCCCACCACCCAACATCTAACGATCGCTTGGGGGCGCGACTATAGCGACGTAGCGCCATTAAAAGGGGTCATCTACGGCGGCGGAACGCACACTCTCGCGGTCGCGGTCGATGTAACTCGGCTAGGTGAGTTAGAGTAGGCAACGAAAAGGGATAGTGGTGAACGCAAAACAGAAGGCAGATATTAATAGATTAGCCTATATCGGCTCAAAACCGGGTCTAAAAAAGAGCAGTGATCGAGACTCTGACGCTTGGTTTACCCCCAGTCTCTATACCGATATGGCCAGAGAGGTCATGGGGGAGATAGATCTCGATCCATTTTCGTCGGCGACAGCCAACGCCCATGTCAGAGCGAAGCGCTTTTTTGATCCCACCGATGACGCCTTTAACCAAGAGTGGTTTCGAGTCCCCGGGCGGGTATTTATGAATCCCCCCTACGGCAGGAGGTTAATCAATGCGGCCGTTGATCTCTTTTTGGATCATTGGCATCAACAGCGTGTCTGTGAAGCGATTGTACTGGTTAATAACTCCACCGAGACGCGCTGGTTTCACGCCCTACTGCACAGCGCCACCTCACTCTGCCTACCTGATCGAAGGATCGCTTTTGAAAATGACGATGGCAAATTTATCTCTGGTAATACACGCGGGCAGGTGTTTTTCTATTTCGGAGCGAGGCGGGCGCGTTTTGGCACCATATTTAGCCGCATTGGCGTCGTCTTAGCTACCAATACATCCTACTGCCAAGAGGAGAAAAGATAAGAGGAGAGCAAGAAGGGGGGGAGTAGTTATCTTGCGGTCTTAAGTTGGCGCGCATGGAAGGAGTCGAACCTCCGACCGCCTGGTTCGTAGCCAGGTACTCTATCCAGCTGAGCTACATGCGCGTATTCTATTTTGGAGCGGGAAACGAGATTCGAACTCGCGACCCCAACCTTGGCAAGGTTGTGCTCTACCAGCTGAGCTATTCCCGCTTGGAAAGTGAGGCGCATTATACTCAGATAATCTAAGCTGTCAACAACCCAAATGGACTCTCCCCTTTAAAATGTTGTTTATTAAATAAAAAAATAAATAAAATCAACACGATAACTTATTGTTTAAAAATTTTCAAATAACCCGACATACCCCCTGGAGGGGGGCTAAGATGGCAGCGTTGAACCGCAACAACTTCGAATAGGGTTTTCGGATGCCGGTTCGGTTCCCCAACATGCATCGAATTGAATTGAACATCTCGGGCAAGCCATCTTGCCTCCGGTGGCGTCACGGCTCACACCTTTTTCGCCACATAAACGCCGTAGCCGTAGTCGTCCCGGAATTTGTCATAAAGGGCAATCTCGTGCCGTTCCGCATCGACGATAGCCTTGGCCTGGTCGCTGTGGCCATGTCGCTCCAAAAACGCATCAAAACGGCTCTGCATGGGGCGATAGTAGTTGTCAAGCCAACAATGGATCGGCAGGACAAAGTAGCCTTCCGGGCTATAGCCATGCCGTTCAAGGAGCCCGATCTTTGCTGATGCGACATCGATCTCGGGATATTCGCTCTGCCAATGGGACTGGAGCTCCGGCGATCGTGTGGCGCTGAACCAGGTGATCTCAGAAACGATGAGCTTTCCACCGGGCTTTAGGAATCGCCTCCAGGCTGACACCCCAGCTTCGAAGCCTATGTTGTAAATAGCCCCTTCGGACCAGATCACATCGAACTGTTCCTCAGCAAAAGGCAGCTCATCCATGGAGCAGTTCAGCGGGGTGATCCTGTCCGCCACGCCGTGGTCGCTAGCTCTGCTCTGAAGCTCGTCGAGAAACTGCGGCAGGAGATCCACGGCGGTGATGTCGGCATCCAGCTCCTTGGCCAGAAGGATGGTGGATGAGCCAGTACCGCAGCCAACATCAGCGATCTTTAGCGGACGCGAGCGGTCGAGACCAGCTAGCTCCATTGCCCGTTTTGATTCAGCGTCCCCACCAGGTCCTTGCCTGATATTTGATTTATGCAAATCAAGCAAAAGCTGCATTTGCAAATCATCCATATTCCCTCCCGTTAATTCACACACTTCTTTCCTGCTCTCTTTGAGCAGATGAGAGAGCTGGATGAGTGCCGGACATCTACTAATTATGATTTGGCGGCTCTTATTACGGCCTGCATTGCCATGTTTCTCTTTAAAGCCGGTTCTCGTAATGAAATGAATAATCTGCGCGAAGAGAAACGCTTTCGCAAAAACTACCAGCGGTTGTTCAAAATGCCGCTACCTCATATGGATACCGTCGATAATGTCATGCGACAACTCACGGAGGATCAACTGCAAAAACTGACTCAATCCATGGTTAGGGCGCTGTTGAAAAAGAAGATATTCCACAATCAACGGCTGTTTGGTGAATGGTTTGTCATTGCGGTGGATGCGAGCGGGATTCATAGTTTTACAGAGTGTCCCCATGAACAGGCGCTGCACAAAGACTACAGCAGCGGTAAAAGTAGCTGGCATAACATGGTTTTAGAGGCCAAACTGATTACCGCTAACGGCTTCGCCATCTCCATTGCCACAGAGTGGCTGGAAAACCCCGAAGAGGGCAACTATGACAAACAGGATTGTGAGCGTAAGGCATTCAAACGCCTAGCAAAAAAGTTGAAATCGGCGTTTCCGCGTCTACCCATCTGTCTGGTTGCCGATGGACTCTATCCTTATCAGGGATTCTTCGAAATTTGCTCAGAGTATGGTTGGGGCTGGATAGTCACCTTCAAGGATGGCAATCTGCCATCTGTTTGGGAAGAGGTTAAATCCTTGTGCCAGTTAACATCCGGCAATCAACGAAAAATCATTCTACGGCAACAGGATAATGTCATTGAGCAAAACTATACATGGATTAACGATATTGACTATCATGGCGTGAAACTACACTGGCTGGAATGCATAGAGACAACCACCGACAAAGAGGGGCAGATAATTGAAAATCGGTTCGTTCACATTAGCTCCTATCCCATCAACTGGAATACGGCACCGGAATTGAGCCGTACCGGACGCTTACGCTGGAAAATAGAGAACGAAGGCTTTAATACCCAAAAAAATCATGGATATGCATTAGAGCACAAATTTTCACGGGTGAGTTATCTGGCGACCAAGAATTACTACCAGTGCTTGCAAATAGCTCACATCATCAATCAGTTACTGGTATTTAGCAAGACATTTCAAAGTGTTATGCAGGGGAAGATGACCTTAAAGCGCATCTGGGGAAAGATGATTGCCGTTATGACTGAACGAAAACTGTCGGTAACGAAATTAGCCCAACTCACCGGGCGCCCCTGCCAGATTCGACTCATCAATTAAAAGACGATGGAGATCCCCGCTCCGAAATTCGGGATAACCCTCATTACACACTGGAGACAAGCTCACTCAACACCGCTGTACAATTTGAAATAGTTGACTTTTCAACAAGGAAATGTTGAGAAGAGGGGGGGTATTGTCGCCAAGAAAGCAAGGCTATGTAGTGATGCTGGTTTGGCGGTGACTCTGAATTGCTGAACGAAATGGTCAAGGTTGACCGCGACATTATGGTACTAGCTAACCCCGAAATCGCCCAACTCCCTAACTGGGTGATTGCGCTGGTGGCAGCTGGGGGACTGGCAGCGGCACTCTCGACCGCAGCAGGACTACTGCTTGCGATCGCCTCGGCCATTTCGCACGATCTGTTAAAGGGGGTATTTATGCCCTCAATCTCAGAGAAAAACGAGCTAATGGCAGGGCGCATCGCGATGGCGGGGGCGATTTTAGTCGCCGGCTATCTAGGGATGCACCCCCCCGGCTTTGCCGCTCAAGTGGTAGCGCTCGCCTTCGGCCTAGCCGCCTCGTCACTCTTCCCAGCACTGATGATGGGTATCTTCAGCAAGCGGATTAATAATATCGCTGCCGTTGCCGGTATGCTGGTCGGTCTCGGATCAACACTGCTCTACATCTTCTGGTTTAAAGGGTGGTTCTTTATTCCGGGAACGGCAATGGCACCGAATAACGCCGAACACTGGTTTATGGGGATTCAGCCTGAATCCTTCGGTGCCATTGGCGCTCTACTCAACTTTGCCACTGCGATTATCCTCTCCAAAGTGACCGCTCCCCCACCGGAGCATATTCAGACTCTGGTTGAAGATATTCGCGTGCCTAAAGGCGCTAGTAGCGCTACCGACCACTAGAGGCCAGACTTTTCAACCGGCGACACACTGTCGCCGGTTGAGCCTCTCCTCCTCCCACCCACCCTATCGGGTTAGATTTTGGAACAGCGTGGATATTGAACTACTAGAGATTCGCAACTTTCTCGCCCTCTACCCACCGTTTGATCTGCTAGAAGAGAGGCAGCTTAACGCCCTGCCCCAGCGGCTACAGATCCGCTATTTTCGACAACACGCCCTACTGCCACCCCTACAGGCGTTAACGATTATTCGTCAAGGGGCACTCTCGCTCCTCAATCCACAAGGCGAGCTACAACAGCAGCTAAGTGAAGGCGATCACTACCTTCCCGACCCCAATACCCCTCAACAACTACAAGCAATAGAGGATAGCCTAGTCTATCTGCTCCCCTCATTGAGGTCGAACGGCTACGACAACAGCAGCGCAAATTTGATCACCACTTCAGCCAGCCCCTGACCCGTCGCCTGCGCAAAGCGACCCACTACCTCCACACCTCACCGCTACCGATCACCGCGATCAACCAACCACTAGCCGACATTATGCGGCCGCTAACCCTAACCGCCGCAGCCACGATCCCCATTACCGAAGCGGCTCGACTCATGCAGCAACATAGCCTCTCTGCCCTCTTTATCGGCAGCCCCGATCGCTTAGAGGGGGTAGTGACCGATCTTGATCTACGCAATCGCTGCCTCGCCGCCGCCCTCTCTCCCGCTACCGCCATTAAGTCGATTATGACCCTCAACCCACTGACGATTGAGCGTAGCGCTTCGGTCAATGAGGCACTCTATCTGCTCTCTAGCCACCAAATTAACCATCTCGCAGTGGTCGAACAGGGGCAGCTCTGCGGCATGATCACCAGCCTCGATCTACTTCGGCTACAGAGCGATCACCCGCTCTATCTGACGGTCGATATCGGCCGCTGCCAGAGCCACCATGAGCTAATAACGCTAGCGCAACGACTACCGAAACTACAGTCTCAGCTCACCCTCTTCGGCCACAGCGCCGAACATATCCACCAAACCATGACACTCTTAAGTGACGCCATTACCCGCCAGACCCTCAGCCTCACACTACAGCAGCAGGGGGAGGCACCGACAGCCTGGTGCTGGATCTGCGGCGGCTCACAGGCACGGCAGGAGCAGCTCACCTATAGCGACCAAGATAATGCGCTCATTATTGCCGATGGCGCCTCAGAGAGTGATCTTAACTGGTTTCAACACTTCGCCACGACCGTCAACCAGCACCTAGCACAGTGTGGCTACCCGCTCTGCTCCGGCAGAGTGATGGCGCAACACCGCCCCTGGTGTCGCACCCTCACTAGCTGGCAGCGGCAGTGGCAGCAGTGGCTAACGGCACCGACCCTCCATAGCGTGGCCGTCGCCGTTAATCTACTCGATGCCCGCCCCCTAGCGGGCGATCTAACCCTCTTTGAGTCTGTATGGTCTCCGCTGAGCCGCGACATTGCCCGACAAGAGCGCTTTTTGCGCTATCTTGCCGCCCACGCCGTCACCTGCCGCCCCCCGATCGGCTTTTTTCGCCAACTGGTGGTCATGGGCGAGGGGGAGCACGCCGAAGAGCTCGATATCAAACAGGGGGCACTGATTCCACTCGTCTCACTCGCCCGCCACCGCGCCCTCGCACTAGCCCTTGCCCCCCTCCCCCCATCGACCCTCAACCGCCTGCGCCAGTGCGAATCTGCCGGCCAACTCAATCGAGAAGAGAGCATCGAGCTACAACAGGCCTTTCATTTTGTTGCCAAGCTGCGGCTGCGCCACCACGCCCAACAGATAGCCAACGCGCAGCCGGTCGATAACTTTATCAACCCCAACCACCTCAGTCGCTGGGAGATGCAGCACCTAAAGGAGATCTTCCTCACCCTGCGCCAGTGGCAGAGCCAACTAAGCCAGCACTACTCTGTGGCCGAATTGAGTTAGGCGAATCGAACGATGCAGTGGCCCCGTTTTCTACTCAGTGACAACCACTACCGCCTACAACGACTACGCCACTGCCCGACAGGCACCGCCCTGCACCACTTCCTCTCCACCCCCTTTCCCGATCCGAACACACCGAGCCGTCAGGTACCGATAGTCGCTATCGATCTAGAGACCACCGGCCTCAAGGCGAAAGAGGATGATATCCTCTCCATCGGCCTGCTCCATCTCAATGGCGAGATCATCGAACTACAACAGAGTCTCCACCTCTTAGTCCGTCCGGCGCAAGCGATTCCCGAACCGAGTGCGATTATCCACGGAATTACCGATACCGATGCCGCCGCCGGCCTCCCCCTAGAAGAGGCACTCAACCAGATCCTCCCCCTCATCGCTGGACGGGTGATGCTAGCCCACCACGCCGCGATGGAGCTTAACTTTATCGGCCGAGCTATCGAAATCATTTACGGCTGCCGCTGGATAGTACCGGTCATCGATACCGAATGGCTCGCCCGCCGCCAGATGCAGCGGCGCAACCTGCCGATAAGGCGCGGTGATCTGCGCCTAGCTACACTGCGTCAACACGCCCAACTGCCACTCTATAGAGCCCACAACGCACTCAGTGATGCGTTAGCCACCGCAGAGCTCTTTTTAGTGCAACGAGAGCAGCTAACCGGTGGCAAGGATCTACCGCTCAAACGGCTGCTCTACCCTCGCGCGGGGTTGTGATCTAGGGTACATTAGTAACCTCACACCGATAGGTTTTGTATGATATTCCCCCCTCAATTTAAGGAACCATCACTATGAATCGTTATCTTTTACACACTCTAGCACTGCTACTCCTCTCTAGCTGCTCCAGCTCTTCAGACAACAGTAGCCAGCCCACACAAGCCGATGAGAAGAGCCCCTCCTCGCTCACGCCTACAGATACCGATAAGACTGACTCACCAACACAAGAAGAGCCATCCCTCGATACAACCGAAGCCGATGAGACTAATCCAGACTCATCGGCAAAACCAACCTATCCCATTGTCGATACGATGCAGGCGCAGTGCTTTAATGCGACCACGCCTATCGACTGTCCGACGAGTGGCTCGCCCTTTTATGGCCAAGATGGGCAGCAACAGGGAAATCAGGCTAGCTATCTTCTCCATGAAGAGGGTACGGTGAGCGATCAAATAACCGGCTTGATGTGGATGCAGAGCCCTGATCTAACCAACGATCAGAGCATCACCGCCAAGGATAAATTGAGCTACAGCGCTGCGATTGACTATTGTGAGAGCCTCTCACTCGCCGGTTACAACGATTGGCGCTTACCAGACATCAAAACACTCTACTCACTCATCGACTTTCGCGGACTCGATCCTAGTAGCTATACCGGCAGCGAGACTAGTGGACTTACCCCCTTTATTGATACTCGCTATTTTGGCTTTGGCTATGGCGATACCTCTGCCAACGAACGACTCATTGATGCCCAGTTTGTCTCCGCTACCCGATATGTCTCCACCACCATGAATGGCGATGAAACCGTTTTTGGGGTCAATTTTGCCGATGGCCGTATCAAAGGCTATCCCACCACTATGCAAGGATCTGATAAAACCTTCTATACTCTGTGCGTCCGAGATAACCCTACTTACGGTAGCAACCGATTCGTCTCCAACGGCGATGGCACCATTACAGATGAGGCGACCCAGCTAATGTGGCAGGCTAGCGATAGTGGTGTCGGTCTCAACTGGGAGGAGGCCTTAAAGCTAGCCGAACAACGCAATAGCGAAAACCATCTAGGGTATCGTGACTGGCGTCTGCCAACTATCAAAGAGTTACAAAGCCTATTGGACTACAGCCTCTCTCCGGATACCCACGCTAACCGAGCGGCCATCGACTCACTCTTTGGCGTCAGCGCAATCACCAATGAGGCAGGGCAGACCGATGCCCCCTATTACTGGAGCAGTACTACCCACGCCACTCTCGGCGAAATCAGTGGAGGGTATGGAGCCTACATCGCTTTTGGCAGAGCCATCGGCTCAATGGATGGTGGCAAAAGTTGGTTGGATGTCCATGGCGCCGGTGCTCAACGCAGTGATCCGAAAAGTGGCAATGCCGCTGACTATCCCCAAAGCCACGGGCCTCAGGGCGATGCGTTGAGGGTCTTCAACTATGTTCGTTTAGTCCGTAGCGTTCAATAGGTCGGGGGTAGCTAACCCTCTCATCTAAGTGAAGTCGCCCTCAGTGTGTAGTGTGTAGGTCGGGTTAGCGCAGCGTAACCCGACAATCCCCTGAACCTATCCAGCGTCGGGTTACGCCCTACGGGCTAACCCGACCTACACACTAACCTTATCCGTTATATGTGATTTATGTGCAGATTTTTGAATACCGATACGGGATCAGATTGCACAAGTCTTAATAAGATCTTGGCCGGACCAGTTGGGTGCCGGTGGCCTTGTTCCCAATGTTGCAATGTGCGCACATTAACGCCAATTAACGCGGCAAACTTCGACTGAGAAAAACCAATTCCCTCCCTTATAGCTTTCACATCAGGCTCTGGCAATTCGTATGACCGAGAAGGCTTCTCCTCTCCTCTGTGAATTTTACCCGCTTCTTCAATGCTAGCCACTAGCTCTTTGAAATGTTCATCTTTCATTATCTGAACTCCGACTCAACAAGTTTTTTAAGCGCTGACAACTGCTCATGGGTTAAATTCTCTTGCTCACTCTTTGGATATTCATAGAGCATGAAAATTTGATCGTCATTTATCGCCCAGTAGTAGATTACCCGAACACCACCTCGTTTTCCACGACCTTGAAGTTTCCAATGAACTTTTCGAAGTCCTCCACTTCCTTTAATTAGCTCCCCCGTATCAGGAGATTCAATTATGTGATTTTGGAGCAGGCGATACTCATCATCGGGCATCAGTGAATGAATAATTTTGGTGAAAACTGTTGTCTCGAAGATAATCATGGAGTGAACAATACGTCATTGACGTACAATATCCAGCGAGTGTGTGTCGGGTTACGCCCTGCGGGCTAACCCGACCTACATCTTCAAAGTATCTGAACGAAAAAAAATCAAGTGTGTAGGTCGGGTTAGCGCAGCGTAACCCGACAATCCCCCTGAACCTATCCGGCGTCGGGTTACGCCCTACGGGCTAACCCGACCTACACACTACACCTTCGGAATACCTGAACGAAAAAATCAAGATCAAAATCAAAATGTTCCACCGCGAACCAGTCGCACAAAATCTGTACTCGTACGGCTGTAATTATAGTTAGATCTACCAATATTAAAATCAACAAACCAAGCATTACCGTTAAGATCCGCAACAACCGATGACGACCAGAAGATACCTGAAGATGTATTGGGAAAATAGGTCAAATTAATAGAAGGACTGGCACAAGCGACTTCTACTAACGAGTAGAGTTCATGACGGTTAGGTAATCGCCAATCGCCATAACCGGCAAAACCACCAGAACTGTTTAGCGTAGCGGGACGCTGTAGGGCAGCATCCCAAGTAAATATTTCAGCACTACCACTGCTACAGCCACTACCGCTCTGCCCTTCGCTACACTGTTTCCACATCAATCCGGTAACACTATCAGTCACAGTACCATTCCCATGGTCAATATAGCGACTATCGGGCGCTAAACGAGGAATAGTTACTTCGCAGATTTGAGCCTGTAGGGATACTGGTAGAGTAGCTATAGCAATAGCTGCCAGCCATAATGCACTATTCAGTCTCATCGAAATACTCCTAATACACTCCCAAGGAAAGCATGGGAACAAAAAATTACAAATAACAATTATTCTCTACTACGAACCAGTCGCACGCCGTAAGGACTAAGACGACCGACATCGCCAACATTACCATAGTTGAAATTCACGGCCCACCCATAGCTGGAGAGATTTGCACGAGGCGAGCCCGACCAAAATAGGCTAGAGCCACTATTAGGAAAAAAGTTGGTGTCAATAGCTAGATTGCTTTGATGACTGTTCACCAACGAAGTCAACTCATGCACCGAAGGCACCCGCCAGTCACTAAAACCGCACAGCATCTCATTGTTACTACCAATAACCAGCTCATCCCAGTCGCTATAGCGGGTACCAAACTCACCAGTCAGCAGCGCCGTCACCCCACCCCAACGGTAAGTATTGTCCTTATCGTGAATCCCACCATCATCGGTTTTAACTTCCCATATCAAACCGGTGACATTATCCTGCACACAGCTCCACTTTGTTCCGGCCGCCTCGCTGCCATTTAAAGCATCATAGACCCCATCCTGTATCGCTAATCGCTGACCATTAGCGCCCAGCTTGGTGTAATCAAAACCAGCATGACCAGCACCCATTTTAGTTAGCGTACCGGCCAGCGCCTCTGCATCGCGACCATGAGCACAATCCTGCTGCTCAATCGTTTCACCAATACAGGTCGTGTTATTACCTTCGGGGTAGTTACCGCCCCATACCAAGCCGGTATCGTTTAGCGGACGAAATAGCGGTGTGGTCGTCTCACCACCACTTGAGCCACTATCACACACATCGCCAGAGCGATCCTGATAGTCTGTCGGCGCTACAGTAAAGGGCTCAAAGATCGTATTTTCGATATTATCACCCATATAAAGGTAAGCATCTTCACCACAGTTCCAGCCCGAAATATCCTGTAGGTGATCTTTATAGAGCACCACTTGCCAAGTTTCAGCAACATCATATGCCAATGAGAGGTAGAGCCCGTTAAAGCGGTTGGAGTAGGCATAACAGCCACCATTACCAAAAGAGCCATCACTCCGCACCGCACAATCGATACTGTAGTTATAGTCATTAATGGCAATATAGCGGTTAGGCACAAAGCGCACTTTAGCATCGGTCGGCACCGCTATCGGGTTACCTAACTCATCCACAAAAGTGACACTGCCCGATATCAGCTCATAATCATCAAACGGGATATAGACCGACTCTGTGTTATCTAACACAAACTCACCCGATACAGCTCCCGAAGGCATGACTGTCATAGTAGGCGGCAGGGTATCGTAGTCACAACTAACGCTCTGCAGACGGTGGTAGTAGTCAGCCGATTGATCCATTCGCACGATATAACTGCCATCATCAAAGAGAGGTGAGGTACGGTGAATATTGAACTCAGTTTGACCATCATCCGCCACTAAGCGCAACGCATCGACCTGAACAAAAAGCTGACCGGAGAGGTTAGGTTCTGTCGTTGTGTTGTCACGATAGAGGGTAAAACGGCCGCTAGATGGGTCAATCACCGCACAACTCTCTAGCACCCCATTTTGGCCGCTCATACGGTAGTAGGCGTGACCCATTGCCGGCGGCGTGATCGTTGCCGGTGCCTGAGTACAGCTATTGACCCGTTTACGATAGGCTAACCCCAGTGGCGTCGTGCCCTGAGAGCGTAACATATAGTGTGAACCATCCGGCTCCTGCGTCAATTGATGCAGGGTCAACACACTATTCGTCACCGGTTGCACCGCTGCGAGCGACAGCGAGGTCTGAATTGAGCGATTGCGCACATCGGTTGGGATATTTCGACTGGTAGGTGGGTAGATCAGCGTCTGCTCACCGCGCAGTTCCAGACAGTTAAGCAGCGCCCCGCCACTATTATATTGGCCATAAACCGCCTCAGGCGCACTATCGGGCAGCGGTGCCATCATTTGACCGTTCCAAGTCTCATAGTCGGCCCACCAACTGCCATCGGGTGCCATTTTCTGCCATTGGCCGAAAAGCTGAGTTCCCTCCGGGTTAACCCGATAGACCACCCGGCCCTGACCATCCCTCTCATTTAAGATCACGGTATTAAGGCTATCGAGAAGGGTAACTCTGTCAGCGGTGAAGTTATAGACCCCATCGCCGTTACTTATAGTCCAGCTACCATCAGGATTACCTACCAGCGTCTCGCCACCCGGCTCTTCACCCGTTGTATCGTCAACAGACCCATCCTGACGAGTACCGTCATCATTGTGAGTGGTCCACCAGATGCGTGACAGCAGGCGCGGGGTCTGTAGTTCGGGCCGGATAATCGAATTGGCATCTAGTAACAGACCACCACCGCTATAGCTATAGTCATTACCGCCATCAATTTGTGGCTGCACCGCCTTAAACTGTAGCTGCATCCCGATAGTGTTATTAAACTGCGGTAGTAGATCAAGCGGTACTTTCAGCTCAGCAGTAGCGCCGTTTACCACCAATTGACCACCGTAGTTGGTAATATCAACCGAACTGCCATCAGGATCGAAGGGGTTATCACTACGCGCAGTGAGTCCATCACGACTCCAAATCTCAAAATCCCAACCGCCAAAACCAAACAGCAGTTCATGATCCCACCCTTCAGCACTGGTAGCACTCAGGAACGGGCTAATCTCGCGATCGGCTTCAATATTGACGTAGAGGTTAGTCCCATCGCTGGCGACTTTAATATCGTTAATATGTATCGCCGCAGAGAGTGGCTGGCTCTCTGTAGAAGTCGCAACGCCGATAATATCCGCCCAGTCACTATTCACCCCATCAACACTCATTGCTGCATTAGCAACTGGATAGCGCTGGCTGCTAGCCCAGCGGTTTTGCGCTTCACCGTCACTGCGATAGGCATAAAACTGCGCACCACCGGTGGTGATAAATTGCAGCTCACCAGTACCATTGGTCTCAAGAGTCAGGCGCAGATTTTCCTGGGTGTGGGAATCACTAAAGAGAATCAGTTGATTGCCCTCGACCCGATAACGGTGATACTCATTCGGCTGGTCAATAAGAGTAGCCAGTTTTTGTGCCGTCACCACCTCTCCGACTAACTCGCCACCGACCATATTACCGGCACTAAAGAGCTGTTTAATCGGGTAACCGGTCGCAAACTGTCCGGTTTGATCAATACCGACAAAGTAGAGCACCTCACCATTGAGATCAGCTAGCGGAGTGGCCGGAAGCGGACGGGTGCGGACTAAGTTAGTGGTATCGGTGACAAAATAGCTTAAACCATCAGTAGCTAACTGTTGTCGAGAGATAAGTGCCGTTCCAGTAACAGGGTCAAAATCTATGATTGACCGATTCTGACTATCACTTTCGGTAACCGTCAAGGTTTGTTCTGTATCATCAATCACTATCTCTCTATCATAACCGACATCCAACACTTCACCCGAATCAGTAAAGAGTGAATAGTAGTAGCTACCACCTCCCTGCATCGCTAGATGGAGCCATTGATTTAACTCTTCAGCATGGTTATCTACAGCTCCATTAGCCAAAACGCCATCATCAACCACACTGGCCCACCAAACTCCTGACAACGCCTGTTCGGTAGTCGTAAAGAGAGGATTCTGCTGCGCTTCGGGATCAAGTAATAGCGAAGGGCGTTGCGAAATTGAATAGTAATATCTATTGTCACTATTCACAGCCGCAAAACTCGCTGATTCAGAGATGAGGTTTGCATTAATGATACTACTAGCAAGATATGATTTTGGTAAACGCAACTCCAGTATGTTGCCATTTATCGAATAGTCACCATTAGCAACCGATAGCGTATCTAATTGGCTGTTATTATTCGTGTTAACTAAAGTCGCAGTAGTCGGATCGCCTAATATAGTAAACTCAAGCGCCTTTAAACTAAACTGAAACCGGTGTTGCCCCTCTTGACTGCTAGTCGAAACAAAAGCGCTGATATCACTACTCGCTTCGACTAACACATAGAGATTATCAATGTCCTGAGCATAACGAATATTAGTTATGCTAATGATGGAGGAGCGAGTCCCACGGTTACCAACATCGTCAACATTAGCCCAATCATCAAGGCTACCATTGATCACTATCGGAGTGCTTGGCGGCACAACGCGGTTCGCATTAAACCAGTCGCGTGCTACGGCTTCGTTAGAGTACCAGCGCATAGTAGGATTATTAATATCACCTTTTAAACGCAGCAGCAGATAGTCGGTATTGCTCTCAATCAGCTCATACTCCCAAAACTCCTCACTTGAGCCTATTTTCAGAATATTGCCGTTAATTTGGTAGGGTAATGACTCTATCTCTCCCTGAGCTATCAAGCGCGATATTACGAGATGATTTTCAAAAAAATCAATGCGATCAAAATCAAGAGCAAAATTATCATGACTGCCGGTTTGTACATTAAAATATGTTGTTAACTGCCCACCACCGGTAACCGGCTGCGGGAAGCCGCCGCCCGCTTCCACGGTAATCACCACCCGATCACGACTCTGCCCCCTTGAGCATCAAATACAGTCAACTCAAAAGTGAGTTCGGCACCATTGAGCAGGCTCGGTGCCATAAAGGTCGGTGTCGCGCTAGTCGGATTCGTCAGACGGGTAGGCGGACCATCAAGCTGCATCCAGTGATAGGCTAAAGCGGGCGACTCGGTATCACTACTGGCGCTGCCCTCTAAGGTCACCGCGACCCCGGCAGAGACAGTCTGATCACTACCGGCATCGGCCACAGGTGGTGTGTTAGTCTGGTTCAAATCTTCAACTAGTGCCAACTCAAATGGCCTGTTCGGGTAGTTAAACTCCCCCCTCTGGGTCGAAACCCGCAGTGAAAAGCGGTTAACCCCCGGCTCCATCTCGCGATAGGCTGTCCACGAAAAGGTATAGATAGTCTGATCTGCTACAGTAGTGATGGTATCGGCATCAGGCAGCTCTGCCGGTAAGCCAACCGGCTGTGATAGCACACCCTCGCGACTACCGTGCATTAGCTGCATCGCTAGCGGTAGCTGATTACCCAAACTCTCCACTCGGCTCTGAGGTACCGTTAGCACTAAGTTACCGCTCATCTTTGCCAAGGTTGAACCTTCACTTTGAGGCTCCGCCACGACACTATTAAAGGAGATCCAAGAGAGATCAATGCCAGTTGAAGAGAGTGTGACTGAGGCCGATTCACTCGCCTCATCGACCACAAAGTTGTTTAATTGCCCCACAAAACCGGGCATAAATAGCTGATAGCTATAGCTGCCAAAGGGGAGATTATTTAAGGTAATAGTCGTCGTGGTTCCGGTCAAAATCGTCGGTCGGTCTATCACAATTCGGTTTTCGGCATTCATCACCTGCAGCCGCCCCTCGGTACCGATACCGGCCGGTGACTCAATGGTTAAACCGACGCTACCATATTCAATCGTATTGAGTGTTATCAGACGCGGCGGTGCCAGATTGGATTGCCCATTCAGGTTAGTCGCCCGAACGGTGATACCATTTTGCGGTTCGATTAGAGTCACAGTGGTACTAAAATCCCACAAGGTGCCATTTTGGGTTAAGGTTAAGGTCTCAACCGGCTCACGATTAACAATCAGTTCCGCACTGCCATTAAAGTTACCAAGGCGCCCTGTCACCGTGACCACACTTCCGGTCAAAACCGGTGGATTAATCTGCACAATCGGTGCGCCATTAATAGTCTGCTGCAGTGCCTGTTCAACCAGTGCTTTGGTGCCTAAGTCGAGCCGACTGCCTGATGGCGCGGTCAAGGTGTTGCTCGCGTCAGCCGAAAGCGTATAGCGTACCCCATCGCTCTCTAACAAAGCCCCTAAGCGGTAGCTCTGACCCGCCTGCAGCGCAGTAAAGCGGAAATTCCCCTCGGCATCGGCTCGGGTCACCCGTCCCTGACCGCGACCATCCATTAAGGTCACCCTAGCATTAGCGGCCGCCTGACTACTACCGCCATCCGGAGTATAGCTCAACACGCCGGTCACACTCCCAAAATCGGGAAAATAGACACGCATAGCCGGCTGGCTGCTAGCTACGCCAACACTATTACGAGCAGTTAGATTGAGGTGGTTGCGCCCCTCTCGCAGATTAACTGTGGTACGAAAAACGGAGTCTTGATCCAGGACTAGCGGCGTTGCTTCGCCATTCACAATAATAGTAACGGCCTGGCGCATCCTCTCACCATCATCGGCAATACCATACGCAGTCGGGTAGATTTGGTTATTCTCTAAACGATACTCTATAACGCTTCCTTCAACTACCACGGTGCCACTACTGTCAACACTACTAATCGTCGCATCAATTACCGGCGGCAACGGCGAAACCCACTCCACCGCAACCAACGATATGGTTTCAGACTGAGGGGTTGAGAGAAGATTACCTTCGCTATCAAACTCTTGCGCTACAACAATAGTGTTATCGCCCTCTAGTTCATAACCGCTAGTAGCGGCAACTATCGACAGAGGATAGGAGCCCTCAGGTACCGCACTAAAGGTGGCTTGGCCATTGGCATCAGTCACCTGCTGCAGATCTCCTAAATAGACCGTTGCCCCCTCAGCGACACCAGATGTACCAAGCTCGACAGTCACGATCACATCCCGTGCCGGAATAGCATCTAACGCGATATTCAACTCGACCACATCCTCTAGCTCAGCGGTCGCAGGGTTATCGAGACTAAAGGCGGGAATGAGTTCCAGTGGATGCTCATCATAGCCCTCTCTTTCGACACTTAAACGCAGGTAGGAGCTATCGCTGCCACTATAGATGGTATTAATTTCAGAAAATTGGTAATAACCATTCGCATCACTACTTAGCGTCCGCTCCGCTCCCCCCCTCCGGGCACAGCGGTGCCATGGTGTAGCGCCAGCGTCTCTAACGGCTCATCGCTATAGGGAATCGCTAAATCGACATGTTGACTATAACTACGACTCACGCCATCAACCGTCACCATCGCACGCAGTGTCAGTTGGCTATTTTCAATCGAACCATCGGCAATTAAATCAAATACCCGCTGCGGTGTAGAGAGCTGATCCAGCAGATAGCGCCAGTTAAGGATTGGCGTCGGTTGTTGGTTAAGCTCAATCGTCTCATGGGGGGTATCTAACTGCCACAGCACACTCGGTTGCGCTACGGTGCTACCTAAGCGGCGCAGCACAAAAAAGCCCTGCGCTATGCTGCCATCGAGACTATAGTCGCTGTCACTCTCACCACGACCATTAGCGGTAATATAGGCAGGATTGAGTGAAACACTCACTCCCATACCATCACCCGATGTTTCGCTAAAATCGGCGGTGCCATCCTGGTCGATATCGTACTCAACCGTCAGTGTCAGATCGTAATCCCCTACCATATAGAATAACGCACTGCTATCCTGGCCCTCTTCGGCCACTAGCAGCGCCTGTACGACTTCACTTTCGGTTAACTGATACCCCTCATTCGCACCACTATCCGCTTTAATCTCAACCCAGTCACTATCGAGCAGTCGCAACAACCGACCGCCGCTACTAGCTAGAACATCTCGTGCTCTAATCTGCCAACGATAGTTCGCCTGTGGATCGTTATAGGCGGTAAATGTCCCCTCGTCATAGCTTAACTGTGATAGGGCAGCAGGCGTGATCAGGCGTACGGTCGCCTTTTCCAGCGGCTCGCCGGTGACAACATCGGTAATGGTGCCACGAATCGTGGCGGTTTCATTGACTGGTCGTAGCTGTAGTGTGTAGGCCGGTTCGGTATTATTAAGTAGATCACCGACACTCAGTGCCATCCCATTACGGTAGTGATCGTTCCGTAGTGCCTCCAGATTTAAAGAGGCTTCGGTCAGGGGCATAGCGATATCACTAAACACAACCTGACCACGACTATCGCTCAACTCGCGCAGTCCCCAGTTAAGCGATACCAGTGCATTAGCTAACGGGGCACCAGCGGTATCGGTCACCGTTACCGTCATATCACGGGTAACCGGAGTTAGCTGTTTGAGCACAAAAACATAGTCAAACAGCCCACCACCGCTATCTTGGGTCATAAGTGTCCCCGTGGTTGCAGGGGCTATAATTAACCGATTTAGCGGTAGCTGGCCGGCAACCGCATAACTCTCCTGCGCATCGTAGATATCGACACCCTCTGTTGCCTCATCCAGCGTCGGGTCGATAAAACGCACTCCGGTTGAGGCTAGCTGCCAACCCTGAGCCCCCCGCACATAGAGATCAACCACAGCAGGGTAGTCGCTGCTTTGGCCAAACTCCTGTAGCAGTGCCTGATACTCCTCCGCTTTACCGCTAATAAGTGTCGCCTGATAGGGATCAATCGTGGCATAAGCGCCCAGCGTACTGCTACTTCTATCGGTGATCACCTCGCCGGTGGTCATGTCGGTCACTTCCATCTGAGCACCGGCGATAATCTGCCAACTCCAGAAGGGGTTACTATTGAGTTCATCAGGATTCGAGGCCCCTGTAGGAGAGTATGCCTCAATAAAGTCACTCGCCACCTGTTGTGATAGCGTCTCGACATCGTTAATCGCATCCAGTCCCTGATAGGGCGTCACCCTAATATTGATACTTTGATTCGGATTATTGCGTCCGGCACGGTGCAGCAGTACCGCTCCGAGTTGGTGATCGCCATTTGAGGGGACGGTTAATGGCGCACTAGCATCGAGTGGTCGGCTAGCGACATAGTCATCACTATTGTATTGATTCTCTATGAGCTGACCATGGGTCGAGGAGGCCTGCTGCATAATGGCGTATAACACACTCTGTCCGCTCTCAACGGTCAGAGCCACATCCAGATAGCCCTCTTTTTGCAGTGTTAAAGTCGTCCCTTCCGCCAATTCATCCAGCGTGAGGCCGGTTACCGGATCGATTAAAGTATCTAAGTAGTTGTCACCACTATACACAGCCACATCCTGCAGCAGCGTTGGTGAACCGGCTTCAGCCGGCATGCCGTAAACATAGAGCTGTAAGCCTGTGGTGAAGGGCTCCAGAGCAGTCAGATCATTTGCAGCCGTTGTCACGGCGATATCGGGGTAAAAATTGTCGTTAGCATCACCAATACGCAGGGTGTAACTCACAGCAGAGGGAGCCGATACCGTAACCGTTCTTGCCGTTTCACCACTGCCTAAATCGAAACTTAAATCGGTCATCTCACCCCCTGCCGTTGTAGCAAAGAGTGTTGCGGTTAAGCCCTCGCCCAAGTCGATTGTATCGGCTTCAACCCCGTTTTGGGTAATGATTAACGGCTGCTGCGTATAGACCCAGACGCCATAGTCGGGATCGAGCTGCTCCAGTGAACCCTGTTCACTCAAAATATCACGAAACTGCCAGCCACCCTCCACAAAGGCAAACAGGCGTAAAATCTGTAACCGGTTAGCCGCCGTATGTATCAGCATCTGCTCTATAGCGGTTAACTCAGGACCAAACCCGACTAAATTCCACCCCGACTGTAACTGTTGCGGATCAATTGTAGCCGATGCTCCACCGAGAGTAATTTCTACGGTCGTAGAGGTAGCCACCTTAACCCAAACGCCCCGATTCTGTAGCGAGGAGAGCAGCTCACCACCGAGCGAACCGGTATCGCCCGCCACATCATAAAATTGCCATCCCCCTCAATAAACGCAAACCGGCGCTCAATGCCATCAGCGCTAAATATATCGGATACATGTGCTTGCCTGCGCCATACCTCCCTGTATATCGCAACCAGATTCCAACCATTTTGCAACTGTAGCGTTTGAGCGCTAAACGATTGACTTAAAAAAGCAAAACAAAGAAGAAAAGCGTTTAATATACTCAGATTATGGCGAAAATTCATTACGAGTGGCCTTTGGTATAAGTTAAAAACTTACTGGTGTAATTGATGAAAGCAATGAGCGGCAACCGTTATTTTTAACATTGGTAAATTGGTAGTGTCTGCCCTGCCCAAACGATTTTCGGTAATTAACGGCGTGTCAGGGCGGGTTTAAAACCCGCCCCTACTGGCTTGTACAGCGGGATATTTTTTCCCAATTCCATCTTGCACCCACCTCCCCAACGGCCTATTATCAACCCATGATATACAACATCGACCCCAAAGTAGATTGCGTCTTTAAGGCGATATTAGGGCGGCGCAGCCGGCGTCATCTGCTGCTCCACTTTCTTAATGCCATGCTGGAGGATAAGCTGCGCTACCCGCTGGTTAAAGTGACTATCCTTAACCCCTACAGCAGTAAAGATTATGAGACTGACAAGCTCCATATTGTCGATATCAGAGCCGAAGATAGCCGTGGCCGCCAGTTTCAGTTAGAGATTCAGCGTAAAAATTACACCTCGCTGCCAGAGCGTATAGTCTATAGTTGGTGCCACCTCTATCAGGAGCAGCTAGAAGAGGGGATGAACTACGATGAACTACAACCCGTTTACTCCATCTGGCTGTTAACCGAGTCGTTTGGACATAAACGGCTCAATGCGGCCCAACAAGCCGCAAAGACAGCGACTCAAACTAAGAGCCAACCACCTCCACCACTACGACACTATGCTCTGCTTGATGAGTCGGGCAGAGCGATAAGTGACCGGTGTGGCGGTATCACGATCTGCGAACTGCACCGTTTTGAGTTTAAAGACGATATAGTATCCAGCGAAGCCCAGCGCTGGATCCGCTTTTTTATGGAAGCACATCGGCTTGATAGCAATAATTTACCCCAATGGATGAGAACCAAAGAGATGAGACAGGCACAGCATACCCTCAGAACATTTTCGG
Source organism: Ectothiorhodospiraceae bacterium BW-2 (assembly GCA_008375315.1). Classification (NCBI taxonomy): domain Bacteria; kingdom Pseudomonadati; phylum Pseudomonadota; class Gammaproteobacteria; order Chromatiales; family Ectothiorhodospiraceae; species Ectothiorhodospiraceae bacterium BW-2. The sequence goes on along the minus strand of CP032507.1, from coordinate 2,525,692 downwards.
CTAACAAACAGGCTCGTTATCTCTACCTCTCCCGACTTGATGCACAGCGGGAGCACTTAACCATTCTGCATGAGCACGATATGATGGAGCAGGAGCTACAACAAGCTAAAAGTGCGCAGGAGCTGGCTCAAGCCGAGCGGGATCAGGCAATAGAGCGCGAATTAAGGGCTCAAGCCGAGCGGGAGCAGGCAATAGAGCGCGAATTAAGGGCTCAAGCCGAGCGAGAGCAGGCAATAGAGCGCGAATTAAGGGCTCAAGCCGAGCGAGAGCAGGCTCAAGCCGAGCGGGAGCAGGCTTTAGCTGAGTTAGCGGAGTTAAAAAAGAGACTAAAGTTGTAAGGAGCGTGATTCAAACCGTGCTTTTTAGGCGGTCATGGCCACGAAACCTGAAACCAGTCTCTACGAAACCAGCCCGACAATGCAGATAACCTGTTCCCAATCATTGCATTGCCATAGCTTTATAGCTTTATACTCGGGTTTGGAGCGATTCGTTGATTCGTCGGGATGACACTATTATTTGAGGCTATTGGGTTTTTAGTGGGTCTGGGTACGACCGCTTCCCCGCTAGGAGAGGGTGTCTGCCCAGCGCGACAATAGCCGTTGCAGATTTTGACCCGAAATCGGCTTGGCAATATAGTCATCACCAGATTCCAACCATTTTGCAACTGTAGCGTTTGAGCGCTAAACGATTGACTTAAAAAAGCAAAACAAAGAAGAAAAGCGTTTAATATACTCAGATTATGGCGAAAATTCATTACGAGAGTGGCCTTTGGTATAAGTTAAAAACTTACTGGGTGTAATTGATGAAAGCAATGAGCGGCAACCGTTATTTTTAACATTGGTAAATTGGTAGTGTCTGCCCTGCCCAAACGATTTTCGGTAATTAACGGCGTGTCAGGGCGGGTTTAAAACCCGCCCCTACTGGCTTGTACAGCGGGATATTTTTTCCCAATTCCATCTTGCACCCACCTCCCCAACGGCCTATTATCAACCCATGATATACAACATCGACCCCAAAGTAGATTGCGTCTTTAAGGCGATATTAGGGCGGCGCAGCCGGCGTCATCTGCTGCTCCACTTTCTTAATGCCATGCTGGAGGATAAGCTGCGCTACCCGCTGGTTAAAGTGACTATCCTTAACCCCTACAGCAGTAAAGATTATGAGACTGACAAGCTCCATATTGTCGATATCAGAGCCGAAGATAGCCGTGGCCGCCAGTTTCAGTTAGAGATTCAGCGTAAAAATTACACCTCGCTGCCAGAGCGTATAGTCTATAGTTGGTGCCACCTCTATCAGGAGCAGCTAGAAGAGGGGATGAACTACGATGAACTACAACCCGTTTACTCCATCTGGCTGTTAACCGAGTCGTTTGGACATAAACGGCTCAATGCGGCCCAACAAGCCGCAAAGACAGCGACTCAAACTAAGAGCCAACCACCTCCACCACTACGACACTATGCTCTGCTTGATGAGTCGGGCAGAGCGATAAGTGACCGGTGTGGCGGTATCACGATCTGCGAACTGCACCGTTTTGAGTTTAAAGACGATATAGTATCCAGCGAAGCCCAGCGCTGGATCCGCTTTTTTATGGAAGCGCATCGGCTTGATAGCAATAATTTACCCCAATGGATGAGAACCAAAGAGATGAGACAGGCACAGCATACCCTCAGAACATTTTCGGCTAACAAACAGGCTCGTTATCTCTACCTCTCCCGACTTGATGCACAGCGGGAGCACTTAACCATTCTGCATGAGCACGATATGATGGAGCAGGAGCTACAACAAGCTAAAAGTGCGCAGGAGCTGGCTCAAGCCGAGCGGGATCAGGCAATAGAGCGCGAATTAAGGGCTCAAGCCGAGCGAGAGCTGGCTCAAGCCGAGCGGGAGCAGGCAATAGAGCGCGAATTAAGGGCTCAAGCCGAGCGAGAGCAGGCTCAAGCCGAGCGAGAGCTGGCTCAAGCCGAGCGGGAGCAGGCTTTAGCTGAGTTAGCGGAGTTAAAAAAGAGACTAAAGTTGTAAGGAGCGTGATTCAAACCGTGCTTTTTAGGCGGTCATGGCCACGAAACCTGAAACCAGTCTCTACGAAACCAGCCCGACAATGCAGATAACCTGTTCCCAATCATTGCATTGCCATAGCTTTATAGCTTTATACTCGGGTTTGGAGCGATTCGTTGATTCGTCGGGATGACACTATTATTTGAGGCTATTGGGTTTTTAGTGGGTCTGGGTACGACCGCTTCCCCGCTAGGAGAGGGTGTCTGCCCAGCGCGACAATAGCCGTTGCAGATTTTGACCCGAAATCGGCTTGGCAATATAGTCATCACCAGATTCCAACCATTTTGCAACTGTAGCGTTTGAGCGCTAAACGATTGACTTAAAAAAGCAAAACAAAGAAGAAAAGCGTTTAATATACTCAGATTATGGCGAAAATTCATTACGAGAGTGGCCTTTGGTATAAGTTAAAAACTTACTGGGTGTAATTGATGAAAGCAATGAGCGGCAACCGTTATTTTTAACATTGGTAAATTGGTAGTGTCTGCCCTGCCCAAACGATTTTCGGTAATTAACGGCGTGTCAGGGCGGGTTTAAAACCCGCCCCTACTGGCTTGTACAGCGGGATATTTTTTCCCAATTCCATCTTGCACCCACCTCCCCAACGGCCTATTATCAACCCATGATATACAACATCGACCCCAAAGTAGATTGCGTCTTTAAGGCGATATTAGGGCGGCGCAGCCGGCGTCATCTGCTGCTCCACTTTCTTAATGCCATGCTGGAGGATAAGCTGCGCTACCCGCTGGTTAAAGTGACTATCCTTAACCCCTACAGCAGTAAAGATTATGAGACTGACAAGCTCCATATTGTCGATATCAGAGCCGAAGATAGCCGTGGCCGCCAGTTTCAGTTAGAGATTCAGCGTAAAAATTACACCTCGCTGCCAGAGCGTATAGTCTATAGTTGGTGCCACCTCTATCAGGAGCAGCTAGAAGAGGGGATGAACTACGATGAACTACAACCCGTTTACTCCATCTGGCTGTTAACCGAGTCGTTTGGACATAAACGGCTCAATGCGGCCCAACAAGCCGCAAAGACAGCGACTCAAACTAAGAGCCAACCACCTCCACCACTACGACACTATGCTCTGCTTGATGAGTCGGGCAGAGCGATAAGTGACCGGTGTGGCGGTATCACGATCTGCGAACTGCACCGTTTTGAGTTTAAAGACGATATAGTATCCAGCGAAGCCCAGCGCTGGATCCGCTTTTTTATGGAAGCACATCGGCTTGATAGCAATAATTTACCCCAATGGATGAGAACCAAAGAGATGAGACAGGCACAGCATACCCTCAGAACATTTTCGGCTAACAAACAGGCTCGTTATCTCTACCTCTCCCGACTTGATGCACAGCGGGAGCACTTAACCATTCTGCATGAGCACGATATGATGGAGCAGGAACTACAACAAGCTAAAAGTGCGCAGGAGCTGGCTCAAGCCGAGCGGGATCAGGCTCAAGCCGAGCGCGAACAGGCAATAGAGCGCGAATTAAGGGCTCAAGCCGAGCGAGAGCAGGCTCAAGCCGAGCGGGAGCAGGCAATAGAGCGCGAATTAAGGGCTCAAGCCGAGCGAGAGCAGGCAATAGAGCGCGAATTAAGGGCTCAAGCCGAGCGAGAGCAGGCTCAAGCCGAGCGGGAGCAGGCTTTAGCTGAGTTAGCGGAGTTAAAAAAGAGACTAAAGTTGTAAGGAGCGTGATTCAAACCGTGCTTTTTAGGCGGTCATGGCCACGAAACCTGAAACCAGTCTCTACGAAACCAGCCCGACAATGCAGATAACCTGTTCCCAATCATTGCATTGCCATAGCTTTATAGCTTTATACTCGGGTTTGGAGCGATTCGTTGATTCGTCGGGATGACACTATTATTTGAGGCTATTGGGTTTTTAGTGGGTCTGGGTACGACCGCTTCCCCGCTAGGAGAGGGTGTCTGCCCAGCGCGACAATAGCCGTTGCAGATTTTGACCCGAAATCGGCTTGGCAATATAGTCATCACCAGATTCCAACCATTTTGCAACTGTAGCGTTTGAGCGCTAAACGATTGACTTAAAAAAGCAAAACAAAGAAGAAAAGCGTTTAATATACTCAGATTATGGCGAAAATTCATTACGGAGTGGCCTTTGGTATAAGTTAAAAACTTACTGGGTGTAATTGATGAAAGCAATGAGCGGCAACCGTTATTTTTAACATTGGTAAATTGGTAGTGTCTGCCCTGCCCAAACGATTTTCGGTAATTAACGGCGTGTCAGGGCGGGTTTAAAACCCGCCCCTACTGGCTTGTACCACACATTTCGCACCCTAGCACAGACAATTCCCGAATTAAATCGGGTACTAAATTTTTTCAATTACGGCTCCACAAATACCCACCAGGAGCGCTGTAGTTGTTGGTAGACTGCCAGCGGAACATCGATGAGTCTGAGTACTTGCTGATGCAGCGCGCTTAGCCCCTTAAGTTCACGATGAATGATCACGCCGTTCTGGCGAATGTGTGTCAGATTGATATCGGTAAAGAATTGGCGGATAACTCGCCAAGTAGGCGCTTTGGTCTTTAAGCCCGAGGGACGGATAGGCAGCGCAGTGATGGCCTGTTCGTCCATCGCTTTACGGATAGCGCGCTCAACCAGCGACAGAATCATCAGGGCGATGAAGATGAGTAGCATCATCGCCTCAATGCGGCGCGTATCTTTCAGGAAGACCGGCGCAATCTCCAGTACCGACTTGCCGGCCAAAAAGCGTTTCTCCAGATGGGGTTGTTTTTTATATGTCTGCAACACCTCCAGAGGGGGTAAATCGGTGTTAGTCAACAGGGGAAACAGGCCATCGCTGCGGGCTTTCTTATCGATGTCACTCTGCTTGATTTGCCAGCTAAGCTGATAGCTGATGACCTCTTGTTGCTGGTATTCGCTATCGGCTCCCGGGCGACCACGACCTATCTTCACGGATACGGTTTGGCACTGTTCGGTGAGTTGGATATCCAGATAGATTGCGGCAGAGCCTGCGGCCTCTTTGATTGCCGCTTCAATCTGTTGGCGGCTTTTGAGGTGATAGCGGTTCAGTTTGGGTTGGAGTGCAGTCAGGTTGGCACAGGCGGTTGTGATGTCATGATGGCGTTGTTTTGATTGGGTCGCTGCTTTACTGGATGAGCGTACCCAGATAACGCGGTAGCCTTGCCACTGCTCTGCGGCTTCATGCAACTCGTAGTGGTGCTCACTCCCTTTTTTGCGCGGGTTGGGCTTGCTCCACTCGGCATCCCACTTCGGCTCGAAACCCTCTTCAACCGCCTGGGTGAACTGTTTGGCCACCTTGATATTGCGCGACATCACGGTAATGAACTGGCCTCCGGCCGAGGCAATCACATCCAGGTTGGCTTGGGAGCAGAGTTTGCTGTCGGCGACATAGATGAAATCACTCTTACCCAGTTGCTCTCTGAGTTGCTGCCAGTTGGTCTGATGGGTCGCGATGTCGGCCTGATTGCCATCATAGAGCCGATAGCTTAACGGAACATAACCATCGGTGGTGGTGTTCAAGCCAAAAACTAACTGTTTGCAGTCGGGTCGGAAATCCTTGTTGTGACCATGTAGCGGTAACGCCGCATGCGGGTAAGGGGTATCGTAAGCACCGATGAGCGTGATGCTGGTGGTATCGTTCTGAATACAGGCGTATTCCAGACGCCAGACCCGAATCGCGTTGGCGGTTAACTCGACCAGCAGATTATCCCGATCGGCGTCGTAGAGACGAGTTAGCGCCCGTGCAGAGCGATCATCGTTGTATTTATTGGCGATATCGATATCTTCTCCCAGCCCGTCGACATATTTGCCGAGCCATTGCGGGATTTGATAGAGCGGCGTGGGGGCGTTGAGCAGGTTCATCACCAGCAGCGACAAGACCTGCGCCGGAGCAATATCGGCCCCGGTGTTATTGGGAACATATTTATTGAGCAGTGCCGGTATCTCTAGCTTGTCCATATAGTGCTTGATGATAGGCATGGCATCGACTGATTGTGTCGTGCTCTCTATGGATGTGGTCATCAAAACTCCCCGTTCGCAAAAACAGACAAAATGCCGGATTTTTACCCATTTGTCTGTTCAAAATATTTGATCGGGGTATTAAGAGATTTGATCTCAGCAATTCAGGGGCAGCTCCATAACCGACTAACTTCATAAACTTACATTGGCAAAAAAATTATTTTTTCCAGCAAAAATAGCCCATATATCTCCAATTTTGAGAGGTAACCGCATGTCAACTGCACGAAAATCAGCTTCGAACCAATCCGTCCGGTCTAAAAAAAGAATCGGAATAAACGTAAATTACAGCGCAAAGATGTCGTCTATCAACTCCACCTGACCATCACACACTTCTTTCCTGCTCTCTTTGAGCAGATGAGAGAGCTGGATGAGTGCCGGACATCTACTAATTATGATTTGGCGGCTCTTATTACGGCCTGCATTGCCATGTTTCTCTTTAAAGCCGGTTCTCGTAATGAAATGAATAATCTGCGCGAAGAGAAACGCTTTCGCAAAAACTACCAGCGGTTGTTCAAAATGCCGCTACCTCATATGGATACCGTCGATAATGTCATGCGACAACTCACGGAGGATCAACTGCAAAAACTGACTCAATCCATGGTTAGGGCGCTGTTGAAAAAGAAGATATTCCACAATCAACGGCTGTTTGGTGAATGGTTTGTCATTGCGGTGGATGCGAGCGGGATTCATAGTTTTACAGAGTGTCCCCATGAACAGGCGCTGCACAAAGACTACAGCAGCGGTAAAAGTAGCTGGCATAACATGGTTTTAGAGGCCAAACTGATTACCGCTAACGGCTTCGCCATCTCCATTGCCACAGAGTGGCTGGAAAACCCCGAAGAGGGCAACTATGACAAACAGGATTGTGAGCGTAAGGCATTCAAACGCCTAGCAAAAAAGTTGAAATCGGCGTTTCCGCGTCTACCCATCTGTCTGGTTGCCGATGGACTCTATCCTTATCAGGGATTCTTCGAAATTTGCTCAGAGTATGGTTGGGGCTGGATAGTCACCTTCAAGGATGGCAATCTGCCATCTGTTTGGGAAGAGGTTAAATCCTTGTGCCAGTTAACATCCGGCAATCAACGAAAAATCATTCTACGGCAACAGGATAATGTCATTGAGCAAAACTATACATGGATTAACGATATTGACTATCATGGCGTGAAACTACACTGGCTGGAATGCATAGAGACAACCACCGACAAAGAGGGGCAGATAATTGAAAATCGGTTCGTTCACATTAGCTCCTATCCCATCAACTGGAATACGGCACCGGAATTGAGCCGTACCGGACGCTTACGCTGGAAAATAGAGAACGAAGGCTTTAATACCCAAAAAAATCATGGATATGCATTAGAGCACAAATTTTCACGGGTGAGTTATCTGGCGACCAAGAATTACTACCAGTGCTTGCAAATAGCTCACATCATCAATCAGTTACTGGTATTTAGCAAGACATTTCAAAGTGTTATGCAGGGGAAGATGACCTTAAAGCGCATCTGGGGAAAGATGATTGCCGTTATGACTGAACGAAAACTGTCGGTAACGAAATTAGCCCAACTCACCGGGCGCCCCTGCCAGATTCGACTCATCAATTAAAAGACGATGGAGATCCCCGCTCCGAAATTCGGGATAACCCTCATTACACACTGGAGACAAGCTCACTCAACACCGCTGTACAATTTGAAATAGTTGACTTTTCAACAAGGAAATGTTGAGAAGAGGGGGGGTATTGTCGCCAAGAAAGCAAGGCTATGTAGTGATGCTGGTTTGGCGGTGACTCTGAATTGCTGTTTGATCTGCCATTGTTTGATTTTGCTGTAATATATCGGCTATCGTGAGTGATGATTTTTTCACGCATCATGACGATAATTCGGAAAATTTAGATAGCAGGGTGCGAAATGCGAGTTGTACAGCGGGATATTTTTTCCCAATTCCATCTTGCACCCACCTCCCCAACGGCCTATTATCAACCCATGATATACAACATCGACCCCAAAGTAGATTGCGTCTTTAAGGCAATATTAGGGCGGCGCAGCCGGCGTCATCTGCTGCTCCACTTTCTTAATGCCATGCTGGAGGATAAGCTGCACTACCCGCTGGTTAAAGTGACTATCCTTAACCCCTACAGCAGTAAAGATTATGAGACTGACAAGCTCCATATTGTCGATATCAGAGCCGAAGATAGCCGTGGCCGCCAGTTTCAGTTAGAGATTCAGCGTAAAAATTACACCTCGCTGCCAGAGCGTATAGTCTATAGTTGGTGCCACCTCTATCAGGAGCAGCTAGAAGAGGGGATGAACTACGATGAACTACAACCCGTTTACTCCATCTGGCTGTTAACCGAGTCGTTTGGACATAAACGGCTCAATGCGGCCCAACAAGCCGCAAAGACAGCGACTCAAACTAAGAGCCAACCACCTCCACCACTACGACACTATGCTCTGCTTGATGAGTCGGGCAGAGCGATAAGTGACCGGTGTGGCGGTATCACGATCTGCGAACTGCACCGTTTTGAGTTTAAAGACGATATAGTATCCAGCGAAGCCCAGCGCTGGATCCGCTTTTTTATGGAAGCACATCGGCTTGATAGCAATAATTTACCCCAATGGATGAGAACCAAAGAGATGAGACAGGCACAGCATACCCTCAGAACATTTTCGGCTAACAAACAGGCTCGTTATCTCTACCTCTCCCGACTTGATGCACAGCGGGAGCACTTAACCATTCTGCATGAGCACGATATGATGGAGCAGGAGCTACAACAAGCTAAAAGTGCGCAGGAGCTGGCTCAAGCCGAGCGGGATCAGGCTCAAGCCGAGCGCGAACAGGCAATAGAGCGCGAATTAAGGGCTCAAGCCGAGCGAGAGAGGCCAGGCAATAGAGCGCGAATTAAGGGCTCAAGCCGAGCGAGAGCAGGCAATAGAGCGCGAATTAAGGGCTCAAGCCGAGCGAGAGCAGGCTCAAGCCGAGCGGGAGCAGGCTTTAGCTGAGTTAGCGGAGTTAAAAAAGAGACTAAAGTTGTAAGGAGCGTGATTCAAACCGTGCTTTTTAGGCGGTCATGGCCACGAAACCTGAAACCAGTCTCTACGAAACCAGCCCGACAATGCAGATAACCTGTTCCCAATCATTGCATTGCCATAGCTTTATAGCTTTATACTCGGGTTTGGAGCGATTCGTTGATTCGTCGGGATGACACTATTATTTGAGGCTATTGGGTTTTTAGTGGGTCTGGGTACGACCGCTTCCCCGCTAGGAGAGGGTGTCTGCCCAGCGCGACAATAGCCGTTGCAGATTTTGACCCGAAATCGGCTTGGCAATATAGTCATCACCAGATTCCAACCATTTTGCAACTGTAGCGTTTGAGCGCTAAACGATTGACTTAAAAAAGCAAAACAAAGAAGAAAAGCGTTTAATATACTCAGATTATGGCGAAAATTCATTACGAGAGTGGCCTTTGGTATAAGTTAAAAACTTACTGGGTGTAATTGATGAAAGCAATGAGCGGCAACCGTTATTTTTAACATTGGTAAATTGGTAGTGTCTGCCCTGCCCAAACGATTTTCGGTAATTAACGGCGTGTCAGGGCGGGTTTAAAACCCGCCCCTACTGGCTTGTACAGCGGGATATTTTTTCCCAATTCCATCTTGCACCCACCTCCCCAACGGCCTATTATCAACCCATGATATACAACATCGACCCCAAAGTAGATTGCGTCTTTAAGGCGATATTAGGGCGGCGCAGCCGGCGTCATCTGCTGCTCCACTTTCTTAATGCCATGCTGGAGGATAAGCTGCGCTACCCGCTGGTTAAAGTGACTATCCTTAACCCCTACAGCAGTAAAGATTATGAGACTGACAAGCTCCATATTGTCGATATCAGAGCCGAAGATAGCCGTGGCCGCCAGTTTCAGTTAGAGATTCAGCGTAAAAATTACACCTCGCTGCCAGAGCGTATAGTCTATAGTTGGTGCCACCTCTATCAGGAGCAGCTAGAAGAGGGGATGAACTACGATGAACTACAACCCGTTTACTCCATCTGGCTGTTAACCGAGTCGTTTGGACATAAACGGCTCAATGCGGCCCAACAAGCCGCAAAGACAGCGACTCAAACTAAGAGCCAACCACCTCCACCACTACGACACTATGCTCTGCTTGATGAGTCGGGCAGAGCGATAAGTGACCGGTGTGGCGGTATCACGATCTGCGAACTGCACCGTTTTGAGTTTAAAGACGATATAGTATCCAGCGAAGCCCAGCGCTGGATCCGCTTTTTTATGGAAGCACATCGGCTTGATAGCAATAATTTACCCCAATGGATGAGAACCAAAGAGATGAGACAGGCACAGCATACCCTCAGAACATTTTCGGCTAACAAACAGGCTCGTTATCTCTACCTCTCCCGACTTGATGCACAGCGGGAGCACTTAACCATTCTGCATGAGCACGATATGATGGAGCAGGAGCTACAACAAGCTAAAAGTGCGCAGGAGCTGGCTCAAGCCGAGCGGGATCAGGCAATAGAGCGCGAATTAAGGGCTCAAGCCGAGCGGGAGCAGGCAATAGAGCGCGAATTAAGGGCTCAAGCCGAGCGGGAGCAGGCAATAGAGCGCGAATTAAGGGCTCAAGCCGAGCGAGAGCAGGCTCAAGCCGAGCGGGAGCAGGCTCAAGCCGAGCGGGAGCAGGCTCAAGCCGAGCGGGAGCAGGCTTTAGCTGAGTTAGCGGAGTTAAAAAAGAGACTAAAGTTGTAAGGAGCGTGATTCAAACCGTGCTTTTTAGGCGGTCATGGCCACGAAACCTGAAACCAGTCTCTACGAAACCAGCCCGACAATGCAGATAACCTGTTCCCAATCATTGCATTGCCATAGCTTTATAGCTTTATACTCGGGTTTGGAGCGATTCGTTGATTCGTCGGGATGACACTATTATTTGAGGCTATTGGGTTTTTAGTGGGTCTGGGTACGACCGCTTCCCCGCTAGGAGAGGGTGTCTGCCCAGCGCGACAATAGCCGTTGCAGATTTTGACCCGAAATCGGCTTGGCAATATAGTCATCACCAGATTCCAACCATTTTGCAACTGTAGCGTTTGAGCGCTAAACGATTGACTTAAAAAAGCAAAACAAAGAAGAAAAGCGTTTAATATACTCAGATTATGGCGAAAATTCATTACGAGAGTGGCCTTTGGTATAAGTTAAAAACTTACTGGGTGTAATTGATGAAAGCAATGAGCGGCAACCGTTATTTTTAACATTGGTAAATTGGTAGTGTCTGCCCTGCCCAAACGATTTTCGGTAATTAACGGCGTGTCAGGGCGGGTTTAAAACCCGCCCCTACTGGCTTGTACAGCGGGATATTTTTTCCCAATTCCATCTTGCACCCACCTCCCCAACGGCCTATTATCAACCCATGATATACAACATCGACCCCAAAGTAGATTGCGTCTTTAAGGCGATATTAGGGCGGCGCAGCCGGCGTCATCTGCTGCTCCACTTTCTTAATGCCATGCTGGAGGATAAGCTGCGCTACCCGCTGGTTAAAGTGACTATCCTTAACCCCTACAGCAGTAAAGATTATGAGACTGACAAGCTCCATATTGTCGATATCAGAGCCGAAGATAGCCGTGGCCGCCAGTTTCAGTTAGAGATTCAGCGTAAAAATTACACCTCGCTGCCAGAGCGTATAGTCTATAGTTGGTGCCACCTCTATCAGGAGCAGCTAGAAGAGGGGATGAACTACGATGAACTACAACCCGTTTACTCCATCTGGCTGTTAACCGAGTCGTTTGGACATAAACGGCTCAATGCGGCCCAAAAAGCCGCAAAGACAGCGACTCAAACTAAGAGCCAACCACCTCCACCACTACGACACTATGCCCCTGAGTGTCAAGATACCCTGAGACCACCCCTGATGAGAAATGAATGTAGAATCAGGGGGGCAACAGAGGAGATACACGATGCCCAAAGATACTACCGTTTTACCCTCCAACGAGGTTACCGACCCCGATGAAGAGAAGCGCTCCTACCGCAAATTTAGTGAGGAAGAGAAGCTTCGGATCCTAGCAGAAGCAGAGCAGTGCAAGGAGCCGGGTCAGCTAGGCGAGCTGCTGCGCAAAGAGCAGATCTACAGCTCCCATCTGACCAAATGGCGCCGACAACTGCAAGCACAGGGGCAGGCTGGCCTGAAAGGGAAACAGAGTGGTCGCAAACCGAGCCTAGACAAGCGAGATAAGGAGATAGAGCGTTTAAAGAAGGAAATTCAGCGTCTTAGCCAACGGTTACAGCAGACCGAAGGGGTGATTGCGCTCCAAAAAAAAGCCTTCAGCTTATTGGAGCAGATGAACACAGAGATAAGCTTATGAGATTAGTTGAAAAAGAGTGCCCCAGTTCGGTGAGCATAAGAGCCGCTTGCGATAGCCTAGCGCTCTCGCGTGCAGGCTACTACCGCCGACAGGCTCCGGTTGTCTCCCCCGAGCGAGCCTTCCAAGACCCGTCGCAGCCAATGCGCTGAGTGAGGCAGAGAGGCAAGCCGTTCTGGGGCTTTTGAACAGCGAACGATTCTATGACCAACCTCCGGCAGAGATCTATGCTAGCCTGCTGGATGAAGGGAAATATTACTGTTCAATCAGTACGATGTATCGGATCCTTCGTGCTAATCAACAGACGGGAGAGCGGCGAGCTCAAAAACCGGCCAAATCACACGCTATCCCCGATTACGGGCGACCCGCCCGAATGAGGTTTGGACATGGGATATCACTAAGCTTCCCACCACAGAGCAGGGTAACTTCTTGAATCTCTATGTGGTGATGGATCTCTACAGCCGTTTTATTGTGGCTTGGATGGTCTCAAGGAAGGAGAATAGTGAGCTCTCCAAGCTGTTAATCAGTGACGCAGCGGCTCGCTATCGGGTCGCGCTCAGTGGCTTAACACTGCATCAGGATAGAGGTGTGCCGATGACCGCCAGAGGCTATCTCGACTTGATGGCCGAACTGGGGATCACCTGCTCCCACAGCCGTCCACGAGTCAGTAACGACAATCCGTTTAGCGAGAGTCAATTTAAAACACTCAAGCAACAACCCGATTATCCTCAACGATTGACAGGAGTTGACCATGCCAGAATATGGTTTAGTGACTATGTTGACTGGTACTGTTTCCACCACCACCATCGAGGGATTGCGTGGTTCACTCCAGAGCAGGTATTTACCGGTCGTTACAAGGAGGTTAGCGAGCAGCGTGAACAGGCGCTGAAGCAGGCCTATCAGCAGCATCCGAAACGCTTTATTCATGGTGAGCCCAAGGTTAAGCAACCCCCTACTGAGGTATGGATTAACCCCGCTCTACCGGAGGAGGGGGTGGGGTCGCTGGAGGTCAACTATCCAACCCTGAATAGAGCGAAGGAGAGATGAGTGACGGTGCCGCTAGTGGGTCTATCGTCGATGGCTTTAGCCGGTTGTGGTGGCTGAATGACAGAGCGTTATCCATAGCCCGCCCCCCGGAGACCCCCTTATTATCGTAGGGGGGCGGGCTGTGGGTAACGCGGTGCAGGAGGGAGGTTCCTAGATTAGGGGTTGCAGTTCGCCTTGCAGCTCCCCCTTGCTGAAGGGCTTGGCTCTTGCGGCAAAGGGCCATGAGGGTCATGTTCGCTCCTTGTTGCGTCATGACTCAACATAGGCGAAATTTGCCGGTGAGGGCAGTGGCAATCACCGGCTAGATTTAGAGCTTTATTTTTTTAACAACTGGTCTCAAATTACTTGACAGCTTCCGATGCTCTGCTTGATGAGTCGGGCAGAGCGATAAGTGACCGGTGTGGCGGTATCACGATCTGCGAACTGCACCGTTTTGAGTTTAAAGACGATATAGTATCCAGCGAAGCCCAGCGCTGGATCCGCTTTTTTATGGAAGCACATCGGCTTGATAGCAATAATTTACCCCAATGGATGAGAACCAAAGAGATGAGACAGGCACAGCATACCCTCAGAACATTTTCGGCTAACAAACAGGCTCGTTATCTCTACCTCTCCCGACTTGATGCACAGCGGGAGCACTTAACCATTCTGCATGAGCACGATATGATGGAGCAGGAGCTACAACAAGCTAAAAGTGCGCAGGAGCTGGCTCAAGCCGAGCGGGATCAGGCAATAGAGCGCGAATTAAGGGCTCAAGCCGAGCGAGAGCTGGCTCAAGCCGAGCGGGAGCAGGCTTTAGCTGAGTTAGCGGAGTTAAAAAAGAGACTAAAGTTGTAAGGAGCGTGATTCAAACCGTGCTTTTTAGGCGGTCATGGCCACGAAACCTGAAACCAGTCTCTACGAAACCAGCCCGACAATGCAGATAACCTGTTCCCAATCATTGCATTGCCATAGCTTTATAGCTTTATACTCGGGTTTGGAGCGATTCGTTGATTCGTCGGGATGACACTATTATTTGAGGCTATTGGGTTTTTAGTGGGTCTGGGTACGACCGCTTCCCCGCTAGGAGAGGGTGTCTGCCCAGCGCGACAATAGCCGTTGCAGATTTTGACCCGAAATCGGCTTGGCAATATAGTCATCACCAGATTCCAACCATTTTGCAACTGTAGCGTTTGAGCGCTAAACGATTGACTTAAAAAAGCAAAACAAAGAAGAAAAGCGTTTAATATACTCAGATTATGGCGAAAATTCATTACGAGTGGCCTTTGGTCAGCAATTCAGAGTCACCGCCAAACCAGCATCACTACATAGCCTTGCTTTCTTGGCGACAATACCCCCCCTCTTCTCAACATTTCCTTGTTGAAAAGTCAACTATTTCAAATTGTACAGCGGTGTTGAGTGAGCTTGTCTCCAGTGTGTAATGAGGGTTATCCCGAATTTCGGAGCGGGGATCTCCATCGTCTTTTAATTGATGAGTCGAATCTGGCAGGGGCGCCCGGTGAGTTGGGCTAATTTCGTTACCGACAGTTTTCGTTCAGTCATAACGGCAATCATCTTTCCCCAGATGCGCTTTAAGGTCATCTTCCCCTGCATAACACTTTGAAATGTCTTGCTAAATACCAGTAACTGATTGATGATGTGAGCTATTTGCAAGCACTGGTAGTAATTCTTGGTCGCCAGATAACTCACCCGTGAAAATTTGTGCTCTAATGCATATCCATGATTTTTTTGGGTATTAAAGCCTTCGTTCTCTATTTTCCAGCGTAAGCGTCCGGTACGGCTCAATTCCGGTGCCGTATTCCAGTTGATGGGATAGGAGCTAATGTGAACGAACCGATTTTCAATTATCTGCCCCTCTTTGTCGGTGGTTGTCTCTATGCATTCCAGCCAGTGTAGTTTCACGCCATGATAGTCAATATCGTTAATCCATGTATAGTTTTGCTCAATGACATTATCCTGTTGCCGTAGAATGATTTTTCGTTGATTGCCGGATGTTAACTGGCACAAGGATTTAACCTCTTCCCAAACAGATGGCAGATTGCCATCCTTGAAGGTGACTATCCAGCCCCAACCATACTCTGAGCAAATTTCGAAGAATCCCTGATAAGGATAGAGTCCATCGGCAACCAGACAGATGGGTAGACGCGGAAACGCCGATTTCAACTTTTTTGCTAGGCGTTTGAATGCCTTACGCTCACAATCCTGTTTGTCATAGTTGCCCTCTTCGGGGTTTTCCAGCCACTCTGTGGCAATGGAGATGGCGAAGCCGTTAGCGGTAATCAGTTTGGCCTCTAAAACCATGTTATGCCAGCTACTTTTACCGCTGCTGTAGTCTTTGTGCAGCGCCTGTTCATGGGGACACTCTGTAAAACTATGAATCCCGCTCGCATCCACCGCAATGACAAACCATTCACCAAACAGCCGTTGATTGTGGAATATCTTCTTTTTCAACAGCGCCCTAACCATGGATTGAGTCAGTTTTTGCAGTTGATCCTCCGTGAGTTGTCGCATGACATTATCGACGGTATCCATATGAGGTAGCGGCATTTTGAACAACCGCTGGTAGTTTTTGCGAAAGCGTTTCTCTTCGCGCAGATTATTCATTTCATTACGAGAACCGGCTTTAAAGAGAAACATGGCAA
Organism: Ectothiorhodospiraceae bacterium BW-2; assembly: GCA_008375315.1. Taxonomy (NCBI): domain Bacteria; kingdom Pseudomonadati; phylum Pseudomonadota; class Gammaproteobacteria; order Chromatiales; family Ectothiorhodospiraceae; species Ectothiorhodospiraceae bacterium BW-2. The sequence continues at coordinate 2,509,573 of CP032507.1, read as the reverse complement.
TGCAGGCCGTAATAAGAGCCGCCAAATCATAATTAGTAGATGTCCGGCACTCATCCAGCTCTCTCATCTGCTCAAAGAGAGCAGGAAAGAAGTGTGTGATGGTCAGGTGGAGTTGATAGACGACATCTTTGCGCTGTAATTTACGTTTATTCCGATTCTTTTTTTAGACCGGACGGATTGGTTCGAAGCTGATTTTCGTGCAGTTGACATGCGGTTACCTCTCAAAATTGGAGATATATGGGCTATTTTTGCTGGAAAAAATAATTTTTTTGCCAATGTAAGTTTATGAAGTTAGTCGGTTATGGAGCTGCCCCTGAATTGCTGGCCTTTGGTATAAGTTAAAAACTTACTGGGTGTAATTGATGAAAGCAATGAGCGGCAACCGTTATTTTTAACATTGGTAAATTGGTAGTGTCTGCCCTGCCCAAACGATTTTCGGTAATTAACGGCGTGTCAGGGCGGGTTTAAAACCCGCCCCTACTGGCTTGTACAGCGGGATATTTTTTCCCAATTCCATCTTGCACCCACCTCCCCAACGGCCTATTATCAACCCATGATATACAACATCGACCCCAAAGTAGATTGCGTCTTTAAGGCGATATTAGGGCGGCGCAGCCGGCGTCATCTGCTGCTCCACTTTCTTAATGCCATGCTGGAGGATAAGCTGCGCTACCCGCTGGTTAAAGTGACTATCCTTAACCCCTACAGCAGTAAAGATTATGAGACTGACAAGCTCCATATTGTCGATATCAGAGCCGAAGATAGCCGTGGCCGCCAGTTTCAGTTAGAGATTCAGCGTAAAAATTACACCTCGCTGCCAGAGCGTATAGTCTATAGTTGGTGCCACCTCTATCAGGAGCAGCTAGAAGAGGGGATGAACTACGATGAACTACAACCCGTTTACTCCATCTGGCTGTTAACCGAGTCGTTTGGACATAAACGGCTCAATGCGGCCCAACAAGCCGCAAAGACAGCGACTCAAACTAAGAGCCAACCACCTCCACCACTACGACACTATGCTCTGCTTGATGAGTCGGGCAGAGCGATAAGTGACCGGTGTGGCGGTATCACGATCTGCGAACTGCACCGTTTTGAGTTTAAAGACGATATAGTATCCAGCGAAGCCCAGCGCTGGATCCGCTTTTTTATGGAAGCGCATCGGCTTGATAGCAATAATTTACCCCAATGGATGAGAACCAAAGAGATGAGACAGGCACAGCATACCCTCAGAACATTTTCGGCTAACAAACAGGCTCGTTATCTCTACCTCTCCCGACTTGATGCACAGCGGGAGCACTTAACCATTCTGCATGAGCACGATATGATGGAGCAGGAACTACAACAAGCTAAAAGTGCGCAGGAGCTGGCTCAAGCCGAGCGGGATCAGGCTCAAGCCGAGCGGGATCAGGCAATAGAGCGCGAATTAAGGGCTCAAGCCGAGCGAGAGCTGGCTCAAGCCGAGCGGGAGCAGGCTTTAGCTGAGTTAGCGGAGTTAAAAAAGAGACTAAAGTTGTAAGGAGCGTGATTCAAACCGTGCTTTTTAGGCGGTCATGGCCACGAAACCTGAAACCAGTCTCTACGAAACCAGCCCGACAATGCAGATAACCTGTTCCCAATCATTGCATTGCCATAGCTTTATAGCTTTATACTCGGGTTTGGAGCGATTCGTTGATTCGTCGGGATGACACTATTATTTGAGGCTATTGGGTTTTTAGTGGGTCTGGGTACGACCGCTTCCCCGCTAGGAGAGGGTGTCTGCCCAGCGCGACAATAGCCGTTGCAGATTTTGACCCGAAATCGGCTTGGCAATATAGTCATCACCAGATTCCAACCATTTTGCAACTGTAGCGTTTGAGCGCTAAACGATTGACTTAAAAAAGCAAAACAAAGAAGAAAAGCGTTTAATATACTCAGATTATGGCGAAAATTCATTACGAGAGTGGCCTTTGGTATAAGTTAAAAACTTACTGGGTGTAATTGATGAAAGCAATGAGCGGCAACCGTTATTTTTAACATTGGTAAATTGGTAGTGTCTGCCCTGCCCAAACGATTTTCGGTAATTAACGGCGTGTCAGGGCGGGTTTAAAACCCGCCCCTACTGGCTTGTACAGCGGGATATTTTTTCCCAATTCCATCTTGCACCCACCTCCCCAACGGCCTATTATCAACCCATGATATACAACATCGACCCCAAAGTAGATTGCGTCTTTAAGGCGCAGCAATTCAGAGTCACCGCCAAACCAGCATCACTACATAGCCTTGCTTTCTTGGCGACAATACCCCCCCTCTTCTCAACATTTCCTTGTTGAAAAGTCAACTATTTCAAATTGTACAGCGGTGTTGAGTGAGCTTGTCTCCAGTGTGTAATGAGGGTTATCCCGAATTTCGGAGCGGGGATCTCCATCGTCTTTTAATTGATGAGTCGAATCTGGCAGGGGCGCCCGGTGAGTTGGGCTAATTTCGTTACCGACAGTTTTCGTTCAGTCATAACGGCAATCATCTTTCCCCAGATGCGCTTTAAGGTCATCTTCCCCTGCATAACACTTTGAAATGTCTTGCTAAATACCAGTAACTGATTGATGATGTGAGCTATTTGCAAGCACTGGTAGTAATTCTTGGTCGCCAGATAACTCACCCGTGAAAATTTGTGCTCTAATGCATATCCATGATTTTTTTGGGTATTAAAGCCTTCGTTCTCTATTTTCCAGCGTAAGCGTCCGGTACGGCTCAATTCCGGTGCCGTATTCCAGTTGATGGGATAGGAGCTAATGTGAACGAACCGATTTTCAATTATCTGCCCCTCTTTGTCGGTGGTTGTCTCTATGCATTCCAGCCAGTGTAGTTTCACGCCATGATAGTCAATATCGTTAATCCATGTATAGTTTTGCTCAATGACATTATCCTGTTGCCGTAGAATGATTTTTCGTTGATTGCCGGATGTTAACTGGCACAAGGATTTAACCTCTTCCCAAACAGATGGCAGATTGCCATCCTTGAAGGTGACTATCCAGCCCCAACCATACTCTGAGCAAATTTCGAAGAATCCCTGATAAGGATAGAGTCCATCGGCAACCAGACAGATGGGTAGACGCGGAAACGCCGATTTCAACTTTTTTGCTAGGCGTTTGAATGCCTTACGCTCACAATCCTGTTTGTCATAGTTGCCCTCTTCGGGGTTTTCCAGCCACTCTGTGGCAATGGAGATGGCGAAGCCGTTAGCGGTAATCAGTTTGGCCTCTAAAACCATGTTATGCCAGCTACTTTTACCGCTGCTGTAGTCTTTGTGCAGCGCCTGTTCATGGGGACACTCTGTAAAACTATGAATCCCGCTCGCATCCACCGCAATGACAAACCATTCACCAAACAGCCGTTGATTGTGGAATATCTTCTTTTTCAACAGCGCCCTAACCATGGATTGAGTCAGTTTTTGCAGTTGATCCTCCGTGAGTTGTCGCATGACATTATCGACGGTATCCATATGAGGTAGCGGCATTTTGAACAACCGCTGGTAGTTTTTGCGAAAGCGTTTCTCTTCGCGCAGATTATTCATTTCATTACGAGAACCGGCTTTAAAGAGAAACATGGCAATGCAGGCCGTAATAAGAGCCGCCAAATCATAATTAGTAGATGTCCGGCACTCATCCAGCTCTCTCATCTGCTCAAAGAGAGCAGGAAAGAAGTGTGTGATGGTCAGGTGGAGTTGATAGACGACATCTTTGCGCTGTAATTTACGTTTATTCCGATTCTTTTTTTAGACCGGACGGATTGGTTCGAAGCTGATTTTCGTGCAGTTGACATGCGGTTACCTCTCAAAATTGGAGATATATGGGCTATTTTTGCTGGAAAAAATAATTTTTTTGCCAATGTAAGTTTATGAAGTTAGTCGGTTATGGAGCTGCCCCTGAATTGCTGTTAAGGCGATATTAGGGCGGCGCAGCCGGCGTCATCTGCTGCTCCACTTTCTTAATGCCATGCTGGAGGATAAGCTGCGCTACCCGCTGGTTAAAGTGACTATCCTTAACCCCTACAGCAGTAAAGATTATGAGACTGACAAGCTCCATATTGTCGATATCAGAGCCGAAGATAGCCGTGGCCGCCAGTTTCAGTTAGAGATTCAGCGTAAAAATTACACCTCGCTGCCAGAGCGTATAGTCTATAGTTGGTGCCACCTCTATCAGGAGCAGCTAGAAGAGGGGATGAACTACGATGAACTACAACCCGTTTACTCCATCTGGCTGTTAACCGAGTCGTTTGGACATAAACGGCTCAATGCGGCCCAACAAGCCGCAAAGACAGCGACTCAAACTAAGAGCCAACCACCTCCACCACTACGACACTATGCTCTGCTTGATGAGTCGGGCAGAGCGATAAGTGACCGGTGTGGCGGTATCACGATCTGCGAACTGCACCGTTTTGAGTTTAAAGACGATATAGTATCCAGCGAAGCCCAGCGCTGGATCCGCTTTTTTATGGAAGCGCATCGGCTTGATAGCAATAATTTACCCCAATGGATGAGAACCAAAGAGATGAGACAGGCACAGCATACCCTCAGAACATTTTCGGCTAACAAACAGGCTCGTTATCTCTACCTCTCCCGACTTGATGCACAGCGGGAGCACTTAACCATTCTGCATGAGCACGATATGATGGAGCAGGAGCTACAACAAGCTAAAAGTGCGCAGGAGCTGGCTCAAGCCGAGCGGGATCAGGCAATAGAGCGCGAATTAAGGGCTCAAGCCGAGCGAGAGCTGGCTCAAGCCGAGCGGGAGCAGGCAATAGAGCGCGAATTAAGGGCTCAAGCCGAGCGGGAGCAGGCAATAGAGCGCGAATTAAGGGCTCAAGCCGAGCGAGAGCAGGCTCAAGCCGAGCGGGAGCAGGCTTTAGCTGAGTTAGCGGAGTTAAAAAAGAGACTAAAGTTGTAAGGAGCGTGATTCAAACCGTGCTTTTTAGGCGGTCATGGCCACGAAACCTGAAACCAGTCTCTACGAAACCAGCCCGACAATGCAGATAACCTGTTCCCAATCATTGCATTGCCATAGCTTTATAGCTTTATACTCGGGTTTGGAGCGATTCGTTGATTCGTCGGGATGACACTATTCAATACCTTCGCCAAAATTATTCATGCTAGGCAGCCTTAGGTATCTGATTAATACGGCCTCTATTAGCCGCCTGCTGAATAATTTGGTCAATAATAACCGCATCCGGCATTTCCGGAAGCAATTTTAAAGCTTCCAAGACATATTGGAGCCCTCTGAACTGCGCTTTGAGATCGTTCACACTGAAGTCTGGACACTCTTCACGCATGGACTGGCGTAATATATAAGAGAGGTTAACCATCAGCATCGCAAGATTAGCACTGTTGTAAACTGGTGTTTGTTTGACGGCCATAAAATCTTCCAGTCCCCAGTACTGCTTGGCATCCCTAAAATTGAACTCAATTTGGAATCTGAGTCGGTAGTAGTCAACCAACTTCTCATAGCCTAATTCCACATCACTGCTGAAGAGAATGACATGAGAGTGTGCACCACTCATTTGATTCGTTTTGACAATGATTACAACATTCAGTAAATCGGCAAATTTCTTGTGGAAAACAGGCATCTGATAGATGTCCGTTCGAATATGGTCTTCAGTCGATGTGTTTTTGAGATACGCTTGTGGCAGGTTGCGATAATCAAGCCGTTCACCCTATTTGCGTCGTCGGCCTCGGCCACTGTAGGGACTGTCATAGGGGAGATAAAGTGCTGAATTGCAGCGTAGCTTTGAGATGAGGTGTAATTTCAATTGTTGAACCATTTGCAGGGCGTTATTGTGTCCAAATGCGCCGTCGAAAACAAAATAGCGGATTAAAATCCGGCCATTGATCCGCGTTAATACCTGATTTATCAATCCTTTTGCAAACTGCAAATAAGGAGATAACTCGACTTCTTTAAGGTTTCGATTGCTACTCCCTTTCGGACGACCGCTCTTTTTTTCTTTAACGCTACTCGTTCCTTTAGGACAGCTCGCCGCTGCCTCTTTTATAATCGGCTCTAGCAGCATCGGGTGCGAACTGCGTCGCTTTACATTAATAAGTGATAGACTGAAAAAGCACAATCCGGGTACCGTCTTGCCATATATTGAAGAAAAAAATCGTTCCAAGCCATATGTTTTTTTACCCGATTTCGTGACCACAACCTCATCCGCAGCCATCACCCATTCGGTATCCTCTCCTAAAAGATGGCTCTGAAACAGCGACCAATTCAGTTGTGGCCAATTAATCGTGCTATGAAAAAAACGCTGAAGTGTACGATAACTCCCCCCTCGACCGCTCCAGCGGGAAAGTCCCAACATGGTGACTCGGCCTGTCATCGACAGCATCGCTTCAGCGATTCGAACTAAACGACGCTGATTTGTTTTTCCGGCCTTGTTCATCGTTTCGTCACCCTTGCGATTTCTATTATGCCCATCCAACCAAGTGTGATTCAAACCGTGCTTTTTAGACGACCCTTTTTTCCAGTAATCCACGGCGTGTAGGGGCGGGTTTCAAACCCGCCCCTACGAAACCCGGGTATTGTTCATCGTCTCGTCACCCTCATGAGGCATAACTCCCTCGCCTTCCCTTTTCGCCTCCCCCAGCGGGGAGGGGTGGAGGGGAGCTGACGAAGAGATGAACAAGGCCGTTTTTCCTAACTCGTAGCTTAAACAGGTTAAAAGTAGCATAATGTCTGGCATGGGCTGGGGCTCCGGTGTTCGCTTGTTGTTTTGTCACTTAAGCTTATCACCTTAGCCCCTCGCCCTCCTCATTTTTTTGGCGAAGGTATTGACTATTATTTGAGGCTATTGGGTTTTTAGTGGGTCTGGGTACGACCGCTTCCCCGCTAGGAGAGGGTGTCTGCCCAGCGCGACAATAGCCGTTGCAGATTTTGACCCGAAATCGGCTTGGCAATATAGTCATCACCAGATTCCAACCATTTTGCAACTGTAGCGTTTGAGCGCTAAACGATTGACTTAAAAAAGCAAAACAAAGAAGAAAAGCGTTTAATATACTCAGATTATGGCGAAAATTCATTACGAGTGGCCTTTGGTATAAGTTAAAAACTTACTGGATGTAATTGATGAAAGCAATGAGCGGCAACCGTTATTTTTAACATTGGTAAATTGGTAGTGTCTGCCCTGCCCAAACGATTTTCGGTAATTAACGGCGTGTCAGGGCGGGTTTAAAACCCGCCCCTACTGGCTTGTACAGCGGGATATTTTTTCCCAATTCCATCTTGCACCCACCTCCCCAACGGCCTATTATCAACCCATGATATACAACATCGACCCCAAAGTAGATTGCGTCTTTAAGGCGATATTAGGGCGGCGCAGCCGGCGTCATCTGCTGCTCCACTTTCTTAATGCCATGCTGGAGGATAAGCTGCGCTACCCGCTGGTTAAAGTGACTATCCTTAACCCCTACAGCAGTAAAGATTATGAGACTGACAAGCTCCATATTGTCGATATCAGAGCCGAAGATAGCCGTGGCCGCCAGTTTCAGTTAGAGATTCAGCGTAAAAATTACACCTCGCTGCCAGAGCGTATAGTCTATAGTTGGTGCCACCTCTATCAGGAGCAGCTAGAAGAGGGGATGAACTACGATGAACTACAACCCGTTTACTCCATCTGGCTGTTAACCGAGTCGTTTGGACATAAACGGCTCAATGCGGCCCAACAAGCCGCAAAGACAGCGACTCAAACTAAGAGCCAACCACCTCCACCACTACGACACTATGCTCTGCTTGATGAGTCGGGCAGAGCGATAAGTGACCGGTGTGGCGGTATCACGATCTGCGAACTGCACCGTTTTGAGTTTAAAGACGATATAGTATCCAGCGAAGCCCAGCGCTGGATCCGCTTTTTTATGGAAGCGCATCGGCTTGATAGCAATAATTTACCCCAATGGATGAGAACCAAAGAGATGAGACAGGCACAGCATACCCTCAGAACATTTTCGGCTAACAAACAGGCTCGTTATCTCTACCTCTCCCGACTTGATGCACAGCGGGAGCACTTAACCATTCTGCATGAGCACGATATGATGGAGCAGGAGCTACAACAAGCTAAAAGTGCGCAGGAGCTGGCTCAAGCCGAGCGGGATCAGGCAATAGAGCGCGAATTAAGGGCTCAAGCCGAGCGAGAGCTGGCTCAAGCCGAGCGGGAGCAGGCAATAGAGCGCGAATTAAGGGCTCAAGCCGAGCGAGAGCAGGCTCAAGCCGAGCGGGAGCAGGCTCAAGCCGAGCGGGAGCAGGCTTTAGCTGAGTTAGCGGAGTTAAAAAAGAGACTAAAGTTGTAAGGAGCGTGATTCAAACCGTGCTTTTTAGGCGGTCATGGCCACGAAACCTGAAACCAGTCTCTACGAAACCAGCCCGACAATGCAGATAACCTGTTCCCAATCATTGCATTGCCATAGCTTTATAGCTTTATACTCGGGTTTGGAGCGATTCGTTGATTCGTCGGGATGACACTATTATTTGAGGCTATTGGGTTTTTAGTGGGTCTGGGTACGACCGCTTCCCCGCTAGGAGAGGGTGTCTGCCCAGCGCGACAATAGCCGTTGCAGATTTTGACCCGAAATCGGCTTGGCAATATAGTCATCACCAGATTCCAACCATTTTGCAACTGTAGCGTTTGAGCGCTAAACGATTGACTTAAAAAAGCAAAACAAAGAAGAAAAGCGTTTAATATACTCAGATTATGGCGAAAATTCATTACGAGAGTGGCCTTTGGTATAAGTTAAAAACTTACTGGGTGTAATTGATGAAAGCAATGAGCGGCAACCGTTATTTTTAACATTGGTAAATTGGTAGTGTCTGCCCTGCCCAAACGATTTTCGGTAATTAACGGCGTGTCAGGGCGGGTTTAAAACCCGCCCCTACTGGCTTGTACAGCGGGATATTTTTTCCCAATTCCATCTTGCACCCACCTCCCCAACGGCCTATTATCAACCCATGATATACAACATCGACCCCAAAGTAGATTGCGTCTTTAAGGCGATATTAGGGCGGCGCAGCCGGCGTCATCTGCTGCTCCACTTTCTTAATGCCATGCTGGAGGATAAGCTGCGCTACCCGCTGGTTAAAGTGACTATCCTTAACCCCTACAGCAGTAAAGATTATGAGACTGACAAGCTCCATATTGTCGATATCAGAGCCGAAGATAGCCGTGGCCGCCAGTTTCAGTTAGAGATTCAGCGTAAAAATTACACCTCGCTGCCAGAGCGTATAGTCTATAGTTGGTGCCACCTCTATCAGGAGCAGCTAGAAGAGGGGATGAACTACGATGAACTACAACCCGTTTACTCCATCTGGCTGTTAACCGAGTCGTTTGGACATAAACGGCTCAATGCGGCCCAACAAGCCGCAAAGACAGCGACTCAAACTAAGAGCCAACCACCTCCACCACTACGACACTATGCTCTGCTTGATGAGTCGGGCAGAGCGATAAGTGACCGGTGTGGCGGTATCACGATCTGCGAACTGCACCGTTTTGAGTTTAAAGACGATATAGTATCCAGCGAAGCCCAGCGCTGGATCCGCTTTTTTATGGAAGCGCATCGGCTTGATAGCAATAATTTACCCCAATGGATGAGAACCAAAGAGATGAGACAGGCACAGCATACCCTCAGAACATTTTCGGCTAACAAACAGGCTCGTTATCTCTACCTCTCCCGACTTGATGCACAGCGGGAGCACTTAACCATTCTGCATGAGCACGATATGATGGAGCAGGAGCTACAACAAGCTAAAAGTGCGCAGGAGCTGGCTCAAGCCGAGCGGGATCAGGCAATAGAGCGCGAATTAAGGGCTCAAGCCGAGCGAGAGCTGGCTCAAGCCGAGCGGGAGCAGGCAATAGAGCGCGAATTAAGGGCTCAAGCCGAGCGGGAGCAGGCAATAGAGCGCGAATTAAGGGCTCAAGCCGAGCGAGAGCAGGCTCAAGCCGAGCGAGAGCAGGCTCAAGCCGAGCGGGAGCAGGCTTTAGCTGAGTTAGCGGAGTTAAAAAAGAGACTAAAGTTGTAAGGAGCGTGATTCAAACCGTGCTTTTTAGGCGGTCATGGCCACGAAACCTGAAACCAGTCTCTACGAAACCAGCCCGACAATGCAGATAACCTGTTCCCAATCATTGCATTGCCATAGCTTTATAGCTTTATACTCGGGTTTGGAGCGATTCGTTGATTCGTCGGGATGACACTATTATTTGAGGCTATTGGGTTTTTAGTGGGTCTGGGTACGACCGCTTCCCCGCTAGGAGAGGGTGTCTGCCCAGCGCGACAATAGCCGTTGCAGATTTTGACCCGAAATCGGCTTGGCAATATAGTCATCACCAGATTCCAACCATTTTGCAACTGTAGCGTTTGAGCGCTAAACGATTGACTTAAAAAAGCAAAACAAAGAAGAAAAGCGTTTAATATACTCAGATTATGGCGAAAATTCATTACGAGAGTGGCCTTTGGTATAAGTTAAAAACTTACTGGGTGTAATTGATGAAAGCAATGAGCGGCAACCGTTATTTTTAACATTGGTAAATTGGTAGTGTCTGCCCTGCCCAAACGATTTTCGGTAATTAACGGCGTGTCAGGGCGGGTTTAAAACCCGCCCCTACTGGCTTGTACAGCGGGATATTTTTTCCCAATTCCATCTTGCACCCACCTCCCCAACGGCCTATTATCAACCCATGATATACAACATCGACCCCAAAGTAGATTGCGTCTTTAAGGCGATATTAGGGCGGCGCAGCCGGCGTCATCTGCTGCTCCACTTTCTTAATGCCATGCTGGAGGATAAGCTGCGCTACCCGCTGGTTAAAGTGACTATCCTTAACCCCTACAGCAGTAAAGATTATGAGACTGACAAGCTCCATATTGTCGATATCAGAGCCGAAGATAGCCGTGGCCGCCAGTTTCAGTTAGAGATTCAGCGTAAAAATTACACCTCGCTGCCAGAGCGTATAGTCTATAGTTGGTGCCACCTCTATCAGGAGCAGCTAGAAGAGGGGATGAACTACGATGAACTACAACCCGTTTACTCCATCTGGCTGTTAACCGAGTCGTTTGGACATAAACGGCTCAATGCGGCCCAACAAGCCGCAAAGACAGCGACTCAAACTAAGAGCCAACCACCTCCACCACTACGACACTATGCTCTGCTTGATGAGTCGGGCAGAGCGATAAGTGACCGGTGTGGCGGTATCACGATCTGCGAACTGCACCGTTTTGAGTTTAAAGACGATATAGTATCCAGCGAAGCCCAGCGCTGGATCCGCTTTTTTATGGAAGCGCATCGGCTTGATAGCAATAATTTACCCCAATGGATGAGAACCAAAGAGATGAGACAGGCACAGCATACCCTCAGAACATTTTCGGCTAACAAACAGGCTCGTTATCTCTACCTCTCCCGACTTGATGCACAGCGGGAGCACTTAACCATTCTGCATGAGCACGATATGATGGAGCAGGAGCTACAACAAGCTAAAAGTGCGCAGGAGCTGGCTCAAGCCGAGCGGGATCAGGCAATAGAGCGCGAATTAAGGGCTCAAGCCGAGCGAGAGCTGGCTCAAGCCGAGCGGGAGCAGGCAATAGAGCGCGAATTAAGGGCTCAAGCCGAGCGAGAGCAGGCTCAAGCCGAGCGGGAGCAGGCTTTAGCTGAGTTAGCGGAGTTAAAAAAGAGACTAAAGTTGTAAGGAGCGTGATTCAAACCGTGCTTTTTAGGCGGTCATGGCCACGAAACCTGAAACCAGTCTCTACGAAACCAGCCCGACAATGCAGATAACCTGTTCCCAATCATTGCATTGCCATAGCTTTATAGCTTTATACTCGGGTTTGGAGCGATTCGTTGATTCGTCGGGATGACACTATTATTTGAGGCTATTGGGTTTTTAGTGGGTCTGGGTACGACCGCTTCCCCGCTAGGAGAGGGTGTCTGCCCAGCGCGACAATAGCCGTTGCAGATTTTGACCCGAAATCGGCTTGGCAATATAGTCATCACCAGATTCCAACCATTTTGCAACTGTAGCGTTTGAGCGCTAAACGATTGACTTAAAAAAGCAAAACAAAGAAGAAAAGCGTTTAATATACTCAGATTATGGCGAAAATTCATTACGAGAGTGGCCTTTGGTATAAGTTAAAAACTTACTGGGTGTAATTGATGAAAGCAATGAGCGGCAACCGTTATTTTTAACATTGGTAAATTGGTAGTGTCTGCCCTGCCCAAACGATTTTCGGTAATTAACGGCGTGTCAGGGCGGGTTTAAAACCCGCCCCTACTGGCTTGTACAGCGGGATATTTTTTCCCAATTCCATCTTGCACCCACCTCCCCAACGGCCTATTATCAACCCATGATATACAACATCGACCCCAAAGTAGATTGCGTCTTTAAGGCGATATTAGGGCGGCGCAGCCGGCGTCATCTGCTGCTCCACTTTCTTAATGCCATGCTGGAGGATAAGCTGCGCTACCCGCTGGTTAAAGTGACTATCCTTAACCCCTACAGCAGTAAAGATTATGAGACTGACAAGCTCCATATTGTCGATATCAGAGCCGAAGATAGCCGTGGCCGCCAGTTTCAGTTAGAGATTCAGCGTAAAAATTACACCTCGCTGCCAGAGCGTATAGTCTATAGTTGGTGCCACCTCTATCAGGAGCAGCTAGAAGAGGGGATGAACTACGATGAACTACAACCCGTTTACTCCATCTGGCTGTTAACCGAGTCGTTTGGACATAAACGGCTCAATGCGGCCCAACAAGCCGCAAAGACAGCGACTCAAACTAAGAGCCAACCACCTCCACCACTACGACACTATGCTCTGCTTGATGAGTCGGGCAGAGCGATAAGTGACCGGTGTGGCGGTATCACGATCTGCGAACTGCACCGTTTTGAGTTTAAAGACGATATAGTATCCAGCGAAGCCCAGCGCTGGATCCGCTTTTTTATGGAAGCACATCGGCTTGATAGCAATAATTTACCCCAATGGATGAGAACCAAAGAGATGAGACAGGCACAGCATACCCTCAGAACATTTTCGGCTAACAAACAGGCTCGTTATCTCTACCTCTCCCGACTTGATGCACAGCGGGAGCACTTAACCATTCTGCATGAGCACGATATGATGGAGCAGGAACTACAACAAGCTAAAAGTGCGCAGGAGCTGGCTCAAGCCGAGCGGGATCAGGCAATAGAGCGCGAATTAAGGGCTCAAGCCGAGCGGGAGCAGGCAATAGAGCGCGAATTAAGGGCTCAAGCCGAGCGAGAGCAGGCTCAAGCCGAGCGGGAGCAGGCTTTAGCTGAGTTAGCGGAGTTAAAAAAGAGACTAAAGTTGTAAGGAGCGTGATTCAAACCGTGCTTTTTAGGCGGTCATGGCCACGAAACCTGAAACCAGTCTCTACGAAACCAGCCCGACAATGCAGATAACCTGTTCCCAATCATTGCATTGCCATAGCTTTATAGCTTTATACTCGGGTTTGGAGCGATTCGTTGATTCGTCGGGATGACACTATTTCTAATGCCCAAACGATTTTCGGTAACTAACGGCGTGTCAGGGCGGGTTTGAAACTCGCCCCTACTCAATGAGGCCAAAGAGGGGCGAGAGGTTAGTAGCGCTCTTTTCAGTATAGGCATGAGCAAGGAGACGAGAAAAACCGCCCAACCATACCCCCATCGCCACAGCAGTAGCAAAGGATAAAAAATAAAAAATCAAAATCACTGTCCGCTACGAACCAGCCGCACACCGTAAGAGTAGGGACGGAAGTTGTTGTTGGAGTTGCCATTGTTGAAATAGACACGCCAGGCAAAGTCACTAACGTTGGCATTGGCCGAAGCCGACCAGACATACGAGCTAGGCGTATTAGGAAATACCACATTATTAATGGCCGGAGAGTTGCGACAAGTTTCCACCAATGACAGCAACTCGTTTAGATTAGGCAGACGCCAATCGGTATAACCGGCAAAGCCACCCCCCACATTGAGCGACGCTGGGCGTTGCAGCGCACCTTGCCAAGTGAAGGTTTGCGCACTGCCGGTCGAGCAGTCGCCGCCACTGAGCCCCTCAACACACTGCTTCCACATCAAGCCGGTGACGGTATCGGTGACGGTACCATCGCCATGAACGGTAAATTGGCTATCGGGGGTCGAAGGTGGGAGGGCTGAGTTATTGCAGGTCACCGCCTGTAGCGAGAGGGGCAGTAGCATTAGCAGGGCTATGATTACGGTTGCAGGGAACATAGATTTACTCCTAGGTGAGTGTCGATAAAGTGGATTTGGCGTCGTTTTAGCCCGCCGCGAAGATAGCCTGACTCAATGACATGAATATGGCGCACCATCGTAAAGGGTGAGCGCGACAGACTAGGGGCAGTGACTAGGGGCTGAAAGTGGTCAAACTCGCTGCCTCGTTGGATAGTGAGTTCGCTATAGGGGTAGGTGCGCCGGAAGTAGCGCACTTGGCTACGATAGCTGCTCACCTGTTGTGGTTGCCAAAGGGGGGTTAGGCGTCCCTCCCGATAATAAAATAGCAGCGAGAGCCAGCGGTAGCGCTGTTCAAATAGGGAGGCGATTAAGCGGTGGCTCGATGCGTGGCGAAAGTGGCCTAAGTAGCTCGCTAGCAGCGCTCGTAACGATTCGCGCTGGGGGGGCGAGAGTCGTAGTCGTTGGCCGCTTTGGGGGCTGTTTAGTAGATTCTGTTGCTGCCAGCGGTAGAGTTTTTGTCGTAAATGGCCAATAACTCGTCGCCGCACGAGTAGGTAGTGGGGGCGAACGATATAGCCTAAAAAGTCGGCACCGTTATGAATCGGCCGAAGCGGTGGCGACGCTTTTAGTTGTAACTGCAGCCGTTTAGCCAAAAAGTCGCTGATGGCGTGTTGCCACTGCTGTAGTTGCCCTCTGTCAGGGTGGAGCAGAATAAAGTCATCGACATATCTGATGTAGTGACGGCATTTGAGTTGATGTTTGATAAATTGGTCTAGCTCGTTGAGATAGACATTAGCAAAGAACTGGCTAGTGAGATTGCCAATCGGCAGGCCCTTACCTTCGGCGACAGACTCTAGCCGTTTATGCGCTGGCACTTGGTAACGCGCCTGAGGGGGGCCGACCCAACGCGCTTCGCGGCCGACATGGGGTTTGAGGATGTGGTGCGACAGGTCGCGAAGACGCTCTGCCTCTACGACGGTTAAGAGTTTGGCTTTCACTGACCGCGCAAGACGGTGTTGCAACAGTTGGAATAGTCTCACTTTATCGATGCTATGAAAAAAGTTGCGAATATCGAGCTGCAGGTAGTAGCCGCCGCCTGCTGCTGGTTGTGCTTGGTTATTGACGCTACGCATGAAGTGTTGCAGTCTGACAACGGCGGTATGGCTCCCTTTGTTGCGCCGATTGGAGTAGAGGTCGTCAATCAATATCGGCTCATATAGCCGCTCTAGCCGTGGAACCAGCCAGTGGTGTATCACTCGGTCGGCGTAGGGGGCGGCGTGAATCTCCCTTGCTTTGGGGTGAGTGGTAACAAAAACGACAGAGCGGCTAGGTCTCCAAGTGCCTCGTTGCAGAGCTTGCACTGCCGTTGCGAGGTTATCTAACAGATAGACCTCATAACGCTGTGCTTGGGGTGAGCGCCGTTTCCGGCGCCGACACGCTAACCACGCATGGTAGAGTGAGCTGTAGTCAAACGCCACCCGAGTATCACTCTCCGCTACGAACCAGCCGCACACCGTAAGAGTTGGTACGGTTGTTGTTGTTGGAGTTGCCATTGTTGAAATTGACATTCCAGGCATTGTCACTATTGTTGGCATTGGCCGAAGCCGACCAGACATTCGAGCCTTAGCCGCTGGTATTGCTCGCGCCCGTCCCATCCCGAGGGGTAGAGAGGGGCACCCTGTTGATGCCGTCGATAGTTATCGAACCGGCTCCAGCGGCGCACAGTGAACTCAGCACGCCAGAGATGAGAGGCCATCAAAGTTAGCCCCCTCCCTGTTCTGGCTGTGCTCTGCTAGAGAGCTTGTTTAACCAACCACCGCTCTGTCGTCCTATTGTGACAGCCAATAGCGATAGCTCTTCAAATTGGGCAAAATGTTGAAACGCTTGTAGCTCTTTGGCTGTCTGAATCATTACCTTCATCTCCCCTATCGCTAGCTGTAGCTCTTTGACCTGCTCAATTCGCTCCGAGTTTTGTGCTTGTAGCGCTCGCATTAGCAACTGCATTAGTCGCATCGCTTGACGGCGCATATCGCTGCCGAGGGCATATTTATGGTAGCGGGGGAAGTGGCGCACCACCTCCTCAATCCGTACTAACAGCCGTTGCGTATCACGCCAAATAGGTAGGTTATGACTCATAATAAAAATAAAAATAAAAAAATCAAAATCACTGTCCGCTACGAACCAGCCGCACACCGTAAGAGTTGGTACGGTTGTCGTTGTAGGAGTTGCCATAGTAGAAATAGACAACCCAGGCATCGTCACTATAGTTGGCATTGGCCGAAGCCGACCAGACAAACGAGCCCAGCGTATTAGGAAAGTAGGCAGTATCAATCGCAGGATTAGCACGATTAAGATTGCGAATCGACTCTAGCTCACGAATCGAAGGCACCCGCCAGTCACTAAAGCCGCAGAGCGCTTCGCTGTTACTACCGTTAACCAGCGTATCCCAATCGTTATAACGGGTACCAAAATCACCATTAAGCAGCGCCGTCACCCCACCCCAACGGTAGGTGTTATCTTTATCATGAATCCCGCCATCATCGGTTTTGACCTCCCATATTAGGCCGGTGAGATTATCTTTAACGCAACGCCAGAGCGTGCCCGCCGCTTCGCTGCCGCTAATAGCATCATAGGCACCCGTTTGTATCGCCAGCGGCTCGCCGTTAGCACCCAGTTTGGTGAAGTCAAAGCCCCCATGGCCTCCCCCCACTTTAGTCAGGGTGCCGGCTAATGCCTGCGCATCGCGACCGTGGGAGCAGTCCTGTTGCTCAATAGTCTCACCAATACAGGTACCGTTATTGCCGCTAGGGTAGTTCCCGCCCCAAAGCAGGCCGGTGTCGTTGAGGGGGCGGGTGGCGGGTTGAGCAGGTTCAGCCTCCGTAGTAGTGGAGAAGCTAGCCTCTACCCCACCTATGGTGAGTGTGGTTGTTGTTAGGGTGGCATAATCGGCCGAGCTGGTATGACGAAGCTGTACCGTCTGGCCGTTTTGTACCGTACCGGTTATGGCGCTATATCCGCCACCATCGATTTGGTACTCCCCTCCTATGACGCTAATCTCTGCCCCAACACTAAGACCCGATACGGTAATGGCGTTAGACTCTGTGACTGTGGCGCGAGGCACCCCTGTTTGAGCAATAAAACTGAAGGCGTCGGGGGTGGTGTCGTCGAGGGTGGTGGTGGTGGTGAAGGTGTCGCTAATGCCGCCGAGGGTGAGGATGGTGTCGGTTTGGCTGCTGTGGCTGGCCGAGCTGGTATGGCGCACCGTTACCGTCTGGCCATTCAGTACGGTGCCTGCTGTGCTGGTGTAGCTGCCGGCGTCTATTTTGTACTCCCCACCGCTGATACTAATGGCTGTGGCGGCGTTAATGCCTGCTACGGTGATAGTGTTCGACTCGATGAGCGTACTGAGCGCTACGCCGGTTTGGTCGGTAAAGCTGAAGGCGTCGGGGGTGGTGTCGTCGAGAGTGGTGGTGGTGAAGGTGTCGCTAATGCCGCCGAGGGTGAGGATGGTGTCGGTTTGGCTGCTGTGGCTGGCCGAGCTGGTATGGCGCACCGTTACCGTCTGGCCATTCAGTACGGTGCCTGCTGTGCTGGTGTAGCTGCCGGCGTCTATTTTGTACTCCCCACCGCTGATACTAATGGCTGTGGCGGCGTTAATGCCTGCTACGGTGATAGTGTTCGACTCGATGAGCGTACTGAGCGCTACGCCGGTTTGGTCGGTAAAGCTGAAGGCGTCGGGGGTGGTGTCGTCGAGAGTGGTGGTGGTGAAGGTGTCGCTAATGCCGCCGAGGGTGAGGATGGTGTCGGTTTGGCTGCTGTGGCTGGCCGAGCTGGTATGGCGCACCGTTACCGTCTGGCCATTCAGTACGGTGCCTGCTGTGCTGGTGTAGCTGCCGGCGTCTATTTTGTACTCCCCACCGCTGATACTAATGGCTGTGGCGGCGTTAATGCCTGCTACGGTGATAGTGTTCGACTCGATGAGCGTACTGAGTGCTACGCCGGTTTGGTCGGTAAAGCTGAAGGCGTCGGGGGTGGTGTCGTCGAGGGTGGTGGTGGTGAAGGTGTCGCTAATGCCGCCGATGGTGAGGATGGTGTCGGTTTGGCTGCTGTGGCTGCTGCTGCTGGTATGGCGTACGGTGACGGTTTGGCCGTTGGTGACGCTGCCATCGGCGGTGGTGTAGTTGCCTTGGTCGATGCGGTATTCGCCGCCGCTGATGGTGAGGGTTGAGACGGTGTTGATGCCGTTGACGGTGATGGGGTTCGATTCGATGACGCTGTTGAGGGCGACATTTTGTTGGTCGTTAAAGCTAAAGGCCTCGGGGGCGGTGATGGCCGCTAGGGTGGTGAGGCTGAAGCTCCCTTCGACGCCGCCGATGGTGAGGGTGGCGGTGGTGAGGGTGCTAAAGCTGGAGGCGCTGGTTTGGCGTAGGGTGACGGTTTGGTTGTTGTTGAGAGTGCCGGCTTCGGTGGTGTAGTTGCCGCTGTCGATGCGGTATTCGCCACCGCTGATGCTGATGGGGGTGGCAGCGTTGAGGCCGGTAATGGTGAGGGTGTTCGATTCGGTTGGGGTGGTGAGCGCCACGCCGGTTTGGGCAATAAAGCTGAAGGCGTCGGGAACGGTGTCGTCGAGGGTGGTGGTGGTGAAGGTGTCGCTAATGCCGCCGATGGTGAGGATGGTGTCGGTTTGGCTGCTGTGGCTGCTGCTGCTGGTATGGCGTACGGTGACGGTTTGGCCGTTGGTGACGCTGCCATCGGCGGTGGTGTAGTTGCCTTGGTCGATGCGGTATTCGCCGCCGCTGATGGTGAGGGTTGAGACGGTGTTGATGCCGTTGACGGTGATGGGGTTCGATTCGATGACGCTGTTGAGGGCGACATTTTGTTGGTCGTTAAAGCTAAAGGCCTCGGGGGCGGTGATGGCCGCTAGGGTGGTGAGGCTGAAGCTCCCTTCGACGCCGCCGATGGTGAGGGTGGCGGTGGTGAGGGTGCTAAAGCTGGAGGCGCTGGTTTGGCGTAGGGTGACGGTTTGGTTGTTGTTGAGAGTGCCGGCTTCGGTGGTGTAGTTGCCGCTGTCGATGCGGTATTCGCCACCGCTGATGCTGATGGGGGTGGCAGCGTTGAGGCCGGTAATGGTGAGGGTGTTCGATTCGGTTGGGGTGGTGAGCGCTACGCCGGTTTGGTCGGTAAAGCTGAAGGCGTCGGGGGTGGTGTCGTCGAGGGTGGTGGTGGTGAAGGTGTCGCTAATGCCGCCGAGGGTGAGGATGGTGTCGGTTTGGCTGCTGTGGCTGCTGCTGCTGGTATGGCGTACGGTGACGGTTTGGCCGTTGGTGACGCTGCCATCGGCGGTGGTGTAGCTGCCTTGGTCGATGCGGTATTCGCCGCCGCTAATGGTGAGGGGAACGGCTACATTAATTCCGCTCACGGTGATGGGGTTCGATTCGATGACGGTGTTGAGTCGCACATCGCTCTGCGCGATTAGTTCAAAGGGGTGTGCAAGGGTGAGTCTAGGCTCAATCTCTACGATCACAATATCGCTCCCTTGGCCGTTTTGGTTATCAAAGACGGTTAGCTCAAAAATGGCGGATTGGCGCTCGGTGAGTGTGGGGGCGGTCAGTTCAATGGTGGCGAGGGTGGGGTCGCTTAGAGGGAGGGTGGGGCCATCGAGCTGTTGCCATAGGTAGGCGGTGAGGCTGCCGTCGCTATCGCTACCTTGGCCGGTTAGGGTAAAACGGTCGCCACTGATGACGCTTTGATCTTCCCCAGCATAGGCTAGCGGTGGTTGATTGTTAAGATCGACCGTTTGGGGTTGGTAGGTGAGGCTATCGAGCAGCGTCTCTTGACTGGCCTGACGGGTGGTAGTGGTGAGTTTGAAACGATTCTCTCCGGCAACTAGCTCAAGCAGGTAGTTAAATGGAATCAGATAGCGGGTGGTGGTGTCGCTGCTACTGAGGGGGGGTGGCAGTTGAGTTGGCAGGCTGAGGGTGAGCTGTTGTGTGCCTAGGTTGTGGTTGTGGCTGATAAGGGCGCTAAGACCTAGCTCGCCGTTGAGGCCGGCGACCCGACTGGTTGGTACCTCTAGGGTATAGTTACCGCTTAGGTGGGCAAGTGCGGGGTCTTCGGCGTAGGGGCGAAGGGTGACGCTCTGGCTAATCCAGCTTAGGTCAATACCGGCGGCAGTGAGTTGGGCGGTCACCGTTCTGCTCGGTTCGTTGACGATAAAGTTGCCACTTTGGTTAAGGTAGCCGTTTAGGGCGAGTTGGTAGTGGTAGCTATCGTAGGCGAGTCTATCGATTTCGATAACGCTCTGTTCGCCAGTTAGGGTAATTTGGCGGTCAACGGTTAGCTGTTGGGCGCTGTTAAAGATCTGTAGCCGCCCTTGGCTCCCGATCCCGCCGCTGGCGTTAATGGTGAGGCCGATAGCGCCATAGTGGGTTAGGTCGAGGCGACTGAGTTGTGGCGGGGTTTGGCTGCTGAGGCCGTTGAGGTTGGTCGCACGAATGGCGATCTGATTGTCGGCTTCGGTTAAGGTGTGGGTGCCGCTGAAGCTCCCTACGCCATCGGTTAGGGTGACTGTCAGTTGGGCGACGCTCTGACCGTTGATGAGCAGGGTCACCGGACGGTCGCTACCGGCGAGGGTGGCGTCGTAGTTGGCGATTTGGCCGCTGAAGGTGAGGCTGCCGTTCTCATCGGGCGCGATGAGTGGGTTGAGGACGACTAGGGGGGCACCGGTAAAGGTGGTCTCGACAGCGCTTAGGTTGAGGGTCGGGAGAGTCAGGCGGCTGTTGGCCGGAGCGGTTAGCAGTAGTTCGTCGGTGTAGCGGTAGTTGATGCTATCGGCGTAGTAGCTGGCGCTGAGGCGGTAGCTCTCGCCGGCGATGAGGCCACTAAATTGGTAGCGCCCGTCGCTGTCGGTGCGTGTCATGCGGCCATCGCCTTTGGCATCGGTGAGGGTGACTTTGGCGTGGGTGGCTAATTGGGCGTCGCTGCCGTAGGTCAGTTGGCCGGCAAAGCTCCCTTGGGGGGGGAAGAGGGTTCGTTCTAGGGTCGGGGTGGTGGTGGTGCCACTGCTGTTGAGGGCGGTGAGGGCGATTTGGTTGCGCCCCTGTTGGAGGGTGAGGGTTTGGCGAAAGGTGGAGTCGTGGCTGAGGGTGAGCGGTTGGGTCTGGTTGTTGAGGGTGAGGCTCACTTGGTTGCGCAGGCGGCTACCGTTGTCGGCGAGGCCGTAGGGTATCGCTTCGAGTTGGTTGTTGTTGAGTCGATATTCGAAAATAGCCCCTTCGATGACGATGTTGCTCCCTTGGAGTTCGCTGGCGGTGAGTTGTATCACGGGTGGTAGGGGGGAGAGCCATTCGCTGGTGGTGGCGGTGAGGGTGGGGGTCAGCGGTGCGGTCGGATCGGTTAGGCTCTGTTGGACGGTGAGGGTGTCGCTGGCGAGGTCGTAGCCGGTTTCGGTGGGGGTGGCGCTCAGGTGGTAGCTGCCGAGGGGGACGGCGGTGAAGGTGGTCTGGCCTTGGCTGTCGGTGGTTTGGGTGCGGTCGCCTAGGCGGACGGTGGCGTTGGCGGCGGGGGTGGTGTTGCTGAGGTTGACGCTGACGGTGACATCGCGAGTCGGGATGGCGGTGAGGTTGAGGGTCTGGTTGAGGGCGGCGCTCTCAAAGGGGGGCAGGAGGGTTGGGGGTGGGGTTGGTAGCTAGGGTGGCTCGCTTCGAGGGTGAGGCTGGCGAAGCTGTCGCCGTTAAAGGCGGGGTTAATGTCGTTAAATTGGTAGCGGCCGCGCTCGTCGGTGCGGGCTATCCGTTCGGGGAGGCCTTGGCCGGGGGTGGCGCTGCCGTTTTGGAGGGTGAGGATGGAGAGGGGTTCGTCGGCGTAGGGGGCGGCTAGGCGTAGGGGTTGGCTGTAGTCGGTGCCGTTTAGGGTGGCGGTGAGGGCTAAGTCGCTCCCTTCGATGGCGCCGCTGGTGATGAGGTTGGCGAGAGTGGTCGGGTCGGAGAGGTGTTGTAGGAGCTGTTTCCAGCTAATCATGGGGGTCGGTTGGGTGTTGAGGCTGAGGGTGGTCTCGCCGAGGCGGAGTTGCCAGAGGGCGTCGGCTGCGGGGGCGTTAGCATCGAGTCGTTTGAGGAGAAAGAAGCCTTGGTCGGGGCCACCGTTTAGTTGGTAGCGCTCATCAGCGGTGGCGCTGCCGTTTAGGGTGAGGTAGGTTTCGTTGAGGGCGATGCTGACGCCCATGTTGGTGGCGGTTTCGGTGTAGTCGATGGTGCCATTTTGGTCGAGGTCGTGCTCAACGGTGAGGCTGAGGTCGAAGTCGCCGACGAGGGTGAAGGGGGCGTTAGGGTCTTGGTCGTCACTGGCGATGATGAGCTCTTGCAGGAGTTCGCTTTGGGTGAGGCGGTGGCCGTTTTGGCTACCGCTGGCCTGTTTGAGGGTGCGCCACTGATTGTCGAGTAGGCGCAAGAGGCGGCTGGTGGTGCCGGGGCGGATGCGGATCTGCCAGGTGTAGTTGGCTTGGTGGAGCTGGTAGGCGCTAAAGGTGCCTTGGTGGTAGTGGAGGTTGGCTAGGGCGGCGGGGGCTTGGAGGCGAACTCTGGCTCCGACGATGGGGCTGCCGCTTTGGCTATCAACGATGCTGCCGGTGAGGGTGAGTTGTTGGCTCTCAAGGAGACGGTTGAGGGGGCGGTTGAGGGTGTCGTTGAGTGCTAGGGTGGCGCTCGGGGCGGGGGTATCGACTAGGTCGTTGATGCTGAGGGTGAGGGGGGTGCGGGCGGTGCTGGTGTGTATCGCTTCGAAGTTGAGGGCGGTGCGGTCGAGCGGTAGGGTGAGGTTGGTGAAGGTGTATTGGCCATTGGTATCGGTCAGCCCCCAGCGAGTCCAGTCGAGAGCGATGAGGGCGTTGGGGAGGGGTTGGCCTTGTGCGTCGATGAGGGTGAGGGTGAGATCACGCTGTATTGGGGCGTTCTGTTTGAGGACAAAGGCGTAGTCGTAGAGGCCGCCGCTGTTCTGTTGGCTCATGAGGCTGCCGGGGGTGGCGGAGGTGATGAGGGGGCGATTGAGGGGGAGTTGGCCTTTGACGGCGTAGCTCTCTTGGTTATCGTAACCGGTGAGGGGGTCGATGATGCGGACGCCCTCGGACGCTTTTTGCCAGCCGCTTGCGGTGCGAACATAGAGGTCGATGGAGGTGGGGTAGTCGCGGCTATCGCGAAGCTCTTCGAGGAGGGCTCGGTAGTTGTTGAGGTCGCCCTGGAGGAGTTGGCTCTGGTAGGGGTCGATGGTGGCGTAGGCACCGAGGGAGTCGGCGCTTCGTTCGCTGAGGGTAAGTCGGGTCTCGCGACTGATGTCGATGATGTCGAGTTGGCTGCCGGCTATCACTTGCCAGTGCCAGCGTTCGGGTAGCTCGGTGAGGTTCTGTTCGGTGAGGAAGTCTTGGGCGGCAGCGCTCTGGAGTTGTTCTAAGTCGGGGATGGCGCTCTGGCTCTGGTAGGGGGTGAGGCGAATGCTGAGGCTGCGGTTGGGGTTGTCGCGGCCGCTGCGGTGGAGCAGGACGGCACCGAGTTGGTGGTTGCCGTTGTTCGGTACGGCGAGGGGGGCGCTGGCCTCTAGGGGGCGGGTAGCGGTGTAGTCGTCATTGAGGCGTTGGTTTTGGAGGAGTTGGCCGCTCTGGTAGGTGGCCGGTTGCATGACGGCGTAGAGGGTCGGTTGGTCGGTGGTTTCGAGGAGGGTGTCGAGGTAGCCCGATTTTTTGAGGGTAAGTTCGGTGCTTGCGCTCAGGGGGGGGAGTTCGAAGCCGGTCACAGGGTCGGTGAGGGTGCCGAGCAGGGTGCCGTTTTGGTAGAGTTCGACCTCTTGCAGTAGGGTGGCGGGGTTGTTTTGGTCGGGTAGGCCGTAAACATAGAGTCGGGTCGGGCGCAGTCGTTCGGTCTGGGCGAGGTGGTCGCTTAGGTCGGTGTCACCGCTGAGGGTGAGGGGGGCGTAGTCGCTGCCGTAGGGGTCGTGGAGTTGTAGGGTGTAGTTGTCGGCCTGTGGTACGGTGAGTGGGTAGTCGGTGTTGTTGTGTCGTAGGGTGAGGGGTTGGGGGGTATCGCGGGGGGTGCCTTCGGCAAAGAGGTAGCCGTAGAGGTCGTCGCCTAGGTCGATGCGGGAGGTGGTTTGGTTGTTTTGGGTGAGGGTTAGGGCGGTGTTGAGGTAGAGCCAGAGGCCGTGGTGGGGATCTAGGTCGGTGAGGCTACCGCTGTGGCTGGTGAGGTCACGAAATTGCCAGCTACCATTGCTAAAGGCGAAGAGGCGCTGGGGGCGGATGGGATAGAGGGCCATCTGTTGGTTAAAGCTGTCGATGTCGTTGAGGCCGCTGCCTAGGCCGATGAGGTTCCAGCCTGAGCTGAGGGTGTTGGGATCGAGGCTGTGGCTCGGGCCGGTCAGGGTCAGTTCGATAGGGGGGGCATCACTGCTGAGGCTGGTCTTGATCCATACGCCGCGGTTGAGTAGGTGGGTGAGGGGTTCGGCCCCTAGTGAACCGGTGTTCGATGTCGCATCGTAAAATTGCCAGCGACCGTCGATAAAGGCGAAGATGCGTTCGATGCCGTCGATGGCGAAGGTTTCGGCGACGGTCGCCCTCCCCTCCTCCGCTTCGCTGTAGAGGGAGACTAGGTTCCAGCCGTTATTTAGGGTGAGCGTCTGGCCGCTAAAGGCGGTTGATGTACTAAGGATAAGTAGGAGGGAGAGGATGGCTCGTAGGGTTGACATCGGGATTAAGCTCTCTTTCAGTGGTGGGAAATAAGGCGGTAGTCTAGCCAATGACTTGGGAGGGGGCAAGCTAAAATTTGGGGCTATTGGGTTTTTAGTGGGTCTGGGTACATAGCCGTTCACTCTCCCTCCTTAATCTCCCTCTCCCAGTGGGAGAGGGTTGGGGGGAGGGGTATAGTCATCCCTGTTCATCTCTTCGTCAGCTCCCTATAGTTAAATCCCAATAAACCGGGTAAATGGATTGCGGGGAAGATTGCCCGTTCAGGCGAGTTTAGGAAATTATCGGAGGAGAGTATCAGGAAGATTATGCGGGAGGGGTCAATTTATCCCTGATTCTGCTCTTTCCACCGCATGATTTCGTCGGCAAGTGAATCAACCGTGTAACCTGCCTGCCAGCTTTCGCGATCCTTGGTGTAATCGCCGTTACCTTGTTCGTAATGCTGGATAAAGCGGATAAAGTTAGCGGCACCTAACTGTTTGCTTAACAATTGAAATACCTGCTGGTGGAGTTGTGCATCGGTTTGATAGGGTTCATTTTTCATTGCAGTACCTCGTTAATGTCGGTTGTTAGGGCAATAGTTTGATGGGGAATCGCAATCAGTGCAGATAGTTTTTGTCGTTTCTCCTGATCCGGTGTTTTGGCAATTTCAAACAGCAGCACATCACTGACCAATAGCTGCCAGTCACCGGTATCACACTGTTTCAGTATCGTTTTAATCGCCTCAGATTCCAGATGAATCCGCAAATTGGATTGATCGTCAAAAGGGCGATTCAGACAGCAGTTATCGAGGTAGAGTCGCATAAATATTTTTCAAGATACTACTCATAATCACTCTCAACCTCTATTTTTATTTTACTCTTATTCGTAAATAGACCCCTCATACTTTATCCATTAGGCGTTTGCTAACGACCAAGCTCACCAGCGGCAATGCAGCGCCTTGTCATGCACTTAGCCCACCCCAAGAACCCTTTTGACTACTTGATCTAAATCTTCACCACTTGGTAAATTCGGGCCTGAAATAAAACGATTTGAAAACTCATCTAAATTGAATCTCAATTTTCTAACTTGAACTAAATTTCTCTGACTACCATACGGAACCGACTCACCTAATTCATAGGTATAAACCGTTATGGTGTCATGACTTAAATCATCAACCAATGGGATATCACTACCAACAATTTCCTCAAATTTCTGATAGACAATATCTGGCAATATAAAATAAAGGCCCTTCTTGACTAGATTTGAACATGAATACACCATACTTTTTCGGATTATTTGGGGTATTAAACGCTTGTGAACATTGGCCCAGTTGAGGCCATGTTGAGATGATGGCAGCGTATCTCGATCACTGTTCTTTTTGAAATTCTTATAGGCATGCCATGCATCGCGATAATTTCCTGTAATATCTATGCTTTGAACCTCTATGCCTACATACTCAATCAATTTGGCTTCTGAAATATGCGCCAAAACCCAATCCATTGATAAAGATCGACCGACTTGTATCTCTCTTCCAGAATTCTTACCGAGTGCAACGATATATTCTGAATGTAAAGCCCTTTTTTCAATAAATTGATCATACATTAAGAATGGTAAGTTATCTCCGAAAGCATCTTGACTCACCTTAGCCAAAACTTCGTAAGTGTTAATGTATAGTCTATTTGGAAAAATAATAATATCGCCATACGGTGAGGTTACACTGCATGTTCCATAGATTATGGTTTGATCGTGATTAATTTTAATGCAGCCTTTATTGGTGAATGGGCATCCCCCCATACTCCAAAGTGCTCGGACACTCTGTGTTAAGTCATCGGGACTGTATCCAAACACTTCAATTAGATCTTTTTTTCTACTCATCATCGTCCCCAATCATTTTTAATATAGTTTCACCGATTGATTTTGCCAAAAACGGTGGAACAGCATTGCCTACTTGTTCATATTGCTGAGTGATGTTTCCATAGAAAATATATGTATCTGGGAACGATTGTATTCTCGCAGCCTCCCTAACAGATATAACCCTATCTTGTACCGGATGGAAGAAGCTACCCCAATGCGGGTCACATTTAGTTAACACCGTTGAACATAACCCATCAGGGTGAAGTCTTCCATATCGTTTAGTGTGATCACTTCGACGAGCACGCTTTAATCCCGCGGGTAACAAATCAAATGGAATATCTCTCCAGCTACCGCCTTGCGGTATATGTTTTAGTCGCTCTAAATTAATCTTGCCAAGTTTTGAGCAAATATGGTTTTCAATGCGCTTGGAGCCTATGCGAAGAGTTTGTTGATATTCGCTTTTTGGCTCTGTCCGATAGTCAAATATACCGTTAGTATTTCCCGATTCTATGTCTGGCAAATCTGATATTGCATCCCATACACTTGTGTGGGTTTTTAAGTGCTGTGCAAACAACGGCGGGATGTTAATGCAAAGTTCTTTTGCACCAGTGAAATTGGCAACTGCTGTTGCGTTATAAGTAGGCCCAGGAAAAATTATCTTTTTTCCTCGACCTTTAATTGCAATAAAGGTGGTTCTGAATCTCATTTGCGGCACTCCGTAATGGCCTGCAAATAATATTTTATGGCAAACACTATAGCCCATCCTGTCAAGCTCTTTATAAATTTGTTCAACAACTGTTCCTTTTCCTAAAGATACAATGCCAGGTACATTTTCAATCAATACAGCTTTAGGCTTAAGTGTTTCTGCAATGCGCAAATAATCTTTAAATAGATGATTTCGTTTATCATCAAGGCTTCGGATTGGTGCATTTATAGAGAAGCCTTGGCAAGGCGGCCCGCCTGCAAGCAAATCTAGCTCGCCAACTTTCAAGCCAAGGCTTTTCTTCAAATCTCCTTCGCAGATCTCTCGGATATCATCGACAACAACCTCTGTATCTGAATGGTTTCGCTTGTAGGTATCTGCATAATTTTGGTCAATTTCATTTGCCAATATTGGTGAAAAACCAGCCATTTCCAAACCACGCGAAAGACCTCCAGCACCTGCAAACAAATCAACTAAAAGTTTCTTTTTCAAATTTTTCTTTCCTATCTAAACACAGGAGAGAGTGTCTGCCCAGCGCGACAATAGCCGTTGCAGATTTTGGCCCGAAATCGGCTTGGCAATATAGTCATCCATACCGGCATCGAGACAGCGCTGCCGATCCTCTGCCATGGCATTGGCCGTCATCGCAATAATAGGTACAGTGGCCGGAACCATCTGCCGACCACGAATAGCGCGGGTCGCTTCGAGCCCATCGAGTCGCGGCATCATCATATCCATAAAGATAAGATCGAAGTGCTCGCCCCGCCTCAGCAGCAGCTCTATCGCCGCCTGACCATCATCCACCACCACCACCTCATGCCCTAAAGAGGCTAGCAGCTCTTTAGCCACAATTTGGTTAACTCGATTATCTTCGACCAAAAGAATCGATAGTGCCGCGGAGGTAGCAGTCGTGGCGCTCTTAGCTAAGGCAGGATCGGCCACCTCCCCACCTCTCATCGGCTCTAGCGAGATATAGAACTGAAACCGACTCCCCTCCCCCGGACGACTCTCAGCCTCAATCTCCCCCTCCATTAACTCAACTAGCGCTTTACAGATAGCTAACCCTAGTCCGGTTCCCCCATAGTTACGAGTCGTCGAGCTATCGGCTTGGGTAAAGCGCTCGAACAGTCCGGCAATCTTCTCCGGCTCGATGCCGATACCGCTATCTTCAACCACAAACAGCAGTTGTAAACGCTGTTGCTGCTGCTGTTTAAGCGCTACGCTCAGCTTAATCTGCCCCTGATGGGTAAATTTAGCCGCGTTGCTAAGTAGGTTTAACAGAATCTGCTTCACCCGACTACTGTCACCGTAAAACCGCGGTGGCAAACAGGGATCGAGTTCGCAAAGTAGCGCCACGCCCCATTTATCGGTCGCGGGCCGAATCAGCTCTAGGGTTGTCTGGAGTAACTGCGACAGATCAAACGGTGCCCGCTCTAATATCAGGCGAGAGGATTCGATTTTCGAAAAGTCGAGAATATCGTCAATAATAGTTCGCAGCAGTTTGGCCGAGGCGATCATGTGGTGCAGATAGCTCTGCTGCTGTGAATTGAGCTCGGTAGCGTGCAGCAGTTCAGCCATCCCTAACACGCCATTCATGGGGGTGCGAATCTCATGGCTCATCGTGGCCAAAAATTCGCTTTTCGCCCGATTAGCCGCCTCTGCTCGCTCTTTCGCGTCTCGTAACTCGGCCGTGCGCTCCTCGACGGTGCGCTCTAAATCGAGCCGATGCTCTAGGTTAAAGAGTGCCTGATTGGTAAGTGGCGAGAATCGCTCTAGCAGCTTAACATGCTGTTTATTGAACTTGGCCGGCTCAGAGTGGGTACAGACTAAAATAGCCCGAGTCGATTTGGTCTGCAGCGGTGCGTGTAGTGCCGACTTAACCGACAGTTTAAGCTGCTGTAGCTGCTGCCACTCAGGGATCGGGGTGACATCAAAAGAGGCGACAATCTTACCGTCTAACACCCGCCGAAATAGCGCCTGCGGCTGCCAACGGCAGTCGGCTAACGGGGGCGAGGTCGTCGCTGCGGCTAACAGTACGCCCTCCTCCTCAATTAAGATCATCGCCTCTTCAAAGGGGATAAATTGGCGTAGCAGCTCTAGCAGCGCAATAAACATCTGCTGTGGCGAGGTCGAGCTGTTTAAAATCTTCAGTCCATTAAGAATCCCCTCCGCCTCGCCGCGAAGATGCTTCTCCTGAGCGACAATCCGCTCTAACTGTAGCTGCGTCTCTAGCAGCTCCTCGTTGTTAGCCTGATGAGGCGGTTGCCGTTTTTCGACCTCCATCGTCAGTTAACGACCAAAAATAACGATCGAGATCATTAAATTTCCATGCAAATTGCCCGCATCGATAAAACAGCCCTGTTCGCCAAAGGTGAAGGCACCTAAAAACGGCACCGCTGGAATGGCGCTTTTGATCGACTCGACCACCTCCCCCATCTGCGCCTCGACTGTCAACATACAGCCGGCGCAGTAGATGACTAACGCGCCACTCGACCCCTCGGCAGCCATGTCGGCAATCGTTAACGCCTCATCGGCCACCCGTCCGGCTCGATGAATGAGAGACTCGCTAGAGCCCTCCATTAAAATTAGCTCCTCGCCCTCACTCATATCGGTAAAGAGCGCCAGCCCTCCTGCGGCAGTGATGCTCTCTGGGTGTGACAGTTTATAGCGCTGACTGCCATCTCCCCCCACCCGTCCTAACGGAAAGAGTGTGGTCTGCGACAGAATACTCCCCCCACCTTGGGCGATCACCTCATCGAGACGGTGGTCGATCCAACGGTTATAGACAGCGGCGGCGCACTGGTGATCGATCTCCCAAATTGTCCGCCCACTAGAGCGCGTCACCACACCGCGAAACGCTGTCGGATAGTAACCGCTGTGAAAGGCGAACGAGAGCTCCACCGAGGGATAGAACGCCGTCACCAATACCCCCTGCCGCTCTTGCTGCTGCTGGTTAAAGAGCGACCACCCCCCCGCCACACTATTATCGGCAGCGCTACCACCGGCGATCGGGGTCTGATCACCAATCACCTGCTGAATACCCATAATGACACTCTCCTCACAGCCGGGGGTGGCGCTCAACCAGACCAGTTCAGGGCTCTCCCCCTCCCGTTCGGCACCGGCAATGGCCGCCTCAATCGCCTGCCGTCCCCCCAACTCGCCACCGTCGGCCATCGGAACTAGGGCACTGCCGTAGCTCCCCTCTGGATCAGAGATAGCTAACACCGCGATTGCAGAACCCTGCTCGCTAAAGTAGCCCTGCTCGGTCATCACCCCTTGACAGGTGCTACAGCCATGAATCTGGCTCTTAGGATAGAGTTGAGTCAATACCTGCTGTAGCCGCGCCGGCGCATGATTTTCGGTGTAGTAACAGATAAGCAGATCCACACTATCCCCACCCCTCTGTTCGAGCTGGGCGACAATCTCTGCTATCGCCGCCTCGGTCTCCCCTTGCGTCGAAACGCCAGTACCCATTTTCATCCCCTATGCCTCCTTTAAGACTCTTAGCACAATAGTCAACGATTTATTGCTGGTAATCGCTCCCCATCCCGCCTCTACACGCGACCTAATAACCGATCTAGGACTCGGTAGAGCGCCTCAATATCGAGTGGTTTATCGAGGATCGCATCAGCTTTAGCATCCAGCCGATACGGCTCACTCAGCCCGGAGCAGAGTACCGTTTTTAAGCTCGGTTGCACCCCTTTTAGCCGCTCAATAAGCTCGGTTCCCTCCATCCCAAGCATCGACTGATCGGTAATCAATAGATCAAAAGGGGGTGGCTCGTTAAACAGCTCTAACGCCTCAAAACCGCTATGGCAGCAGACCACGCTTAAACCGTAGTCCCCTAAAATCTCTTCATAAAAGAGGGTCAATAGCTCCTCATCATCAACCACTAACACCCGTCCACTCAATCAAACGCTCCTGACTCTTCGTCTGCTACTAACGGCGGCGGCAGTACCGGAGCAAAGCTATTGATCACTACCGCCACACTGTCGCCATGGGAGATGACACAATCGGAGAGCTGACTCTCATCGATCTCGTTTGAAAGCATCAGGTCGCTCTCCTGCACCGTTATAGCATCAATAATCTCATCGATAGTGATGCCGATCTTCTGCTGCTGCTCCTCAATCACAAAGACCACCTCACGGCTATAGTCACTCACCTCTTGCCGCGCCTGCTCAAATAGCGCAATTAAGTCGGACAAGGTGGTATGGCGCGACTGTTCTATGAGCGTTAACGCCTGCTGCCGCGCCCCCTGCCGTAGCATGATCTCTACCTGCTTAGCTAGGGCATGAATCGCCTTATGGGGCCGATCGAACTGGCGAAGCACCTCCTCTAGGCGCGGGTTATCGGTCGTAAATCGGTCGTACCAGAGGCCAAATTCGCATTGATGGGGATCTGTTTGCAGCGTAAAGGGGCGCTGCTCAACCACCGAGTTCTCTAGCTCCTGTAACCAGTGACGGTGATCTTGCTCCCGCTCGGCCAATGTGCGGCACAACGAACGCTGGTTATCGCGATACGATGGTAGATGATTAAAGACCCGTAGATCGTAAATCGGGATAATTTCACCGCGAAAATTGACGATACCGCGCACATGTTTCAGGCTGTTAGGTAGTGTCGTCGGCTGGAGTTTATTCGATTCGGTGATTTCGATAATCATCTCAATCGGCAGAGCGTATTTAAACTCGGCAATACGGCAAACAAGATAGTCCCCTCTTCTCTCCATCACTCTAACTCACTATTTAACTGCTGTAATATCTCTAGCAACGCCTCACTGGCTTGTAGAAACTGCTCTAACTGTGCCGAAGAGAGCTTATCGGAGAGGTGACGGCTCTCAAACAGCTCTCGCGCTAGCTGGTGCACCTCATCGTGGCACCGTACCAACTCAATAAAAAGGCGGTGATCGGCCAACTGTTTTCTGCCGCTAACATCGAGCCAGCGCCCAACACGACACTGGTGCGGATCGAGTAGCGGGGGGTAGTAGAGGCTGTGGGGGCGATGCGTCAGCCACTGCTGAACTTCGCTAACCCAGCGGCGATGCTCCCGCTCCAGTAGTTTCAGGGTTAGCTCCTGCTCCGACCACTGCGCCTGCATAAACTCGTGCCAGCGACTTTCGGCGCGGTAGCTCTCGATCCAAGCCGCCACATCAGCCGCCGGCAGTGGCTGCGAAATGGCATACCCTTGGGCAATGTCACACCCCATCTGTAGCAGAAAACTACCCACCTCACCCAGCTCAACCCCCTCCGCCACGACTTGGCGACCGAAGGCGCGACTTAACCCTATCACACTCTCCACAATGGCCATATCTTCGGGGTCATTAATCATATTGCGAATAAACTGCTGATCTATTTTCAAAGCATCGACCGGCAGGCGCCGAAAATAGATCAGCGATGAGAAGCCGGTGCCAAAATCGTCGAGTGCAATCGTCATTCCCCGCGCCTGACACTGGCGAAATATCTCGCTAATCTTTTCGATATCCTCCAGCGCCGAGGTTTCGACGATCTCCAGCTCTAAGTAGTTAGCAACGCCTATCTCTTCTGCCTGCAGCAGGGTGTCGAGCTGGCGTATAAACCCCTTCTGCATGAGGGTCGCGCCATTCAGGTTAACACTCACCGGAACCATTAGCCCCTGCCGTTGCCACTGAACTAATTGTGCAATGGCCTGCTGTATCACCCACCAGTCGAGCTGCTGCTGTAGCAGATCCCCCTCTAGTTGGGGTAGAAACTGTAGCGGCAGCATGAGGCCATTTTCAGAGTGGTTCCAGCGAATCAGCGCCTCCATGCCGACCACCTCCTCGTGTCGCATATCGACCTTAGGCTGGTAGTAGAGCTCAAACTCGCCCCGCTGCAGCGCCTGTTCAGCTTGCCGCAATAGCTGCTGGCGCTCATCTTGCGACGATTCACGACACAGTTCATAGAACGCAAAGCCGTTACGACCGGCCATTTTGGCGCGATACATCGCCACATCGGCGTGACAGAGCAGGGCGTCGCTGCCACTATTATCCTCAGGATAGAAGGTAATGCCGATACTGCCGGAGACCGCCATCGACTGCCCTTCACTGACTATCGGTTCGCTAATGCGACGCAGCAGCCGCTGTATGATCTGTTCACACTCCTGCTTGGAGTCGAGATCGGTTAACAGCAGGACAAACTCATCCCCCCCTATACGGGCGACGGTATCCTCCTCTCGCAAAGTTAGCTTCAGCCGTGAGGCGATCTCGATTAAGACCCTATCCCCCTGATCGTGGCCATAGTGGTCGTTAATCGGCTTAAAGCCATCGAGATCGAGGTAGCAGACGGCCAAAAGCTGCCCCTTTCGCCGCATTCGAACCATCTCTTGTCGCAGTCGGTCGGCTAGCAGCACCCGATTAGGGAGTGAGGTGAGGGCATCAAAGTGGGCCATTAGCTCCAGCTTCTCTTGGTGACGCTTATTTTCGGTAATGTCGGTAAAGATGGCCAGATAGTAGCCCAGCCCCCCCTCGCTGCCGCTTAGGGTGGAGATACTCATTAAACAGGCGTAGAGTTCACCGGACTTTTTACGATTCCACAACTCGCCCTGCCAGTAGCCGCAGGTCTCAATGTCGCGCCACATTTTGCGATAGAACGGTGAGTCGTGGCGACCGGAGGCTAAGAGGCGTGGATTTTTGCCAATCGCATCGACGGCGCTGTAGCCGGTCACATGGCTAAAGGCGCTATTTACCTCAATAATGTTGCCGTTCGAATCGCAGATGATAATCCCCTCTTTCGCCTGCTCAAAAGCGAGCGAGGCGAGCCGTAATCGCTCCTCTGAGGCGATGCGGTGGGTCTCGTCCATCACATAGCCACGAAGTCGGCTCACTCGGCCATCGCTATCTTGCTCAACGACGGTAAAGTCATAAAGCCAGCGCACCTTGCCATCTTGGCGCACAATGCGGTAGCGCTGCTCCCAAGAGGGGTAGCCTGCGGCCAGATAGTGTTCCACCTCCGAGCCGACACGCGCCCCATCTTTAGGCGAGATTAATTGGCTAAAGGGGAACGATCCCTCAGTTAACGCCTCAAGACTATAGCCAAATAGATGAGTAGCGTTGGGCGAGGCGTAGAGGATCGGCCACTCCGGTTCGGGGAGCCAGATCAGCACCACCACCGGGCCACCGATGAAGAGATCGCGCTCGGCCTTCAGCGCCGCCTCAGCTAGATATTGCCGGGTGACATCGACAAATTGGGTTAAGAGTACCTGCCGCTGCTGTAGCGGTAACAGCGAAACGCTAAAGACACCGTGAATGTCACTGCCGTCACGATGTCGTATCGTCACCCTCACCCCGGTCACACTCCCCTGAGCCAACACCTGCTCAATGAGCTGTTGCCGCTGCTTAGGCTCTTTCCAGATACCTAACTCTAGCGAAGTTCGCCCTAGCGCCTCCTCGCTGCGATAACCGGTAGTCGAGCAGAAGGCCTCATTGACATCGAGGTAGCTACCGGTCTCAATATCGGTCATCGCCATCGCAACAGTACTGTGGTTAAACGCTTTGGCAAATCGCTCGTCTGAGGCGTTTTCTGGCGGGTTAGAGGGCATAAACTACCATTTAGAGGTCAGAAAATAGGGGCCGTATAGAGTAGCACTCTCTCTCAACAGCCCCAAGCGTAAACTCTCGTTATAGACCCAACTTTTGCACGGCACTTCGCAGTTGCGGCCACTCAAACGGCTTTGGTAGGGTCGCATCGGCCCCCATTAATACCGCCGAATCGAGGTTAAATGAGGCTTTAATCCCGCGACGCCCCCCCGACATGGCAATAATTTTGGTCGTCGGGTAGCTGCGTTTAATCTCAATCATCGTCTCTATGCCATCTTTGCCCGGCATGAGAATATCGATAATGGCTAGATCGAACCCTCCCCCCCGCATAGTTTTCAGCCCCTCCCCGCCATCACTTGCGATGGTCACCTGATGACCATCTTTGGTGAGCATCTGTCTGACCATATCACGCATACTCTGCTCATCATCCATCACGATTACTCTTGCCATAGCTAATTTAACTCCCGGGTTATGGTTTCAATAACGGCTTTTAGTCGGTCAAAATCGACCGGTTTATAGAGAATCTCTGCCACGCCGTACTCTCTCGCCGCCTGCTCACTCGCCTCATCGGGGTGACCGGTCCACATCAGCAGCGGCAGCTCTGGCTTTAGGCCGTGAACGCGCCTCACTAGCTCCACCCCATCGAGCTCTGGCATCTCGCGGTCGGTAATCAGTAGCGCGGCCTCCTCAGCGTAGAGCGTTCGTAGCGCCGACCAGGCGCTCGACTCCAGTGTCACCCGATAACCGGCCCCCTGCAATACCTCACCCGCTAGTTGTAGCATCGATAGCTCATCATCGACCACGACAAGATGGGCAGGCGTCGCTTGGCGCTCGCTAGCGACCCTCGGTGGGTCGGCTATCACCGGCGGCGGCTCTATCGCTGCCATCGCCCCCCCCTCCGATCCACACAGCGGAAACAGGAGCGTAAAGGTCGTCCCCCGACCCAACTGGGAGTCGATATCGACCGAGCCACGATAGCGGCGAATAATATCACTCACCACCGATAGACCCAACCCAGTCCCCTCCCCCTCCTCTTTGGTGGTGAAGAAGGGATCAAAGATCCGTTCGCGAATCTCAGCTGCGATACCAGGGCCACTATCGGCCACCTTTAGCATGACCGACTCCCCCTGTCGCGCCACACTCACCGTTAGCTGCCCCCCCTCTAGCTGCATCGCCTGTAGCGCGTTAACCGCCAGATTCATCACTAGCTGGGTCAGGTGGGTCGAGACCGCCCAGACGGTCAATGAGTCATCATTCGCGTCAATCTCAAACGCTATCCTGTGCGGATAGCTCCCGCGCAGTAGGCTTAAGGTCTCTCGAACTATTTTGGCTAGCGGTATCGCCTTGCGCACCCTCTCTCGCCCCGGACGGGAGAAGGCGAGAATCTGCTCGACTAGCTCACGCCCCCGCTCTGCCGCCGCGCGAATCTGCGCTAAGTTGTCACGATCCTCCTGCTGCCGCAACGACGCATTGAGCAGCGAGGCGTAACCTAAAATCATCCCCAGTACATTATTGAAGTCGTGCGAAATACCGGCCGCTAGCGTCCCGATCGCCTCTAGTCGCTGCGATTTTTGTTGTAGATCGCGCTCCATCGCCACCTTGTGGGTAATATCGCGCCCGACTAGCACAAAGTTGCTCAACTGTAGCTGGTGATCCCGTAGCGGAAAGAAGACGGTATCGGTGACATAGGGCTGCCCCTTCGC
Source organism: Ectothiorhodospiraceae bacterium BW-2 (assembly GCA_008375315.1). NCBI lineage: Bacteria > Pseudomonadati > Pseudomonadota > Gammaproteobacteria > Chromatiales > Ectothiorhodospiraceae > Ectothiorhodospiraceae bacterium BW-2. The sequence goes on along the minus strand of CP032507.1, from coordinate 2,472,860 downwards.
ATCAACATGCTGTAGGCGTCGGCTAAAGCGCTCGGCCGACTCGATACTGCGCTGTAGTAGCTGCCGCTCTCCCACCTCTAGCCCGAGTAGTTCGACTAGCGCCATCTGTCGTGCCGCGCTGCGACGATAGCCGGTAATGTCACTAAAGGCACGATTGACATACTCGACTCTGCCAGCGCGATCGGTGAGTACCACCATCTCGTCCGACTGCTCGGTAATCGACTCCAAATTGGCTCGCTGCCGTCGCTGTAGCAGTTCGATATGGGCTCGAAAGGCGATACCATAGGCCATAATCATCTCATAGAGCAGCGCGGTCGAACTCTCAATAAGCTCAGCGACGCCTCCCCGCGCTCTTAACACCTGCTGCTCTAGCGCTAACTGATGCAGCTCAATCGCCTCCTCGGGAGGGACACCACGAGCCACCATCGCCCGCCCTAGCTCGGTCGCCTCCATCAGCGCCGTTTCACTCCCTTCGGCCAAAAATTGTTGCAAAATCTGGCAGTAGTGTTCCTGTTCAGCGGCAGTGATCGATTCGGAGGCCAGCGGGCTCATAGTAGGGTCACCATAGTTAGTTATCTTTGCTAATAGAGAAAAATTAGTCCATAATTAAACGGTGTCATCGGTCTAGGTGGCCGTTACATTATGGCTAACTGATTCAGGAGTCAATTTTTATGACGCAGCCTTTGACAGAACTTGCGGCCTTGATGTCCCATGCTCGACAACAGCTACAACAGGAGTGGATAGAGGCGGCACTGCTCTCTACCGGTAACCGGCTGTTAGAGTTGATGAGCCGTCAGGAGCTCAGTAACGAGACCTCCTCGCTGCTTAGTATCACGATTCGCAGCTTCGAGAGAGGCCAGATAGAGGATGTCGAACAGAATCACGAACTCTATCAGCTCCTACAGGAGATTAGCACTAGCCGCGTCTCGCGCGGGTTTAGCCCCACAGAGACCGCCTCTTTTATCTTTGTGCTTAAAGATGTCATACAAAGATTGCTCGACCGCCACTTTGAGACTAATCTGCCGCAGCTACTGCAGTTAAGTCGCACTATTCAGCGCCTAGTCGATCAGATGGGGCTAATTACCCTCGATATCTACTCTAAAAAACGGGAGGAGTTTATCCGTCAGCAATCGGAGAGCCTGCTCGAATTAGCCACACCGGTGATTAAGCTCTGGGATCAGGTGATTCTGCTCCCCCTAGTCGGGGTGGTCGATACCATTCGCGCCCAGCACATTATCGAATCGCTGTTAGAGAGCATCGTTGCTAACGAGGCCTCTATTGCTATTCTCGATGTCACCGGTGTACCGATTATCGACACCCAGGTCGGTCGCCACCTGATTAAGACCATTACCGCCGCCAGAATGCTCGGTGCGGAGGTGATTTTAACCGGTATTAGCCCGACCAATGCCCAAACCATGACCGAGTTAGGGGTCAATATGCAGAATATGACCACCAAAGGGAGCCTAAAGAGCGGCGTTAAGGAGGCCTTTACCCGCCTCGGTAAACATATCGGCAATGAGAGCCAATAAGCGTTCCTCTCCTACTGCCATGCCCCCTGTTACTGTTTAACTTGCCCAAGTCAGTCAGCCTATGCGAGTCCCTATTCTTAGAATCCGCCACCTGCTTTTAACCTCTATTCAGGTCGATCTTAACGATCAAGATCTCTCCCGTTTTCGGGAGGATATGTTAACGATGGTGCAGAACTACGATGCGAACGGTGCCGTCATCGATATTAGTGCGCTCGATGTGGTTGACTCCTACATGGCACGAATTTTAAGCGAAACGGCGCACATGATTAGCCTGCTCGGTTGTCGGGTAGTTATCTGCGGTATGCAGCCGGCTGTCGCCCTCACTCTAGTCGATATGGGGCGTGAGCTAGAGGGGGTCGAAACGGCGCTCAATCTCAACCACGGCTTAGAGAAGCTAGTAGGCAAAGAGCGGCTCGATAGCTTTCTAGCTCTCAAACCCAAACCGGCCGCGACGACAGACCCCACGCGACCGGCAGGGCTCCCTCGTCGATGAGGCTCTCTACCACACCACTCGATATCTTTAAAGTGACGATTGTCAAACCGGACGATATTATTCAGGCACGACAAGAGGGCCGCACCTTAGCCAAAAAGCTCGGTTTTAGAATTGTCGATCAGACTCGGCTCGCCACCGCGATTTCGGAGCTTGCCCGCAATATTCTCAACTATGCCGGTGAGGGGGTGTGCCATATCTGTAGCTATCGGGAGCAGAATCTGACCCATATCGAGATTGTCGCCGAAGATTTTGGCCCCGGGATTGCCGATATTGAACAGGCCATGCAAGATGGCTACAGCAGCGGCAACGGCCTCGGTGTCGGCCTACCCGGCACCCGACGGCTAGTCGATCAGTTCGAGATAGAGTCATCACCCGGCCATACCCGAGTGACGGCGATTATGAGTCGCGCCATTGGCCACTAACCGATGAGCGCCCCCCCTCCCTTCGACTATGTTGTCCGTATTGAGTACGATGTTGCACTAGTTCGCAATCGAGCTCTACAGATAGGGCGAGAGATGGGGCTACGAAATATCAGCCGCCACTCGGTAGCGACTATCGTCTCTGAACTGGCCTACAATTTAGTACTCCACACCGCCGGCTGCGGCGGCATCATCCATCTCATACCACTCTACCAGCCGCCCCGCAAGGGGGTGCGAGTCGAAGCGGTCGATCAAGGCCCTGGCATTGCCGATATTACCCTAGCGATGCAGGATGGCTACTCCACCTGCGGCGGCCTCGGCGGTGGACTTCCGGGGGTTAGGCGGCTGGCCGATGAGTTTACTATCGACTCCCAAAAGGGGGGAGAGACCCGCATTGAGGCTATTAAATGGGATCGCTAACCGATGCCTCCTCCTGCCATGGCCATGTTGTTATAAAAACTCGCCCCTATCCGGGGCAGATTCGGTGCGGTGATCAAGCCACGATAGTACACAGCGACCACACCACCTATCTGATTTTAGTCGATGGTCTAGGCCATGGCCCCGAAGCGGAGCGGGCGGCACTAGCGGCGATAGAGTGTAGCAAACATCATCTGCAGTGGCCGATGAGTGAGCGCTTTGCTGTCTGTAACGAGGCGCTGCGCTCAACCCGTGGCGTCGCGATGACCCAGATAGAGCTTAGTGATAATCGGGCGAGGATAGCCGGAGTGGGCAATGTGGTTGCCATTATCTACCCCCACGATAGTGACAGGCACCATATTTATGCCGATCCGGGTATTGTCGGCGGCGGCTACCACCACCTCCATATTCAAAACTTGACCCTACTCCCCGGTACACTGCTACTTCTTCATACCGATGGCATTAGTGAGCAGCTACAGCTCCCCCCCGGCCTCAGCTTCGATCCTAACTGTGGTGCCGAATTTGATTTTGAGTCGATTGCCGATCAGCTACTCAAGCAGTGGGGGCGCTCTACCGATGATGCCGGTCTGCTGCTCTACTATCACAATCCTGTGCTGTAGAAAAATAACGATCCTGCGACAATGGTTCGGCAGAATGTCAATGTCATGGCCATTCACCCCATTGGCCCGATTTGGGTTCGTAGGGGCACCTTAAAAGAGCTGAATTTGTGGCAGCGCCTCCTCAGCGCTATTGCTGTCACCCGCACTCTGGCCTGAACTCGTTACATGGCGCTGCTCATTTTGGCGATATCTCTGCGCCATCTGCTCTATCTCTTGCAACACTGCGGTAAGCTGACCAAACTGCTGATCATGGAGTAGCTGCCGTATCGCATCGAGCTGGGCTATCGCCTCACCATTGGCCTCGTTCAGCCGTTCAATTCGCTGCCGCACCACATCCTGATACTGAATCGAACCGAGCATATCGACAATCCCCTCGGCTAATCTGACATTATGCTCGGTGCTGACCGTTAGCAGCGTCTTATAGAATTGACGCATATCCTCATAACTCTCGTAGAGCTTATGGATAAAGGTGTTTACCCCAGCTGCCTGCTGTAGCTCATCCACCGCATTCACATCCTGCTTACTGAGGCTCTCACTCACAACTCTGTGAGCCGATTTAATCCGCTGCTCAATCTCATCAGCCGCTTCAGCTGACTTTTTGGCTAACTGCCGCACCTCACTAGCCACGACGGCAAATCCCCGCCCCGAGTCGCCCGCCCGCGCCGCCTCAATCGCGGCATTCAGCGCTAACAGGTTGGTCTGTTCACTAATCTCTTTGATGGTGTTGATCATGCCGCTGAGATTAGAGACCTCCTGCATCAAGTTCTGCACGGCGGCATGATCCTGCTCTAACTGCGCCGGCAGTTGGGTGATATAGTCGGCAATCTTTTTAATGCTTTCGGTATTTTTCTGAATCTCCCCCTGCATATCGGCCGCATCAAAATCGGAACCACTTAGGTAATCAACCAGCTTTTGGGCGGTCTGATCCAGCTCTCGGGTGCGATTGACCATATCGATGGCCGAGGCTTCGGTATCACTGGCAATACGGTTCAGCGGTGTCTCATATTCGATCAAGATATTGCGAAAAGCACCAATCATCTCAGTCAGATCCTGTAGCGCTAGCTCCAACTGCGCCTGACGCATCATCCCTTCGCTGCTCATAATAAAAAACTGACTACCGCTCTTATGGCGCTGATAGGAGATAAGGTAGAAACCGACTGTGGCAAAGAGTCCGAAAATCACGCCAAGAGCCATTAATACAAACGCATGTGTTGCGCCGGCAGAGAAGGAGCCGATCCCCTCAAGTGCAATCAGCCAGCCATGGATCGCATAGACGACAATCCAGTAGGGGATAATCGCCGCTAGCGATACCAAAATAAAACTTTTGGTGACCGCAGTGGAGTAGCGAAGGGTACTTTTATGATCTAGGCTTCGAGTCCCCTTATCACTGCTATTGAGATTTGCCACAGCCACGCTCTCCTCTTCTAAGCACCTGGGACAACTTGTTTTACCACCTGTAGTAGCTGTGCTGAATTGACCGGTTTGACCAGCCAGCCGGTTGCGCCAGCCTTTTTGCCCTCATCCCGCATCGACTGCTGCGATTCGGTCGTTAACACCAGCATCGGCGTAAAGCGCATGCCGGGGAGCTTTTTCGCCTCCCGTACCAGTTCAATGCCGTTCATTAGCGGCATATTGACATCGGTAATCACTAAATTGGGCTTTAGCCCCGATTGTAGTTTGGTCAGCGCCTCCTTGCCATTGGAGGCCTTTTCAACCTTAAAGCCAGCCTTAGTTAAAATATCGCCCATACTCAACAGTATTGTCGAGGAGTCATCGACCAGTAGTATTGTCTTCATCAGTACTTATCCTAAATTAACACCAAAAAATCAGGTTCTGTTATTTAACCACACCGTCTCTAGCTCATCGGCGAGTAGCTGATAGTCCATCGCGCCAGGGCTGCGCGGCGCAAAGCGACAGATCGGTTCTCCGGCGGCAAACGCCTCAGCTAGGCGGATATTGGTGCGAATACCGCGCAAAAGTCGCCCCTTGCCAAACTGTATCGCCAGCTCGTCTAACACTTTACGCTGTAGGGTAAAGTTACGGTTGACCATCACCGGCAGCAGCGCGATGAGTTGCAGCGAGGGGTTGTAGCGCGTGGCCACTCGGTAGAAGAGTCTCGCGAGCTGATTGACCCCAACCGCCGCTAAATGGTGCGGAACAAAGGGGATTAACACCCCATCCGCAGCCGCTAAGGCGCTAATGAGCAGCAGATCGGAGGTCGGCGGGGTATCAAGTACCACCCGATCAAACTGTTCGGCTACCCACCCCTCATGTAGCTGCCGTTGTAGGAGAGTATAGTCGGGGGAGGCGACCCGGGTCTCATAGTCGATATCGGCACCAATAAGGGTCAAGTTGTTAAGCGCTGTCGCTAACTGACCCTGCTGTAGGGTATAGCTAGGGGTGTCAAACAGTCGATGTATCGCCCCGCTACGCTCTACCTCTATCCCTAGTCCGATGGCGCTATGGCTCTGGGTATCGAGATCAATGAGCAGCGTCCGCCAACCACTCACAGCCCACTGGGCAGCAAGGTTAACTGCCGTCGTGGTTTTACCACTGCCGCCCTTGCGATTTGAGACCGCAACCACGGTAGGTCGATTCATGGAGTCGCTCTGTGTTTCATAACGATTTAGTCTAACCTAAATCGTGCGGTGTGTAACCCCCCCACGCAGAGCGCTAGCCCTCCCTCACCCCCTCCGGTGCCACGACCGGCATTAACCACCTTTGCAGCGCCTTGTCGTCGGGTGCGACCGAAATCGGCGGTTTAAGCGCCATTAATACCTGTACGACCGCTGCGTGCAGCGCTTGGCACTCTTTTAGATTGACCCGCCCTCCAGGGTGCTCCTGTAACCACTCGAATAGTGTCTCCGCTTCATCGACCTCGCAGCGCCCCTCTAGTTTGGCCACTGTCTTTAAAAAATTTATCGGCATCGCATTAGCTCCTTCAGATTTAGTACCAACAGCACTCGACCATCGCCTAGTAGGGCCGTGCCGGAGTAGAGGTTAAAGCCCGACATGACCCCCTCTAGCGGTTTAAGGATAATGTCAGTCCCCTCGTGGAAATCATCGACAATGAGGCCGACGCTCTCGCCATTAATGGTCACCACTAAAATCGCAATCTCTCGCTCCTCGGCCGAGAGCTCTAGCGGCTGCTCACTCTCATCGGCTAGCTGGATCGATAGTAGCTGTCGTAGCCGAAACAGTGGCAGCAGGCGATTTCGCAGGATCACGCTCTCTTGCTGTTTGATATAGCGAATCTCCCGTTTCGGGATACGAACGGTCTCTCTGACCGCATCAAAGGCGATGCCGAAATCTTCGTTACCGACCCGAATCATCATCACTCGGGTGACCGCCATTGAGAGCGGCAGCGAGAGGCGCACCGTTGTTCCCCGGCCCTTCTCACTCTCTACGACCACGCTACCGCCGACTCGCTGTACGGTACTGCGCACCACATCCATACCGACCCCGCGTCCGGAGAGATCAGAGATCCTCTCTGCGGTAGAGAAGCCGGCGGCAAAGATGAGCTGAATCGCTTCGTGGTCGCTCATCGTCTCGACCACCTCTTCGCTAATCAGCCCTTTAGCGTAGGCTAGCTGCTTAATGACCTCCGGATCGATCCCTTTGCCATCGTCAATAATTTCAATCAGTACCCGATCATCTTGCTGTGTCGCCCGTAGTATGAGCTGCGCTTCGGCCGCTTTACCCGCCTGCTGGCGCACCTCGGGCACTTCAATCCCGTGATCAAGACTATTACGGACTAGATGGATTAAGGGATCGGCCAGATCTTCTACGATATTTTTATCCGCTTCGGTCTCTTCGCCTTGGGTTAGAAACTTCACCTGTTTGCCTAACTTGCGTGAGATATCGCGCACTAGGCGCGGAAAGCGTTGAAAGGCGCTACTAACCGGCACCATTCGCACCTGCATCACCGCGTATTGCAGATCTTCGGCCAGACGGTTAATCACCGCGTGCTGCCCCTTAATCTCCCGCGCCAGCTCGCGCATACCGTACCTATCTTCCGCCCTTTTCGCTAGAAACGGCAGCGCATTTTTGGCCACGACCAGTTCGCCGACTAGATCCATGAGGTTATCGATCCGCTCTTGATCGACCTTTAAGGTACGAAACATAGTGTTCGTATTGGTCTGACTGTTGCGCCGCGCCACGCCGCTTGGCTCATCCGCCGCGCTCTGAGCCCCCCCCTCTGGGATGATCGTCTCGATCCGCTCAGGATCGGCCACAGCCGCCGGTGTGTGGCTCTCGACTAGCTGCTGAATAAATTTTAGTAGCGGATCCCCACTACGGGTCGCTAACGCCTCTTGGTGGGCATTGTCGAGCGCCGCCGCCTCGCCCTCCGCCCCTATGGCCGCTAACAGTCGCTGCACCACGGTCACTACCGAGGCGATGCGTCCGGGCCACATCTGAGCCTCCCATGGGAGTGAGAGTAGCGGCTGCTGTTCGGCCACCATCTGTAACGCCATGCGTTTAGCGGCAACCGAAGTTGTCTCATCGACAGCGTCGGGTTGAGTCGCGGGGGGGGTAAACTCGTCGCCCGCGACCACCTGTAGCAGCGCCTCTACCCAGGCGATCGGCGGCTCTCCTCGAGAAAATAGGCGCACTAACCAGCGCAGTGCCGAGCTCTGAATGAGCTCGCTACCACTACTTTGCAGTACAATGTGGCACGCCTGCTGCAACCCTTGCCAGTTCTGTGTGGCCACCAGCTCTCGACTATCTTCGATAAAGAGTCCAAACGGTGCTCTATCGCCCCTCGCCCCCTGCGGCTCAATGAGCTGTTGGGGGGCGATGGGGGTGAGGGTCACCTCCTCTAGGACATAGCGCAGATACTCTTCAACCTCTTCTGTCGCCGCTGTTGTTAGGGCAAAGAGGCGTAGGTTGCAACGAAATGGATCGAGCTGCTCTAGATCTCCCCACTTCTGCCGCGCCTGGAGGGTAAACCAGACCATCCCCGGTAGATTTTGCAGCGTAAACAGCGGATCGTGGCCTTGAAAAAAGCACTCCTCATCCGGCTCATAGACGAGTGCTAGTAGCGGCTGTGACTGCTGATAGAGTTCACCTCTTAGCTCCTCCGGCACGGCTGTTAGCCACTCGGGTCGCTCTAGCGGTGCGGCGGCTGTGTTCGCGTCGATAGCATGAAGGGGGTCAGGGGTATCAGGGGTATCAGGGGCCTCACTGCAGCTATTGAGCAGTTGTCGAATCTGCTGCACCAGCGCCGCACTGCGTCCGGCGGCTGAGGCGGCTAGCGCCTCCTGCGCCTGTAGCTCATCGAGCCAAGCGCCGACCTGATCCATCGCATCGAGGAGTAGATCGATATGTTCAGAGTTAAGTTGCAGTTTACCTGCCCGCACCTTATCGAGCACATCTTCAGCAGCGTGCACCACTTTGGTAAACGGGACGATATCGAACAGCCCCGACGCCCCTTTGATGGTGTGAATCGCCCGAAATAGTTCGTTAATTAGCTCGTCGTTATCGGGGGGCGACTGCTCCAGATCTAAAAAGCGTGCTCCGGCTAGCTCCAGTAACTCTCGCGCCTCGGCGATAAAGGCGCTTAACAGTGGATTCATGCTACACCTCCCCCGCTAGCAGACGAGCCTGCAGTTGCAACGAGTCGGGATCGGCCGGTTTGACCACATAGAAGTTAGCGCCAGCGAGTAGCGCCTGCTCTCGGTCTCTTAGCTGCGCCTCGGTACTGACCATAATGACCGGAATATGTTGCAGCGCCCCATTTTTTCGCATCTCCTGCACCAGTCGATAGCCATCCATCTTCGGCATATTGACATCGACGATAAAGAGCTCATAGCGTGTGCTTAGCCCCTTCTCCAGCGCCTCAATGCCGTTAGAGGCCTCATCGACCTCAAAGCCGAGCTGCTCCATCAGCTGACGATGGTACATTCTTACCGTCAGCGCATCATCTACAATCAGAACGCGGGTCATCGATTACTCCTCAATACTTCTCTTATCTAGCTCAGCGGCTTCTGGTAGGCGATGGCTTCTGGAAACTTGCGCACTGTAAACAGTGACGAAATCCGGCTCATCGATTCCGAATGGCCCAAAAACAGAAAACCTCCCGGCCTTAGTGCATCGAACAGCGATTCAGCGGCTTGGCGGCGTGAGGTGTCATCAAAATAGATCAATAGGTTACGACAAAAGATGACATCATAGTTGCGGTAGTAGCGGGTGGCGGTGCCATCGGTTAAATTCAGTAGTTTAAACTCGACCGACTCGCGCAGATCGGTACTGATTTGGTAGTTGTCGCCCACTAAGGGGGTAAAGTAGCGGTTAAGAATGTGGCGCGGCAGATGGTTAACCGAACGGGCATTAAAGATCCCCTTCTGTGCCCGCTCTAGTACCCGACTATCGATATCGGAGCCAGTTAGTTCAACATCGATACGGTTAATATCGGCCCAATGCTCTAGGAGATAGAGGGCGACTGAGTAGGGCTCTTCGCCGGTCGATGAGGGGATCGACCAGATTCTCATCCGCTCCCCGAGCGGTTTATGGCGCACGATCTCCGGCAGTACCGAGCGCACCATGCACTGAAACTGGTACTCCTCGCGAAAAAAGTAGGTTTCGTTAACGGTCAACAGATTGATGAGCTGCTGGAGCTCCTCCCCTGAGGCCTGAAACCGCAGCAGGGTAAAGTAGTCCCGAAAGCTATCACTAGCTGTCGCTTCAATGCGCTGAATGACCCGTTTATCGACAAAGTAGCGTTTGCTCTCTTCAAAGTAGATACCGGTCTTGCGATAGAAAAAATCGCGAAAACGGGCAAATTCGGCGTCGCTTAGCTCAGAAATAGTGCTGTTTTTATCTCCGACCGCCCTGTTAAAAGACATCTTAAGCTCCGTTTATCCGTTGAATCGCCGCTTTAATCGCAAAGCTGATAAAGGGCTGCTGCTGCCACTGCTGCCTCAGCCGCTCTAGGGCTGGGATCATCTCCGGTGTGCCGACTTCGGCTAAACGATCTATCGCGGCGGCGAGGACATTGACATGACTCTCCCGCTCTATGACCTCCAATAGCCACTGCGGGCCACTGCGATGCGAGAGCATCTGCAAGATATCAATGGCAAAGATGCGCACATCGGAGTCCTCATCCGCGAGGATCTGTGCCATGTAGGGGGCGATATCGTCGGGCATCCCCTGCAACACCTCAATCACGCCGTTGCGCAGCGCCGCATCATCGCTGCGCAGTAGTGGAATGAGCCCCTCAATCACGCCTCGGCCCCCAATCGTTAAGAGGGCATCTAAAATCGCCTCCCGCACCACTAACACTGTCTCAGCCGGTAGCGCCCGAATCAGACCCTCAACCGCTGCCTCGCCACAGGAGGCTAGATCGCGTGCCGCCCAGCGCCGTTCAGCCGCCTCTCCCTGTTGCAGAAGTTGACGCAGCTCCTCCAGAGTCCGTTGCAGGTGGCGTCGCTCTACCTCGCTACCCGTCACTGGCGGCTGTTTTGATTTTACCAATCCCATCTCTCTCCCCCTCCTACGGCGACTTAACCCAGCGTAGTAGTTGTGCCGCCACTTTGTTCGCCGGCAGCACTTCTGTCGCACCGCCGCGCTCAATTAACTCTTTTGGCATCCCAAAGACCACCGCACTCTCCTCTGCCTCAGCGATGGTTCGCCCCCCCTTCTGGTGTAGTTTGGCCATCTGTTCGGCACCGTCATACCCCATTCCGGTTAGCTGCACCCCGACTAGCTGTTTGGGTGAAAAGTACTCCATCGCCGATTCGACCATACGATCGACACAGGGGTGCCATAGAGCGCTATTTTGTGGCACCGATAGCGCCATCAGTACCCCTTTGCGACGGCCAATTTTGACATCAGCATCGCCTCGGGCAATATAGATCTCCCCCGGACGCAGCGCCATGGGGGAGTCCACCTCTTTGACCGCCATCTGACAGCGGCCATCGAGTCTGCGGGCAAACACGGCGGTAAAGCGCCCCGGCATGTGCTGCGCGACCAGCACCGGCCAGGGAAAAGCGGCCGGCAGTAGCGGCAGAATCTCCTCTAGGGTCGAAGGCCCGCCGGTGGAGACGCCGATCACGACTAGCCCTTTGACATCAGCCCCCGAAGTCGAGACGCTACTCTCGTTATGTTCGACTCGCTGCTGCCGTAGCCGCTCCCGCAGACCGCCCCCTCGGGCGACTTTGCGGCGACGACTCTTCGCTGCCGCCTTCACTTTGGCGACAATCTCCTGCTCGACATCGCGAATATTGAGCGACACCGTCCCGCCGGGTTTGGCGACATAGTCGAAGGCACCGAGCTCTAGCGCCTCAAAGGTGGTCAGCGCCCCCTCTTCCGTGAGCGAGGAGACCATCACCACCGGTGGCGGACTCTCTAGCGCCATAATGTGGGCGAGACAGGTTAGGCCATCCATGATCGGCATGTTGATATCAAGCGTAACGACATCGGGGCGAAATTGTGGCATTTTTTCCAGCGCGTCTCTGCCGTCGCGGGCGGTATCGAGTTCGAAATCGCCCCCCTCCTGCAAAATCTCCCGAATCTTTTTACGCATTAGCGCCGAATCATCGACAATAAGGACTTTAGTCACGCTCTCTCTCCACGGTTCTCACAGTTCTCACGGTTCTCACGCTTAGCTAACAGACAAGTGATTAGAGTGTCTGCTGTATATCGCGCCGCTCCTGCTCATCGAGTAGTTCGCTCACGCTCAGTACCTGAATCATCCGCTTCTTATCGCGAAAGTTGACCACCTGCCCCATAATGCGTGACTGCTCATCTGAGAGCGGCGGTGCCTGCTCAATCACCTTACGGTTAAGTCGCAGCACCTCAAGGACGGCATCGGTAATAAAGCCGGTGCGGGTGCCTTTGAGATCGAGCACTAAAATTCGTTGCCGCTCGTTACGCTCCATCCGCTCTAGGCCGAACCGAATCCGCATATCGAGTACCGGCAGCACCGCCCCGCGCAGATTGACCATCCCTTCAATAAAGGCGGGGGTTTTAGGGACTCGGGTCATCTGCTCCGGTACGCGGGTGATCTCCTGTACCGATTCGATCGAGACGCCAAACTCCTGCCCAGCTAGCTGGAACACCACCAGTTGGGTCTCCTCCTCTTCGGTGATAGCCTCATCACCCTCACTGCTCTGATTTACCACAGCTAGCTCCTCCTGTTGACTGTCACGACTCTCCAGCGCTTGCTGAATTGAGGGGTGGGCAAACAGCTCATCGGCGGTGAGTACCGAGACCAGCCGCTTGCCCTGTTCGAGTCGGCAGACAGCGGCGATCTCGTTGAGCTTCTCCCCTTGGCGCAGCATTGAGGGGACTTTATCTTGCACCTCAGGGGTAATGCGCAGCACTTCACGCACCTGATCGACCACGATACCGACCGACTCCCGCTGCCCACTACGGCGCAGACTGAGTACCAAAATACGGTGGTGCTCATCTAGCTCCGACTCCGGCATCGCGAACAGAGTCCGTAGATTCACCAACGGCAGCAGCGATTCGCGCAAGTTGATTAGCCCCAGCACATGGGGTTCGGCGTGGGGCACCCGACTAATGCTCTCCGGTACCCGCACAATCTCCTCGACATCCTCAATGTCAAACGCATACTCTTGGTTATCGACCATAAAGCTAACTAGCTGTCGGGTATCCTCCTCCCCCTCATCGTGGCTACTCTGTTCGAGCGCAGCTACCCCGCCTAGCTCTCCCCCTTCATGATTGGCCGCTTTGTCAATTATGCTGCCAAACTCCTGCTTAATCACCTTCTCGACATTCAGTAGCTGAATTAGGGCGTGGTTATCGACATTTTTAGCCACGCCCACTAGGAGCGAGCTATCGATGGTAGAGCCGACTCGATCGGCACTTTCAATATTGCGCGGGTCGATATTCATCACTCGCGCCACCTTATCGACAATCAGCCCGACCGGTCGGCCGGCATCGGCCACAATCACTCGGGTCGCATCGTTAAACTCGACCTCCTCCATGCCGAGTAGTCGTCGCAGTTCGAGAATCGGCAGCACACTACCGCGCAGGTTAGCTAGACCGACCAGACTGCCGGGGGTGAGCGGTACCTCTACCGTCTGCGGAATGCGGACAATCTCCAGCACGGAGGCCATCGGAAAGGCAAACGCCTCGTCACCGAGAAAGAAGGTAACATATTGATCGGCCATATCGGCGATCTCCTCCTCCTCATGACTATCTAGTTGTTGCAGTTCACTCATTGGATTCTCTCCTTAACCGCTCTGCAACTCATCGGCAATAGAGGCGATCTCCTCAATGGCTGAGGCGAGCTCTTCGGCACCTTGTGACTGCTGTTTCGCCGCTGCCGAGGCTTCGGCGGTGGCGGTACTCGCCTCTTCGGCGGCGGCGGCAATCTGCTCAATCCCCTTCTTCGCCTGTACTACCGCCGCTGCCGCCTCTTCTGCCGCCTGCTGAATCTGGCGATTACCGTCAATCACTGTCCCCATATCGCGTTCGACCCCCTCTAGGGCTGTGGCGGTGATCTTCGCCTTCTCCACCCCTTTCATTGAGGCATCGGCCACTTCATAGAGATCGTTGCGCACCACTACCGACTGATCCTGAATCGCTTTCACCATATCTTTAATCTGTTCGGCATTTTCAGCCGCATCATCGGCTAGATTTTGAATATCAGAGGAGACGACGGCAAACCCTTTGCCATACTCCCCCGCTCGTGCCGCTTCAACGGCGCCATTGACTGCCAACATGCTGATTTTAATAGCAACGGTAGCAATGGCATCGACAATTTTGTCAATTTTACGAGTCACATCTTCGAGGGCACGAATGTTATCAAGATTGATCTGTCCTGCCTCGGTCGCGGTACTAATACCGTTAATCATCTTGTCGATGCTCTCTTTATTCTTTTGCAGCTTTTCGGTCATCTCTGCCCCCTTCTCTAGGGCAAAACTGCTGCTCTCTAGCGCGAGCTGAGTCCCTCTATCGATCTGGCTAATGCCGGCGACCGCCTGCTCTGCGGCAGTGGCCTGCTGTTCGGCACCGCGACTGATTTGGGTAATGGCGCTCATAATTTCGCTTGCCGAGCGGTTAATCTCCTCAATTGAGGCCGAGAGCTCCTCCGCCGCTGCCGCGACATCTTCTGAGCTTTTTGCAATATCGGTGCTACTTTTTAGCTCATCGGCTAGCTCTTCTAGTGATCGCGCCGCCTCTTCGGCACCGGCGAGCGCCTGCCCCTGCTGGCTAAGACTCTTAATCGACTCCTCCACTGCCGAAGATTGCTCCTCCGCCGCCGCAGCAATCGACTCAGAACCGGCCTGGGCATCGGCTGCCGCACGACTCATCTGTTGCGATGAGGCCATCAGCTCATTCGCCCCTTTGTAGAGGAGCGCCATATCGGCTTTAATCTGCCCAAGCTGTTCGACTATCTGATTACCCACTTCAGCCTCTCTGCCCGCATTGTCGGCCGCCCCCCGAACCGACTCACCGATGGAACGCGATTTGCTCTGAATCTCCTCAATCAGTTTGGCAATACTGGCGGCATTGGTCTCTGAGGTCTCGGCTAAGTTGCGTACTGTATCGGCCACAACAGCAAAGCCCTTGCCATGTTTACCGGCACGGCCAGCCTCGATCGCGGCATTGAGTGCTAAAAGATTGGTCTGATCGGCAATTCGCATCACCTGCTTGACCGATTCGTTAATTTTGGCCGCCTGGGTCTCTAACGCTTCCATCTGTTTGACTGAAGCATCTTGCCGTTTGGCACCGAGTTTGACACTCTGCACCAGCTCACCCACCTCACCACTCACCCTATCGATATTTATCTGTAGCTCTTGGGTCTTGCTAGCGCCACTTTCGGCAATCTCCGACTGTCGGGTTAAGCGACCGTTAATCTGCTCCATCGCCGCGAGCGACTCTTGACTCGCACCAGCCGCCTCCTCGGCACCGCTGCCGACCTGCTCCATCGCCTTGGTTAACTCCTCCTGCGCCGAGGAGGCTTCGGTAATACCGCTAGCGAGCTGGGTCGATGCGGCCGAAATCCGCTCCGCCGCCTGCTGCTGTTTCGCCAGCGTTCGCGCCTGACGGCGCTTATCCTCTGCCTCTCGCCGAGTACGGACGCTACTGTCGCCACTACTGACCGAAGACTCACTGGAAACCACTTTGCCGGTTTTCATCAGTGCCATGGTTATCTCTCCTCACAATGTTCAATAAAGTATATATAGTGTGGCTTTCGCCAACCAAACGCCCACACCGCCTTGATAAAAACAGGCCGGCAAAGGGTGCTAACCTGTGCAATACTACTCCCAGGTCGGCCACATTAAAATCAAACTTAAGCTTTTTTGACCTTCGAGCCTCTCTGCGCTAACCTATGCAGCCGCACTAAACCACTCTTTACGCCGGAGAGCAACCCCCCATGTACCAAATTGTCTATATGAGCGAAACAGCCCGCCCCCTCTCTGAGGCTGATCTGGCCAATATTCTCGCCAAGGCTCGCAGCTACAATCGCCAGCACGATATCACTGGCATCTTGCTGGTTCACAATAATCTGTTTTTGCAGCTACTTGAGGGGGAGAAGGAGAGTGTGTTGTCGCTAATGGAGCAGATCGCCACCGATAATCGCCATGCCAATCTTGAGGTGGTACTAGATGTCGAAAACCGCCCCCGCATCTGTCAAGATTGGTCAATGGGCTTTAAGTCGCTCGATGGCAAGGATCTACAGCAGTTTGGCAATAGTTTAACGCTGGCGCATCTGCGTGAGCGTTTTGCGAACGAGCCCAATATCCTGTTGGAGCTAATGGCCTCTTTTTTAGAGACCGATTAAACCCGATTTCTAAGCTGTAACTCGCGCGGATGGGGCTGTAGATAGTACTGCTGGCTAATGTAGTCGTTAGGGTAGCGACGCAGATAGTGTTTTAACAGCGTCATCGGCACAATGAGTGGCACCTGTCCGGTACGATACGCCTCAAACACCTCCAATAGCTCCTGCTTATCCTCCCGACTGAGGTTATCCTTAATATAGCCAAAAATATGTTGTAATACATTGGTGTGGGTTTTAGGGGTAGCCAATTTTTTTAGCGATACCATCGCTCTAGCTAGATAGTCCGCAGCTAGCGTCGATAACGCCTCACTCCCCGCCCTCGCTACCAACCGGCCTAGCTCCCGATAGCCTAGCTCATCGTGCGCTAAGAGCGTCAATTTATGCCGGGTATGGAACTCGACTAGCGTCGCGGGGGTTAACCCCTGCTGCCAATAGCGCTGCCAGCGGTGATAGATAAAGACCCGCTCGATAAAGTTCTCCCTAAGCCGGGCATCCATTAACCGCCCCTCCTCCTCGACCGGCAGAGAGGGGTTAGCGGCCATCACTGCGGCCGCATAGCGACCGGGACTACTCCCCTGTCGGACACCTTGGTCACTATAGTTTTTCACCCGCTCCATACCGCAGCTAGGCGATTGACTCTTGAAGATATAGCCACAGAGCTGGTCACACTCGGCACCAATCTGCTCCCCATAGGCGGTTAACGCTTCAGTCACATCTTGAGTCGGATCTTTGACCCCCCTCACCCGTATCTCCTCTGCGAATCGAACTAATCGAAGCGGCGGGCGCGGAGTCCCCAACCCAATCGCCACCTCGGGGCAGTAGGGGCGAAAGGCAAAATACTCCCCTAGGGTATCAGTAATATAACGGTTGTGTTTATGGGAGTTATCAAACCGAACCCGCTCGCCTAAAAGACAGCTACTGATTCCGAGGGTCATCTTCTCCATTGCCACGACTTAATTGAGCGCCGCCGGCCACTGTGCGGTGGCTAATCCTTGCCCTAAATCGGCCTCAATGAGCCGTTGCCGCACCTGGAGTAGTCGCTCTAATAGCATCGGTTCAAATTGGGCATAGGCCTCCGCATCAGGTACTCGCTTGACCACCACCCCTAACAGTTCGGTAATGGCATTTCCAATCGAATTTTGGCTAATTGTCACCACCAGTTTCCCGGCATCATTGCGGTAGATAAGCTGCTTAAACGCCGGTTGCCACCGAATGGAGTTGGCATATTTAGCATCGGTAATACAGCGGTCGCGCACCTTTTTCGCCGTCGCCATAAAGTCGTTATTAAATAGCAGGACACTCTCAACCTGCTGCGGATAGTAAGCATCGGCCGGACAGGGGGCGTTACGGGTCGAAACTTGGCTAAAAAAGGCGCGATAGAAGTCGATAAACCCCTTCAGAATCTCATCATATTCGTGCCAAAAGCGGATATTTTTCAGCGACTCTGCCCCCCCTTGAATCTCCCAACAGGGGAGCCCGCGCGGATAGCCGGTTAAGTTGAGCGCCGACTGCTCCGAATCGAGTGGTTTAAGAATTTGTAGCTCAAGCGCCTGTTCAAAAAAGGTACGATAGACATCACGCATATAGGCCTGAAACAGGCTGTGCTGGCCGCCATCGGTTAAGTTAGGATTGGCGCTATCGGCTAGAGGTGCCTGGCGTAGCTGCTCCCTATTGAAGGCGATAAAGTGGTTGTGCAGCATCCGAATCGACGGCACCCCGGGTGAGGTGAGAGGCCAGGTGGCATCGAGACTCGCCTCACCGGCGAGTAGCAGCGCCGCCTCAGGATCGGGATAGCGCTGGAGCATAAACTCAATAATCATCTGGTTCATTCGATTCCAGATCTGTTTCACTCTAGGCGGCACCTGAGTGCGCCGCACCGGCCGCCCTAACGGGTCGAGAATCGTTTTAGAGGTGTTATAGATAATCGAACAGTCAAACTCATTACTATGCCCTAACGCCTTACGGTAGAGCAGTAGCCCCTCGGGATTGGATAACAGGCCGTTATTATGCTCTAAATCGTTCAAATTTTCGGTGCTGTTAAAGAACTCATTCGGTGCCATGCCTTCGGGTACATCGAGTGGAATGGGTCGAAATGGGGTGACAATCTCTCTAGGGCCGGTGGGGTAACTCATCACTTCTCCTTTGAAACTAAGATCGATAGCGCCAATTGCGCCACATTTTCACTACCACGCTCGCCTATCGCTAACATCGATTTAAGGGTAGCGAGTCGTTGTTGCTGCTCTTTTGCGGCGCTCGGCCGTAATAGCGGTTCAGCCGTCGCCACGAGGCGCGTCACATTCGCTTGATTTTGAATCAGCTCTGGGACTATCGCTTGGTTAGCCACAATATTACAGAGTGATACGTGGGGGATGTTGACCAAACGAGACAAAATGGCGTAGCTAACGGCTGCCATACGGTAGATCACCACCATCGGCACCTGCATGAGGGCGATCTCTAGCGTCACCGTTCCGGAGGCGGCAATAATCAGCTCGCAACCGCGCATCACATCATAACTGTGGCCGCTGACTAGCTGCAGCGGCAGACGACAATCGGCCTGTCGTAGCCAGCGCTCTATCTCTCTAGCTAGCGGTTCGGTGGCGGCTACTAGCACAAATTGGCGCTGCGGCTGGTTGCGCCATAACTTTTCAGCGCTAGCCACCATTAACGGTAGATGGCGGGCAATTTCGCTCTGCCGACTGCCGGGAAAGAGGCCAATGAGTGGCCGATCTGGCGAGCTGCCGCAAAAAATTTTCGCCTCAGCGGGCGTTAGGGTCGAGTGAACCCACCCCACCATCGGATGACCGACGACTGTCGCCGCTAGGCCGGCTTGCTGGTAGTAGGGTAGCTCAAACTCAAACAGCAGCGCTATGTGATCGACCTGCTGTTTCATCGTCTCTAGTCGCCCCGCCCGCCACGCCCACACCTGTGGGCCGACATAGTGCAGTGTCGGCACTCCTAGACGCTTCATCGCCGTCGCTAGGCGAAGATTAAAGCCAGGATAGTCAATAGTTAGCAGTAGATCTGGCTTAAGCCGCTGCAACTCAGTCACCGTCCACTGTAGTTTTCTTTTTAAGCGCGGGTAGTGGCGCAGCACCTCGACCAGCCCCATCACACTTAAGTCGTGACAGGAGTAGAGCAACTCAACGCCCGCCTTGGCCATCAGCTCCCCCCCCACCCCAACAAAGTGTATGTTCGGCGATAGCTGCGGCATCGCCCGCACCACAGCTGCCCCTAATCGATCCCCCGAGGGCTCTCCGGCAATGATGGCGATACGGTAACTCATTAAGGCCTATTTGCCACTAAATAGAGTCCGAATACGGGCCGCATTACCAATCACCAACAGCGAGCTAATCGGCATACTGATGGCCGCCACCAGTGGGGTGATAAAACCGGCCATCGCCAGCGGTACCATAATGATATTGTAGCTAAAGGAGATGGCAATATTCTGCTTAACCGTTCGCAAAGTGCGGTGCGCTAGCTGGGTTGCTAAATCGATTTTGTTCAAATCGCTATCGGTCAAGACGATATCGGCACTCTCTACCGAGACATCGGTACCCGTTCCCATCGCAATGCCGACATCGGCCTGAATAAGCGCCGGGCCATCGTTAATGCCATCCCCCACCATCACCACCGCCTCGCCCTGCTGCTGTAACTGTGCAATGAGATGGTGCTTCTCATCCGGTTTCACTTCGGCGATGACGCTCATCGGTACCGCTAAATGTCGCGCCACCGCGTCAGCCACCGCTTGGCGGTCACCACTTAACAGCGTCAAACTATGGCCAGCACGGTGGAGTCGCTGTAGAAGCGGTTTGGCCGTCTCCCGTAGCTGATCGGCAATGGCAAACAGCGCCTGATGTTCGCCATCACAACCAAAATGGACTGGGGTCTGGAGCTGTTGACTCACCCGCTGCTCCTGCTCTACTAGCTGCAACAGCGGGGAGATATGGTGCTGTTGCAGCCAGTTTAGGGTGCCGATCACGACCTGATGTCCTGCCACAGTGGCTCTCATCCCCTCCCCGGGGGCGTTAACAATGTCGCTAACTAGCATCTGCTTTAGGGAGATATCGTTCTCCTTAGCTAGGCGAATAATCGCCTCGGCGAGTGGGTGTTCCGATTGGGCCTCCAGCGCAGCCGCTAGCTCAATTATTCGGCGCTCCTCCACCGCTGCCGACTCGGGCAGATAGAGCTTTTGTAGTCGCATCGCCCCTTCCGTCAGCGTACCGGTCTTATCGAAGACAAAGTGGTGCAGTTGTGAGAGCCGCTCCAGCACTGCGCCATTTTTTAGCAAAATACCGTGTTTCGCTCCCTGCCCTGACGCTACCGCAATCGCCATCGGCGTCGCTAGCCCAAAGGCGCAGGGACAGGTGATAATTAGCACCGAGGTCGCGGCCATGAGGGCAAACTCAAACTCTTGCCCCACCCAATAGAGAAAGGTAATGGCGGCCAATAGCAGTGTCGCCGCGACAAACCAAGGGACAATGCGATCGGCGGTACACTGAATCGGCGCTTTTGAGGCCTGCGCCTCCTCAACTAAGGTGATAATTTTACCCAACGCAGTCTGCTGTAGCGTTGCCGCAACCTCTAGCTGTAATGGATTTAGGCGGTTGAGCGTCCCCGCCGAGACGCTATCACCACAGCGTTTAATAACCGGCAGCGACTCACCACTGAGCATCGCCTCATCGACTTCGCTCTCCCCCTCTAGGATCACGCCATCGACCGGAATCTTCTGCCCCGGTTTTACCAGTACCCATTGCCCCACTTTCACGGCGCGAATGGGGGTCACTCGCTCCTCTCCCCCATCCAGTACAATCGCTACCTTCGGTTGTAGATCAAACAGTCGCTGGGTGGCTGCCACGGCATGGCGTTTGGAGATCGACTCCAGAAAACGACCCACCAAAATGACAAACAGAAAGTTAACTACAGTATCGAAATAGACCTCGCCTAACGGCGGCTGGACGACAGTAATATAGGTCGAGTAGAGCCAGGTGACAGTCGCACCGATAGCAATCGGCAGATCCATGGTTAAATGGGCGTGTCGTAGCCCGGTGACCGCGCCACGCAAAAAGGGCCAACCGGCGTAGAGCAGCGTCGGCGTCGCCAGCACAAACCCTATCCAGTGAAATAGCGACCGAAACTCCCCCTCATCCGCACCGCTGTAGAGGGCGATTGAGATCCAAGTCAGATTCATCATCGCAAAGCCGGCAAAGGCCATTCGAAACAGCAGCGCTCGATTCTGCTTTTGGAGACGCCCCTCGGCGACATCGGGATCAAACGGTACCGCGCTATAGCCGATATCGGCCAATTTTTGCAGGACAGTGGAGAGAGCCAAACGACTATTGTCCCACTGTAGATGGAGCCGTTTACCCGAGAGGTTGACCGCAACACCCACCACGCCCGGAAGGGTGCGTAGAGTGCGCTCAATCAACCAGACACAGGCCGCGCAGTGGATCCCTTCGACCAACAGATGAATAGAGCGCAGCGTGCTGCCCTCAGAGGCGCGAATAAACTCCTGCTGCACCTCGTCAAGATCATAGAGCGTTAGCTCTTGCGGGGGTGCGGGGGGGCGAGCACCTAATCCCGCATCAGGGGTGCGTTCGTAAAACCCCTCCATGCCGGCGGCAAAGATGGTCTCACAGACCGCTTGGCAGCCGTGGCAACAGAAGTCACGCCGCTCCCCCTTCAGATGGGAGACTATCTCCTCATCCTGTGGCAGCGGCAGACCGCAGTGAAAACAGCGCTCTGCTAAGGGTTCAATCAAGAGTCTGAGGCCGGTGCCACCACCAGTCGTAGCGTGGTATCGAGTCTATCCTCTCCTTCAACCGCCACCGCCGTCAGCTCCCACACCCCCCGCTCACTAAAGATAATGCGTGCCTGGTACTCACCATTAGCGACCGCTGTCATCCCAGTGGCAAAATCGAGTGCCGCACTAGAGGGGCGATAGACATTGAGCGCGACCCCATCGACTAGCAGCGGCTCTCCCTGCTTGTCACGCAGGTAGAAGCTCACCAGACTCTCCTCCCCTTGTACCGGATTTTTGATAATCTCCAGCGTCATCTCCCACCCTAGCTCTTTGCGGGTAGCTAGCTTCTGTTGCACCGTCTGTTCGTGATTACGCCCCTGCTCATAGTAGTCCTTTTCGACTAAACCCGGGTTAGTCACCACCGCAGTGATAATAAAAGCGGTATTAACGCTCAATACTAGTAACAACCCGGCCAGCCACCACAACACCCAAGGGTTTCTAAAGGCCGCTTTATTCGTTTGTGAAATCCATGCCATAGCACTCTCCTCCTATCTTGGCCCGATAAACATACTTTCGTACTCCGAACTGCTCTGCGGATTATTCAGATCCTGAATCATGAAGGTGATAGGCTCTCGCTCACCTCGCAGACTCTCTCTTGGTACAGTCACAAACACGGTGTGGCTGCTAGTATTGCCGGAGCGGGCAAAGATCGGTTCATCTCCCCCTCGTAGCTGTAACTCAGCAGGCCCGATGGCGCTCACTGACACTTCGGTATCTTCATGGGTCTTATTGAGAATCTTCAGCTCATACTTATTCTGAATAGAGCCATCACTCTGCATCACATAGAGCGGTGAGCGCTCGTGCAGCACTCGCAACTCCAGCGAACCTAGATTATTCAGACCATAAAAGATCCCCCCTAGCGCTAGCACCATAATGGTAATGTAGATGAGTGGCCGCGGCCGCTTATAGAGTGGAATTTTCGCCAAGCCGCTCAGCTCATCGTAGGAGGCGTAGCGAATTAAGCCTTTCGGTTTATTAATCTTCTCCATCACCGAATCACAGGCATCAATACAGAGTGCACAGGTAATGCACCCCTCCTGCTGACCTTCACGAATATCGACGCCGGTCGGGCAGACGGCGACACACTGATGACAGGAGATACAATCCCCTTTACCCTCCTCCGGCTGCCCCTTTTTTAATTTACCGCGCGGCTCCCCTCGTGAGAAGTCGTATGCGGGCAAGATAGTCTCTTTATCGAGCATCACCCCCTGCAGTCGAGCATAGGGGCAGAGCCAGAAGCAGACCTGCTCACGCATGTGGCCAGCAAACAGGTAGGTAAAGAAGGCAAATACTGCAATCGAACCATACGCCATCGGTGTCGCAGAGAGGGTGAGATAGGCGTGCCACATCTCAAAAGCGTCGGTAAACCAGAAGGTAAAACTCATACCGGTAAAGATACCGATCGCTATCCAGAGCAGGTGCTTGGTCACCTTAATCCGAATTTTTGCAAAATCCCACGGCGCTTTATCGAGCTTCCGCCGTTGTGCCACACTCCCCTCCATCTTCTCATCAATCCAAGTAAAGATGTCAGTCCAGACGGTCTGAAAACAGAAGTAGCCGCAGAAGACCCGTCCGGCAATCGAAGTCACCACCGCCAATAAAATGGCAAAAAAGAGCAGCGTTAGCGATAACATCCATACATCCTGCGGCAGAATGGTAATGTTGAAAATATGAAACTGTCGGTTCGGAATATCAAAAAGCACCGCCTGTCGGCCATCCCAACGCAGGTAGGGGCCGAGAAAGAAGATGAGCCAGCTTGAGGCTCCAATCCACTTTAAGGTTCTGAATTTTCCCGGCATCCGTTTAGCGTGAATAGTCTCTCCGCCGGTGTTGACATGCCAGTGTTCAACTTCGGCGTAAATATCATCTAGGGATTGATTCGGTGTTGACTCGGTACTCATGAATACGACTCCATTACAGTCATTAGCAAATAGAACAGCTATTCTATATTATAATATGTTAATAAACAAACATTACTAAAAAAGAGAGGGAACCAAAGTTCCCTCTCCTCTACAGATTTATGATTTAGCCATCCTGCCGCACTCAATCTTCCGAATGGGTGGAGTCCATCAGCTTCTTCAGTTTAAAGCCAAGAAAAACCAGCACCACCAGACTAATAACCACCGACAGAATAGAGCCCCATGCAACCCAATCTAAGCCCATCATTTACCCCCTTATATGGTATCACTATAAAGCAAAGCCCCCCCTTTCGGTCTCAACACCGAAAGAGAGGCGTCGTTAACGGCCTACTGACCACCACCTAACTGATGCACATAGACAGCCAGTTTTTTGATATCGGTCTCTGAAAGTTTAGTATCACCAAACTTCGGCATCACCGCATCACGGGTTTGTGGGTCTGAAGGGTCGTTCACTCCATGACGAATGGTATATTTCACGCTCTCTAGTTGCGAACGGTCACTATCGACAAAACGATAGATACCATCGGTCAAATTAGCCGAACCGAGAGCTGCCATCCCTTTGCCATCGGCACCGTGACAGGCAAAACAGGCTTTGCCCATATAGAGTGGCGTAGAGGTCGGCTCACCGTTAATAATCGCCTGAGCTAGCTCGTCAACTTCGGCATCGGTCAGGGTTCTGCCATGGGCGGTCATCATCCCTTGGCGACCATTGACAATCGACTGATGGATAGCATTAACAGAGCCCCCATAGAGCCAGTCATCATCGGCCAGTACCGGATAGCTAGGATTCCCCGCACCGCCGGTACCATGACAGGCAGCACAGTTATCGCCAAACAGTACTTTGGCCGACTTGACCACATAGTTGGTCAACTCACTGTCAGCTAAAATAGCGTTGACATCTTTGCTAGGTAGCTGGTTTTCGTACTTCGCACGCACCTCATCTAGGGCTTTAAGATCCTTCTCATACTCACCAATGGCAGTCCAGCCCCAAATCCCCTTAGTGTGGGTCTCAATTAACGGCCAACTCGGATAGAGAATGGTATAGACCACCACCAAAATCCAGCTAGCATGGAGGCCAATTCGCCACCAAGTCGGTGGATCGTTAGCCAGTTCGCGCAGATTATCATCCCAAATGTGACCAGTATTGTTCTCATTCGGAAAAGGATTATTTTCACTCATCGAAAAGATCTCCGTAACAGTTATTGCTCATCTTCGTCAAAAGGTATGTGACGACGAGACTCCAGTTCATCGCGATTTTTGGGCCTAAGTGCGTAAAAATAGGCCCAAATCATCAGGAAAAAGACGACCACGGTCAAGATGGTTCCTATCCAATCATTGAGCGTCATGGCCGCCCAGTCTGTCTCAAAAAAGTCACTCACGACTTACTGGCGATAACTTTTGTTTTCGTCCAAATTCACCATGGTACCTAACACTTGTAGGTAGGCTACCATCGCATCCATTTCAGTCTGGCCTTTCACTTCGGCAGGCGCGGCGTTAATGTCCTCATCAAGATAGGGAACACCCACAACCCGCAGTGCGGACATCGCCTTTTTGACAAACTCGCCATCGACCATATTGTCATCTAGCCATGGGTAGTTCGGCATTACCGACTCAGGAACCACCGAACGCGGTGCGCGTAGGTGCTGGCGATGCCACTCATCAGAGTATTTACCACCCACCCGAGCCAGATCAGGCCCAGTTCGCTTCGAACCCCACTGAAACGGATGGTCATACATCGACTCAGAGGCGAGTGAGTAGTGACCGTAGCGCTCCTTCTCATCTCTAAACGGACGAATCATCTGTGAGTGGCAGGTATAGCACCCCTCACGGATATAGACCTCACGCCCAGCGAGCTCCAGCGGCGTATAGGGACGCATACCATCCCCCGCTTTCCAGTCGTGTAGGGTCTGACCCTCTTGGCGATCCCATACGATTTCAGGATGCTTATTGTGCTCCATAGTATCTTTCAGATAAAACAGAGGCACAATCTCTACCAACCCCCCTACCGAAAGGAGAATAAGTAGCATAAACAGCATCAGGAAGACATTGCGTTCGATCTTATCCTGAAATTTAGTTGAGTAGATTCTATCAGCCATCGATTAGCTCCTTAATAGATTAGGCCATGGCCGGTGAAGCGGAGGTGCTGCGCTGTGCAGACGCCTGGCGAATAGTCATAACGACATTGTAGAGCATCACCGTCGCGCCCGCCCAGTAGATCATTCCACCTACCGCACGCATCGCATAGTAGGGGTGCATCGCAGCCACCGACTCGGCGAAGGTATAGGTCAAGGTGCCAAACTCATCGTAGTCGCGCCACATCAGACCCTGCATAATGCCCGATACCCACATTGCAGTGATATAGACCACCGCTCCGATGGTTGCCATCCAGAAGTGGAGGTTAACCAACTTAGCGCTGTACATGTCGGTATTCCAGAGCTTCATCACCAGATGGTAGAGCGCTCCGGCCGCCACCATGGCAACCCAACCTAACGCACCGGAGTGCACATGGCCTACCGTCCAGTCGGTATAGTGCGACAAGGCGTTCACCGTTTTCGACGACATGACCGGCCCTTCGAAAGTTGACATCGCATAGAAGGCAAGCGAGACGATCAAAAAGCGCAAAACATAGTCGGTACGCAGCTTATCCCAAGCGCCGGAGAGGGTCATCATGCCATTAACAGCCCCACCCCATGAGGGGATAATCATCGCTAGAGAGACAGCGGCACCTAAAGAGCCAGTCCAGTCAGGCAGTGCTGTATATTGCAGGTGGTGCGCACCGAGCCAGACATAACCGAACATTAACGCCCAGAAGTGGAGCACCGAGAGGCGATAGGAGAAGATAGGACGGTTAGCCTGCTTCGGGACAAAATAGTACATAATGCCTAAGAAGCCAGCAGTCAGGTAGAAACCTACCGCATTATGGCCCCACCACCACTGAATCATCGCATCCTGAACTCCGGAGAAGACCGAGTAGGAATCAAACAGGGTGACCGGAATCGCCAGTGAGTTAACCACATGCAGATAGGTGATCATCACCATCATCCCCATGAAGAACCAGTTAGAGACATAGATATGGGAAGTCTTACGCTTAGCAATCGTCATAATAAAGTTAGCGCTGTAGGCGAGCCAGACGACTGCAATAGCGATATCAATCGGCCACTCCAACTCAGCATACTCTTTACCGGAGGTCAGCCCAAGAGGCAGGGTGATCACTGCAGAGACAATAATCAGATTCCAACCCCAAAAGGTAAACCACGCCAGTTTATTGCTCCACAAACCTACCCCGCAGGTTCGTTGGACCGAATAATAGGCCGTTGCCATCAGGGCACAGCCTCCAAAAGCGAAGATAACCGCATTCGTGTGTAATGGTCGTAGCCGTCCGAAACTCAGCTCGGCCATATCAAAGTTCAGAAATGGCCACGCCAGCTCTGAGGCGACATAGGTACCCACCAGTGTTCCCACTACTAGGTATACGACCGATGCAACGGTAAACCATCGCACCACTTCAAAGTCATATTTTTGCTCTACTTGTGCTGCTTCCACGAGTAGTTCTCCTGTAAGTTGCTTAAAAATTACTAAAGTTCAGTATGGTTTTGTGCGACTGCCTCCAGCCGTTTGCCCTCGCCTGTAGCATCTGCCATCAGTCGAGAAGCTGAGTCGCTGTTTCGGCGCTCCAACCGCCACAACGCCCCCCAATCTGCCCAGAGTTTTTGGCCTCCTCTCTACCCCCAAGCAAAATTTTGAGTGGCGTATAATAGCTGAAAAAATGGATAATGAATATGCCCTGCCAAAAAAACTCTCAAAAAAACAGCTTCTTATTCCATACCTTTTCAGTCAGGAAAAGAGATTTATTGCGCTATCTCGCTGTGTTAACAAAGATTTAACTTGAATCGGCTCCTATTTATCCCCAGACAGTGGGAGTCGTCCCATTACCTGCCAAAGAGCCATTAACCCAATGAACCAGACCACTCCCCCCCTCAACGATGCCCAACAACAGATTCTCTACCATGAGGGAACAGAGCCTCCGTGGAGTAGTCCGCTAAATCGAGAACAACGCCACGGCAGTTACCACTGCGCCGGCTGCGGCAATAAGCTGTTCACATCAGAGATGAAATATGACAGCGGCAGCGGCTGGCCTAGCTTCTTTAACGCCGTAGCCGGAGCACTAGAGACCAAAGAGGACTACAAACTGGCGATGGTTCGTACCGAATATCACTGCGCTCAGTGTGGTGGGCACCATGGCCACCTGTTTAATGATGGCCCGGCACCGACCGGACGACGCTACTGCAACAACGGTCTGACACTCAAGTTCATCGCTGACTCGTAGAGCCGCAGTTTCCATTTGCCTGCACCATACCGCTTGCGCTTATAATAAGCCCGCACAACACCTATCTAATGTCATAGCCAACCACGATACCAAGGGAGTCAGCTATTATGAGACAGACAATTAACTTTGCACTATTGATCGCTCTGCTAACGGCATTAGCGAGTAGTCAGCTACTAGCGAGTGCTATCTACCGACCGTTTATTATGGCCGATCCGGTCAATGCTCGATCGGTGGAGACGGCTGCCACAGAGGTGCAGGCGAAACTGAACCAAGCGGGATTGGAGATTGTCGGCCAATACTCTCCCTTCCCGGGTGCCATTATCATTGGTGTCACCAGTGCGGAGCTAAAAAAGATCAGTAGCCAGAGCCGACATGGTGGCTTTGCCGCCGTGATGCATGTCGCGATTACCGCCACTGCGAATGGCAACGGCCTTGAGATTAGCTATACTAACCCCTCCTATCTGGGCTACGCCTATCAGGTGGGATCCTTAGAGAGCTTCGCCAATCAGCTAGAACAGGCGCTAGGTAATAGCGGCAATTTTGGCTCTGAAGAGGGGATTTCGGCCAATGATCTCGGTAACTGGCGCTATATGTGGGGAATGCCCTACTTTGAAGATGCGGTCACGCTGGAGGAGTTCCCATCTCATGAGGCGGCGGTTGAGTCGGTGGCTAACGCGTTAAACAACCCCGAAAGTGATATGCGTTCGGTTTGGCGGGTCGATGTAGGTGGCGAGCAGACTCTGTTCGGGGTGCAGCTACTGCGTGGTTACTGGAGCGATAATAAATTGATGTCAATTATGGCCACGCTCGATACCGGTGGCCCTAAACATACCGCTTCGCTCCCTTGGGAGATTTTGGTCTATAAAAATAGCGTCGTCTATCTGCCGGGCAAGTACCGCATCGCGCTGGTCTTTCCCGATTTAAGCATGGGAACCTTTATGCGCATTAGTGATGTGCCGGGGCAGATGGATAGATCGGCCAATAAGTTAATCGATCTAGCCAAATAGTTGCCGCTTACATCGCCACTCCCTCATTGAGAGGGAGTGGATACCATCACGGCATTAACCCGCCGAACCTGCGTCGGATTTTTCCCCGTTCGCGACCAATTCCCCACATATAGCCGAGCAACAGCAACCCCAAGGCTACTGCAGCAGTGACCGGTAGACGATACGGCTCCGGTAACCACGCCTCACTCTTTATCCGCTCAAGCTCTCGGCGCAAACGATCTCTCTCCTCGGTGCGTAACAGTAGTTGACGCTGTAACTGCTGTTCTGAAACCTCACTACGCTGCAGTAGCGCCTGCTGCTGCTCTAGCTGCTGCTCTAGCTGCCGCCGCTGTACCTCAATTTGCGCGATTTGAGCAGCTTCCGGTATAGCGGTAGTCACAAAGCGTGCATCGACCCAGCCAATTGTCCCGGCCGAATTTTTTACCTTATAGAACTCTTTACTCTCTTCGAGTAGCTCTAGCTCCTCCCCCGTCATCGCTTCGACTAACACTTTACTATCGCTGCGGGCATGACTAAGCAGAGGAACAGTAATCGTATCGGTGACATACCAGCGCTCAGCCTCTGCCATCACCATACCACTCCAGACGAACCCGACAACGGTACCTATCATGGCGATAGTACTCCAACGATAATTCACTCTACACCCTCCGTTTATAATAGATTCTGCACTGTTGCACCGGTCGCTACCCCCCTACATAGATAACTAGTTGTCGCTGCTGTGGCCGATAACGGTGCTCCCATAGATAGATCCCCTGCCAGGTACCGAGCGCTAGACGGCCACCTAGCACCGGTACCGAGAGTGAGGTTGAGGTTAGCGCTGCCCGAATATGGGCCGGCATATCATCTCTCCCCTCTAATCTGTGGGTATAGTGCGGATCACCTTCAGGGACTAGGCGTTTTAAAAACTGCTCTAAATCGTACTTCGCTGACGGGTCTGCGTTCTCTTGAATCGTTAAACTCGCTGAAGTGTGCTGCACCAAAATATGGCAGATCCCCTCCTCAATCGCAGCGTCAGTCACTACTCGATTAATCTCTGTAGTAATGGGATAAAGCCCCTGTCCGCTACTCTTAATCGTCATTACTTTAACCATGCGTTCTCCGGTAATAGGTGGCGAAGTGACAACGATAGCTATTTTGTGCATCGATCTCATGCCAACTCTCTTGCTGTAACTGCCACAGTCGCCACTCGACTTCAGGAAACCAAGTATCGCCCTCAAACACCCCTTCGACTTGGGTAACATAGAGTCTGTCAGCCAATATTAGGGCCTGCTGATAGATAGATGCCCCGCCAATAACCACCACTTCATCTGACTCTGCTCCCCCTAAATCGAGCCCCTGTTGCAGGGAGTGGCAGATGCTTCCCCCTGCGGCGAGATAATCTGTTTGCCGAGTCACAATAATGTTATGCCGCTGCGGCAACGGCCTAGCACCAAACGACTCCCAAGTCGCCCGCCCCATCACGATAGGCTTACCCAGAGTCTGTTTTCGAAACCACTGCATATCGGCAGGAAGTCGCCACGGTAATCGATTATTGTTACCGATCAATCCCTGACGATCCATTGCCCAAATAAGCGAGATCACAGCGGCAATTTATCATTCGCTGATAAAGCAAATAGCTGCTCTAACCCCTCCCCATCCAACAGTCGAGTGAGCCACTGCTCTAGCTGCACCGCAGACGCTGATCCAATCTGCTCGCTAACTTCAGTTGGTAAGGCTCCAAAACGGTGCTGCAATAGCTGTAGTAGCGTCTCCCGCTTGCCGGCCACAATACCACGCAACTCCCCTCGTGCTTCTCCTCGTGTCTCACCTCGTGCTTCTCCTCGTGCCTCGCCTCGTGCTTCTCCCTGCAAAAAACCTTTTGTAAAGATAGATTGATAGGCCCGAGTCTGTTCAATAGGAATCAACTCATTTAACATCTTCCATATCTCCTCTTCATTGAGCTCTTTAAACCGTTCAAATATAAGATACTGGTAGCACAGCTCCAACTGTTCGTCTTCTCTATGTTCAGAGATATAGCTCTTCAATCTCTGCCAGTGGTGTGCCGAATTTTGAATTAAGCGCTTTTTTGTCTCAACTAGCGGGGCAAAAGCGATCACAAACGGGTTTTCAGGCTCTTCAAACAACCAGTGTTTTAGCACCTCCCGTAAATAGACGACTCTAATCAGGGCGCTCTTCCTCCTTAGGAGCGAAGGATAGCGCGGTTTGTGGCGCTTACTCAATAAGATCAAGACCCCAATCACATCTCTATCGGGGTGCTGCTCTCCATATAGACCCATCTTGGTCATCAGGTTATAGCCAATCGTTGACAATTTTTGTGCCTGAAACTCAACCACATAGACTGGGTCATCCGTCGCTTCTACCGGTTCAAACAGCGCATCAATCCGCCGCTCTATCCCTTTGATGCTCGTCGAGGAGAATTGATACTCTCCCTGTAGCTCTATGCCACCGCTTAAGATTCGAAACGCCTCACTGCCGAGAGTCAGATAGTCATAAATTAATGGATCGCTCTTCACCCCTTCACCCCGTCACTTCTATAGCCTCCAACAGAAGCGAGTCACAACGGCGACTTATCATTCGTTGACAAAATAAATAGCTGCTCTAACCCTTCCCCATCCAACAGTCGAGTGAGCCACTGCTCTAGCTGCACCGCAGACGCTGATCCAATCTGCTCGCTAACTTCAGTTGGTAAGGCTCCAAAACGGTGCTGCAGTAGCTGTAGTAGCGTCTCCCGCTTGCCGGCCACAATACCACGCAACTCCCCTCGTGCTTCCCCTCGTGCTTCCCCTCGTGCCTCTCCTCGTGCCTCTCCTCGTGCTTCTCCTCGTGCCTCGCCTCGTGCTTCTCCCCGCAAAAAACCTTTCGTAAAGATAGATTGATAGGCCCGAGTCTGTTCAATAGGAATCAACTCATTTAACATCGTCCATATCTCCTCTTCATTGAGCTCTTTAAACCGTTCACAAAGACAGAAGTGAGTCACACCGCTACCGGCGCTTTAATTAAAAGAGATCACAACGGCGACTTATCATTCGTTGACAAAATAAATAGCTGCTCTAACCCTTCCCCATCCAATAGTCGAGTGAGCCACTGCTCTAGCTGCACCGCAGACGCTGATCCAATCTGCTCGCTAACTTCAGTTGGTAAGGCTCCAAAACGGTGCTGCAGTAGCTGTAGTAGCGTCTCCCGCTTGCCGGCCACAATACCACGCAACTCCCCTCGTGCTTCCCCTCGTGCTTCCCCTCGTGCCTCTCCTCGTGCCTCTCCTCGTGCCTCTCCTCGTGCCTCTCCTCGTGCCTCTCCTCGTGCCTCTCCTCGTGCTTCTCCCTGCAAAAAACCTTTCGTAAAGATAGATTGATAGGCCCGAGTCTGTTCAATAGGAATCAACTCATTTAACATCGTCCATATCTCCTCTTCATTGAGCTCTTTGAACCGTTCAAATATAAGATACTGGTAGCACAGCTCCAACTGTTCGTCTTCTCTATGTTCAGAGATATAGCTCTTCAATCTCTGCCAGTGGTGTGCCGAATTTTGAATTAAGCGCTTTTTTGTCTCAACTAGCGGGGCAAAAGCGATCACAAACGGGTTTTCAGGCTCTTCAAACAACCAGTGTTTTAGCACCTCCCGTAAATAGACGACTCTAATCAGGGCGCTCTTTCTCCTTAGGAGCGAAGGATAGCGCGGTTTGTGGCGCTTACTCAATAAGATCAAGACCCCAATCACATCTCTATCGGGGTGCTGCTCTCCATATAGACCCATCTTGGTCATCAGGTTATAGCCAATCGTTGACAATTTTTGTGCCTGAAACTCAACCACATAGACTGGGTCATCCGTCGCTTCTACCGGCTCAAACAGCGCATCAATCCGCCGCTCTATCCCTTTGATGCTCGTCGAGGAGAATTGATACTCTCCCTGTAGCTCTATGCCACCGCTTAAGATTCGAAACGCCTCACTGCCGAGAGTCAGGTAGTCATAAATTAATGGATCGCTCTTCACTCCGCCCCCCCTATAGCCTCAAACAGAATGAGTCATACCGCTACCGGTGCCTTAATATGCGGATGGTGTTGATAGTTCTGCAAAGTAAAGTCGCCATAGCCAAAAGCAAAAATATCTTTTACAGCGGGGTTAATTGCCATCGTGGGTAGAGGATAGGGGGTTCTCTCTAACTGTAACTCTGCCTGCTGCAGATGGTTCGAGTAGAGGTGGGCATCCCCTAGGGTATGGATAAATTCACCCGGTGCCAAATCACACACCTGCGCGATCATCATCGTGAGCAGAGCATAGGAGGCGATGTTAAACGGTACCCCTAGAAAAATATCTGCACTGCGCTGGTAGAGCTGACAGGAGAGTTTGTCATTAGCGACATAGAACTGAAACAGTAGATGGCACGGTGGCAGCGCCATTTTGTCGATATCGGCCACATTCCAAGCAGAAACGATTAGCCGACGCGAATCGGGGTTGGTTCGAATCTGTTCAATAAGCTGCGAGATTTGATCAATAGACTCTCCAGAGGCCGTTGGCCAGCTACGCCACTGGTGACCATACACCGGCCCTAGTTCACCCTCTGGATCGGCCCACTCATCCCAAATCGAGACGCCGTGCTGTTTTAGGTAGTCGATATTGGTCGAACCACTCAAAAACCAGAGTAGCTCATGGATAATCGACCGCAGATGGAGCTTTTTGGTAGTGACGATTGGAAAACCAGCCGCCAAATTAAAACGCATCTGATAGCCAAAGAGGGAGCGGGTACCGGTGCCGGTGCGATCGCTCTTATCCACCCCCTGCTCCAATACGGTTCTCATTAGCTGTAAATAGCTATCCATGCAGCAACTCTCTCGGGTGGCGACGATAGGCTAACCATAACAGCCCGATACCGATCGCGATCAGCGGCAGCGATAGCACCATTCCCATCGTTAGCCATTCGCCAGCTAGATAGCCGATATGGGCATCGGGTTCGCGCACAAATTCGACCATAAACCGAAAGGTGCCATACCCTAGTGCAAATAGTCCCGATACGGCCATCACCGGACGCGGCTTGGCGCTAAACCACCAGAGAATGATAAATAACACCACCCCTTCGAGCAAAAACTCATAGAGCATTGAGGGGTGTCGTGGCAGTGGGCCGGCACCGGGAAAGATCATCCCCCACGGCAGTTCGGTTGTCCGTCCCCACAGTTCGGCGTTGATAAAGTTGCCTAACCGTCCGGCCGCAAGGCCTAGCGGCACTAGTGGGGCGACAAAATCGATGACACAAAAGTAGCAGCGACCATTTTTACGCGCCAAAAACCACAGCGCGGCCATCACCCCTAATAAGCCACCATGAAACGACATGCCCCCCTGCCAGATTTTAAATAGGGTAAGGGGGTTATCGACTAAGGCATCGAAGTTATAGAACAGCAGATAACCGACTCTACCACCGAGAATCACCCCTAAAGCGCCAAAGAAGATTAGATCTTCGACCTCTTTATGCGACCACTGGTAGCTCGCCGCTCGCAGTCGCCCCAGCCACCAAGCAGCCGCAAAGCCGATAAGGTACATCACACCGTACCAGTGAATTTTCACTGCGCCGAGGTCGAGCGCTACCGGATCGATATTAGGATAGTTAAGCATTAGATAGAGATAGGTAGCTCAATTAACGGTTAAGTTGACTTCGAATCGAAAAGTCATCCGAAGTGACGCAGTTCTCAAGTGCCGATACCCGTTGCTGTATCTGCTGTAGTTGTCGTGTGGCCTGTGAAATTTGCTCGCGCTGCTGTTGTAGGGAGATTTCGTTCTCTCTTTGGCGCGAGAGAGCATTAGGGTTCGATTTGAGCAGCAGTACCAAGCCAAAATAGAGTAAGATAAAAAAGGGCTGTACTAGACCGATAAAGAACCAGATAGTGCGTAAGAAGATGCGGTTAATATCGAGGTAGGTGGCGATACCAGCGCAGACCCCGAACAGCACCCGATTCTCCCGATCGCGATAGAGTGGCAGTTGTATCATTGCCGAGCTCTCCAATCGGGCAGCGACTCGTCGAGAATAATCTCCAGCGATTCAACCCGCCTTTGTAATCGTTCCGCCTGCTCTGTAAGCTGGGCTACCTGTTCTCGCTCCTCTTTCGAGAGGCCATTTTTCGCTTGCGCTGTTTTTAGCCGATAGTGCAGAAAGAGCCAAATCGGCAGGATAAAAATCAAAATGACATAGATAGCATCTTCTATGGCTTCCATATTTATACTCCTGTTTTAAAAATTAAAGGGTGAGCTACTCAAAAAACATGAATCACTAACAACATACGGAAGGATTTTGGTGAATACCGAACGGCTCTCATTACCCAATACTTGTGTTGAAGCGCTAATTTCTGCCTCTATCCAAACAGCATACTCTTTAAGATAGGTTAGGTTAAAGTTAGCCACCCCATTTTCATCCGTTACCACTTCGCTTGGCAACGAACCCGCGCTTGAGCTTGGTGGGGTTATCATACCATTCCCATCTGAGTCGATCTCACCATCATCAAGGACAAGATTACGATTAACATCATCATTATCGTAAACGGCATTAATAATAGGTGAGCAGACGCCGTTTGCATCGGGTAGCGACCAACTACCCGTGCGATATTTCATTGGCCATAGATGCAAATAGACTCTCTGATTACCTACCGCATTACCCGCCGAGTCAGTTACTAATAGCGAAATAGGTAACTTATATATCGTATCATTATAATCTACGCTAGCTGTTGTCGCAGCCCCTAAAGTGACCGAAGCTGCCGACTGGTTAATAATCAGTGTCACGCTATCATTATGGATTACATTATTATCTTGGTCATAGAGAGTCGCTGTCACATCCACCCCTTGTGAATCGCTGCTCAAACTCCCTGAGAAGAAACGACTCTGCGCCACACCAGCGACATCGGTCACCGCATAGGGAGGTTCTAGGTATTCCCCTCCTCCAGTACTATTGGAGATTTGAAACTGCACTAATGCCCCAGAAACCGGCTGGCCATTATCATCTTTCACTCTGGCAATCAGGGTGGTCGAATTTTGGTTATCGCCACTTGAAATACCTAAAGTTGCAGCCGTTGCTTGAAAATTAATCGTATCGGTAGCTGTTACCGTTGAATTAGTAAAATAGACGGTCAACTTATCCACTGAGCTACTCTCTTCACCACCGTCTAGAACCTGTACCGAAGCCGTACCACTCTCGGTAGCCGAGAGTACCGCAGAGGCAAAACGATCAGTCATGCCGTTACAAGTCGTATCATTAACCACCGGTTTCACAACTACCGCACTATCTACGCTATCCCACTGACCATGGCTGGTGACAAATTTAACCGACTCGGAGATAGGAGCACGCACGCAAACCGTTAGTTCGTTGTTAATTTCATTGGTGACAGGGGTCTGTGCCGGAGAGGTGATTTGAAGCGCTGTCGAAGCCCCCTCAATGGCGAGGCTCTTCTGCTGTTGCCGATTCAAGGCAGTCGCGGTAACGGTGATATTGCCCGCGTTGGTAGCCGTCAGCGATTGAAAGAATTGCCCTAATACATCGGTGAAACCCGAGGTCGTGACCAACTGTGAGTCACTCTCACTCCCCCAATGACCAGCGCCCTCACCGTCAGATGAGATCGATAACTCAATAGGCACCCCGTAAATACCAACCCCAGCGGCATCCGTTAATGAGACCGTCACCCCTATCGACTCATCGGTACGCAGTGATAGCTGTGCCGGTTCAAGCAAAATATCACTGCCGGTAATGACAATCGGAATCTGTTTTTGCTCCAAGCCTTCAACTAAGGCGGTGATCACAACCGTTTGGTTTATCTTTTCATTGCCGGCGCTCAGGGTTACCGCTGCCACACCATTGTCACCAGAACTGACCTTACTGTGGCTTAACTGTCCGCCTGTCGTACTAAAATTGACCTCGATTTCGGAGAGTGCGCCTCGGTTTTGATCCAATATGGTCGCGCTAATCGTTGCTTCACTTATTCCATCAGTCTTTACAGAGACGGCATTCGTCGCTAAAAATAGGTGCTCTGCTTTGACTGCCGCCACCGTCGCAAGCCCATTATTTTCCACCAGAAAACCACGAGTCGCTATGGCTGTTACCATCCAAGCCGAATCGGCTCTAGCTGAAATAAAATAACTACCGGTAGGAAGAGAGAGAGTTTTTACAGCCTCACCACCAAATTGATAAAACAGTGTAGCAATTTTATTGTTATTTTTATCGTAGAGCCAAAAATAGTTATCCCTATCTGTACCACTGTAATTGATTGAAAATGTTACCACATTGGTATCGTCTATTTTCAGCAATTTATCACTATTACCCGTTCCACTCCCTTGTAGAGTCGCGGTTGTAACCGTACCATCATCCACAACCGTATCAGTATCAGTATCGGTATCGGTATCGGTATCCACCACCTCCGGCTCTACCACAGTTATCTGCTGCTGTTTGGAGAGATTAAAATTATCTGCCACAACCACAGCCACACTATCTATCACCTCAGCTTCACCAGCACGATAGGTCACAGAGGCAACCCCAAAAGCATCGGTTTTTAGCTCTTGAGCCGATAGCGAACCACCACTACGATTGACGATTAGACTAAAATGTACGCTAGCTCCAACGATCGGCACACCATAGCCATCTTTAACAGTTGCCTGAATAACGGTCTCCGTTCCAGTCTCTAGCCTATCTTTGCCCGCCGACAGGGTTAGCTCAGCGGCTGTGGCAGCAGTGAGGTTAATTTGAATCAAGTCACTCAATCGCCCACTCGATGCCGTCATTTTGGCACTACCTATCTCGCCCGGTACCCCCTGCAGTGTGACCATTGCCCGCCCCTGCTGATCGGTTTTGGTCACCACGCTACTCTGCACGCCTGCTCTATCAAGATCGATATCGCCCATGGTGGTTGTGAAGGTAACTATCTGTTCAGGGATGACCTCCCCTAAAACATCTCGCAAAACCACAAAACGGCTTATCAAGCTCTCACCATCAGCCGCTAGAGCCGCTACGCCGTCAATAAACTCAACCTCTGCCAAACTCTGCGAGGGACGGGTGATCTCAATCGTTATCGCATCGACTATCTCATCAGCCTCAGCACTCAGGCTATCCATCCCTGATCCACTACCGGCAACCAAATCAACCGTAGCCCTACCATCGCTATCGGTCACCAGCCGACTCTCACTCAACACAGATCCAATCTGACTCTCAAGCTGTAGCGCCAGCGAGATATCACTCAAGGGGTTACCGTAACGATCTTGCGCGATCAGTTCGATAGTCTGGGTGCTACCCACCTCCATGAACTCAACATACTGCCATTCGATAGTCGATAGTGACAGCGGCACTATCTCAAACTGTTGCAGCAGTTCACCACCGGGGTAGCGGATAATGACCGATGCCACCCCACTCTTTTGACCGGGAAGAAAAGTTAAGTTAACTACCCCACGACTATCGGTCATCAAACGGTCAGGGGCATATCGCATCACTCCCGCTACAGCCACAGCTTCTGTTTCTGTTGCCACCTCGGCCACATCGTCAGAGGGCTCGCACGCCTCACTGCTCTCAATAACAGCCCCCTCAGCGGTAAGTAATTGCCCCAAATCGCTACAGATATCTACCGGCACCCCCGCTAGCGGCTTGCCCTGACTATCACTAATTTGCAGCGCCAGCACAATGGCCTCACTTCCGGCATCTACTCTGGTCGCAACCCTATTCAAATCGACACTCTCAATCAGTGTCGCATATTGAGAATCGGTCAATGGTGGCAGTACCGCCAGGTTATCTTCCGGCTCGCTATCTGATTGACAGGCCGCTATTAGTAAGCCCCCCCCAATCACCATGAGCCGCATAGACATAGACAGACACATACGCATAAACAGAAGCATAACAGTCTCGCCAAACATTAGTAGATTAGTAGGTTACCCGAAGCCCTGCCAACCAGAGATCGATATCACTATTGCCATAGCCACCGTGACTCGCCCCCTCTCCGACATCACCATAACGACTCCAGCCGAGTGAGAGCTCATAACTCAACTGCCGTTTTACCACCATCGCATCGACAGGTTGCCTGACCCGATTGAGTCGATAACCAAGCTCAATCCCAAACCGCGTTCCGGTACCGCTCACACTGTGGGTAATGTCGTATTGTGACACCGAACTACGCCACTGAGTCAGCCCAAAACCGAGTCTTACCCGCCAGTTATCATCCTCAATCGCCATCTCTTTTAGAGGAAGGTGACCCATGATCGAAATATCACTCGCTTGCGCTTTCCACTCACCCACACTCAAACCGCTATTAATATCGTAGGCACCTAAATCGGCAAAACCCGCCTCAACACCAAGGTAACGACTTAGCATCAATCCGGCTGCGACTCGATAACCCATGCTCTGATCCTCTACCCCCCCAATCGCATCGCTTAACCCACGGCTAGTCGCGCTGCCTAAATGGAGCTGGGCGTAAAGGTCACTGATCTCCGCTTTAAGGACCGCTGAAACAATACTTAATCCCAACCACAATAGAACCGCTATTGCGTTCCGCTTTAGTCTCATCTCTACTCCGCCTCCAGCATCGATAATAATGGATGCTCATGTTTTCTAGCATAATTATTGACCTGACTGACCTTAGTCTCCGCTATATCGTAGGTAAAA
The DNA here is from genome assembly GCA_008375315.1 of Ectothiorhodospiraceae bacterium BW-2. Taxonomy (NCBI): domain Bacteria; kingdom Pseudomonadati; phylum Pseudomonadota; class Gammaproteobacteria; order Chromatiales; family Ectothiorhodospiraceae; species Ectothiorhodospiraceae bacterium BW-2. Next base: position 2,432,963 of record CP032507.1, on the reverse strand, counting down.
AGACCACAAACGCCTCTCCCTTCAGTGTGAACTTTCCACATAATCTGAGTTGCCTCTTCGCGGTTTTTGTTAAAAAACACCTGTAGTACATGGACGACAAACTCCATCGGAGTATAGTCATCGTTCAATAATACCACCCGATAGAGCGGCGGCTTTTTTAGCTTCGGTCGGATCGCCTCGACCACAAAGCCGTCGTCATACTCTCCGTCTCCGTCTCCGTCACTCTCCGCCATCAGGCGAATCATCTCTATGTCAGTTGCCATGATACTCAGTTGCTGCATGCGTTATAACCTACTGCTCCAGCTTGCGCTCGAAAAAAACTCCCGTTATCGGCCCATTATAGCCGATTCGCTGTTAATTGCTCCCCAGTTGTTCTACCCAACCTCATCCAGCACCCGCCGCCGAAAACTGACCCCAATCTCCTCCTCGGCAATTTTACGGCACGCTTCGATATCAAGCCCCTCCAGACCGTCGATGGCGGTTAGCGTCACCGCCATCCCTGCCGCTTTGGCGGCACGGGCAAAGTCGAGCATCGCCGGATAGGTGCCCTCCCGCTTAGGGCGGGTATGGCGCTCATAAACGGTGCTATTTTGACCATTAAGCGATATCGATACCGCATCGACCACAGCGGCCATTTGAGCTGTGACATCCCGATGGTAGAGCAGATTCGCCAAGCCGTCAGTATTGACCCGAATCGTCGAGCCGTAGCGCAACTTTAGCTCTGTCGCTACCTGCAGCAGTAGCGACAGCCGCTGGGTCGGCTCCCCTAAGCCACAAAAGACTATCTCCCGATAACGACTAGCATCCCCCACCGCCTGCAGCACTTGCGCTAGCTCAGGCTCCTGTTTGAGGGCTAAATCGTACTGCTGCACCTGCCAAGTGTGGTGATATTTAGGGCAGAAACGGCAACGAAGCGTGCACTCGCTGGTAATGTTGAGATAGCAGCTACCATGCAGCTCATAGGCGTAGGTCGAGGCGGGAGTTTTATCGGTCACGGTTCCAGTACTTTACTAATTTGCTAAACTATTTTCACGGGGGGAGTTAAACTCTCCCCCCTCAATCCCCAAATTAGGGTATCATACACCGTTTTCCACAGTAACCTAACCAGATACCGGGACATTAAAGAAGATGATTGAAACTTCCCTGCCACTTTTGGATATTCGTGGACAAAAGCTGCTGCCGCTAATACAGGGAGGGATGGGCGTTGGCATCTCGGCACACCGACTTGCCGGTACAGTCGCCAGAGAGGGGGCTATCGGTACCATCGCCAGCATCGATCTGCGGGTTCACCATGCCGATTTAATGGCGCGAACTCATCGCACTAAGAGCCGCGATGTTATTGATGAGGCCAATATGGAGGCGCTAGAGCGCGAAATTCGCTCAGCCAGAGCACTAGCGGGCAGTCACGGCTTTATCGCAGTGAATGTAATGAAGGCGGTGGATCGCTACGCCGATCTGGTTCGCCAAGCCTGCGCCACAGGTGCCAATGCCATCATTATGGGTGCCGGTCTGCCGTTTGATCTCCCCGACATTATGAGAGAGTACACCGATAAGGTATCGCTGTTTCCTATCCTCTCTGAAGAGCGCGGCGTTAGAGCCGTGCTAAAACGGTGGATGCGTAAAGATACCCTGCCAGATGCCATTATCCTCGAACACCCTCGTTACGCCGGCGGCCACCTCGGTGCCCCGAAACCGGAGGATGTCAATAACCCTCGCTTCGACTTTCCGCGTATTTTAGAGGAGATCGCCCGAGTCTTTGAGGCACTCAAAATCGATCCGATTCCGCTCATTCCCGCCGGCGGGATCAATTCGTTTCAAAAAATTAAAGAGCTATTTGGCATGGGGGCGAGTGGGGTACAGATCGGCACCCCCTTTGCGGTCACCCAAGAGGGAGATGCCCATATCAACTTTAAACAGATTCTGCTAAATGCCAAACCAGAAGATATTGTGACCTTTATGAGTACCGCTGGCCTACCGGCGCGGGCGGTATTGACCCCTTGGCTGAAGAAGTATCTGGAGCGAGAGTCAAAAGTGCGTGCCCGAGCGAACCCCGATAAGAGCAAGTGCGCCGTCTGGTTCGAGTGCCTCAGCCACTGCGGCTTAAAAGATGGGAATGGCGATGCAGGTCAATTTTGCATCGATACCCAACTGCAACATGCAGTGCTAGGCAATATCGATAAGGGGCTATTTTTTCGCGGCTCCGAGCCATTACCGTTCGGAAACCAGATCTATTCGGTACACGACACGCTGCAATATCTACTCAATGGCAAGTTTCCAAACGGATACCAACCGAGTCTCTCACTAGAGGCGTAACGGCCGATGATAGCGGGCACGGTATAGGAGCCGCCCCGCCCCCTGCCTAGGCTCCTCAAAGGCAGCGCGACGATGCAGCACATTATTGCAGATAAGCCCCATGCCCGGCTCCAGACGACCGGTTAGCACATAGTCACACTCAGCGAGCGTCTGCTCTAACAGCGCCCTAGCCGCCACTGCGGCCCTATCCTGACGCCACTCGATATGGCGCTTACGGGCGCTGTAGCGCATATGGAGTCGCCCCTCAGCGGTTATCGAAAAGAGCGGGCCGACAGAGGCACCGCGCTCTGCCCCCGCGCCATCTTTGCCAGCGGGGATGGTCAAAATATCGGGCTCCATTAGGGTAAGCGCCGCCTCAGGGCTCTGCTGACGCAGTAGCAGCCACACTAACTCATGATCCAGTAATCCGCTCTCCCCCCCCGCAGCAGCACTGCGCACGCACTGCAGCACCATCGCCTGAATCTGTTCCCCCGGACGATTGTAGTAGCCATCACAGTGCCAATGAATCGCCCGATTAGTATAGGGAATATAGTTCGGTTTCAACTCTCCTGCCGCCACCTCTATCGCACTAATCCCATCCTCATCGGCCAGATAGTTACTATCGAGTCCTAGCAGACCAAAGTGGGCCGCAATCGCTCGCAAACTCTCTTTAGTCGCAATCTCTGGCGTAGGCAGACAGTAGATGGCCATATTACAGCTGCTAATTCGCATGGCTAGCTGCTGATGCTCCTCTGGCGAGATCGCCTGCGGTGTTGCGATATCGACCACTAGCTGCGCCATTGAGCGCGGATAGGCCGCCAGTTTCGCCTCCACCCAGCGCTGCCAGCTATCGGAGTGGAGGGGCTGTAGCCAGACTGGAGTCGAATCAGGCATTAAGATCGGGAATCAATCTATCTTCAAGCCGTTGAATCTGCTCTTTTAGTTGCAGCTTGCGTTTTTTAAACCGTACTAGCTGTAGCTGATCAGCACGGCTTGAGTGCGATAGGCTATAGATAGCTTCATCCAGATCTCGATGCTGCTGTCGCAGCTCATAGAGCTGCTGGTGCAGCGCCACGATCTCCTCATTCTCCAGTTCCATCACCCACCTCTGCGCCTGTTATTATTAATAGAGCTTTCTGTCCAGATTGGCGTAGCCCCGCTGCAGCAGCATGATCTGGCCGCCATCAGAGCGGAGCAGTAGTAGATCATCCATCTGTCGAAACTGAAAAATGACCGGACGACTGCTCCCTACCACTTGGGCGATAATTTTATCATCCCGCACCCGAAACACCCCCTCACTCCCCCCCCCCGAACCGTGATAGAGGATAAACTGATTCTGCTGCACCAGCCAGCGCTCCCCCGACGGGGAGAGCCAGACACCATCCAACCCCTCGTAACCCGAATAGGGAGCCACCTCGCGGGCAAAACCGCCTCGCCCCTCGCTATAGCGCGGCTCTCGCTCATCCAGATCACGACGATCACGATAGCTGTCTCTATCGTCTCTGCCCTCTCTTCTGCCCTCTCTATAGCGTGACGGCTCACGCCGCAGCTCATCGCGCCAGCTCATAAAGCGCTTCGGCTCCTCCAGCAGGCTATCCCAATGAGAGAAGGCGGGCAGCCCTCCCCCTAAACCTAACGGCACCATCGCCGGATTAGAGAGGCTAAAGCCATTGAAAACCGAGTTAAAGCCTAACGGCGAGTAGCCTCCCCCTGGCACCATACTCCCCCACTCACTCAAAGAGCGATAGGGGAGAGAGCGCCCATCGCCAACGCGATCACGCCACTCATCATAGCGATCAATATCGACCCCAGAGAAGAGCTCCATCATATCAAGCATTAGCTCCATCATTCGCGTCGCCGGATCTTCGGCCTCGACCCGCCAAGCCAGCAATAACAGCAATATTGTTGAGAAGAGATAGCGTACCACTCACCACCGTCCAATTAACTTTCAGCCCGCTATCATAGCAGAGGTTCGGTTCCGACCACAGTAAGATTCCCCCTCCCGCAACAGATTAAGTTAACACCAGATCAACTCTCCCCCCCTTTTTCAGAGTAGAATAGCCCCTTTATTCACTCTGTTAGACCCACTATGCGACTCTTTGCCACCACCTCTCCCGCTCTCGTGCCCCTGTTACAGCAAGAGCTACAGCAGCTAAAACTGACCATCCACCGCCGCGCCCAGAGCGGTGTCAGTTTCGATGCCGAACTCGACGGCGTCTATCGCGCCCTGCTCCATAGCCGTATCGCCAGCCGTATTCTGTTACCGCTAGAGACCCTGCCGGCCACCTCAGCCACTGAGCTCTATCAGGCGGTCAGGGCGATTCGCTGGGAGCGCCACCTTGACTCCTCCGGTTCGTTAGCTATCGATACTCGCGGTCAGAACGATCACTTTCGCCACAGCCACTTTGCCGCACTGACAGTTAAAGATGCGATTGTTGACCGCCTGAAGGCACAGTTCGGCGAACGACCCGATATCGATACCGACCACCCCGATCTGCGGCTACAGCTACTCCTACTGCCTGATAAGGTAAAGATCTCCATCGATCTTAGCGGGGAAGCACTACATCGTCGCGGTTACCGCACGCAGGCCGGTGACGCTCCGATTAAAGAGAATCTCGCCGCAGCCATGCTAATGCACGCCGGCTGGCCTGAGATTTACGCCGCCGGTGGCTCACTCATCGATCCGCTCTGCGGCTCTGGCACGCTAGTGATTGAAGCGGCACTCATGGCAACCCACACCGCCCCAGGCCTACTGCGTCCCCAATTTGGCGTTGAACGCTGGAAACGGCACCAACCTGACCTATGGCAACAGCTACGGCAGCAGGCCGAAGCGTGCCGTAGTGAACTACGCTATCCGCTCTACGGCTACGATAGCGATCTAGCTCTCATTGAGCTAGCACAACACAACAGCCAAAGAGCCGGTTTGGGGGAGTCGATTCGGTTTCAAAACCACGATCTCCACCACCCCCCTCCCGCCCCAACAACAGAGAGCGGACTGGTCATCACCAACCCCCCCTACGGGGAGCGGCTCGGTAGGGGGGCCGAGTTAACCCCACTCTATCGACGCTTAGGCGAACTCATGCAGAGCCACTATCGCCACTACCACCTCGCACTCATAACCAGCGATGAAACGCTCTACCACGCCTGTCAAGGCCACGATGCCGCCCCTCTTAAAGTTAACAATGGTGCGTTAGAGTGCACTATCTACCACCACCTCCCCGCAGCAACCCCCCTGCCCGATGCGGTGATTCCCTTGAGTAACCGACTGCAAAAACGGCACAAACATCTGCAAAAGTGGGCCAAACGGCGCCAAATAGAGTGCTATCGGCTCTACGATGCCGATCTCCCCGACTTTGCCTTTGCCTTAGATCGCTACCAGAGCCAGAGCGGTAAAACCCTCCTAGTGCTGCAAGAGTATCAAGCGCCGAAAGATATCCCCCCCGAAGTAGCCGCAGAGCGACGACAGCAGGCGCTACAACTCATCCAAGAGCAGTTTGCCCCAGATGAGCTGCACCTTAAGACCCGCCAACGACAGAAGGGCAACGCCCAATACCAGCGCCACAATCGGCAGCAGCAGATAGAACTGGTGACGGAAGGGCAGGTTACCCTCGCCATTAACTGCCACGACTATCTCGATACCGGCCTCTTTCTCGACCACCGCCCACTACGGCTCTGGATTGCCGCGCACGCTAAACAGTGCCACTTTTTAAACCTATTTGCCTACACTGCCAGCGCCACCCTACATGCGATTGCTGGCGGGGCCAGCCGCACCGTCTCGGTCGATCTATCGCCGACCTACCTTGAGTGGGCCAGAGATAACTTTCGCCTCAATCGGTGGCGCGAAAGCGCAGAGCACCAGCTCATAGAGGCCGATGTGATGCAGTGGCTACAACGCCCGTGGCCTAAAGCCGAATTTGATCTGATCTTTGTCGATCCCCCCACCTTCTCCAACTCCAAACGCACTCGTGAACACTTCGATATTCAGACCCACCATACCCAGCTATTACAACAGGCGATGCAGCGACTTAGAGCTAATGGAGTGCTGCTCTTCTCCACCAACTTTCGCAAATTTCGGTTCGATAGCGCACTAACTGAGCAGTTTATTTGCGAAGAGATCACCGCCCGCACTATCGATGAAGATTTTCGTCAACGCCCCCCCCACCGCTGTTGGGAGCTGCGGCATCGGCTAAAAGGGAGGGAGTGACGAGCGCCTATATCATCTTTTTTTTGCAAACACTTGACAAAAATAGTCAGGATTACTATTATCCCGACAAATTTAGTAGGTTTTTTATCCCCACACAATGTAAGGAGAGCGTTCCATGGGAACCAAATACGAGATTAACGGCAAAGAGGTTGAAGTCAGCGAAAATGGCTGGTTGGAAGATTTAAGTCAGTGGGATGAGGATGTCGCCCGACAGATTGCGATAAACGAGAAGGTCGAATTGACCGATGAGCATTGGGATATCATTCGCGAAGCTCGCAGCTACTACGAAGAGTATGGCGTGGTCTGCGAACCGCGCTCCTTCTCTAAATTGATGAAGAAGAAGTACGGTGAGGATCGCAGCTCGCAAAAGTATATCTACTCGCTATTTCCATTTGGGCTAGTGAAGTCAGCCAACAAAATTGCCGGCCTCCCCCGCCCTAAAGGGTGCAGCTAACCCCCTTCCCCTTTGCCCCCCTACTCTCCGCTCGGTGCGGAGAGTGCTCTTAGGGGCGCGATAAGGCGCTCAAAATGGCTCGGTGCCACATACTGCAACACCGCACTCCCCCTCTCAGTTAACAATAGATCGAGTCCCCTATCGGGATAGAGCCAATGCTGACCCACGCCAGGCTCCTCAATCTGCTCAATCGGTTCACCAAAGCGCCGCACCACCAGCTCCGGCGAGAGTGTTGCTCTTGGCATATAGGTAATCGAGTCGATAGGCGTGCGATAACTTAGCTCGACATCGGCCCCAGAGAGGGTCACCTTATGGCCGCCATCCCCCATCTTAGCGATACGGGCACCGCGCTGATAGATCTGCTCTAACTCTGTCGCCGAAAAGGCTAACGAGACCACCACTTTAGCTCGAATTTGCGCCAAAGTGACGCTATCAAAATAGGCCTCCACCACATGCCTACCGTCACGAACAAACAGCGTCACCTCTGCCGACTCCAAAAAGCGCTGCTCAGTCTCCGCCAAGGTTGTTTCCCCTAAGGTTAATCCGAAGACCTCAATCGACTCCCCCACCGGCTCGATCTGCCACGGTAGATAGCGCTCCTCGACAATATGCTCCGGCGGCACCAACATCGCGACCGCCACCAAGAGCAGAGTCACACCCAACACCGTCAAAAAGGTATGCCGTTCCCAAAATCTCATCGCCTACTCCGCCAACACCACAATCGCGCTATCGGGATTTCTCTCCCATAGCCACTTAGGTAGCTTACCCTGCTTAGCCTGATGAATCGCATCCGACTCCATCACGATCAGCACCAGCACCGACAACATCGTCGGCAACACCCCAAGCCCCAACAGCGCAAAGTGTCCCGGCCGCAGAGCGTTAAAATCCCAGCCAACAGAGCTGACGATGGCCGCTACCACCACGGTCATCAACAGCAGCATCGCCACAAAAAAGAGGCTGCGCCGCACCCCTAACTGCCAGTGGCAGCGGACGAACCAGTCACGCTCACTCCCCTGAATCTGCCGATTGCGCAGCAATAGATAGCTAATCACCAGCAGCGAGATAACCGGCGTGACCGCCATCACAGCCGGAACAGTTTTTGCCATTCCCAGCAGGCCGACAAAAAGCAAAATATGGTTAGTAATCAAATTGATAAGAAAAATTTCGTGTGGCATTTTAGCCCGTTTGCACGATAACTCAGAGACATCGACCTGCATAAAAATCACTCCGACAAAAGATTAAAGGGGCGTTAAGGTAGCGCGAACGGAGTTAAATTTCCAGCAAATTACCGCCGCCCTAGCCACACCCGCTAGCCCATCGTCCCCTCGCCCCGAGCCCACTAGCACATTTTGACATAACCTCCGGAGACTATCCTTTACTCTTGGTTATAACTTATTGTTTTTTTTAGATCTATTTTTTTAACTGGCATTTCTACCGCCACCTAAATTGACACAACCGGTAACATTCGCCATGATCCGTTCTCTGGCGCTAGCCAATCTCTAGCTCTCAAACTTAAACTTACATTCAAAGGATGCTCTATGAGAACTGAACTGACACTCCCCTCCCTGCTAACCTTAACCAGTGCGGCGATGCTACTAGTACTAAGTGGTTGTAGTAGTGATGACGACGACAACAACTCTGGCTCGACACCCGAAGCGGCCAACACAGCAACTGCCACCAGCACAGCAACCGCCACCAGCACAGCAACCGCCACCAGCACAGCAACCGCCACTGATACCACGAATAACAGCGACGAAACACTCTCAGTCAAGCTCTCTGGTACCGTTGCCACCGGTGCCGCTTGTGCTAATGGGGAGGTTATCGCCAAAAACGGTGGCGGTGAGACCAAGACAACCACAACCGACAGTAACGGTGTCTATAGCGATCTGACTATCACTAGAACGCCCCCCTACATGATTAAAGCCTCCGACTGTGACGGTCGTGAAGAGTTAACACTCTACTCATGGAGCGACAGCAGTGATGAAAATGTACCGGTCAATGTAACTACCCTGACCGATACCGCCTTAAAGATGGCAGCTAATAGCGATGATCTAAAAGCGGTGTGGGATGACTGGAAATCCTCCCAACCTATTAAGGCAGCTGGTATCGAATCAGCCATCACCGAGTTAAAAACTCAGCTAAAAACCGCAGGTCTGCCGACAGCTTCGTTTGAAAATGTTGATTTTTTCATGAGCCAATTTACCGTTGGTGACAACTTTGATGCCATCATGGACGCTATCCCACCGACTGACATTAAATTAAGTGATGGCAAAGTGACAATGACAGTCAACGGACAAACGATCACAGCTCATGTCCCAGGATACACCGCAGAGCAGCAGCAAGAGGTCAATGAGGCTATGGATGCCGCCGTGGGAAGTGGTACCTGTCTAGCGGATTTAACCATGCAGATAACTTCACCCATGCCAATGACCTTCCCTTATAAGGTCTGCTATACCAATATCGACCCTGCTGCCTGTAATATCAATCTTCAATCTGAAGTAGAGAGTGCCATGGCTCAATCAGGTTCTACCGGAGGCACCCTAACAGTTAACTCTTATAGTGCTGTCAGCGCCTGTCCCGCTGGTGCGATCACAGTTGATTTCCAAACTAAGCAGGTATCTGCTCTCGGAACAACAACATCCTTTTAGACAATTTCTGATTGACTGCGTCAGGTTCCCACGCTCGCCGTGGGAACCCACCTCAACAATCATGGCACACCCACAACTCAAACAGACCAAACTAAGTACCGAAGAGTACCTAGCTAAAGAGCACCACAGCGAACAGCGTTACCAACTAATCAATGGCGAACTCTACGCCTAAGTATTTTGGAGGGGGGCATCAATGAACAGAGCTAAAATTTATGACACTATCTGACCATCATAATCGGCAATACCAGGATTCCCCTTCACCCCAGTTAATACCGGCGTATTAAACTTCTTCACCTCAGCCACCTTCACATCACGCAGATAGTCGGCCACCACCTCCCAAATCGGCGGCCCCTCTGACTTCGCTCCCACAGTCGCCCAGCCTGCCACACGATACTTTTTAGTCGCTTCAATTTTAGTGCCATCATCTAACTGCATCGCGGTAATCCGTTTACCGAACCTAGCGGCTGGGTGACAGCTATAATCGAGCCCACCGACCCGCACCATGTCACCCCCTTGTTGGCGAAAGGGATCCTCGTTAAATAGGTTATCGAGTACATCTTCTAGGATCAGCTTAATCTCCTCACCACTCATATCGCGCACATAGGTCTCAGGATAGGTGGTACCGGTCTGATCATAGATATGCTCCATAGTAATAGCCTGCCCCGGTAGCACCGTGGTGCCCCAGCGAAAGCCGGGGGAGAGCGAGATTTGAGCCTCCCCAACTACCCGCTGAGCATCACAAATAATCTGATCAAAGGTACCGTTAAAGTTACCACGACGGTAGAGCAGATCGCCGGCAACCGCCAGCCTCTCACCTAGCTTATCCTCATAGGGGGCACGAATACGGTTAATCAGCCGATCCATCTCGGCATCAGCCGGCAGCAGATTAGAGAAGATCGGCAGTAGCCGATAACGATAGTCACGCAGCTTGCCGCCGCGCACATCGAGATCAAGTACCCCCAGATATTTACCATTAGAGCCGGCATTAGTCACCAGCGTCTTGCCGCCGCTATTTTGGATCACCGAAGGCGCCGGCATCCCGTCGTGGGTATGGCCGCCTAAAATGACATCAATACCACTCACCACCGACGCCATTTTCAGATCCACATCCATACCGTTGTGAGAGAGTACCACGACCAGATCGGGTTTATCACTCTCCCGTATCTGATCAACCATCTCCTGCATCTCCAGATCACGAATACCGAAGCTCCAGTAGGGCATAAAGCGGGATGGGTTGGCAATCGGTGTATAAGGGAACGCCTGACCTATCACCGCGACCTTCGCCCCCCCAACATTACGAATCGTATAGGGCTTAAAGGCGTGGCCGCTATCCTCATTAAACCCATCAAAGCTATCATATTCGTAGTCAAAGAGCGCCTCATCGGTGAGCCGAATATTTTGCGCCACAAACTCGCCCTTAAAATCGGCAATGTTGTCCAGCACCTCATAATCTAGATAGGTAAACTCCCAGTGACCGGTCATAATATCGACCCCCAGTAAGTTACACGCCTGCACCATATCTTTGCCTCGGGTCCAGAGTGCTGTGGCCGACCCCTGCCAAGTATCGCCCCCATCGAGCAGCAGCGAGTTACCCTCACCACGGGCAGCGCGAATCCGTTTCACTAAAGTCGCTAGATGAGCAAAGCCGCCCACCTTACCAAACAGCTCGCTCTGATTGATAAAATCGAGATAGGTATAGCCGTGAGAGTCGATAGGTGCGCCTAAATTGAAGTGCTTTAACAACGCCTCCCCCACCAGATGGGGCGCTTTACCAAACGCATCGCCTAGCCCTAAATTGACATTCGGTTCACGAAAATAGATAGGTTTTAGCTGCGCGTGAGTATCGGTAATATGCAGCAGCGATACATTGCCAAACTTGGGGATCTCATAGTAGTCCTCCGGCACGGAGGCATGACTCTTAGCAAACGCATCTCCAAAACAGCCAGGCAGAGAGCCTGCCATACCGGCAAAACCGAGTAGCTGCACAAATTGACGACGACTTAAAGACATAAACGGGTTTCTCCTCTCTTTGGTAAATTGACGCAGGGGGCTACAGCCTCGCGCCTCTATAATGGTATAATTGCTAAAGTTAAAAGCCAGCTAATATGCCATGTATGCTAAATAAATCAACCGTTATAACCCCCTGTTTTATCTACCGCTCGCGCAAAAGGGGCGAACTCTACCTCTTTTTAGCGCAAAAAGATGACTTTACCGCACTACCAGAGACGGTATGGCGCTACTTCGGCCCCCCAGAATACGCCATGACGCTGCAACTAACGCCACAGAGCCGCCTCGCCCGCAGCAGCGTGGCCGAGGTGCTGCAAAATCTGGCCAAGAGGGGGTTCCATATTCAACTACCCCCAGAGATTCCGCTTGAGGAGCAATTAACAGCAACTTAGCCAAAGCCTGCACTCCCCCCCCACTCTCTTCATTAACCCCTCTTAACTTACTAAGGAGAAGCTATGTCCCTTCTACGCCCGTTTCGCGCGATTCGTCCTGCCCCCGGCCATGCCGCTGATGTTATTGCCCCCCCCTACGATGTGCTAAATAGCAGCGAGGCACGGCAACGAGCCGCTAATCGTCCCTGGAGCTTTCTCCATATCTCCAAACCGGAGATCGATCTACCCGAAGGCACCCACCCCTATGCCGATGAGGTCTATGCAAAAGGGGCAGAGAACTACCGCCACTTGCTACAACAGGGCGTTTTGCGACAAGATGAGCAGCCGAGCTACTATCTCTATCAGCTTACGATGGGCGAACATACGCAGATAGGTCTAGTCGCCGCCGCCTCAGTGGCCGATTACGAGACCAACCGTATTCGTAAACACGAATTCACCCGCCCCGATAAAGAGGATGACCGCGTGCGACAGATTGACGCCCTTGACGCCCAGACCGGCCCAGTCTTTCTCACCTATCGCCACCACCCCGACATTGATGCGCTAGTTAACGCGATAGTGACCGCACCAGCCGAAGTCGAGGTGACGGCGGATGATGGTATCATTCACCGTCTCTGGCCGATCACCGACAGCAGTGCGATTGAGACTATCACGACGACTTTTAATAGCATGGAGGCTATCTATATCGCCGATGGTCACCACCGCTCTGCCGCCGCCTCCCGCGTCTGCGCGGCTCGTAAGGCGGCTAATCCTAACCATACCGGTGATGAACCCTACAACTACTTTCTATCGGTTCTCTTTCCCGATAACCAGATGTTAATTCTCGACTATAATCGAGTCGTGGTCGATCTAAACGGCCTCGATAGCGACACCCTGCTCAAGCGCGTGAGTGCTAGCTTCGAGATCACCCCAAGCCGCACTGCTATCAAGCCGCAGCAGCGGGGAGAGTTTGGGATGTATCTTTCGGGGCAGTGGTACGCTTTGACGATTAAAGCGGAGAAGATCCCAGCAGATAATCCGGTCAAGGCGCTCGATGTCAGCCTGCTAGCTAGCGAACTGATTGAGCCACTGCTCGGTATTAGTGATCCGAGACGCGATAAGCGCATCGACTTTGTCGGTGGTATTCGTGGTCTAGGCGAGTTAGAGAAGAGGGTTAACAGCGGCGAGATGGCAGTTGCCTTCTCGCTCTATCCGACCTCACTAGCGCAGCTAATGGACGTAGCCGATGCCAATGAGGTCATGCCACCTAAATCGACCTGGTTTGAGCCAAAACTCGCTGATGGATTGGTATCGCACTCGTTGCGTTAAAGCTGTACTTCGGTCGCAGCGGCTAGATCGGTATTAGCATTGTGATCCACATCGGTTAACTCCTCCCCCCCGATGCTACTATGTTTGGCCTTGTCGCTGCGCTGCTGCTCTAGTCGAGTTAAGTAGTCTTTGGTAATCCCCTCGGTGATATAGTGGCCGCTAAAGACCGAATCCTCGAACTCTTGAATATGTGGGATTTTTTTATGGCAGACCGCTTTAACTAAATCTTTTAAATCTTGGTAAAAGAGCCTGTCGGCACCAATTTTAGCGGCGATCTGCGCCTCATCGCGACCATGACCGACTAGCTCACTCGCAGCCGGCATATCGATACCGTAAACATTCGGATAGCGTACCGGCGGCGAGGCGGAGGCGAAATAGACCTTGTTCGCTCCCGCCTCGCGTGCCATCTGAATAATCTGTTTTGAGGTCGTCCCCCGCACAATGGAGTCATCGACTAGCAGTACATTTTTGCCATGAAACTCTAGTTCGATGGCATTCAGTTTCTGCCGTACCGATTTTTTGCGCTGCTTCTGTCCTGGCATAATGAAGGTACGGCCAATATAGCGGTTTTTAATAAACCCCTCCCGAAAAGTAACCCCTAACTTATTAGCTAGCTGCAGCGCCGAGGTTCGACTGGTATCGGGGATCGGAATGACGACATCGATATCGTGATCAGGGAAGGTCCGTTCAATCTTTTTCGCCAGCTTAGTGCCCATTCGTAGTCGCGCTTTATAGACCGAAATCCCGTCAATAATTGAGTCGGGGCGGGCAAAATAGACATACTCAAACAGACAGGGGGCATAACGGGGTGATTTGGCACACTGGTGGCTATGGAGCTGGCCTTTACTATCGATATAGACCGCCTCCCCCGGTTCGACATCGCGATAGCGCTCGAATCCGAGTACATCAATCGACACACTCTCCGAGGCGACCATATACTCACTTCGTTTGCCATGGCTGCGCCGACCGATCATCAGTGGCCGAATGCCGAAGGGATCACGAAAGGCAACCACACCGTAACCGATAATGAGCGCTACAGCGGCATACCCCCCCTCACAGCGCTGGTGCACCCGCTCGATAGCCGCAAAAATATCTGCGGCAGTGCAGACGATTTTTCCCTGCTGCTGTAGCTCGTAGGCAAAGACATTGAGCAGAATCTCTGAATCGGAGTTGGTATTAATATGGCGCAACTCCTCCCGAAACAGATCCGCCTTTAACATCGCCGCATTGGTTAAATTACCATTATGGGCTAGGGCGATACCGTAGGGGGAGTTGACATAGAAGGGCTGCGCCTCTGCTGAGGAGGCGCTACCCGCCGTCGGATAGCGCACATGGCCAATCCCCATATTGCCTCGTAACCCGATCATGTGCCGGGTATGGAAGACATCCCTAACCAGACCGTTATCCTTGCGCAGATAGATTCGATCGCCATCACAGGTCATCATCCCCGCCGCATCCTGACCTCGGTGCTGTAGTACGGTCAAACCATCATACAGCGCCTGATTGACCGAGCTATTGGCCACTATTCCTATAATTCCACACATCGACCTCTCTCCTCAGAGTTAAGGGCCGCCCTCTGCGGGCACCACCTGCTGAAACAGTTCACTGTCACCAAATCGAGCCGGAATATCCTCCGGCAGATAGCTTTGCAGCTCGGCTGCTAACTGCTCAAAGTGGGGCAGTAGCTGCGACGCTTGCCACCAAGGATCGCTCGGTATCGGTGTCATGCTAGCCATTAAGACTAAAGCTGCGACAATCACTACTCCGCGCACCCCCCCGAACAGTACCCCAACCATACGATCAGTGCCACTTAAACCGGTTTTTTGAATTACCTGTCCGACCAGAAAGTTAATAAATCCGGTCACAAACAGTCCCATAATTAGCAGCACCACAAACGAGATCAGTAGCTGTAGCGAGGGGGTATCGATATAGTCCGCTAGCAGCGGCTGTAGTTCGGGGGAGAACTGCACCGCTACCCAAAATGAGATAATCCAGCCGGCTAAAGAGAGTGCCTCTTTAGCAAACCCCCGAATCACGCTGATGATCACTGATAGGGCAATGATGACCAAAATCGCATAGTCGGCCCAATTAAAGCCGATATCGGCTACTGTCTGTTGCATACTCTCCATTGTGGCTACTCTCTCACTTGAACGCTGTCTATCTACTATCTATCTATCTATGCCTATCGCAAGCTACTGCGACGCATGGCGCAATATCTGCCCCTTTAGTTTTAGCTGCTGCTGTAGCTGCCGCTCCGCCCGCTGCGCCTCGCTCTTATCCAGAAACGGCCCTACCCGCACCCGAAAGAAGCGGGTGCCGTTAATATCGGTAGTGAGCACAAAGCAGCGATGTCCCTGCTCACGCACCTTATCACGCAGCGCCAGCGCCCCCTGTTGGCGGGTAACACTGGCGATCTGTACCACCCAAGCGAGAGCGTTATCTGAGACGGGAGGCACCTCTGTCTCAACAGGTGGTTCGGTCACAGGTTGTGCAACCGTCGGTTTAGGATCGTGGCTTGGGGGACTGGAGGGCTCTGGTGTCTTGTTCGGCTCCGGTTCATAGCTCGGCTCTGGGGCGGTGACCACCGTCTCGTCATTAAACACTAACTGATCTGGGGTTGGCAGTGGCAGCGACTCATAGCTAAATACCGGTTTAGGGGGGTGCGGCTCAAGGGAGGTTATTTGGGTAGTCGCCTCTCTACCCCCGAGTAGCATCGGGATAAATATCACCGCCAGTGACAACAGCACGACGGCTCCAACTAAGCGCTGTTTTAGCTGTTCACTCATCAATTAACGCCCCTACTGCGGCGACACTATAGAAAGAACCAAACACAATCAGGCGATCGGTCGTCAACAACTGACCACGCAGCTGTCGCCATACTGTGGTCAGGTCGCTATGATAGCAGGCCTCTCCCCCCGCTGCCGTAATAACCCGTTCAAGTTCGCGTCCCGATAGCCCCCGTTCCCCCTCTGAATCGGTCACATACCAAAGATCAATCAGAGGTAGCATTATTTTAATCACCGTGGTGTAGTCCTTATCGGCCAGCATCGACAACAGAGCTAGCTGTCGTCCAGAGGCAGGGTGGCGGCGCAACCAGTCGCTAAGGGCGGCGACCGCCTGCGGGTTATGGGAGACATCGAGCAGACACTCCACCCCTTCAGGCTGCACGACTCGCCGCTCTAGCCGTGCCGGTAGTGACCAGTGGCGCAGCGCCTTAATAACGCTCGATAACGAGATTGAAACAGACACCGGCAGTCGCTGCTGCAACATCACCACCGCAGCGGCGTTACTCAGTTGATGCTCTCCGACCAGTGCCGGTAGCGGTAGGGTAAAACGGTGGTTATCGCTCTGCCACTGCCACATCGAATGCCCCTGCTGCCAATGGTAGTCGCGCCCAGCTCGCCACAGCCGTGCCCCCCTTCGACTCGCTTCAGCCTCAATCACTTCGACAACCGCTCTGCCTCCATAGATAACCGTCTGATCTCGGCGCATAATACCCGCCTTCTCCCGCGCAATCTCAGTCTCAGTCTCGCCTAACCAAGCGGTGTGGTCGAGCCCGATGGCGCTAATAATCGCCATATCGGCATCCCACAGATTGACCGCATCGAGTCGCCCGCCCAATCCGACCTCCAACACCGCGACCTCGACCCGCCATCTCACTAGCAGAGCAAACGCAGCGAGGGTACCAAACTCAAAATAGGTCAGAGGCTGCCCCTCTCTGGCCGCCTCAACGGCGTTAAAGGCCGCTATCAGCTCACTATCGCTCACCGGCTCGCCATTGAGCGCTATCCGTTCGTTATAGCGCCACAGGTGGGGGGAGGTATAGCTTCCCACCCGATAGCCGCCGAGTTGAAACAGCTTAGTTAGCAGGGCGACAACCGAGCCTTTGCCATTCGTTCCCGCCACAGTCACCACCAGCGGAGGCTGTACTAATGCCATACGGTTTAACACCTGACGGCTACGCTCTAGCCCCATATCGATCGATTTTGGGTGGAGCTGCTGCTGCCACTGCAACCATTCAGAGAGGCTCTGTGGCAACGATCCCCCTCTAGGCGTTCGACTCATTAGGCGCAACGGGTGTCAAGCTGCTGCTATGGTACGATTTGCCATCATCATACTTAACAGGGCATGAATCCTCTCTGCTAGCTCGCGGCGATCGACAATCATGTCGATAGCCCCCTTCTCTAGCAGAAACTCACTGCGCTGAAAGCCTGACGGTAGCGTCTCTCGCACCGTCTGTTCGATGACCCGCGGCCCTGCAAAGCCGATGAGAGCATTCGGTTCGGCGATATGGATATCGCCTAGCATCGCTAGACTAGCCGAGACCCCCCCCATAGTCGGATCGGTTAATACCGAGATAAAGGGGAGCCGTTGATCACTTAAACGGGTCAGTGCCGCCGAGGTTTTGGCCATCTGCATCAGCGAAAAGAGCGCCTCCTGCATCCGCGCCCCACCACTAGCGGAGAAGACGATGAGCGGCGAGTGGTGCTCAATGGCAGCATTGACACCACGAACAAAACGCTCACCGACCACCGAGCCCATCGAGCCCCCCATAAAGCGAAACTCAAACGCAGCGGCAATCACCGCCAATCCCCTCACCTCCCCCCGCATCACCAGCAGAGCATCGCTCTCATCGGTGCTCTTTTGCGCCTGTGCGAGGCGATCTTTATAGCGTTTCGAGTCCTTAAATTTAAGCATATCTATCGGCACAACGCCACTTGCTAACTCTTGCCGAGGCTCCGGATCGAGAAACCCCTCTAAGCGCCGTCGCGCACCAATACGCATATGGTGACCACACTTAGGGCAGACCTCAAGGTTGCGCTCTAACTCCGCTTTGTAAAGCACCGAGTTGCAGCCTTGACACTTATCCCATAGCCCTTCGGGGACATTCTTCTTATTCCCCCCTTCCGTACGAATTTGGGAGGGAAAAAATTTCTGTAGCCAGCTACTCATAACCGATTATCATTCCATCTCTACTGTTAGATTATTAGCTTAACTCAACGCTTGGCGCAGCTCAGCAATAAAGGCTCCGACACTCTCGCGGGCAGCGGCTGCGTCGGCTGCGTTAGCCTCAATACGGCTGACAACGGCACTGCCGACCACAGCGGCATCGGCTGTGCGCGTAATCGCTGCCGCTGAGGCACCCTCTTTAATCCCAAAACCGACCCCGACCGGTAGCGAGGTAAATTGGCGAATATGGGCCACCCGCTGCGCCACCTCCTCGCTATTTAAGCTCCCGGCACCGGTAATCCCCTTAACCGAAACATAATAGACAAACCCGCTAGCAAGACGACAGATAGTCGCCATGCGCTCATCGGTCGTGGTCGGTGCGATAAGATAGATCATATCGATCTGCTGCTGTTTTAACGCCGCCGCTAGCATATCGCTCTCCTCCGGAGGGAGATCAACGAGCAGTACCCCATCGACACCCGCCTTAGCAGCTGCGGTCGCAAAAGAGGCGTATCCCATCACCTCGACCGGATTCAGATACCCCATCAAGATAACCGGCGTCTCGCTATCTTGTTGCCGAAACAGCGCTACCAGCTCAAGCACCTGCCGCAACGAGACCCCATGGGCTAACGCCCGTTCGCTCGCGCGTTGAATGACCGGACCATCGGCCATCGGATCGGAAAAGGGGACGCCCAACTCAATCAGATCAGCCCCCTGTGCCACCAACATCAGCATCATCGCTACCGTCTGATCCGGATGGGGATCGCCGGCGGTAATGAAGGGGATTAATCCCCGGCGCTGCGCGGCGCGTAACTTTTCAAAACGGGATTGAATTCGGCTCATACCTTCATGCCCTCTAGTGATGCAACCGTATGAATATCCTTATCACCGCGACCGGAGAGGTTCACCACTATCAACTGCTCTCGGTCGAGCGTTGGAGCGAGTTTAGCGGCATAGGCGAGTGCGTGGCTCGACTCTAGTGCCGGAATAATCCCCTCAGTTCGGGTTAAAGAGTGAAACGCCTGTAGCGCCTCGGTATCGGTCACGGCCACATATCGCGCCCGACCGCTATCTTTTAGCCAAGCGTGTTCGGGGCCGACACCGGGGTAGTCGAGTCCAGCCGAGATCGAGTGGGTACCGATAATCTGGCCATCACTATCCTCCATCAGATAGGTACGGTTACCGTGCAACACCCCCGGCCTACCAGCACAGAGCGGTGCGGCGTGGCGACCACTCTCAAGGCCATCACCGGCCGCCTCGACCCCGATAATCCCCACACCACTATCGTCCAAAAATGGGTAGAAGAGCCCCATCGCATTCGAGCCACCGCCGACACAGGCGATTAACCTATCGGGCAGCCTCCCCTCCTGCGCCAATATCTGCTCGCGAGTCTCTCTGCCGATCACCGATTGGAAGTCGCGCACCATCGCCGGATAGGGGTGGGGGCCGGCCACAGTGCCGATAATGTAGAAGGTATTATCGACGCTAGTCACCCAGTCACGCATCGCCTCATTAAGCGCATCTTTCAAAGTTGCCGTGCCCGATCTGACCGCCACCACCTCCGCCCCGAGCAGCTTCATGCGATAGACATTGATCTTTTGGCGCTCAATATCGTCAGCCCCCATATAGACCACGCACTCTAGCCCCATTCGCGCCGCTACCGTCGCCGTCGCCACCCCATGCTGGCCGGCACCGGTTTCAGCGATAATTCGCTGTTTACCCATTCGACGCGCTAAGAGCGCCTGACCGATGGTATTGTTAATTTTATGGGCACCGGTATGGTTCAAATCCTCCCGTTTAAGGTAGATTTTGGCTCCCCCTAACTCCCGACTCCAGCGCTCGGCATAGTAGAGCGGCGTCGGTCGGCCGACAAATTGGTGCAGATCGTGCTCAAATTCGGCCAGAAAGTCGGGGTCTTGCAGATAGCGCTCGTAGGCCTGCTGTAGCTGCTGTAGCGGTGCCATTAAGGTTTCGGCCACAAACATACCACCATAGGGGCCAAAGTGACCGCCAGCATCGGGCCAGCGATATTGGGTAGATGAATCAGACTCTATTGACATTACACTGCTCTACTTCGGTTAAAAAACGGCTGATTTTGGTGTGATCCTTACACCCCTTGCGCGACTCGACCCCACTACTGACATCGACCGCATAGGGGTGCACCGTGGCGATAGCGGTAGCGACATTATCGGGATTGAGCCCTCCGGCTAGGATCAATGGCTGGGTGAGGGGGGGAATGAGCCCCCAATCAAACGCCTCGCCACTGCCCCCATGCAGCTTAGGGTGCCAAGCATCGAGCAGCAGCGCCGAAGCCTCAGGATAGGCTGAGACTAACTGCACCACCGAACTGCCCGACTGTACCGCCAACGCTTTAATGTAGCGCCGCTGAAACTGGCGACAAAACTCATCACTCTCTTGGCCATGAAACTGCAAAATATCGGGGGCGATCTGCGCCAACACCGCCTCGACCTCCGTGACTGTCGGGTTGACTAGGAGCGCCACCACCGAGACAAACGGTGGTAGTCGCGCAACCACTGCCGCAGCCTGCTCCAGAGTGACCGCTCTTGGGCTCGGCGGATAGAAGACCAGACCAATCGCATCGACCCCACAGGCGGCGGCAAAGAGGCCATCCTCAGGGCGGGTAATTCCACAAATTTTGACATGAACTCGACTCATCCCACTATCCTATCAAATCGGGCCGCATTATTGCAGTCGGCACGCCAAAATGGGCCGGATAGCTGATATCAGTCAGATAGAGACCGGCCGCTGGCGCGGTCACCCCCGCTAGGCGCCGATCCCGACTCTGCAACACCTCGGCCACCCACTGCGGCGGCTGCTCGCGTCGGCCTACGGCTAACAGCAACCCGGCGATATTTCTAACCATGTGGTGCAAAAAGGCGTTTGCGCAGATATCGAACCAGATAAAGTCGCCCCGCCCCTCTAAATTGAATTTCGATACCAGCCGATAGGGCGATCTCGCCTGACACCCAGCGGCTCTTAGCGCACTAAAGTCGTGCCTGCCAACGAGCAGCAGCGCCGCCTGCTGCATACTCTCCATATCGAGCGCCTGTCGGCTCCAGCAGACTCGGTGGGCGCTCAACACCGGCCGCACCGAGCGCTGCTGAATCAGGTAGCGGTAACAGCGTCGAGTGGCGCTAAAGCGGGCATGAAATCGGCTCTCTACCGCTTTAGCCCAGTGTACCACCACCCCAGTGGGCAGATTAGCGTTGCCACCTAACACCCAAGAGCGCTCACTACGCGACGCGGTGGTATCAAAATGGGCCACCTGCATCGCCGCATGGACTCCGGTATCGGTACGGCCGGCGCACTGTAGCGCCAGCGGCTGGTTGGCCACTTGGCTTAGCGCCTCTTCACACACCTGCTGTATTGTCGCTGCGGTATGGCGCTGACGCTGCCAGCCGCAGAATCCACTCCCATCATATTCAATTCCGACAGCGATACGCACAGAGCTTAACAGTTCGACCGTTTAACCGCTTAACCGAGTTTATCCAGTAGCTGCTGCGCTTTGTGTTTCTGCTCCTCACTCCCTTCGGCCAGTACCTCTTGTAACTGGCTGCGAGCATCGGCGTCTCCCCCCTCCATCTCCATATAGGCGCGTGCCAAATCGAGCTTAGTTTCGACGCTTTCACCGCTACTATCGCTCTCGCCTTGGGTCAAATCATCTCCAAACATGGCATCAAAATCGGGGATTTCACCTAAATCGGTCAGAAAATCGTCGCCGCTCCCCTCCCCAAGGTCAAGCTGCTGCGCTAGCGCGGCTAGCTCCGACTCATCCTCTGCTACCTCAGGGAGGCTATCTAACTCCAGCTCACTCAAATCAAGCAGTGCATCGCTCGCATCAGTCTCAGGGATGGGCGGGGTAGCCTCGATCCCCTCTAGTTCGGTTAAATCGATATCTAGATCATCAAAATTGAACTCAGGCAGGGCATCGCCCCCCCCATTGTCAGTATGGGCAGCAGCGACATCACTCTGCTCCAGAGCTAACTGGTCTAGTTCAAGGCTAAAATCTAGCTCAGCCTCGCCACTCGGAGAGTCGTTCTCATCGGGCAGCGTCAGATCGAGATCGGCCAAATCGTCTAGGTTAAGCGGTGCCTCCTCATCCGTGTCGCGTTCGCTCTCCTCGGTCAGGGGCGGTGAACTCTCTAGGTTGAGATCGAGGTTAAGCAGCTCTCCTAGTGAATCCTCCATATCCATAGTTGCGGCTGCGGCCACGCCACCGCTAGCGACAGAGGGTTTAGTCGCCTCACTGTTCTCTTTCTCTTTCTCTTTATCGCTATCACCCCTCTCTAGCTCTAGCTCCTCAACCGTAAAGTTGAGCAGCGCATCCATCTCGCTATCCCCCCCCTTCTTAACGGCTTCGGTCGCGGTCCCCCCAAAAGTATCTCCTAGCTCAGAGAAGTCGATCCCTAAGTCAATATCTAGATCGTCGCCGACCGCTGACTCCATCTCGGCACTCAACTCGTCGAGATCGATACCTATATCGAGTACATCATCGAAGATTGACGGCTTATCACTCCCCTCTCCCTCAACCACGCCGGGCGGCAGCTCAAACTCACCCTCTTCGACATTAGCAAACAGAGGATTATCGGGGGAGATCTCCCTGCCCATCGGCACCACCTGACGCCATAACTCCTCCTGCTCCTGTAGCGCTACGCCGGCCGCTAGTAGCAGCTTATCAAACGACTTTTGATCCTTCTTTAGGTAGTAAACCTCCAGCATCTTGACCTTTAGTTCGAGTCTATCCGGCTCCTTCTCAATCGCGTGACTTAGTAGCTCCTCGGCCTGTTTAATCCGTCCATAGGCCATATAGACATCGGCCTCAGTGAGGGGATCGACGCTACTCCCCTCATCACTCCCCCCAATCGTGCTCAGACCACTGATGGCCAAATCGCTCATAAATGAGGTATCGGGGCCGCTGCCACCGTCAAAGGTTGTCGCTACCGATAACGAACCGCCGTTGCTGAGGATGCTCTCTTGAAAACCTCGCCGCCGCCGCATGATGGTAATCACTAGAGTTAGCAGAATCAGTACCAGTGCCGCGCCGCTGCCGACTAGCCACAGATTAGCCATTACCCAGTCGAGTGCCGATGGCGCTGCTCTAGCCGGCGGGGGTGGTGGCGGTGGAGGGGACGGTGGCTCTACCTGTAAAGCGGTAGCTGTGACTGCGATAGCTTCGATGTCGGTCTCGGTTCTAGTCTCAGCCTCAGCCTCAGCCTCAGCCCCAGTGTCAGTTCTAGTCTCACTCCCCTCAACCGACTCCAGATCGGAGTCAGGGTCAGTCGCCGTTGCCACCGCCTCAACCATCGGTGCCGGTACAGACGGCGTCTCAACCACGGCGCTGTCTGTCGGTGGCACCTCATCGTTACCGGCTAACTGCTGTAGTTGTGCTAACTGGGGATTTTTCAGCGCTATCAGGCGCTTTACCTGCTCTAACTGCTGCTGCAACTCACCTAGACGCTGCCGCAGCTCACTATTCTCCTGCCGTTGTGCTTCAGAGGTCTCTAGTGCTAGCAGCAGCTCCTGTCGCAACTGCTGCTGTAACTTATCGTTGTCACCCTCGCCACTACCGGAGAGATCAAGCTCACGCCCCCCTTCGCTCGGAGAGACCAGTTTAACATTAGGTCGTTGAGCCACAACGCGATCAGCCGGCGGCTTCTCTGGTGCAGGCTCCGGCTGACGCTTCTCCGCCTCGGCCGCCATCTGTAGCCGCTCCTGCTCACTCTGACGCCGTAGCGCCTCTATCGCCGCGGGGGACGCCATACTCGCCACCAGCGCAGGCTCGCTCAGGCGCAAAATCACCCCCTGTTTTAGGCGGTTAATATCTCCCTCCATAAAGGCTTCGGGATTCTCCCGAAACAGCGCCTGCATAATCTGCTGACGGCTTGCTTGCTGATTTGAGCGATACTCACCGGCAATACGCCACAAGGTATCGCCACGACGCACCGGCCCGTAGGTAAAGGTCTCGCCACTTGCGCTTGCCCCAACCGAAGCGCCCCTGCCACTCCCCCCCCACTCCGGTGGTGGTTGAAGCGGCTGAGCCGCGACCCTAACCGGTTGATTGCGGTTATACTCTGGCGGATCGAGCAGTAGCGTATATTCACGCAGCACCCGCCCCCCAGGCCAGAGCGCCTCGATGACAAAATCAAGAAAAGGCTCGCGAATATTCTCCTGACTGGTGATCCGAACTACCGCTTTGCCTTGAAGCGACGGTTCGACCTGAAAACGGAGCGAGAGTAGATGCTGCGGGCGCTCAAGACCTAATTTAGCAAAGGTCTCATGGGAGGCTAAATTGATCGATAATCGATTTAAATCATCGGGCTCCGCTGAGAGTAGCTCAATTTCGGCATTGAGTTGTTGATTGAGAGCCGAATAGAGCCGAATCTCCCCCAATCCGAGGGCAGCAGCCAGCGATGGCAATCCAACCAGAACCGAGAGCAGACCGGCTATCAGTCTATAGTTCATCCTCTTTCCTTAAAACGCTTTGCACAGAGTCTTGTCTGTTTACTCTTCCTAATGTCATTAAGTCCTCTGTTGCGATCTTGCAGAGTATAATGGCACCAACTACCCAACCCGCACCTCCTAGCAAAATCGACAACCACTAAGAGAGCACGACAACAGTTTGGGCAAAACTATACCCCACTCGCGGCTATTTCCAAACAGTTTATTGGTTAAAAGCGGCGCTAATTCACACCCACTAGAGGGTTAGCTTGTTCGCCAACGCCTCATAGTACTCTAAATTGGGAATGGCATAGGGGATCCCAAGGTAGCTCACCCGTTGCAGCAGTGGCTGATTTTGTAACACTTCGCCACGGGCGCTCAAGGTGGTGCTACCGATAGTCAACTGGTGCGGCACCTCATCGAGCGCAATCCCATAAAAGGGGCGTCGGGAGTCGGCACAGAGCTGATTCATCACCGCAATTCGGCGATGTTGTCGCGGCGATGGCACCTTTTGTCGCTCCAACAGCGGTTGCAAGGTTATCAGCGGCATCGAGTGGCCACGCCAATGGTAGAGACCGAGTAGCCACTTTGGGGGGTCACGCATCCTCTCCGGTTCACTGTAGGGCAGAATCTCCGCCACGGCGGCGTTAGGGACAATCAATGGCTCCGAGAGGGCAACCGGCAGCGAGAGGCAACGCAGGCGCCGTTCGCTATCTTGATAGATATTGGCCATGCGCTATACCTCCACCAGTAGCTGCTGTTGAATCGCCTGTAGCAGATCTGCTTCGGCGTAAGGTTTGGTCATATAGCGGTTAACCCCGATCTCAAAGGCGCGATTGCGATGCTTATCCCCGCTACGAGAGGTGATCATGATGATTGGAATATGGCGCAAACGCTGATTATTGCGAATATGGGTCGCTAGCTCAAAACCATCCATCCGCGGCATTTCGATATCAAGCAGCATCACATCGGGCAGGGTATGATCCAGCACTGCGATCGCATCGACCCCATCTTTCGCGGTGACACAACGGATATTCTGCCGCTTGAGCATGCGTTCAGTCACCTTGCGCACCGTAATGGAGTCATCCACCACCATGACCAACGGATCGATATTTTGCTGCCTCTGATGCTGCTCCTGCGCCTCGTGCAGTGCTCGCTGTTGCAGCTCCTCATAGAGTTGCGTCCGGTGGCGAATTAGCGCTGGCACATCCAGAATCAGCACCACACTCCCATCCCCCATAATCGTTGCACCGGAGATCTTCGGTAGTGCGCCTAACTGTAGTCCTAGCGACTTTACCACCACTTCGCGGCTACCGATTAGGCGGTCAACCATCATGGCAACCTTATGCTCACCACTTTGCACCAAGATTAACGACTGTTTACCCTCATTCTCGATAATCGAGTGAACCATCTCCCCTAAAAGATGGGTGAGGTGAAACATTTCGTAATCGCCATCTACCCACTCAAATATCGGTTTATCTTCATTCAGAAGCTCAAGTAGATCGCTATTATCGATCCGCTCAATCGTACGCACACTTAACAGCGGCAGCGCATAGACGCTCTCACCGACTTCGACTAACAGCGCCCGAGTCACTGTCAGATTAAGCGGCAGACGAATGGTAAAGGTGGCCCCTTGATCCGCTACCGATTTAAGGTGAATCGCACCACCGAGTTGACGCACTTCGCTATTGACCACATCCATACCGACGCCGCGCCCCGCCACTTGACTCACCCCCGAGGCGGTAGAGAAGCCCGACTCGAAGATAAATTGCAGCATCTCCTCGTCACTTAACACGGCATTGACCGGAATTAGGCCACGCGCTACCGCCTTTTGTCGCACCTTATCGATGGCAATTCCGCTCCCATCATCGCGAACATGAATAACAATCTCCGACCCTTCGCGCTCGACCATAATGGCAATTTCACCCTCAGCAGTCTTACCCCGCTGCTGTCGCTGCTCTGGTGACTCAATGCCGTGCGCTAAGGCGTTGCGCAGCAGATGCTCTAAGGGTGCAATAATCCGCTCAACGACATGGCGATCCATCTCTACTTCGGCGCCACGAATCAGTAAGTTGGCCTTTTTGCCCAACTCGCTAGCCACTTGTCGAACGAGTCGCCGCAGACGCGAGGCGTAATCGGCTAGAGGAGTCATTCGGGTCTGCACTAAACTCTGTTGCAATTCAGAGTTAACCCGAGACTGCTGTAGTAACAGCGTCTCAGTATCACGCGATAGCCCTAGCATGGTATCTTCGATATTTTGAATATCGGCCAGTGACTCCATCATGGAGCGCGATAGCTGCTGCATGGTGGTAAAGCGATCAAATTCGAGTGGGTCGAACTCGCTGTTACTCTCGACCTCCCCCTCTGCCCGATACCCTTTAGCGTCAATTTGCGCTTCAGTTTCGATATCGAATTTGCGCAGCTGCTCCCGCAGTCGTTCGATTGTCTGCTCCATCTCATAGAGCTGGCCACCAAATTTGCCTATCTGCTGCTCTATCCTAGAGCGGTAGATACTCATTTCACCGGCAAAATTGACCAAATTATCGAGTAGATCGGCCCGTACCCGGACAATATCTTGGGTGGCTCGCTCCGATACGGGTGTGGGTGTGGCTGCGGCTGCGGCTGCTACATCTCTCGCGGCTGTCGTGGGTGGTTCAGAGGGGGCGCTCTCTGTCGCAACGATAGTCTCCCCCTGCTCCCGCTCGACGAGGCGTAGCGACTCACCGCAACGCAGCCGCTCAAACAGTGGGACGAGATCATCCCCCACCACCACCGGCTGCTTCGCCTCTAGCTGCTCGACCATGGTCGTTAAACGACGCTGAGCCAATGTCAGTGACTCCAGCAGGGGGGGGGTTAATAGCACAGCGCTCTCAAACAGGGCCTCTAGCGCATAGCAGAGCTCCCCCATCGAACTCAGGCCAGCGAGGCGCGCCCCCCCTTTGAGGGTGTGAAGCTGGCGTTGTAAAATGCGTGCCAGTTCAAAGTTATCGGGCTGCTCCGACCAGAGATGGAGCGTTCCATCGCTCGCATCGAGTAGCTCTTTGGCCTCCTCCAGAAATATCTCCAGTAGATCGGCATCCTCATCGTCATAGTTGACCTCATGACAAGGGAGTTGCGAACTCGGAGTCACCGCTACTTCAACAACGCTAGGCTCAGGAGGAGTCTCCTCATCCTTAACGATTGCGGCTTCGACGACGGCTGTCTCACCCCGTTGCAGCCTCTGTAGCTGCTCAATAATCGCCCTAGCAACCGTCACCGCTTGGCGCTGCTCTACCTGTTGTAACATTCCGACTAGGCGATCATGCGCTAACTGTAGCAGCTCAAATAGCTCACGACTGCTCGGCAGCCGCCCCTCGACCACCGCTTCAAAGGCCGACTCTAGCGCGTGGCTTAGATCACCCATGGGGGTAATTCCCCCTAATCGCGCCCCCCCTTTTAGTGTGTGGAGATGGCGCTGTAGCTCTCTAGCCCAGCTCAACTGCTGTGGATTTTGAGCCCACTGGTGTAGGGCACTCTCGCTCGCATCGATTAACTCTTCGGCCTCGACCAAGAAGATCTCAATCAGCTCCGCATCATCCCCGCTATACTCGGGCATCATGCACTCTTCGACCGGCTCGGCCACTGAGACTAGCCCCTGCTCAGGATGGGTGCCATCGACTCTGCCGATACCCTCGCTAAGCTGCTGCAGCCGTTGCAGTAGTGAGGTAACCGAGGGGTAGTTATCCCCCCCCGCGAGTAGCTGCTCTCTGACCGTGAAGATATAGTCGATGGCATCACTCAACAGCTCTCGCATCGCCACCGAGACATCGGTACCACTTAACTGCATCTGCCGCACCACCTCCTCTAGCGGCACCATTAGCGCCGGCACGGCCTCAATACCGGCCATGCGGGAGCTGCCGTTAAGGGTGTGTATCGCTCGCATCACCGGCTCATCAATTGTCCGCCGCTGACTATCATCGATAAATTGGCGCAGGGTATCGAGATGCGTATCTGTTTCGGCACTGTAGATGGCTAACAGTTCAGCATCATAAGCACTGTCTTCAGCTGAGGGGTCTGCTCTGCTCACCACGACCGCTGCCGGCGGCTCGTCAACCACCGATTCGGCAACCGGCATCCCCATGCCATCAACTAGCTCGTGAGCAAACGATTGCAATAGCTGGTAATCGACGCTAATCGGTTCCCGTTGAGAGAAGTTGGCGATTAGCTGCTCTAGCGCCTCTAACGCCTGCTCTAGCATATCGAAAAGGGTGGCGCTAGGAGCCAACTGCCCCTCAAGTATTTTGTTCAGCAGTTTCTCAAATGCCCAAGCAAATTCGCCTAATCTCGTCGCGCCGACCAGCCGGCCACTCCCCTTTATGGTATGGAAGCTGCGCCGAATAGAGCCAAGAGCGTCGCTATTTTGTGGATTCTGTTGCCAATGCGGCAGTTCGGTGGCGATACTCTCAAGCTCTGTCTTAGCCTCGTCGATGAATATCTCTAAAATCTCCTCATCGATCTCCTCTCCCTGCTCCTCCTCTAGCGCCTCAGTCGGCTGTTGCGAAGCGGTCGAAGCCTCTTCACCAGGCACCGTCTCATCAGCCATCGGTGCAGCATAGTCGGTCGCGATCCAGGCTAAATCCTCACTTTCACCCTCATCCTCATCCTCACCCTCATCGGCTAGCTCGTCGCTCGCCTTAACCGCGAGCTGTAACGGCTCTAGGGAGTTAAGATCGATACCGAGAGCGACAAAAGAGGTCTCAGCCACTCGGAGAATGAGTGCGGGGTGAACTCTCTTCTCTACGAAAGCATCTAAAAAGTACTCGGCAGCCATAAACGCATCGGCAAACATATCGAGTCGCGCCGCTGGTGGTAACGAATCGGCACCAATGAGCTCTCGTTGAACAAATAGGCCGCAGGCGTGAATTAACTTCGCTAGTCGCGAATAGTTGAGCATAATCAAGGTTCCACGCAGCTGATCAAGCTGCTGTAGCGCCTCCGTCAATAACTCGGCTTGACCACCTTGTTCGAGATAGTCCGATAGCTGTGCGCGTACTTTAAGCAGCTCGCTACGAGCCTCCTCCATCGCATGTTGAATGACGACATTATGGCTAGAGGAGAAGAGTTCGCCCCCCCCCGTCTCGTCTGCTGCGACACTGGTATGCTGACTCCACCCCTGTAGGGTCGCTTCGAGCTGCAAAATCAGCGTGGCAGCATCCATCATTAACTCCAGACCGCCCCCCTGTTCAAGGAGAGTCTGTAGGAGAGAGCAGACCTGTTGCAGATCGTTAACCGCGTCACTCTGCTCGATAATCATCAAGGGGGCTCGCATCCTCTGTAGCTGTTCGAGCAGCGATTGTAGCTTCTCATCTTCTCGATTACCGGTACGAACACAGAGGTCGAGTCGCTCCTTAATGGTCGTTAACTCGCCCAGAATATCGTCCGCTAGTGCCTGACGGGTCTCGCTGTTAATCGTCGCTACCGCATCATTAGCCCCCCAAAATCCCCCTAGTGCAAAGGCGTGATAGACCTCTGCCGCCACACTCTGTAGCGGATAAGAGGAGTTGGTCGTCGCAACTCTCCACAATAGCCAGTAGTTGAGCTTATCGATGGTAGCCCACGGTAGCTGCTCCGACTCCCCCTGTCGAGAGAGTAGCTGTACCATTTCGACGATCTTCTGTATCCCGCCTAGACTCTCCTCATCGAGCGGTATTTTTTGGCTCTGCAACCCATCGACAAAAGCGGTCGCTATCCAGAGCCAGCGCTGCATCCGTTCATGGCTCAGATAGGGGGCCAGTTTTTGCAATACGGTCATCACGACGGCGAGCTGTTTCGACGCCTCCCCCTGCGGCAGCGCTATAACCGCCGCTTGCAGATATTTGAGCAGCTTGGTCGCCGCTTGCCGCGCGGTCTCCTTACCGGCTAACAATCCAGCAAACCCCTCCGGTACCGGAACCGAGAGCGAGGGTTGAAAATAGTCAAGCCGTTTGAGAGGCGGCTCTCCTAATACCCCTCTAAGCTGATTCAGGGGCGATAGTAGCGCATAGAGCGAGTCGGGACGCCCTTGGGCGATGTACTCCATATATTCGGGGATGAGTAAGATCCCCTCCATCAACAACTCCGCGAGCGCCTCATCTTGTAGGTAGAGCTCACTTCTTGCCGCAAAGGCCTCTAATTCAGCCACATAGGTGGCTATCCCCTGTAGTTCGACAAGTTGCAGCGCTCCGGCGACCTGATGCAGGCAGTTTTGTAGCGCTTGAAGGTTCTCTGCGGCCTCCTGCTGTTCTAGTAGCTGTTCGAGCACCCTACGCGCTAACGCCAGATTTTCGGCGATTTCGGCCTTAATCCAGTCCAGAGTGCTGCTGTCATACTGTTGTTGCGGGTCAGCCATGCTCTACCCCCTACCTGCCGTCTGATTGGGTCAAAGTTGAGTGCTCAGCTAGATCGCTGCACGACTGGCACTATCGACAAGGCTCTCTTGTGGCAGCTTAAAGCCCGAGACTGAGCGTTTCATCTCCTCTGCTAGTTCTGCTAGCTTGCCGATATCTTTCGCTGTGGTCTCGGTTCCTTCGGTCGTTTGACGAGTCACCTCCTCAATTTGACGCATAATGTGGGTGACGCTCTCGGCCACTTTGGCCTGTTCACCGGTAGCGGTAGAGATATTGCCGATAAGTTGCGCTAGGGTATCGGCTACTGTCTGAATCTCCTGCAGTGCCGCCCCCGCATCTTGGGCCAATCCGGCACCACTGACCACCTCTGAGGTACTACGCTCCATGGAGGTCACCGCTTCGTTAGTATCGGTCTGAATCGTCTTCACTAACGCTTCAATCTGTTTGGTCGCATCGGCAGAGCGCTCCGCTAGCCGCTGCACTTCGTCGGCAACCACCGCAAAACCGCGTCCAGCATCGCCAGCCATCGCGGCCTGAATAGAGGCGTTTAGCGACAAGATATTGGTCTGTTCGGCGATGTCGTTAATTAGCTCCACAATCTCACCAATCTCCTGCGAGCTCTCCCCTAGTCGTTTAATCCGCTTGGAGGTCTCCTGAATCTGTTCCCGAATGGTGTTCATCCCCTCGATGGTACTGGCAACCGTCTCCGCCCCCTTCTTGGCGATAGTTACCGAGCGCTCCGACTCTTTGGCCAACTGCCCCGCAGTCGCCGAAACCCCTTCAATAGAGGAGGCCATATTCTGTACCGCATCGGCAGCGTTAGTAATCTGCTCGGTCTGGACTCGACTCGCTTCGGTTAGGCGGCTAGCGGTATTCAGACTCTGCTCCGCCGACTGCAATACCCCTTGCGAACTGGAGGTGATCGATTCAACTAGTGAGCGCAGTGCTTCGATAGTAAAGTTCATCGAATCGGCGATGGCACCGGTAATGTCCTCCGTCACTGTCGCATTCACGGTCAGATCACCATCGGCCAGATCACCCATCTCATCTAGTAGCTGTAAAATCGCGGCCTGATTACGGGCATTCTCCTGTTCGGTCTTAATTCGCTGCGCTTCTGTCTCTTCAATCCGGCGATCAGCCTCTCGTTTCAAAGTAATCCCGAGCAAAATTAACCATAACACAGCCAAACCACTAAAAATATTTCCCAGCATCGGGCTAAGTAGCCGCTGTTCCAGATAGTTAGCATGGGAGAGCTCTAGCTCCGACAGGCGTTCTAACAGCGGTTGGCTCAATTCGGTCACTCGATTCACCGCCTGCGATACCCGTAACATCTCTGGGCTCCGCTCTAGGATACCGTTCACCTGCCGACCAATTGTATCGAAAATATCGGCTGTCTCATCGACTAGGGTCACTAGCTGCTCATCCTCAAACGGTTTAATGCCTAGTTCGGCATCCCCATCGTAAAAACCGTTCAATACTCGGCCAAATAGCTCGGCATCGCGCCCGAAGTTATTAGCCGCATCAAGCGCATCTTCGCCGCCATCGAAAATCTTGTTGACATTGGTAATAATCCGCTGCCCTAACATTAGCTGACGGGTCGCGACATAGATCTCCTGCTGGCTAAACTTCTTCCCTTTGGCCATCTGTGTGGCAATCGCATCGGTTTTAATAAAAAACTCTGCCGAATATTCGTTAATCAGCCGCACAATCTCACTGAGGGAGATAATGACCCCGCGTGCCTCTAGCAGTTGCAGTACCTGTTCGTTGTACTCGCTCCAAACGCTACTCATCTCAAGCCGTCGCGGATTCAATTCGTCTGCAGTCGGGGGCATACCGCTCTCACTATTCCCTTGCTCTAACATCCGCACTAGCTCATTAAAACGCTCGCGCATCTGTTGCAGATTATCAAAAGTTTGCGGCCGGCCACGACTCACCTGTTGGGTTAGGGTGGTCATCTGCTGTGATAAAACCCGCATCTCCCCTAAGGTCGTGGCATACTCACGGTCATATCCCGCTTGGCGAGCCACCAGACCATAGATGGTAAAGCCGATAAGCATCGACAGCAGCAGCAGTACAATGAAAAGTATGCCGATGCGGCCACTGAACTGTTGCTTATTCCCCGTTACACTACTACTCATCATTATCTCCAGTTATCCTCATAATTGGCTTAGTCTGGCTACCCCGAACTCTAGTTATCGGTAACTCAGGCCGCAATCTGCAAAAACTCATCTTGCTCCATCAATCGATAGAGATCGACCACTGGCCACTGCCTGTCGTCGTTATCGCGATAGCTCCCCTGAATGAGTGTCCGCAACTGCGGCAGTGTTACGCCACCGTCACCTCGTTGGTAATCCCCCTCATCAAAACGCCGAATTCCGATCACCTCGTCTATGCAGAGCCCAGCACTCATCCCAGCATGATTGACGATAAAGACCTTTTTTCGGTTCAAGGCGACCCGAGAGTGGTCGCCGAGCAGCGTCGGTAGATCAAGCATCGGCAACAGGACTCCCCGCACATTAGCAACGCCTAATACCCACGCTTTAACACCGGGAACCACGGTCACCCGAAAATCGAGCAAAATCTCGGCCACCTGCTCAACCGACACCACCATCGGGGTATCGAATATCCGAAAGGCAATCCCTTCCCAGTTCGCTTTTAGTTCAATTCGCTGCGGTAGTGGCGAGGCGTAGCGGCGAACCTGTTGGTCGATCTGCCACAGTAGCCGAGCCGGATTATCCGCGGCTAAGTCGGTGAGCTGTTCCTGTTCCATGCGACTCCCCGACTATTAGCCGATGAGGGCATCAATTTTTTGCATTAATAACGACTCATCAATCGGCTTGGTAATGTAGTCCTTCGCTCCTTGGCGCAGCCCCCAGACTCGATCAGTCTCCTGATTTTTAGTCGTGACAATAATCACCGGTATATGGGAGGTGGCAGGATTTTTGGATATCTGCCGCGTCGCCTGGAAACCGTTCATTCCCGGCATCACAACATCCATTAGAATCAGATCCGGTTGAATGGCAGCGGCCATCTCCACCCCAATCTCGCCATTTTGGGCGTGGTGAGCATCGTGGCCTAACTTCGTCAGCACCCCCTTTAGGACATGCACTTCAGTCGGTGAATCATCAACAATTAATACGGAAGCCATTGCGTCTCTCCTGAAACTGATAGCTGTTAGTGGACGATCTGCTGCAGAGCCTCCAGCAGAGTCTGTTTATTGAAAGGTTTGGTCAAATATTGGGAGGCACCAACGATGCGTCCCCTAGCCCGATCAAACAGGCCATCTTTGCTAGTTAACATAATGACCGGGGTTTGACTAAATTTCTGGTTATGTTTAATCAGAGCACAGGTTTGATAACCATCCAGACGGGGCATCATAATATCGACAAAGATAACTTGTGGATTGTGATCAACAATTTTGGCCAGCGCCTCAAAGCCATCACCGGCGGTAATGACATCGCACCCCTCTTTCGCCAACAGGGTCTCGGCCGTTCGCCGAATGGTTTTACTGTCATCAATGACCATAACTTTCAGGCCATCGAACTGTGGTGCAGCGCTCACATTATCCTCCTTCGGATCCTCTCCGCCCAATCGATATGGCGGCTATGCGTAGCCGACGACCACAGGCCAGCCGGCGACACCAAAGTCAACTCTATGCTTATCTGGTTATGGTCTATCTCTACATCGACAAACTCTTCCCATCCCTGTTTTCCCTGCGATGCCGGCCGGTTTGCTCCCGCTAAACACCACAACAGGAGGGCAATTATAGAAGAGCTGCCACCAGATTCAAGCAATTCCATGCGTTCACAGGGTATATCATCATATCGTTATATTGTTAAGTTTTGCCTTATTCATCGTTGCATCACTATTAATTCTATAGGGTTCAGAGGCAAGCTGCGGTTGTCGTTGCAACAGCAGATCGGCTAGCAGTCGAGCCGATGCCGCGCCTAGCACAACGCCGTTACGAAAGTGGCCGCAATTATACCAAATCCCGTCAGTTATGCGACTTTTACCGATAAACGGAATCCCTCGGTTCTCGCTACCCGGACGCAGGCCGGCCCAATGGTAGCGCAAGACTCGCCCATTGAGTGCCGGCAGATAGCGCCAGGCTAACCGTTGTAGCTCTTCAGCCGCTGCGTGACTTATCTGCTTGTCAAAACCGGCCTCTGGCTCCAGCGTTGAGCCGACCAGTAGCAGCCCGTCACGACGGGGAATGAAGTAGTGGCCATCAATCAAGGTAATCCGTTTGATCTGCTCCGGCTCAAGCGGGATGGCAATCATCTGCCCTTTAACCGGTGCCACACTCAACGACTCCCCGGCTAGATCACCTAGCTCACCACTCCACGCCCCACCACAGAGCACCACCTGTGCCGCGGCGATCTGCTCTCCTAGAGAGTTACGACAGTAGAAACAGCCGCCCCTAGACTCAATACCACTCACCGGCCAGTGCTGTTTTAGGTCGATATCGCTGCGCTCGGTCGATTTTACCAGTGCACGGGAGAGGCGTGAGTTGCGTAGCTGCGCCACCTCGGGCAGATAGAGGCCGGTAGTTAACGCCTCAGTGGCCAGTAGTGGCTCTAATTTAGCCATCTCTTTTGCGTCAACCTCTAGCGCGCTATTTTGCCAACGCTGACACCACTGTAGTGCTCGCTGCCGTTCTGATTCGTCCAAATTGGGAATTAACAGACCACTGCGTTGCCACTGAGGATCGGTACCACTCTCCTCAGTTAGCTGCCGACATAGCTCCTGATAGTGCTGCTGTCCCCAAGATGCGAGCGCCGATACCGCCTCAGGGTAGCGCCAAGGATAGAGGGGGGAAATAATCCCTCCGCCGGCCCAAGTTGACTCACGCCCCGCCTGCTGCCGCTCCAGCACCACTACCGATACCCCCGCGCGACTCAGCTCTCGTGCGGTTAATAGGCCGATAAGTCCGGCCCCAATAATGGCGACCTCATAGGTTTTAGCCATCCTCTATAACCCAAATAGCGATTTTTCGGCAGTTTTACGAATCTCCTTCTCATCTGACCACTCAATTAGGCCACTCTCAAGGTGCATCAGACGCAGAGTAAATTTATAGTAGAGGTCGCGACTATCTCCATCGCGCTTATCGATGGCCGCAAGGTTGCCATACATCATGTATTCAGCGCCAATTTGGCGTCCTATTTTGACTGCCGTCGAGCGATCAACTAAGCCGCTATTCTGAAACTCCATCTGCTCTAGTGCCACCCGGCTCTTGCCCATATCGACAAAGCGGAACTTGCCCGAACGCAGCAGTCGGTTACTAATGGTATCGGTAATCGATTCGGTATCGATATGCTCTGTGGTCTTATTACTCACCTTTTCGACAAAGATAACCGGTCTGCGCTCCCTAGTGGCCTCTACCATTGGCGGGAACGAGAGCAGCGAATCGACCATGGAGGAGGCCATCTGCTGCAGATCGGTCGAGCCAAAATCGATGGTAGTCGTCTCTACCGCCGTCGCATCGCCATAGTCGATTTTAGTCGCACAGCCACCGAGTAGCCACAGCGCCATGAATACAATGACCGATTTCATTAACATTACCTCTCTCGCAGATAGAGTTGATATTGGGTCGCTGTGGCACTAGGAGCCACAGCGCGTAAAGCTTGGGACGATCTACCATAAAGTGTCAACGGAATCCAGCTAGGCTTCTCCCCCTCAATGACAAACTGTTCGCTATCAAACCACTGCCAACGGTACTGCAGCGATTCGGTAAATTGACTCTGATTAACCACCGTAACTTCAACTTGTAACAGTTCGCCCTGTTGACGCCATCGCGCTGCGGTCAAGTCAATCCGATCGGCCAATGGCTGGTTGTAAACAAATAGCTGATCCTCCCCCTCTCGTCCCCCTCGCTGTTCAATACCGGCCGTTGCACAGCCGCCTACGATGGCGACAAGCCCTATCCATACACCTAACCAACCTCTCCCTCTAGCGACTGCCATACAATGGTACCTCCTAAAATTGCTGCTGTTGAATCTGCCACCGCTGGCCGGTATCGATCACCCAGATCACGCTTTTACCCCCAGCTCTAACCTCTATATCGAGCCAACGGCTCACACTACCACGCCGAAGCTCCAGTTTAACCCGCCCCGCCTCCACCCCTTGGCGGGCAATGTGTGCCCCCGATGGTAGGGTCAGCCAGCTACGCAGATCGGCATTTTCACTTAGGGTATTGGCGACATTGGCCAAAATCCCGCCCATATCGCCTAGAAGCTGTTGTGACTGATCGGCAAGCCTCTTCTTTGCCGCTAGCCGTAGTAGCTGTCGCAACATCATCCCCGGCAGACGCTCTTGGAGCGATTTGGCCGCTAACGCGGCCACCGAGACGATCGGCTCAGTGGTGATATCTATGTTACCCCCTTGAGTGCGCAAGCGTAACGCAGTGGTCGGCGCTTGTTGGGTCGTCGAATAGGTGGGAAAGGCGATCGTATGCCAATGGTTCTCCCCTAATATCGGCACTTTAATCTGCTGTCTGACTGGGGCAAAGGCGTACTCATAGAGCACAATTAGCTCTCCAGCATCGGCGCCGAGTCGTGCAGAGGATAGGCCAAATTGACGCCGATAGCGCTGTAGATCGTCCCGCCGTTGTAGCTGTTCGGCTAGCCGTAGCACTATCTGCTGTAGGTAGCGGTTGTCGGGATAGATCTCCTGAGCGCGACGGTAGTCGATGTAGGCTGACTCTAGCTGGCCGTTAATCTCATAGATAAGTCCAGAGGTAAAAAAGGTGTAGCCATTTTGGAACGAATTTTTGACGCCAGCCACCCGCTCCTGTAGCGACTTAAAGCCCGATATAAAGG
The DNA here is from genome assembly GCA_008375315.1 of Ectothiorhodospiraceae bacterium BW-2. Taxonomy (NCBI): domain Bacteria; kingdom Pseudomonadati; phylum Pseudomonadota; class Gammaproteobacteria; order Chromatiales; family Ectothiorhodospiraceae; species Ectothiorhodospiraceae bacterium BW-2. The sequence goes on along the minus strand of CP032507.1, from coordinate 2,395,069 downwards.
TCTCGTTGCGTTGTAGCAGCCGCTGATGCTGTTGAGTCGCCTGCTCTACTTCATCGATATGGCGCTCTAGTGCTAGCTTCTGTTCTAAATTGGCTCGCCTTACCTCCACTAGCGCAGCCTCTAGCTCACCTAAAAATAGATAGTTGAGCGACTGAAGTTGGTGCAAAAAGATCCGTTCATAACTTTCGCCATCGTATGGAATGGCATTCTCGTTGGTTAACAGCGAACCGCCGGTGGCGACACTACGCCGTAAGCTGATTGTAGCCCGATTGTCTATCTGGCTAAAACGGGAGAGCGCCTGTTTAAAGCTCGCTCTACTAGCCGATAACTCCCCGCCAATTTGGTGCACTCGGCCAAGTTCGAGTAGATAGAGCACGCCATCGGCTGAATCACGATAGGGGGAGAGGGCCTTGATCGCCGGCTCAATCTGTCCACTCTGTAGCGCACGCTTTACCGGCGCGAGTAGCTCAGGATAGCTCAAGAAGAGGGAGGTGGTAGCACAACCTGCAATAAGCAGAGACCAGAGAAGTAGCCATTGTCGGCTAAATTTCACGGCTGCGCCCTGAACTCACTTAAGGAGAGGCAACTACGATGTGACTCACATCGTAGCTACCTTCCGGTTGACGATTGAAAAGGTTACTTTTTGAGTCCGTATTTCTGCCGGAACTTATCGACTCGGCCCGCAGTATCAACAATTTTCTGCTTGCCTGTGAAGAAGGGGTGACAACTAGAGCAGACATCCAGCGTCAGGCTCTCCTTGTCGAGCGTAGAGCGGGTAACAAAACTATTACCGCAACTACAGTTCACATTAATATCGTGATAATCGGGATGGATTTCGGACTTCATTTAACACTCCGGTTGCAAATTTCTGGACATCGCTACCCCTTAAATCTTAACTATATCGTTAAGAGGCACCATGACCGCCAATCAAAAAAGGTGCGCAATCATACAGAGCGTTGGCAACAACTGCAACCACCGATTTTAGCTACATTCCCGGCATCGCGCCGACACTACCGCTCTTAACGCTCTGTGCGGCCGCTTTTGCCGCCGGAGCGACAGCGCCAAATTGCAGCTTGTTGGCTATCTTTTGCAGCGTCGCCGGCCCAATTCCCTTCACCTTTAGTAGATCATCGATCGATTTAAACGAACCGTTCGCGTTGCGATAAGCGACGATAGCTTCAGCCTTAGCAGGCCCAATACCGGCTAAAGCGCTACTAATCTGTGCGGCGGTCGCACTGTTAATATCGATCACTTCGGCTTGAAGTGGAAAAATCATCATCGCTAAGACAAAAGCGACTAGAGCATAAACTTTACGACTCATCTTAATCCTCCTTAAGTTGTTAAGAGCGGCTAATGTGCCAACTTATTTGATCTCTGTCAATCCCTCTCTTCCATCCAAGCCATCTGAATGGCCTCAAGAATCTTTTCGTTTGACCGCTCAGGATCATCCTCAAACCCCTCTAGTGCTGTTATCCAGCGATGGAGATCGGTGAATCTGACATACTGTGGATCGATATCGCCGTGCTGCTCCTCTAGCTCTATCGCAATCTCATTAACATCTGACCAGCGCATACTCTACCCCCTTACTTGCTAGTGGTTTTCTGAAACCATGTTGAGCGTATATTTAGGAATTTCTATGACCAAATCCTCCTCAGCCACCCGCGCCTGACACGAGAGGCGCGACTCAGGCTCCAGCCCCCACGCCTTATCGAGCATATCATCTTCTAGCTCATCCGATGGCTCAAGAGAGTCAAACCCCTCTCGAATAATGACATGGCAGGTGGTACAGGCACACGACTTTTCACAAGCGTGTTCAATCTCTATACCACCGGCGTTAGCCGCATCACAAATCGAGATACCGCTATCGGCCTCAATCACTGCCCCATCGGGGCAGAGCTCTTCGTGGGGAAGAAAAATTAGTTGTGGCATGGCTCACCCTCTATTCAAAATGTTGCAGTTGTTGACCCGACAGAGCTTTTTGAATGGAGACATTCATCCGCCTAGCCGCAAACTCGGTAGTACTATGGTTCAATCGAGTTACCGCCTCTTTCAGCTCCATCCAGTTATCACCGGCCATCTTCTCGTTAACGGCCACCATCGCTCTATCGATTCGCTGACGCTCTTTTTCACTTAGCAGCGCCTCACCATCAGCGTTAAGGGCCACCTGTAGCGCCTCAACCACACGCTGCGCTTCAACCTGCTGTTCACGCAGATTACGAGCATCCATATCATCCCTAGCATGAGCCATCGACTCTTCGATCATGCGGCTAATTTCACTATCGCTCAGGCCATAGGAGGGTTTGACTTGAATGCTGCTCTCAACGCCACTGGTCTGCTCTTTCGCTGTCACCGAGAGCAGACCATCGGCATCCACCTGAAAGGTGACCCGAATTCTGGCCGCTCCCGCCGCCATAGGGGGGATACCGTGCAGCTCAAAGCGCGCGAGTGAGCGACAGTCGCTCACCAGCTCCCGTTCGCCTTGTACTACATGGATCACCATAGCCGTCTGCCCCTCTTTATAGGTGGTAAACTCCTGTGCTCTAGCAACTGGAATCGTGGTGTTTCGTGGAACCACTTTTTCGGTTAATCCGCCCATCATCTCTAACCCGAGAGAGAGCGGAATGACATCTAAAAGCAGCATCTGGTCGTCAGGTTTATTGCCGATGAGTTGATCGGCCTGCATCGCGGCGCCAATCGCCACGACCCGATCAGGGTCGATATCGACGTGCGGTTCGCGCTGAAAAAAGTCGCCCACCCTCTCTCTGACCAAAGGAATCCGAGTCGAACCACCCACCATCACTACATCGTGAATCTCATCGATGGCTATTCCCGCATCAGCTAGCGCCCGCCGACACGGAATGAGGGTTTTTCGTACTAAGGGGGCAAATAGCCGCTCCATCTCCTCTCGGTTCAGACGCCCCTCCCAGTGGCTGCCATCCTCCAGCTCGATGCGGATATTGGTCTGTTCCACCTCAGTCAACAGCTCTTTCGCATCGCAAGCCACCTGCATCAAGCGCCGCATCTGGTGGTGATCCGCATCGTCACGAATGGCCGCCTGCTGCATAATCCAGCCCGCTAAGGCGCGATCAAAATCATCCCCCCCTAGGGCAGAGTCACCCGCTGTGGCTAACACCTCAAATACCCCCTTATTGAGGCGTAAAATCGAGATATCGAAAGTTCCCCCGCCTAGATCGTAGATGGCGATCACCCCCTCCGAGCCTTGATCCAGCCCATAGGCAACCGCTGCTGCGGTCGGTTCATTTAATAGTCGTAAAATATTGAGTCCGGCCAGACGAGCGGCATCTTTGGTCGCCTGTCGCTGAGCATCATCGAAGTAGGCCGGCACCGTAATGACCGCCCCCTCAATCTCGCCCCCTAGACTCTCTTTCGCGCGATGTTTTAGGGCTTTGAGAATTTCAGCCGATACCTCCACCGGACTGACATCACCGCCGACGGTTCGCAATCTCGGCATTGCCGAATCGGTGGCAATAAACTCATGCGGCGGGGTTGTCCCTAGCAGTTTAAAATCGTCAACGCCTCGTCCTAAAAAGCGTTTAACGGAGACGATGGTATTGAGTGGATCCGTGGTTGCGGCAGCCTTTGCCTCGTAGCCGACTGTCACTCGCCCCTCTGGCAGATAACGCACCACTGAAGGGAGGGGGTGGCGCTCCTCTCCATCGGCTAGGGTTTCGGCCATGCCACTGCGCACGGTCGCCACTAGCGAATTGGTCGTACCTAAATCGATGCCGACCGCCAATCGCCGTTGGTGCGGAGCGGCCGACTGCCCCGGTTCGCTAATTTGCAAAAGTGCCAAAACGCTCTCCCTTCTCTGTTGTGGCTATTAGTACAATTAAATGGTTGATGCTAGTCGCTGAGCCGCTGCTCCGCTTCATCCAGCTCTTGGGCAAATTTAACTAAAAACTGTAGTTTACGAAGGCTCTGCCACGCCTCGCTATCCCCTTGCGGGCTCTGTTGAGCTAACTGACTACGCAAGCTCTGCTGTAGTGCGTTGGTATCGGCCTCTAGCTGTTGTCGAATTGAGTCGATGGTAGCTAGCGGATCCTCACTCTGGCCAGAGTTCTCTAGTGCCTCACGCAGCGCCATCTGCTGCATCAAAAAGGGGGTCTCCATACGAGTATCGCTCTCATCCATCAACAGCCCTCGTAGCTGAAGTAGATAACGCCCACGAGAGAGGGGCGATTTGAGTGTGGTGTAGGCCTCATTCACCTGCGAATTGAGCTGGAGCGCCATCCGCCGCAGCGACTCTCCCTCATTGACGAAGCGATCAGGATGGGTCTGCTGCTGTAGCTCTCGATAGGCGCTGGCTAACTGCCCGGTATCGATATCGAAACCGGGGGTTAGCCCAAACAGCTCAAAATGGTCTTTAGTACTTAAACGGCTATCGAGTTGCATCAGACATTAAAACTCTCGCCGCAACCACAGGCATCTTTGGCGTTAGGGTTATTAAACTTAAACCCCTCATTGAGCCCCTCTTTGGCAAAATCGACCTCAGTGCCATTGAGATAGACCATGCTTTTAGGATCAACGATCACCTTTACGCCGTGACTTTCAAAGACTTGATCTTCACTCGAAACCTCGTCAGCAAACTCGATCACATAGGCCATGCCAGAGCAACCGGAGGTGCGTACCCCAAGGCGTAGCCCCTCCCCCTTGCCACGATTAGTCAGGTAGCTCTTTACCCGTTCTGCGGCCGTATTCGTCAGTGTCACCGCCATCTAGGCCCCCTTTGCGGCAACAGCCGCACCCCGCTTCTCCTGTAGATCGTGAATCGCGGCCTTAATCGCATCTTCAGCTAACACCGAGCAGTGGATTTTTACCGGCGGTAGTGCCAACTCTTCGGCAATATCGCTATTTTTTATCGTACTCGCCTCATCTAGGCTCTTCCCCTTTACCCACTCGGTGACCAGTGAGCTCGATGCAATCGCCGAACCACAGCCGTAGGTTTTAAAACAGGCGTCTTCAATCACCCCCTCATCGTTAACCCGAATCTGTAGCCGCATCACATCGCCACACGCCGGTGCCCCGACCATGCCGGTACCTACATTAGTTTCACTCTTGTCAAACGCCCCAACATTACGCGGGTTTTCGTAGTGATCAATTACCTTTTCGCTATATGCCATTGCTATTTACCTCATTTTATCGCTTGGCAGCTCTCAATTCCCTGTTCATTATACGGGATTTTGCCGGCCGCTGCCTGTTCTGCCGACATCGACGAGAGTTAAATTAATGGGCTGCCCACTGAATTTTGGACAGATCGATCCCCTCTTTATACATCTCCCACAACGGGGAGAGGTCGCGCAGTTTGCTAATCTTCTGTTGAATCAGCTCAATCGCATGGTCAATATCGGCCTCAGTGGTAAAGCGCCCGATGCTAAAGCGAATTGAGCTGTGGGCTAACTCATCGCTCCGGCCTAACGCTCGCAACACATAAGAGGGCTCTAAGGAGGCTGACGTGCAGGCAGAACCAGAGGAGACGGCCAGATCTGACAGCGCCATCATCAGCGATTCGCCCTCAACATAGTTAAAGCTAATATTGATATTATGCGGCACCCGCTGCTCCATATCGCCATTAATATAGACCTCCTCTATATCCTTAATCCCCGCTAGCAGTCGCTCGCGCAGAGCGTAGATCCGTTCGTTATCGCTCGCCATCTCCTCTTTAGCTAGCCGAAACGCCTCTCCCATACCCACTAGCTGATGGGTCGCTAGCGTTCCAGAGCGCATCCCTCTTTCATGCCCACCACCGTGCATCTGCGCCTCAATGCGAACCCTCGGCTTGCGTTGCACATAGAGCGCTCCTACCCCTTTAGGGCCATAAATTTTATGCGCCGAGAGCGATAGTAGATCGATCTTCATCGCCCGCACATCAATCGGCACCTTGCCGGCGCTCTGGGCTCCATCGACATGGAACAGCACTTTGCGCTCACGACACAGCTCACCAATCGCCGCCATATTCTGCACTACGCCAATTTCGTTATTCACATGCATAATCGAGACCAAGATAGTATCCTCACGCATCGTCGCCTCTAGCTTGGCCAGATCGATGAGGCCATTGGCGTCGGGATCGAGATAGGTGACCTCATACCCCTCCTTCTCAAGGTGGCGACAGGTATCGAGTACTGCCTTATGTTCGGTCTTACTGGTGATAATATGTTTGCCCCTCTTATGGTAGAAGTGGGCGACCCCTTTAATGGCCAGATTATTCGATTCAGTCGCCCCCGAGGTCCAGACTATCTCTTTTGCATCAGCATTAATCAGCTCGGCCACATAGTGCCGCGCCTGCTCCACCGCCTTCTCCGCATCCCAGCCATAGCGATGAGAGCGGGAGGCGGGGTTACCAAATAGACCATCCTCCGGCATCAGATAGCGGCACATCTCGTGGGCCACACGCGGATCGACCGGGGTGGTTGCCGAATAGTCAAGATAGATTGGTCTGTTCATCATCGTTGCTCCAAAATCGTCATCGTAAAAAAATTAGTCATTACCCATTGCTTTACCAGCCTAGCGCAGCGATCGAGCGTAGCCCTTTTACCTGCTGCTCCAGAGCAGTTAGCAGACTATCGACACCGTCACGGCAGCTATCGATACCTAAGCTGACTCTAACTGCGCCGCGCGCTAACTCGTCACTCACCCCCATCGCCTGTAGTACATGGCTCGGTGCTTCATGATGACTACCACAAGCCGAACCACTGGCGATGGCAAAACCGACTCGGTCGAGCGCCATAATCAGGCTCTGCCCCTCAATCGCAGGGAGCGCAAAAAAGAGCGTATTAGGCAGTCGCTGCTCCGCCTCGGTCGCAAACAGCCGTGCCGTCGGAAATCGCCGCCGTAGCTGCTGCTCTAAATAGTGACCTAACTGTGTCAGATGCTGCCGCAGCCCCTCTCCCTGCTGGTGCCATATCGAAGCGGCGACACCGAAACCGACGATAGCGGCAACATTTTCTGTTCCAGCTCGTAACGATCGCTCCTGTCCTCCACCTCGCTGGTGCGGGCTCAATCGTGCCGGTTCGCGCACCACCAGTGCCCCGACACCCTTAGGGCCATTTAGCTTGTGTGCCGACAGCGACAGTGTAGCGCAGTGGCTCTGGCTAAAGCTAAACGGCACCTTGCCAACTAGCTGTACCGCGTCACAGTGCCAGCGACACTGAGAGTGACGACACAGCTCGCTAAGCTGTTGCAGCGGCTGCACCACGCCGGTTTCATTATTTGCCGCCATGACTGCAATCGCATCGGTGCCACTCTCAAGCTGCTGCTGCAAAGCGGCCATATCCAGTTCACCCACTTCGTTAACCGCTAACGGATGACACTCTCCCCTCTGTGCCCGCGCCGCCTCAAGCACCGAGGGATGTTCGATGCGACTGACACCCACCGCTCCACTACGGCTCTGACGCCACAGTTCGGCCACCCCCCAACTGTTCGCTTCACTGCCGCCACTGGTGAATAGCACCTGCTCCGGATAGGCCTCAACCAGCGCCGCTACCTCTCTACGCGCCTGCTCAACAGCATCTTTAGCAACTCTAGCTCCCCGGTAGAGAGCAGAGGGGTTATAACAGTGTTGCCGCCAAAAGGGCTGCATCGCTTCAACCACCTCATCGAAGCAGGGGGTGGTCGCATTGTGGTCAAAATAGTATTCGAGTGACACGCTAAGAGCCTCAGCCGCTACCCTCGTGCTTTAAAGTGATGGCAACGACTGTGACAAAATCTCTTGGCGCAATAGCTGGTTAGTGGTAGTCGAGCAGCTACGCCCTCTCGCCTGCTCTCGGTTAACTAGCTGCTGCAGATCGATCTGACTGAGGAAGTTATAGATCTGGTCACTCAAATCGCACCAGAGATCGTGTGTCAGACATTTGGTCTCATTGTTGCAGTTGCCCTTGCCCTCGCACTTACGCGCATCAACCTTCTCATCGACAGAGGCAATCACCTCGGCGACAAAAATGTCCGACGCGCTGCGGCTCAAACGATACCCGCCACCGGGGCCGCGAGAGCTATTAACTAGCCCCCTGCGGCGCATCTTAGAGAAGAGCTGCTCTAAATAGGAGAGCGAAATCCCTTGCCGAGCAGAGATATCGGAGAGGCTAACGGCTCCCTGTTCGTAGTGAAGAGCCAAATCGAGCATCGCAGTGACGGCATAACGCCCTTTTGTAGTGAGTCGCATCGTTGTGATTCCCCATCGTTGTCGCTATCATTGGCTGCTAATCTATAGTTCCTTAGCAAAATAGTCAAGTATTAAGGATCAAATTTTTTCCCCCTTCTCACCGGTATCGAGGCGCTCTCGCTGTAACAACGCCTCTCCCGAATCGATCTCACAGGCACCGAGTTCGACTAGTTTGTCGATATCGATCTCGGCCCCCAAGCTCTTTATCGCCCCGCACATCTGCTCCATCTTCTCATCCATCGCATGAATATGGTCCAGCATACAGTTAATCGCATGCGCAACCGGATCAGGCATGTCAGCGCTGGTGCCGTAAGCGTCAAAGCCAATTTTAGCGGCGATCTTTTTACGCTTTTCGTGTGTTTCGTCAGCCACAGGGCGGCGCACCACTCGCCCCGGCACCCCGACGACGGTGGTCCGCGGCGGCACCCCTTTGACAATGACTGCATTTGAGCCAATACGAGCGCCATCACCGACCTCTAAAGGCCCGAGTACCTTAGCCCCTGCGCCAACCACGACATCGTTACCTAAAGTCGGATGGCGCTTACCCGCCTGCCAACTCGTTCCTCCTAGCGTCACGCCGTGATAGAGGGTACAGTCATCCCCAATGACTGCCGTCTCGCCAATGACCACCCCCATGCCGTGATCGATAAAAAAGCGTCGCCCAATCACTGCAGCAGGATGGATCTCAATGCCGGTTAGCCAGCGTGAAAAGGTAGCCACCAGTTTGGCCAGTAGCGATAATCGCCAGTGCCATAGCCTATGCGCCATACGGTGAAATAGCACCGCATGCAGCCCCGGATAGGTAAGCAGCACCTCAGCTAGTGAATGGGCTGCTGGATCACGATCAAAAATACAGCGAATATCCTCTCTTAACCGTTCAAACATAACTTTTATGCTCCATGCCAATGTTCTGTTCTGTTAAATCAATGCAATAACCAGGCCAATAGTTACTGTAGGCGCTTGCCCATAGCGGTCAATATTCCCCTAAGGATATTAAGCTCCCGCTGCTCTAGCTCAATACGAGCGAAGAGTCGTCGCAACCGTGGCATTAGCTGACGCGGATTAGTCGGATCGAGAAAATCGAGCGCTATCAGTGTCTGCTGTAGCTGGGCGTAGAACCCTTCGCGTTCACCACTACTCACCAACCGACTAGCAGCCGACGGCGATGATAACGGCGGTAGCTCCCTCTCGGCGAGGGCAAGAAAGAGTTCGTAAGCTAAAATCTGCACCGCAGCGGCCACATTTAGCGAGCTAAAATCGGCAGCCGCCGGTATGGTAACTAGCCGCTGACATAACTGAAGCTCACTGTTGCTCAAGCCGGAGCTCTCCCGCCCTAAGACCAGCGCCACCTTCGAGAGAGGTCGCTGACTAACCTCTTCAGCCAGTTCTCGCGGCGTGACCTGCGGCCAGTGCAGAGTTCGCTGCCGCGCCGAAGCACCATAGACGATGTCGCAATCGGCAATCGCTTCAGCTAACTGCGAGTAGCGCTCTGCTTTTTGCAAAATATCCTCCGCCCCCGATGCGCGAGCCTCTGCATCAGGGTGGGGAAAGTGGCGCGGCTCGACTAGTCGTAACTGCCGCAATCCCATATTTTTCATCGCTCGGGCTGCTGCGCCGATATTTCCAGGGTGGCTGGTCTCCACCATGACCACGACAACATCACGCGGTTTAACTCGCCTCGCCTCATGATAGCTGTTCACTCTCTGCTCCTTATCTCCCGTTTAAAATAGCCTTAGCAACAAAAAATGTCATAACCACGACAGAACAGCGCCCCCTCTAAGGCGGACGGCTGCTATAATCGCCCCTCACTCCATTGACTCTGTCATCTGCACTGTTCACCATTCACCATCAAGGAGCCCATCATGCATCCGATGCTCAATATTGCCGTTAATGCCGCCCTCAAGGCGGGGAATTATATCAGCCGTTCGCTAGAACAGGTGGATAGGTTGCAGATAAACAACAAGTCGCGACACGACTATGTCACTGAGGTCGATGAGCGGGCGGAGCAGATGATTATTGAAACTTTGACCAAAGCCTACCCCGATCACGGCTTTTGGGGCGAGGAGAGTGGCCAAAATCTGCGCGATAGCGACTATGTGTGGATTATCGATCCCCTAGATGGCACTACCAACTTTATCCACGGAGTGCCGCAGTTTGCCGTCTCGATTGCGCTACAACATAAGGGGCAGCTAACCCAAGCGGTGGTGTACGATCCGGTGAGTCAGGAGCTCTTTACCGCTAGCAAGGGGGGCGGCGCTCAGCTCAATAACCGCCGCCTGCGAGTCACTCAACGCCGTTCCATGAAGGGGGCGCTACTCGGCACTGGATTTCCATTTCGCCCCAATCAGAATCTGGAGCTCTATCTACAGACCCTAAAGGCACTGATACCCGATAGTGCCGGTATTCGTCGCCCAGGCTCGGCAGCACTCGATCTAGCTTGGGTCGCTGCGGGCCGTTTTGACGGTTTTTGGGAGTTTGGCCTCAATCCTTGGGATATTGCCGCTGGGGTATTACTGATCAAAGAGGCGGGGGGGCTGGTCGGCGATATGCGCGGCGATGAGGGCTATATGCAGCGCGGCGACCTCGTTGCTGCCGGTCCTAAACTATTTGGCGTCATGATTAAACGGCTACAACCGGTGTTAGCCGCTACTCAATCCCCAGTCGCTGCAGACGATAGCGCAGCGAACGAAAACTGATTCCAAGCCTCTTTGCGGCAGCCGTTTTATTAAAACGGCACTGTTGTAGCGCCTGCTGTAACACAGAGCGCTCTATCTGTTCCATGCAGGCATCGAGCCCTACCTCCTCTGCCCACAGCAGCACTCTAGCCCCCTCATCAAGTCTCTCTCGCTGCAGCTCTTCCGGTTCGGGGAGCTGCAGACGCAGATCGTCCACCCCCACCATTGAGCCATCACTCAAGGTCAAGGCTCGCTCTAGTATATTCTCCAACTCTCGAACATTGCCCGGAAAGGGGTAGTGTTGCAGCGTCTCTAGCGCCTGCGGGCTCAGTTTGATCGGTAGCTGCTGCAGACGCCGACAGATCCTCTGCACAATATGGTCAACTAGTAGGGGAATATCCTCACGCCGTTGGCGCAGACTCGGTAGCTCCAGCTCAATCACATTAATTCGGAAGTAGAGATCTTCCCGAAACAGCCCCTCCCGTACTCGGGCAGCTAAATGTTGGTGGGTAGCACTCAAAATACGAATATCGATCGCCTGCTCTCGCTCTGAGCCGACCGGACGCACTCGCCGCTCCTGAATCACCCGCAGCAATTTAACCTGCATCTCAAGCGGCAGTTCGGCGATTTCGTCTAAAAACAGCGTCCCGCCATCGGCCGCTACAAATAGCCCCTGTTTATTCTGAGTAGCGCCGGTAAAGCTCCCCTTCACATGGCCAAACAGTTCGCTCTCAATCAGTTCAGCCGGAATCGCGCCACAGTTAACGGCGATAAAGGGTCGCTCTGCTCGGGGACTTAAGCGGTGAATCATGCGGGCGATGAGCTCTTTGCCGGTTCCCGACTCGCCTTTAATGTAGATGGGTGCCTGGCTGCGTGCTAATTTACGCACTGTCTGCCGCAGCTCGATAACCACAGCGGCCTCGCCTAAAAAACTAGCCTCCTCACTCGCCCGGTCTGCTGATGGTTCACTATCGCCGCGTGATAGCTTCAGTGCACTCTCGATGAGTGCCTTCAGTGTTTTCAGTTCGACCGGTTTATTAACAAAATCGAACGCCCCCGCCTTTAGCGCCTCAATCGCGCAATCCATATTGCCGTGAGCGGTAATCACCGCTACCGGTAGCTGTGGTAGTTCGCTGCTAATATAGCGCACTAGCTCCAGACCATCGCCATCGGGCAGACGCATATCGGTCAAACAGAGGTGAAACGGCTGCTGTTGTAACATACGAAACGCCTGCTCTAGTGAGGCGGCAGCACGACTCTCCACTCCCATGCGCGACAGAGTCAGCGCTAATAGCTCTAGTATATCGGGCTCATCATCGACAATGAGCGCCGTTGGCCTAAAACTCATGCCACAACATCGAGTGAATCACCATACATCTCAATCCCTAACCGCTCACCTACCGCTCTCGCTCTTGTATCGATCATCGGTGAGATCACTATTTTACGGTTAGCTGTCCGGTTATGGCGCTGCTCATAAAAGAGTGTCTTGCGATGAAAAATATACATACCCGCCTTATCGATGGACGATTTAAGCTCACAAATAATGAGTAGGCCGTTTTTGATAATCACATCAATCTCGACCTGATCCGGTGCCCCAAACACGCTCCCCTCATCATCAAACTCGTTCACATTAATGACCTGTACCCCAAAACTCTGCTCTAAAATGGCGGCAAGTGCGTCCCGAAACGCTCGTTCCGATTGGAGCCCCCAACGAGACCCTAAGGCACCGATTGATCGATCATGCTTTTGGCTTATCGCCATAATCTCTTCATGCACACGATCAAACTCGCGTCGGTGCTCCTCCCACTTAAGTTCCCACTTCCGGTTCTGTTCATCCCACTTACGGTTCTGTTCATCCCACTTCCGGTTCTGTTCATCCCACTTACGGTTCTGCTCCTCCCACTTACGGTTCTGCTCCTCCCACTTACTGTTCTGCTCCTCCCACTTGAGATCCCACTGACGGCTCTGCTCCTCTCGTTCACTGCGCCACTCGTCCATTAAGCGATCAAAACGACGATCACTTTCGTGACGGTTCATAAAGTGGCGCGAGAGTAGCTGCTCTATCTCGTATCGAAACTGTTGATCACTCTCTAATAGTTCTGGTAAGTAGAGACGAATCGTCTCGACTAGCTGCTCTTTTTCAATCACCTGAGTCATACTCTACCTCTTAATCTCTATCTGTTAGTTCATCTTTCACTAGCGTCAGCTTCGTTGACCTAAAACTCATGCCACAACATCGAGTGAATCACCATACATCTCAATCCCTAACCGCTCACCTACCGCTCTCGCTCTTGTATCGATCATCGGTGAGATCACTATTTTACGGTTAGCTGTCCGGTTATGGCGCTGCTCATAAAAGAGTGTCTTGCGATGAAAAATATACATACCCGCCTTATCGATGGACGATTTAAGTTCACAAATAATGAGTAGGCCATTTCTGATAATCACATCAATCTCGACCTGATCCGGTGCCCCAAACACGCTCCCCTCATCATCAAACTCGTTCACATTAATGACCTGTACCCCAAAACTCTGCTCTAAAATGGCGGCAAGTGCGTCCCGAAACGCTCGTTCCGATTGGAGCCCCCAACGAGACCCTAAGGCACCGATTGAGCGATCATGCTTTTGGCTTATCGCCATAATCTCTTCATGCACACGATCAAACTCGCGTCGGTGCTCATCCCACTTACGATTCTGCTCATCCCACTTACTGTTCTGCTCCTCCCACTTAAGTTCCCACTGACGGCTCTGCTCCTCTCGTTCACTGCGCCACTCGTCCATTAAGCGATCAAAACGACGATCACTTTCGTGACGGTTCATAAAGTGGCGCGAGAGTAGCTGCTCTATCTCGTATCGAAACTGTTGATCACTCTCTAATAGTTCTGGTAAGTAGAGACGAATCGTCTCGACTAGCTGCTCTTTTTCAATCACCTGAGTCATACTCTACCTCTTAATCTCTATTAGTTAATATTTCACCACAGAGCACAAACGCACTCTCTCCTCTCTCGGTTCGCTGAAATTTGAGCGAGGCGTGGTTCGCCTCCGCCAGCGTTTTACTGATATAGAGCCCCAAACCAGTCCCTTGGCTCTCGGTGGTAAAGAAGGGCTCAAATAGGTGTTCCTCATCCTCTTTGGCAATCCCCGGCCCACTATCGATGACCATCACACAAAGTCGTTCGTCACGACACGCAAGCTGTAGTTGCAACCTAGGGACGGTCGTCGCGTGGCGCAGGCCATTTTTACACACATTCCATAGCAGCTGATAGAGGTGCCCCTCATCAAACTTTAGCATCGGCAGCCCCTCTGGTAGCGGCAGCATCACTACCTCTTCTGGCTGCAGGTGGTAGGTAGTGCGAAACGACTCTAGGTGCGGCGGTAGCCATTGTAATAGATCGATGGCCGTGCGATTCACCACTCGATCCTTGCGCCCAAGAACTAATATCGACTCGATAATCTGGTTTAAGCGGCGACTGTTACTGTGAATAATCTCGCTCAGTCGCTGATCAGTTGCCCCGAGTCCTTCCGACTCTCTCAATAACTCTCCGGCGTGGCTAATCGCCCCCAACGGGTTACGAATCTCATGAGCTATGCTGGCGGTTAACTGTCCGAGCGCCGCCAGCTTCAACTGCTGCGCCCGCTGGTGGCTCTGCTCAATATCCTCTAGCAGTAGTAAAAGCCCATCGCTGCCTCGACTTCCTAGAGGGCGGCAGTGAATTAAAACCTGCCGCCCCGATGGCAAGGAGGGGATCGGCTCACCGTCGCAACGCTGCGATCTCAGCCACTGTTTAAGTGGCCGCGCGAGTGGAGCCACTAGCTGCGCCAGCGGAACCCCCGTGACTAGAGCCACCCCCAGCAGCTCGCTGGCGGCCTGATTGACCATCCGAATCTGCCCCTTCCCATCAAGCACGACTACCCCGTCACCTAGTTGTGTAATGACAAACTGGGCCAATTCAGCCATATTTTCCAGATCAATCGAGCGCTGTTCAGCCAGCTCCGCACTCTGCTGCGCTCGCCGCGCCATCACCCGAGTTAACTGGGTGGTCGTAAACAACACCACCCCAAACAGTGCCGCATAGGGGTAGTTAATGGTGGTATAACTGGCCAAATAGAGGGTAAAGCTCTGCTCTAACAGCAGTGCAATCGTCCCTAGTGAGGCAAAAAAGAGCCCCATACGACCACTGGTTAACATGCTGTGGTTGGCGATACTAATCACCATTAACATCGCCACCCCACTCCCTACCCCGCCACTGCTATACATTAGCGGCGTAATCATTGCCACATCTATTGCCACCTGAATGCCACACTGCCAGCCAAAACGGGGTCGCCGTAGTAGCAGCGGCGGCGTCGTTAGTAGCAGCAAGAAGAGGTAGATAACGCTAATACGGGTGAAGAGATCGGCATCGCGATCACCGAGCGGCAGCGGCAGCTCATGGATAATCGCCAGCATCAGCAGCAGCATCACCACCGCGATGCGAGCTAGATGGAGCAGTAGCAGCAGTTGCCACCGCTCGCCTTCGATTAGCCGATGGTCACTACGGTGACTGTTGATGCTGTTTTCGATGCTGTTCACAGCAGAAGTGGCTCTTATCGCTGATAATCGCTTCGGTATCGGGAATATGCAGACCACAGTAGTCGCAACGAACCATCGTCCCGATCTGGCGCGGCGATCTGCGCTCTTGCGGTAGCTGCTGCTGTTTCTGCTGCCAACCCCGATAGAGTCGCAATAGCAACCAAATAATTAACCCAATAATAAGTAAACGAATAAAACCGACTCCCATCACGACACCTCCTCAACTGTGGCGAGATCGCCACCACTCAATGCTACCTGCTGCAGCACCTGATTTAACCGCGCCTCAATGCGCGTCTTATACTTTAAAAATAGTGTAGTCTCTATCTTGCTGCTCCCCTCCTCACCAACGACATCAGGTGACATACTAATATCAGTAATATAGACCGGGTAGGCCTGACCACTAGAGCGTTTGGCCAGAATATGGCTAACCACTTCACGAAATAGCCCGTTACCGTGCGCTAGCGAGGAGAACTCCTCACCCTCGCAATAGATGGTAAATTGGGTCTTCTGCCGCTCATCGACATCGACAATCACTTGTAGACTCAAGAAACGCCCCGCTAGCATTAGAGTCGCCGGACTCTGCCGTTTTAGCCCATACTCTCCCAAATTATTGCGTTCAACCTGATAGTACTCGACTCGGCTCGGAACCATTTGGGTTACCCCCTCTTGGCTAAGAAAAGTGATTCGATTAATGACCGCCTCAAAGAAGTGGTTAAATTGGTTAATCAGTGTCGTATCGTCGTAGAGATCGGCCCCCTCTTGGGTAAATAGCACCCCCCGCTCATCTAGCACCCAAATATCGACCTTACGCTGCCGTACTAGATAGAAGAACTGAATGACACCACTGCGGTTAAGCCGAAATAGGTGTGGCAGTGGCTTATCGACCAGCGCATAGTTATCAATGAGGGTATTAATGAAACGGCTACTCCCCTGCCCCATCAAGCTACAGAGCTGGGCGTAGCTCTCAATTCGACGCGCTTTAAGTAGCCTTTCGGCACCAAAGTAGAATAGATACCAGTTTTCGCCAACAGCGAGCAGAAAGCGGTAGCCGAGACTCTCCTCTTCGTCGTAAAAAAAATTGATGAGCACGGTAAACAGCTCAGTCATACGATAGCTGATCGAAGTCCCCTTCGACACTCCCATGGTCATAAACTCCGGCACCAGCGGGCGCTGCCCACCTTGACGCGGATACCACTTTAGGTAGTGGCAGATCGCATCGGCAATGCCACTCTCACCGAGGTGGCGACTGGTTAAAATTTCGCCCCAGCTAGTGCTATAGACAAAGTCGATTCGCTGTAGCAGGCACTCCTTTTTGAAGCCGTAACTTAACGGCTCACTTACCCGCCCTTCTGTTTTATACTTTTGCGGATCGAAACCTTCGCTATCGTCCAGACCGATATTGAGAAAAAACTGGCAGCGCTGCATCACCGCCGCCTGACTATAGTCGCTACCACTATAGCCCATCTCAGCTAAGGGGAACTGGTAACTAAGGCGGTCGATAATCTTCTGCACAACCGACTTATCATTTAAACTACGCTGACTAAAGAGTGAGACCACGGTCGATTTATCGATAATACGGTTAAAGTAGCACCAAGTCAGCACCTCTACCATACTGCGAGCCTGCTTAATGGGGGTACGGCCACGCCGCTCCTCGCTGGTAATGTAGCCATTAAACCCCTGCCAAATCGCTCTCCCTTCCGTGTCATAGACCTCGTGCAGCGAGAGTCTATCGCTATGCAGATCTCGCGCTAGCCCGCGACTGATAATATCTATTTTGCCCGCTTTGCGCTCGTAGGCGGCAAAGAGCTTACGCCCTAAAATAGTCAAATCCTGCTCGCTAATCATCGCCCGAGCCCCAAATTTGTGCACCGATAGGGAGAGAACCCGATAGCTGTTAGAGAGCGCCTCAAACAGATTTTGCCGCTCTCTGCCCACCTGAGAGACCCCCCAGCTATGGCGTCTATCGAGGGTAGCGTAGTCGCTTAACCCCCACCCCCATTTGGCGATCATCTTCTCTAATAGCGCCTTGCGCCAGGGCGATACTCGTTGCCGAGACGCGCCACTTAGCTCGATATTGACTTTAAAGTAGAAGGCTCGGCGCAGCAGCTCCAGCCGCGAGGCGTCCTGTAGCTGCTGTAGGTAGCTCTCCAGATGGTTCACCATCCCGCAGTAGCCATCGAGCAGATCGAGTTCGGTCACCCCCCGATAGATTAACTCTTTAAATTGGTGACTCAGCAGATTGATATCGGGGTAGTTCTGAATATAGCTCTCGATGAGCAGTAGTTTCAGCATCGATTTATAGGGCGAATCGATCGCTTTGGAGAACTGCCACAAGGAGGCACCAAAAAACTCCTCGGCCTGAATGGTGGACATTGAGCCAAAATCGAGCATCTCATCGACAAAGAAAAAGCGGTGCTGATAGTACTCCTCTAACAGCGCCTCATAGTCGCCCTCCCGCTCAGGCGGCACCATCCACCAGGCCGGAAATTTACCGACAATCAGCAGGCCGGTACGGTAGAACTCATCGAGCAGTAGATGGTGCTGTGCAGTGCCACTGCTCTCACTGCTAAGTGAACTCATCTGCCCTTGGCGAAACTTCTGCGCATCGACTAAAAAGAAGTGAACCTCTAGCTGCAGTCGCTCCGCCTCCTGCTCTAACAGCATCGCCTTCTGCTGCAACAGCTCCAGCTCATGCCGTTTTAGATCGGGGCTGTGGCAGAGCCAGAAATCGAAGTCGCTGCCACTGCTTTGGGCGATCGAGCCGACGCTGCCCATCACATAGAGGGCCAAAATCGGCTGTCGGCGTGGTCGGCGACTGACAAAGTTGCGGGAGTAGATCTTTTGCGCCAGCTTCTGTAGCTCCTGTGGGGGGGCGTAGTCCCAAACTCCCCACGGGGTCTCTTCGCCCACAAAGCCTGGTAAATGGGGATCGTTGCTATGCCACAGCAGCGGCAGCAGCTCCAGAAAGGGGCGCTGACTCGGCCGCACCAGCGCGTAGGCACGCTCTAGGCGCTGGCTATTGACTTGGCGAAAGCGGCTAATTAGCCCTTTGTGGCTATTGTCAAGGGTAGTCACTTGATATAGCTGTTCCTAAAAACCTAAGCAAAGTTGCTCATGGCAGTTTTTCGGTAATTCGCTCTCCGTTGATAACACCCGTACGGGCGAGCAACTGGAGTCCTGGTTGAGCAGTCCCAACCGGAGGCGCTCAGTCCGCGCTTGCAAGATCGTCTTCACCTGTCGGTACGGCATGAACCGATCGATGTCAAGATCGGACAACCGTGCCAGCACGTTTCGCGCAGCGTTCTGATCTGCCTGCAACACAACCCCGTCGAAACAGTAAAACCGATCCCCCTGGCGTTTGCCGAGTAGGCATCCGTTGCGGGAATCAATTTGCGATGTGTAGGCAGGATTGACCAGAACGACCGCAGAACCTCTGCGGCTTGAAACACTATCAAGTGCTTCGGCAATGACGCCTTTCGTCCAGCTTGCCAGCCGACGATTGACGTTCTTGCCGAAGGACTTGCCCGACATCGGGGCGGTGAGCTCTTCCGCCGCAATCACGGCGGCTTTATCAACAACCTTATGAACCGACTGAAACACCACATCACGGATGCTTGCATGGGTTTTGTCCATCTGCCGGTTTAGCTTTTTGCGCCCAAGGTTAAAGCGATAAATGTGCTCGCGTTTATGCGGGTTACGGGTCGTGTTGGCGAGCGCTCGCAGTTTTGATCGGCACTGATATTTGGCTTTTAGCTTATCGGATTGTTCGGTCAGTACTTGACCGAGCTCCTGGCCGTGGTGATCGCCGTCTGAATCCACAAGCACTTCGGAGTAGCCTTTATCAATGCCGAGGGTGCGCTTGCCGCAATCCTGTTTGGTTTCGACATTAACGGTGGTGTGAACCTCAATACGGTCATCGTCTTTGATAATGACGCGCAGAGTGCCAGTTGGCGTGATCGTGGTATTGAGCAAAATGGCGATACGCTGACCTTTAACAAGGCCGGGGATCTTGATCCAGACGCACCCACCCAGGAGGAAGGTAGTGTAATTATCTGAACGGACAATAATCTGGTTATGGGTATGGTTATGGCCATGATGCCAGTGCTTACGCATGAGCCGGCGCAGATAAGAATCGCCCGTCCATTCGTTGCGCTTGAGGGCAGTGAACAGGCGTTTTTGCTCGGCTTCGTCCCGGATGTGACGAAAGACAGATTGGCGAACCTTAACCTTGGCCGCTTCCATGCAGGCGGTGATGTTGCCCTTCGCATCGCGTAGGGTCTCTTTCCAAGCGTTGGCGGAAACCGGAAAGGCGCGACCTTCCTTCAGCCAGCCATCGCGAATCTTGCGATCCGAGAGACCCACGCCACCGACCGACCCAAACCTCTGCCAGACCTCGGTACGCACTTGGCCAAGCCGACGCGCCTGCTCGCGCAATGCGGCGACTTTGCCCTTGTTCGGGCGTTTTGCGTTCAAAACTCGCGTGACCTTCATTCGCACACATCCTTTGGTAACTGAATGGGACTATCGGGAAAATCCTCCTTGATCTGCTGCTTGTACTTGCGCATCCGATACAGTCGGCAACTGAAGGTATGCACAATCGCCAGTAAATCCTCAACCATCTCTTGCTCAGGGGAGAGAGACTCCTGGTTCACAACGACTATCTCACAGCCATTTTCTGCTGCGATATGCGCCAACAAATCGAAGCCAAAGCGCATCAACCGATCCTTGTGGGCAATCAGCAGTAGGCGCACTTCCCCACGATGAATCCGATCGACCAGAGCGAGAAAGCGCTTGCGCTTGAAGTTCATCCCGCCGCCGATTTCTTGCACCCACTCATCGACCGCAATCCCTGCGCCCAGACAGTAGGTTTCCATCGCTTTGACCTGGGAGGCAAGATCGTCTTTTTGTCCCGCACTGGAGACTCGGCAATACACCACCACATCTCGCCTCTTAGGCGCCCCGCCCAGCATCAGGCGAACATCGGACTCATCGAAATACCGATGCCCCGATGGCAGGCGCTTGGACTGCAACTTCCCCTCTCTTTCCCAACGCCGCACGGTTTGTACTGACCGCCCAATGCGCTTAGCAAACTCACCTATGCTGTATCTACTGCTCATAACACGTAATTATAGACATATTCGAGTATAAATCAAGCAACTGTTAATTGCTCCTAACACTGCTCCCACGGCAGGCCGGCAAAGCGCCACCCCCCTAGGGTACTACGGTGGTGCTGCTCATCTAGCTCCCCCTCAAACCCCTCTAGGACATTAAAGACCCGCTCTAATCCCGCCTCCAAGAGCTGTTTACCCGCCTCATGCGAACGGTTACCGCTGCGGCAGATAAGATAGATTTCGGTGCGGTTCTCCCCCCCTTGCGCCACTCTCTCTAGCAGCAGTTGGCGCACCTGTTTGACAAAATCGGGGTTAACATCCCAGTCAGGCTCATCAATCCACGGAAGGTGGATCGCCCCCCTAGGGTGGCCCACAAACAGATACTCCATACTGGAGCGAACATCGATTAGCAACGCATAACGGTTGCTCTGCAGCGCCTGCCAACACACTTCAGGTGAAACGCCGCTTGGGTTCGTTTGCCGATTCACTTACAATCATCCTCACCAATTAACCGTAAAATTATAGATCATGTTACCAGTAAAGCCTCCAAAATCCATCATGCGTCAGGTAGGACGCGCCATCGCCGACTACGCAATGATTCGCGATGGTGACCGGCTGCTGCTCGGACTCTCCGGCGGCAAAGACTCGCTATCACTGCTCCATATTCTGGCCCATCTGCGCCGCTACGCTCCGGTTAGGTTCGATTTAGGAGTGGTCACCATCGATCCATCTATCGACGGTTTTGACCCCTCAACCCTCAAACCCTATCTCTCCGAGCTTAACCTCCCCTACTTCTACCAGTCACAAACCATTGCCGCCGACGCCAAAGAGCACGCGAATGAGCCCGGATTCTCCTTCTGCGCTTACTGCGCCCGCATGAAACGGGGGATGATCTACTCTACTGCACGCCAACACGGCTACGGCGTGATTGTATTAGCACAGCATCTGGACGATCTGGCCGAAAGCTTTTTGATGTCAGCCTTTCATCGTGGTCAACTTCGTACCATGATGGCCCACTATACCAACGATCAGGGCGATTTGCGTATTATCCGACCACTCATCTATGTTCGGGAACGCCAAACCGACGCCTTTGCTCGCCAAGCAGAGTTACCTGTCGTCCCCGACAACTGCCCCGCCTGCTTTCGTCAACCGACTGAGCGCCAACATCTCAAACAGCTCCTATTAAGTGAAGAGCAGCACACCCCCACGCTGTTTAAAACCCTGCTCACCACGATGAAACCGCTATTAGATGGCCGTACTCACTAGCGCACTCCTGCGGCTCTATGCCGTTACACCACTACCGTTAGCTCATCTGTTAGGGCTGCTGCTCGGTGTGCTCTTCTATATCGTCCCCAATCATCATCGCCAAATTAGCGCGATTAATCTAGCACTCTGCTTTCCAGAGCTAAGTAAAATGTTACACCAGTGGTACCTACTTCTTACCCTCATTGAGACCGGCAAGACCCTATTTGAGACCCCAATCCTGCTGCTTGCCTCCAAAACTCGCCTACGACGCATGGTCCGTAGTGTTCATCAACAACAGCTAGCAGATCGGGCGATAGCGCAGCAGGGGGTGGTGATGGCGACTTTCCATTTAGGTGCCTGGGAGATGGCCGGCGCGTGGTGCTCACTCCACTACCCGATGGTGACCCTCTACCGCCCCCCTCGTCAACAGCAACTAGAGCAGCTCATTCGTGACAGTCGCGCCCGCTTCGGTGCCCGCCTAGTGACACTCGATAGTCGCGGTATTCGCACCAGCTTACAGGCATTAAAGCAGGGAGAGATGATCGGCATTTTACCCGATCAAGATCCGCGCCAACATGGCAATCTATTTGCTCCCCTGTTCGGCATTGACGCTAACACCATGACCCTCTATGGACGGCTAGTGCAAAAAGGGGGAGCGGCGGCCCTCTTCTGCACCGCTGAGCGGCTCAGTTTTGGGCGCGGCTTTCGGCTCCATTTTAGTCAACCTGCCGATATCTCGGCCACCGAGTCGCTAGCGCAGATTACCGCCGCCCTCAATCGCGAACTAGAGCGGCAGATTAGAACCCAGCCGACCCAATATCAGTGGAGCTATAAACGGTTCCGCACCCGTCCTCCCGACCACCCCCCTCTCTACCCCTAACTTACCCCTCAAGGAGCACTTAGGATGACCACCGGACAACTCTATACCGTATCGGCCCCCTCAGGGGCCGGCAAAACCAGCTTGCTAAAGGCGCTACGGCAACAAGATAGCTACGCGAAACTCTCCATCTCTCACACCACGCGCCTCCCCCGCCCGGGAGAGAGCGATGGCATCGATTACCATTTCATTGATCACACCACTTTTGAGTCGATGGTAGCGCAGGGCCAGTTTCTCGAACACGCCAAGGTATTTGACAACTACTACGGCACCGCCGTCGAATCGGTTAATCGCCTAAGAGCACAACAGGCCGATGTCATTTTAGAGATCGACTGGCAAGGAGCGCGGCAGATAAAACAGCAGCTACCAGAGACGCTAGCCATCTTTATCCTCCCCCCAGGGCGCGACGCCTTAGAGCAGCGGCTGCGCCAGCGCGGACAAGATAGCGAGGCGATCATTGAACGACGGATGGCCGAAGCGCTAAGCGAGAGCAGCCACTACCACGAAGGCGACTATCTAATCATTAACGATAACTTTGATACCGCCCTAACACAGCTACAGGCGATATTTACCGCTAACCGTCTGCGCACCCCCTCTCAACAGCAGCGGCAGCAGTCACTTCTGCGGCAACTGCTCGGCGAACAAGGGGGGGAAGAAAAAATTTAGTATCATTAAATATCAAACTAACTCATTGTTTATTAAAATCAAATTCAATTATGCCGAATCGAATCGATAAATTGATCGAAATCACTATTGCAATTTAAGAAAAATCTAATATACTAATGCTCACTCGGCGGACACAAAGGGCACCTAATAGCGCCTCTACCATGCCGTCAGATTTTGTCACTTAAGTAATTTCCATTTTAGGAGAGAGATATATGAAAATTCGTAATATTATTGCCGCCACAGCCCTATTTACCGTTGCCGCCAGTGCTCAAGCATGGTGGGGAGATGGTTGGAACAACGGTAACGGCTATGGTAATGGCTGGGGCGATGGCTACGGTGATGGCTATGGCGACGGTTACGGTGATATGGATGGTAGCTTCAACTTTGGCATGAGCGGTCGTGGCAGTGGTCGTGGTACCGGTCGCGGCTACAACAGCTATCGCGGTTATGGCTACAACGACTATCGTGGTTACAACGGTTATGCCCCTTATGGCTACGCTCCTTATGGTTATGGCGCTCCTTATGGCTATGGCGCCCCTGCGGCTCCTGCCGGTCATGGCTTCGGCCCTGAAGCGGCTGAAGCACAGATGAAAGCGCAGCAAGAGATGATGGAGAAGCATCGTCAGCAGGCGATGGAGCGGATGGAAGCCCAGCGTAAAGCCTACGAAGATCGTATGCAGCAGTATGGTGCTCCTACAGAGCCTAAAGCACCTGCCGCCCAGTAATCGTCCCCCGATTGCAATCAAGCCTGTCTCGGTTCGCCGAGGCAGGCTTTTTTTTGTGCCCCCCCAAAAAACCGCAATGAAACTGTTGCAAACGCTACTTAATTTCATTTAGAATCGATGTTGCTAATCATTACCATTTAACTAGGAGATTCATCAACTATGCGTTTTCAACCCCTACTCTGGCTGCTGCTACTCACCCTCTCACTACCCGCGACAGCGGTCAATATCTACTCGGCGCGTAAAGAGGCGCTCATTAAACCCCTACTCGATCAATTTACCGCCCAAAGCGGCATCGAAGTCAATCTAGTCACCGGCAAAGCCGATGCTCTGCTGCAACGACTCATTCGCGAAGGGGAGTACTCTCCGGCCGATCTGTTACTGACCACTGATGCAGGTCGACTCTATCGTGCTCAGCAGGCGGGGGTTCTCTCCCCCCTCAGCTCCGCCTCGATTAAGGCGCGAGTAGCGGCCCATTATCGTGATCCCGATGGGTACTGGACGGCGCTCTCGGTGCGTACCCGCCCCTTAATCTACGCAAAAGATCGAGTCAAACCCGAAGAGCTTGAGAGCTATGAGGCCCTCACCGATGAGAAGTGGCGCAACCGCATCTGTATCCGCTCCTCCAATAATATCTACAATCAATCCTTAGCCGCCGCTATGATCGCCCTGCTCGGAGAGACTGAAACCGAAACATGGATGCGCGGCCTAGTCGCTAACTTCGCCCGCAAGCCCCAAGGGGGGGATCGCGATCAGATTAAAGCGGTCGCCACCGGTCAGTGCGATGTCGCTGTGGTTAACGCCTACTATCTAGGGATGATGTTAAATAGTAGCGATAACGATGAGCGGGAGGCAGCCAATCGAGTTGCCCTCTTCTGGCCGAATCAGAGCGATCGGGGAACCCATATCAATGTCTCCGGTATCGGCCTCACCCGTACCGCTAAAAATCGCGATGATGCGCTACAACTGATCGAGTTCTTACTCAGTGATCACGCCCAAAAGTGGTATGCCGAACAGAACCACGAGTACCCTGTCGTCGATAATATCCCCGTCTCTGCCACTTTAAAACAGTGGGGTGAATTTAAGGGCGAGGAGTTACCCCTCCATCTCCTAGGAGAACACAATGCAACAGCGGTCAAGTTAATGGATCGCGCTGGATGGCGCTAACCTCTCCTAATAGCTCCCTGCTAGCCACCCTAAAACGGTGGCCACAGGGGATGGTCTATCTGCTAACGATAGCTCTCGCCGCCCCGATTCTGATCGTGGTGGCGCAGCTTTTTGGTACCAGTAACCACTGGCAGCACCTAGTTGACACTGTATTAGGCGGCTACCTTATTAATAGCGCCATTTTGGTCTTGGGGGTTGCCATAGGCACCCTGCTGCTAGGGGTGCCGACCGCTTGGCTAACCGCCATGTACCACTTCCCCGGTCGGCGCTGGCTTAGCTGGGCGCTGCTGCTACCGCTGGCGATGCCGGCCTATATTATCGCCTACACCTACACCGGACTGCTCGACTACAGCGGCCCGTTACAGAGTATGTTACGCCAGCTATTTGACTGGCACTATGGCGACTACACCTTTCCCGATATTCGCACTCTCGGTGGCGCGATTATCATGCTCTCGCTGGTACTCTACCCCTACGTCTATCTTCTCGCTCGGGCCGCCTTTTTGCAACAGTCATTAACAGCCCTAGAGGCGGCTCAAACCTTAGGGCTTAACCGCCGTCAGAGCTTTTTTCGTATCGCAGTACCGATGGCTAGACCGGCCATTATTGCCGGCATGGCGTTAGCACTTATGGAGACGCTGGCCGACTACGGTACGGTACAATATTTTGGTATCGATACCTTCACCACCGGTATCTACCGCACCTGGTTTGGCCTAGGTGATCTACAGGCAGCTAGCCAGTTAGCCGCCATGCTGCTGCTCTTTGTCATCGTCCTGCTACTGCTAGAGCAGTGGTCACGACGCCACGCCCGCTACCACAATAGCCGCAGTAGCAGCCAACGACCGGTCAAGCTGATGATCCTCTCGCGCTCACGGCAGTGGCTACTCTTTGCACTCTGCCTGATGCCGCTACTGCTAGGGTTTATGATCCCGGCCATTCAGCTCGGACTCTGGTCGGTAGAGAGCTACCACCGCGTGGTCGATGAGCAGTTTTGGGCGTTAGTGGCCAATACGCTAAAGCTAGCCCTCATTACCGCGCTACTAGCTGTGGTAATCGCGCTCTCTATTCAACTACTACGCCGGTTTCAACCTAGCAAGGGGCTATCTACAGCGGCCAAAGTGGTCAGCTTCGGCTACGCCGTTCCCGGCGCTATTATCGCTGTCGCGGTACTAACCCCGTTAGGGTGGCTCGATCAGCAGCTAAATCGGCTAGGCACGGCTCTGTTCGATATCACTCCAGGACTACTGCTCAGTGGCACCCTATTTGCTCTCATCTTCGGTTATCTGATCCGCTTTTTGGCCGTAGCGATCAATAGTGTCGAGAGCGGTATGGGCAAGATCGACCCGCATATCGATGATGCCGCACGCACCCTCGGCTACCCCCCCCGTACAATGTGGTACCGGCTCCATCTGCCGCTACTACGAGGCAGCCTGCTCACGGCCCTACTGCTAGTCTTTGTCGATGTGATGAAGGAGCTACCGGCCACACTGGTGCTGCGCCCGTTCAACTTTAATACCCTTGCCGTAAGAACTTTTGAACTAGCCGCCGATGAACGGCTAGCCGATTCAGCCCCTTCGGCACTCATGATTGTTGCCGCCGGCCTCATTCCGGTGGTCTTACTTAGTGTCGCGATTAGCCGCAGTCGCAGTACGGCCACTCAACCCATCACCACCACAGGAGAAGAGAGTCGATGAGCAGCGCATTAAATCTAACCGATGTCACGGTCTGTTATGGTAGCCAGACTGTTGTACGCCAACTCTCACTCACGCTGCCACAAGGGGCGATTGGGGCTCTGTTAGGGGCTAGCGGCTGTGGTAAAACCACCCTGCTTCGCGCCATCGCCGGCTTTGAACCGCTCACCGAGGGGAGCATCACCATCGATAACCAGGCTGTCGATACGCTGCCAACCGAGGCGCGTCATATCGGCATGGTATTTCAAGATCACGCCCTCTTCCCCCACCTGTCGGTTCGAGCCAATATCGCCTTCGGTCTGCGCCACGCCTCCAGAGCACAACAGCAACAACGGATCGATGAGCTACTACAGCTAGTCGGCTTAGACCACATTCGGCACGAATATCCGCACCAGCTCTCAGGTGGACAGCAGCAGCGAGTTGCACTCGCTCGGGCGCTCGCTCCTCGACCTAAACTGCTGCTACTAGATGAACCGTTCTCCAATCTTGATGTCGAACTACGCGCTAAACTAGCGCTAGAGCTAGGGGATATTATCCGCCAAGAGCAGATGAGCGCTCTGATGGTCACCCACGATCAAAACGAGGCCTTTGCGATGGCCGATCTGATCGGAGTTATGCATCAAGGGCAGCTAGAGCAGTGGGATCGCGGCTATCTTCTCTACCATCAACCAGCGAGCCGCTATGTCGCCGACTTTATCGGTGAGGGGGTCTGTATTCCTGCTCGCATGATCGCCCCCTCGCTAGTAGAGACCCTCCTAGGCACCCTAGCGATTAACGGCAACTACCCACTTGACCACAAACTTGAGGTACTCATTCGCCCCGATGATATTATTGCCGATGATGACGGCCCCCTAGAGGTTACGGTCAAACGGCGCCACTTTCGCGGTGCCAGCTACCTCTACGAGTTAGAGAGCAGTGACCACACCCCCCTGTTAGGGCTCTTCGCTAGCCACACCAGTTTCCCACCGGGGCAGCGGCTGCGAGTGCGTGCCGACGATTCGCTCTATCCGGTCTGCACCCTAGCGGAGGCCTCGTATCAATAACCTCAGAAGCCTCAAACAGCGGTCGCAAGGATAGCGCCGCGAGCTAGGCGATGTAATCGATTAATGCACTTTACCCCGTCTCGGTATATAATCCCCCCTTTCTGACTACTCGGTAACGCGCCTCCAACCTTTGTGGATAAATTTATTAACATTCGTCCTATTAGTGACGAAGAGTTTAACCGTGTACGCAAGCTGATCTTCGACAGTGCCGGTATCTCCCTCTGCCCTAGCAAAAAGATGATGGTCTCTAGTCGGCTGCAAAAGCGGCTAGCACACTACGGTATGTCGCGCTTTAGTGACTATATCAACCTAATTAACCAGCCATCTAATACCGCAGAGAAGCAGCGATTTATTGATCTATTAACGACAAATGAGACCTACTTTTTTCGCGAACCGGCCCATTTTGACTTTCTGCGGCAGATGATTCTCCCCCACTATAGCGGTCGCCCGATGCGGCTGTGGAGTGCCGCCTGCTCCTCAGGAGAGGAGGTCTATTCGCTTGCGATGGAGATGGCCGACAGTCCGGTTAAAGATTGGTATATCATGGGATCCGATATTAGTGAGCGAGTGCTTGAGATGGCCCGTAACGGCCACTATCCGATGGAGCGCAATGGCGGTATTAGCGCCGATAGGCTACGCCGCTACTGCCTTAAGGGGGTGCGGCAACACCTAGGCACCTTTATGATTGCCGATCCGCTGCATCAACGGTGTGACTTCAAACAGCTCAACTTAATCACCCCGCTACGCAATCTTGGCCACTTTGATGTGATCTTTTTACGCAATGTACTTATCTACTTTGAACAGGAGACCAAACGACGGGTGCTTGACAATGTACTCACCCATCTTAACCACGGGGGGTATCTCTTTATCAGCCATACCGAAAATTTGCGTGGCTTAGAGGGCGGCAAACTAGAGACGATTAAATCGTCTATCTTCCGCCGTCTATAACTTAAATATAGTCTATGATTAAAGTTCTCATTGTTGACGACTCAGCAGTAGTACGGCAGGTACTGACCGAACAGCTACAAAAATCGCCCGGTATCCATCTCATCGGCTCTGCCCGTGATCCCATCTTTGCCATGAAGGCGATGGAGCGCGAGTGGCCCGATGTGATTGTGCTCGATATCGAAATGCCCCGCATGGATGGCATCACCTTTCTAAAAAAGATTATGGCAGAGCACCCAACTCCGGTCGTGATCTGCTCTACCCTCACCGAACGAGGTGCCAAGGTGACCATGGAAGCGATGGCTAGCGGTGCGGTGGAGATCATTACCAAACCGAAGGCGGGACTACGCGGTTTTCTGGAGGAGTCGGGCCATACCGTTGTCAATGCGGTCAAAAACGCCTCCCGCGCCGCAGTGGGCAAGATGCGCTTTAGCCCCCCCTCGGCCACCGCGCAGCCGCTGTTGGTAACCGCCAAGCTGTCGGCCGACGCAGTCATACAACCTGCGACCAGACCGATGCATGAGACCACCGACAGAGTCATCGCCATCGGTACCAGCACCGGAGGAACTCAGGCGTTAGAGCAGCTACTAACTCAACTCCCCCGCACCGTCCCCGGTATTGTGATCGTACAACATATGCCAGAACACTTTACCTCCGCCTTTGCCGCTCGGCTCGACAGTGTGTGTCAAATACAGGTCAAAGAGGCCGTCAGTGGTGATAGAGTCATGCCAGGGCTAGCGCTCGTCGCCAATGGCGGTAAACACATGCTGCTGCGTCGCAGTGGTGCTCAATATCGGGTCGAGGTAAAAGATGGCCCACTAGTCAGTCGCCACCGCCCCTCTGTCGATGTGCTATTTCGCTCGGTTGCTAACTCAGCCGGTAAAAATGCCATCGGTATTATTATGACCGGCATGGGAGATGATGGTGCCCGCGGCATGAAAGAGATGCATGATGCCGGCGCCTATACCGTTGCTCAAGATGAGGCGAGCTGTGTGGTGTATGGCATGCCTAAAGAGGCGGTCAAACTCGGTGGAGTCGATATCCAGCTACCGCTAAATCGGCTACCAGAGCTGATTATCAAGGGGCACGCCTGATTAAAGACACTACGATCTTGCCCATTTTTTATCTACCCCTAAATTAATTCGAGATTCAACTCTATGCAAAACACTCAGCCCACATTTAGCGACCTAGGCCTTAGCGAGGCGGTACTACAGTCGCTACAACAGATAGGCTACGAATCCCCCTCTCCGATTCAGGCAGCCATTATTCCCCATCTACTAGCAGGACGCGATGTCATCGGCGTTGCCCAGACCGGTACTGGCAAAACCGCCGCCTTTGCCCTCCCCCTCCTCAGCCAGCTTAGTGGCCACAGTCAGCAGCCACAGCTACTGATTTTGACCCCCACCCGCGAACTGGCGCTACAGGTAGCCGAAGCGTGTCAGCGCTACGCCTCTGCCCGTCAAGATATCCATATTGCCGCTATCTATGGCGGAGAGGAGTACCGAGTACAGCTACGGCAGCTTAAACGGGGAGTCGATATTGTCGTCGGCACACCGGGGCGCATTTTAGATCACCTGCGTCGTGGCTCACTTAAGTTAGATCAACTCGCCCATCTAGTCCTAGATGAGGCCGATGAGATGTTACGCATGGGCTTTATCGATGATGTTGAGACTATCTTAGAGCAGACACCGACTGAGAGACAGATCGCCCTCTTCTCAGCCACCATGCCGGCTCCGATCGGTCGCATCGCCGCCCGCTATCTGCGTCAGCCGGAAGAGATTACGATTAAGAGCCAGACTCGTACCGCCACCACCATCACCCAAAAATATCGCGTGGTAGCCGCTCACCATAAGACTGAAGTGCTGACCCGCATTCTCGAAGGGCGGGAGTATGAGGGGGTTATTATCTTCGTTCGTACCAAAAATAGCACCACAGAGCTAAACGAAAAGCTGCTAGCGAGAGGCTACAGCGCTTCGGCGCTAAATGGCGATATGGATCAGAGCATTCGTCAACGAACTGTAGATCAGTTCAAGAAAGGGAAGATCGATATCCTAGTAGCTACCGATGTCGCCGCCCGAGGTCTTGATGTCGAACGGGTCACGCTGGTGGTCAATTACGATATCCCCTACGATGCCGAATCGTATGTCCACCGTATCGGCCGTACCGGTCGTGCCGGTCGTGAGGGGGAGGCGATTCTGTTTGTCACCCCACGGGAAAAGAGGATGCTGCGCACGATTGAGCGCTCTACGCGTCAGCCGATTGAGTTAATGGAGCTACCTAGTGCGGCAGAGATTAACCGTCTGCGACTCGATCGCTTTACCCAGACCCTGCTCGCGGCGATGGAGGATCCCAGACTAGAGCGCTATCGCGGTATCGTGCATCAATTAGAGGCCGAGTACGATATCGCCTTTGACGATATGGCCGCCGTACTAGCGATGCTACAGCAGGGCGACGCGCTACTCTCGGTCAAAGAGCTCCCCGCAAGCGATTTTGGTGAGGCGAACGAACGGCGCGGGGGTGAGCACGCTAGCGCTCCCCCTCAGGGCGACAGAGGCAAAAAAGGGCGCGACAGTAAGCGTCAAAAGCGCCACTCAGGCACTCTTGCCAATAAGCTCTACCGCCTTGAGATCGGTAGTCAGGATCAGGTCAAACCGGGCAACATCGTTGGCGCCATTGCCAATGTTGCCGGTCTAGAGAGTCGCCATATCGGCAATATCGAAATCTATAGTGATCACAGCACCGTCGAACTCCCCGACGGTATGCCGGAGGAGATCTTTGGCGATCTCTACAATTGCCGCATCTGTGGCAAGCCGATGAAGCTTAAACCCCTATCGTAGCGACCACTGCTCAAACTCCAACGGATGGACTAGCCGCACGACCGGTTCACCCGAGGCGCGATGAACCCAGCCGCGAACAACCACCTCTTGCCCCAGCAGGGCCGGTAACGCCAGCCCTGCTGCGCTAAAGGCGGGCAGAGAGTCCTTGCGAATCATCACCTTAACTCCCCCTGTGAGCGCCACCACCCACAGATGCTCTTTTTCGGTCACCCCAGTCACCTCGCCTCTCATACGGCGAAAGGTATTTTGATAGTCCGCTCTATCCGCAGCGGCCACAATTTGGTACTGCGGTAGCTGCCAAATGCCGCGTCCTGCCTGCCGTGCCTCCTGTTCGGCCTGATGATAGCTCTCTAATCGAGTCAGATTAGGCGGTTTTATCGATAGATGAACCAGCCCCTGCCGCAGTAACTGCTCGTTAACGCTATCTCTATCCTGAAAGAGCAGATGGGCTAACAGCCGCTTATAGCGATCCTGTCGCTCAACCCCCCACTGAAGGTAGATCGATTTGCCCTCCACTAGCTGTTTAAGGTAGCGCTTCGCCGCCTTCCCCCCCGTCTGCCCCGGCCTACCGCGATGGGCAATTTCGGGCGCGTTAATGCCGATCAGCCGTACCCGGCGACCATCGGTTAGGGTCACCGTATCGCCATCATGTACCGATTTAACCCGATAGAGGGCCGGCTCGACACCTAGCTGGCGCTTTTTAACCTCCGCCGCTGTCGCTGGAGGGCGATCACCAAACGAAGTCACCTCCCCCTCACCACGCCACTGATAGACCGTCACCGCAGCGACCGATAGCGACAGAGCCCCCCCTAATAGTAGGCTCGCTAACTTCAAAGACGATTTTACTACCCGAGCCATGTTAAACTACCCCTCAAATTTTCAATCACACTTTGTCATAACGGAAACCTCTGCACTATGCTTCTCCCCTCCTACACCGGCAGCCGTAGCGCTGCCCTACTTAACGCTCTGCAACAGCGCATTATCATTCTCGATGGCGGCATGGGTACCATGATTCAGCGACAGAAGCTGACCGAAGCCGCCTATCGCGGCACCGAGTTTGCTAACTGGCAAAGCGATCTAAAAGGCAATAACGATCTGCTCAACCTAACTCAGCCCGATCTGATTCGCACCATCCATAGCGACTACCTGCAAGCGGGTGCCGATATTATCGAAACTAACACCTTTAATGCTACCGCTATCTCAATGGAAGATTACGGTATGCAGCAGTTAGTCTATCGTCTCAATCGCGCCGGCGCGGAACTAGCGAGAGAGGCTGCCGATACCATGACGGCGCAAACGGCCGCAAAACCCCGTTTTGTCGCCGGTGTTCTTGGCCCGACCAGTAAAACCTGCTCTATCTCTCCCGATGTTAATAACCCCGGCTTTCGCAATATCAACTTTAGCCAACTGGTCGATACCTATCACGAAGCGCTACACGGCCTGATTGAGGGGGGAGTGGATATCGTCCTAGTCGAAACGATCTTCGATACTCTCAATGCCAAAGCAGCACTCTTTGCCATTCGAGACTACTTTGAGCGGCACCAAATTGAGCTGCCGATTATTATCTCCGGCACCATTACCGATGCCTCCGGAAGAACCCTCTCCGGTCAAACCGTTGAGGCGTTCTGGAACTCGCTGCGCCACGCGACCCCCCTAAGTTTTGGCTTTAACTGTGCCCTCGGTGCCGATGAGCTGCGTCAGTATGTTGAAGAGATTGCGCGCGAAGTCGATTGTCGGGTCAATGTCCACCCCAACGCCGGCTTACCCAACGCCTTTGGTGACTATGATGAGACACCCGAATCGATGGCCACTAAAATAGCCGAGTGGGCCGAGCGGGGCTTTTTAAATATTATCGGCGGCTGCTGTGGCACCACACCGGCACATATTCAGGCGATCGCCGAGGCGGTTGCCCCCTTCTCACCGCGACAGCTACCAACGCTAGAGCCTAAGTGTCGTCTAGCCGGATTGGAGGCCTTTAACATCGATAAAAAGTCACTATTTGTGAATGTCGGTGAGCGAGCCAATGTCACCGGCTCGGCCAAGTTCAAGCGACTCATTCTCAATGGCGACTACGATGAGGCGCTCTCGGTCTGTCGGGAACAGGTCGAAAATGGTGCTCAAATTATCGACATCAATATGGATGAGGCGATGCTCGATGGCAAAGAGGCGATGGTCACCTTTCTTAACCTTATCGCCGCTGAACCCGATATCTCCCGCGTACCAGTGATGCTCGACTCCTCAAAGTGGGAGATTATCGAAGCCGGCCTACAGTGCTGTCAGGGCAAGGCGATTGTAAACTCTATCTCCCTCAAAGAGGGGGAGGAGAAGTTTCTACAGCAGGCGAAGCGGCTACAGCGCTATGGGGCCGCTGTGGTTATTATGGCCTTTGATGAGAGCGGCCAGGCCGACAGCTATCAGCGCAAAATCGATATCTGCCAGCGTAGCTATCGACTCTTAACCGAGACGATTCACTTCGATCCGGCCGATATTATCTTTGATCCTAATATCTTCGCCGTTGCGACCGGAATTGAGGAGCACAATAACTACGCAGTCGATTTTATCGAAGCCACTCGTTGGATTAAACAGCACCTACCCTACACCCATATCTCCGGTGGGGTTTCCAATGTCTCGTTCTCATTTCGGGGCAATCATCCGGTGCGAGAGGCTATCCACTCCGTCTTTCTCTACCACGCCATTAAAGCCGGACTCACGATGGGAATTGTCAACGCCGGCCAACTAGCGCTCTACGACGAGCTGACAGAAGAGCTGCGTGAACGGGTTGAAGATGTCATTCTCAATCGACGCCAAGATAGCACCGACAGGCTACTAGAAATTGCCGAAAACTACCGTGATAGCGCTCAACCGAGCGATAAGAGTGAGAGTGATAGCTGGCGTGAGTTACCGATAGAGCAGCGGCTAGAGCACTCGCTCATTAAAGGCATTGATCGTTATGTCGAAGAGGATACTGAAGAGGCTCGGCAACAGCTACAAGATCCGATTAGGGTTATTGAGGGGCCGTTAATGGCAGGCATGAATAGCGTTGGCGATCTCTTTGGTGCCGGTAAGATGTTTCTGCCCCAAGTGGTCAAGTCGGCTCGGGTGATGAAAAAGGCGGTCGCCTATCTTATCCCCTATATCGAAGCGGGAGAGCAGGCGGGAGTCAGTAGTTCTAACGGCAAAATTCTACTAGCGACAGTCAAGGGAGATGTACACGATATCGGCAAAAATATCGTCGCGGTGGTACTACAGTGCAACAACTTTGAGGTGATTGATCTCGGTGTCATGGTGCCGATGGGTAAAATTCTGGAGGCGGCACTGGAGCATCAGGTCGATATTATCGGCCTATCGGGACTCATCACCCCATCGCTAGAGGAGATGGAGCAGATCGCTAAAGAGATGGCGCGGCTTAAACTCACTACCCCTTTAATGATTGGCGGTGCCACCACCTCGAAGGCCCATACTGCGGTTAAGATCGCCCCCCACTCCGACTCCCCCATTGTGTGGGTTAAAGACGCCTCCCGCGCCGTCGGGGTGGCACAAAATCTGATTAGTAAGGGGGGACGCGAACCCTTTTTAGCGCAGTTAGCTCTCGACTATGAGCAGGTGCGCACCGCCCATCAGCAGCGCCATGGCCAGACGGCTCTTATCGATCTCGCCACGGCTCGTGCTAATCGGGTCACTATCGATTGGTCTAACTACACCCCACCGCCCCCCCGCCGCCTCGGCCTGACGCTGTTCGATAGTATCGACTTAAACCAACTGCGCCCCTATATCGATTGGACTTTCTTCTTCCACGCTTGGGAGCTTAAGGGGCGCTATCCACAAATTCTTGAAGATAGGGAGAAGGGGGAGGAGGCGAGAAAACTATTTGCCGATGCCGAAGCGATGCTCACCGAGCTGATTGAGCATCACTGGCTCCAAGCGAAAGCGATTGTGGGCCTCTTTCCAGCTAATAGCGATGGCGATGATGTCATTATGCGCCGACTACCCCATGGAGAGCAGCGGTTCTGTTTTTTACGCCAACAGAAACCGCAACCTAAAGGGCACCCTAACTACTGTCTAGCCGACTATATCGCTCCGACGGCAAGTGGTGTGAGCGACTATTTAGGAATGTTTGCCTGCACCGCCGGAATTGGCATTGATGACCATGTCGCCCGCTTTGAGGCCGAACACGACGACTATCGTGCCATTATGCTCAAAGCGCTGGCAGATCGTCTCGCCGAAGCGCTCGCTGAGTGGCTCCATCAACAGGTACGCACCGATCTATGGGGCTACGCCGCTAACGAAAAGCTCACCAATGAGCAGTTAATTGCGGAGAAGTATCAAGGCATTCGTCCCGCGATGGGTTACCCCGCCAGCCCCGATCATAGTGAAAAAGATCCACTGTGGCAGCAGTTAGATGCCGAACAGCAAACCGGCATCTGGCTCACAGAATCCAAGGCAATGGTACCGACTGCTGCGGTAAGCGGCCTCTACTTCAGCCACCCCGACGCCCGCTATTTTGCGATAGGCAAACTAGGTCGAGATCAAGTTAAAGAGTACGCCCAGCGCAAACAGATGGCACTAGAGGAGGTAGAGAGGTGGCTTAGCCCCAACCTAGGTTACTCATGACACCGCTGCCTCTCTACCACCTGCCACGCTAACTCAGTCACCGAGGCGGGTAGCTCACTTAGCGATCGCTCTGTAAGCAGATAGAGCGCGATTCGATCTAACTGCCGTTTCTGGACAACTACCTCCGCCTGCTCCCGTTTCGAGAGCAGGCGATTAACCTGCTGCAACCGCCGCTCTGCACTGCTACGCTGTGAAAAGAGCCCCAACGAGACGGCGCCACGGTGCTCGCCGACAAAGATCTGCGCCACATCGACCACCCCCTGCGACTTTAACACAGTCACTAGCCGAGGTGCCGATTGTGACAGACGCTGCTGCGGTATCATCACCCAGTAGCGCTCCACCTGCTGCGGCACCTGTTGCTGGCTCACCT
Source organism: Ectothiorhodospiraceae bacterium BW-2 (assembly GCA_008375315.1). Classification (NCBI taxonomy): domain Bacteria; kingdom Pseudomonadati; phylum Pseudomonadota; class Gammaproteobacteria; order Chromatiales; family Ectothiorhodospiraceae; species Ectothiorhodospiraceae bacterium BW-2. Next base: position 2,358,366 of record CP032507.1, on the reverse strand, counting down.
CGCCAAGTGGCTCTAACTGGTGACTCCAGCGCTCAACCTCTGTGACGGTCAATAACTGCTGCGCTTGCAGACAGTAGCGCGGGGGCTGAGGGACAACACTCATCTCATCGGGCAGTCGTGTCTGCCACAACGATTCTAGTTTCACGCGACTCGCCTGCCACTCAAAGAGCACCATCGGTATCGGGGCCGGAGGGCTCTTAGCTGGTGCCGATTTTTTGCGTTGCTGCAACTGTGCCGCTGATAACTCACTCAATAGCTGAATCTGATCTGGAACAGGTGTCGCTATCACCGAAAGCGAGAGAGCCGCCCTCTCAGCAGAGAGCCTCTCCCCGAGTAGCAGTAGCGCCACCGCCAGATTCATGAGCCCTAACAGCAGTAGCAGTCTTTTCACACTCTTCCTAACCGCTGTAGTCGCTGCATACCCGACAAGATCAGATCGGGCCGTAACTGAAAAGGGTGCTTAAACTGCTGCGCCATAATCTGCCCATCACCACCGGTCACAACTAGTTTCGGTAACTGCTGCTCAAGCTGCTGTAGGTAGTTGATCGCATACGCTACCGTCTCACCTACCGCCACCATTGAGCCGTGCAGTAACGCCTGTTGAGTATTCGTGCCGGGAGTTTTCGCTGCCACGATCGGTTGCACTCCACCATCGAGCCTTACCGCAGCGGTATGCGCTCGAAAAAGCTCTGAGATCATGGCCACGCCTGGCAAGATATACCCCCCCAAATAGCGCTGTTTTGAGGTCACCAGCTCCACCGTCACCGATGTCCCGCAATCGACAACCACTATCGCGTGGGCGCTAGCAGAGACTGCGGCGATAGCTAAAGCTCGATCCACACCCAACTGAGTGAGATCATAATCAGAATCGACCAGCCCTGCAATCGCATCAGCAGCGATAAAAGTAGGCACTATCCCTTTTAACCAAGGAGAGAGCGCCTCCCAAAGGGGATCTAGTCGCTCCCGCTCAACGACAGCGGCGACCACCACCTGCTGCAAGCTAATCCGCTTAGACCACTTAACCAGAGGGGAATCGCATCGCATCTGATAGAGCCACACACCACTATCGAGCTGCTGCTCTTCAGCCACCAACCACCACTTTAAGCGGCTGTTACCAGCATCACAGTAGAGTGTGGCGACCCTCAACACAATACCACCGAGCCGGAGCAGAGAGCGACCACTCCCTCTTGAGTAGATAGCAACAGGTGACCACGGCTATCGATACCCGCCCCCGTTCCATAAAAAACTCTCTCTCCCTGCTGAACCTGCAGAGGCTGCTGCCACAAAGCATCCAGGGTTGGCCACAACTGCAACAGCTCAACGGCGTATTGAGTATCAAACTGGCAAAAAAGTCTATCCATCCCCTGTAGTAACTGAGCTAACCAGACCGGTTGTGCCCCCGCTTCTAGCGACAGATAGCTGTAGCTACTCTCAAGCGGCTCCAAACCTTCACCACTAAAGTTAACACCTAAACCGATAACCATACTAATGTGCTGACCGGTAAAACGCTGCTCGGTCAATACTCCCCCCACTTTCGCCCCCTCTAACCAGAGATCGTTAGGCCATTTTAACTGTAAACGGTGCTTAATCGGCTCTGGCATAGGGCTATTTTGTAGCGTGGTTATCAGTAGCACTCCAGTTAACAGGCTTGCCTGAGAGAGATTAGGGTGATTCATCTCAGCACCAAAACCGATAGATAGATAGAGATTCCCCGTCTCAGGCGAGAGCCACTGGCGCCGATACTGTCCCCTACCGGCCGTCTGCCGACGAGCAAAGAGTAACTGTACTCTATCCGACTGAAGGGGAGAGCGTTGCAATAGATAGGAGTTGGTTGAATCGATCTGATCAAATATCTCAATGGAGTAGCGACGAGATAAGCAGCAATAGCTTCGTAGTAACGCGCAAAAAATGCGGTTCTGCAATTCAAACAAGGTTGGCACTCTCCAAACGAAGAAAGCCTCTGCTAGGCTATAGCAGAGGCTTTAGGAATAAGTTCCTGGCGGTGACCTACTTTCACATAGCATCTGCCACACTATCATCGGCGCTGAGCAGTTTCACTTCTGAGTTCGGGATGGGGTCAGGTGGTTCCCACTCGCTATTGCCACCAGGAAAAACAGGTACAGGCAAGCATGTTAATAATCGGCTAAACCCTTTGGGGTTATATGGCCAAGCCTCACGGGCAATTAGTATCGGTTAGCTTCACACATTACTGCGCTTCCACACCCGACCTATCAACGTCGTAGTCTCCAACGACCCTTTAGGGAGCTCAAGGCTCCAGTGAGAACTCGTCTTGAGGGAGGCTTCCCGCTTAGATGCTTTCAGCGGTTATCCCGTCCGAACATAGCTACCCGGCAGTGCCACTGGCGTGACAACCGGAACACCAGAGGTTCGTCCACTCCGGTCCTCTCGTACTAGGAGCAGCTCCTCTCAATTCTCAAACGCCCACGGCAGATAGGGACCGAACTGTCTCACGACGTTCTGAACCCAGCTCGCGTACCACTTTAAATGGCGAACAGCCATACCCTTGGGACCGACTACAGCCCCAGGATGTGATGAGCCGACATCGAGGTGCCAAACACCGCCGTCGATATGAACTCTTGGGCGGTATCAGCCTGTTATCCCCGGAGTACCTTTTATCCGTTGAGCGATGGCCCTTCCATTCAGAACCACCGGATCACTAAGACCTACTTTCGTACCTGTTCGACTTGTCTGTCTCACAGTCAAGCACCCTTGTGCCTTTACACTAACCGCATGATGTCCGACCATGCTTAGGGTACCTTCGTGCTCCTCCGTTACTCTTTGGGAGGAGACCGCCCCAGTCAAACTACCCACCATACACTGTCCCTGAACCGGTTTACGGCCCGAGGTTAGAACTCCAAACATGCCAGGGTGGTATTTCAAGGGCGGCTCGGCTAAAACTGGCGTTTTAGTTTCATTGCCTCCCACCTATCCTACACAAGCAGGTTCAAAATTCAGTGCAAAGCTGTAGTAAAGGTTCACGGGGTCTTTCCGTCTAGCCGCGGGTACGCTGCATCTTAACAGCGATTTCAATTTCACTGAGTCTCGGGTGGAGACAGTGTGGCCATCGTTACGCCATTCGTGCAGGTCGGAACTTACCCGACAAGGAATTTCGCTACCTTAGGACCGTTATAGTTACGGCCGCCGTTTACCGGGGCTTCGATCAAGAGCTTCGCTTGCGCTAACCCCATCAATTAACCTTCCGGCACCGGGCAGGCGTCACACCCTATACTTCATCTTTCGATTTTGCAGAGTGCTATGTTTTTGATAAACAGTCGCAGCCACCTGGTTATTGCAACCTGTTTCAGCTCTACTTGCTAGAAGCTTCACTTAATGCAGGCACACCTT